>JACKAT010000060.1 GCA_020634935.1 Anaerolineales bacterium
CCCGACCTAAATTGGGATATGTAAGGCCAATTCTGGTCAAAATTAGGGCCGAAACCCTAAAGGTCTGGCAGGGTAGCAACTTGAGTCATATAAATGAAGTAGCCCAACCACTGATAGGTTAGGGTGACCCATTGATCAAAGGAGTTAATCGCCATGAACACCATCCCGTCCCGCCCCCGGCTCAGCCGGCGGAGTTTTGTGAAACTACTGGCCGCGGCCGGCGTAACCACAGCCGGGGGCTATCTGCTGGTCGAGGCGGCCCCCTGGCTAGATTATGAGGCCCAGGCCAACGACATCCGCAGACCTTTGGCAAGGAAGGTACCTATGTCCGCTCAAATGCGAGAACTTATCCGGTATGCGACCCTGGCCGCGAATGGGCACAACACCCAGCCGTGGCAGTTCGTCCTCAAAGATAATGCCATCGAAATCCATCCGGACTATACGCGCCGTTTGCCGGTCGTTGACCCCCATGACCGCGAACTCTGGATTAGCCTGGGCTGTGCCCTGGAAAACTTACGGGTGGCCGCCCGCGCCACCGGCTATGCCGCCGAAGTCACTTATCCGGATGGCGTTGATTACATTCATATTCGTCTAACCGCGGCTACTCCTCAGAACAATCCCTTGTTTAAGGCGATTGAGCTGCGCCAAAACACGCGCTCCGACTATGACGGTCACGCCGTCAAGGGGGCCGACCTTGATGACGTGCAAGCGTTACATCTGGAGCCGGGCGTGACGCTGCGTTATGTTCTCAATTCCCCCGAGCTGGAGACGGTGCTGGCGTATGTGCATCAAGGTAATCTGCGCCAATACGCCGATCAAGCGTTTGTGGCTGAACTGATCGACTGGCTGCGGTTCAACCAGAAGGACGCCCTGGCCTCACTCGATGGTCTGTTCTCCCGCTGTTCCGGCCATCCTGAAGTACCCGGCTGGCTCGGACGTCTATTCGTAGCCGGCACAAAGCCGCAGCAACAAGCCGATGTCGATGCCCGGAAACTCCGCAGCTCCGCCGGGGTGGTGGTGATCGCTTCAGAGTCAGACGACAAGGCCACCTGGGTCCGCACCGGCCAGGTTTACGAACGGCTGGCACTGAAGATGACGTCGTTGAATATCAAATCGGCCTTCTTAAACCAGCCCTTGGAAGTGGCCGAGCTGCGCTCGCAGTTCCAGAGCGCGCTGAGCTTGGGCGCGTCTTGGCCGCAATTGCTCATCCGTTTCGGCTACGCCGAGGCCATGCCGCGTTCGCTTCGTCGCCCCGTAGAAGCGGTCATCATGCCGCCCGAAATGGAATAGCTGGGGGTCAGACCTTAACCAACTCGGCAATAGCTATGGTTCATAAATGAAAACCGTGGGAGGAAGCACTCATGAAAATGCCATCAACTACCTTGATCAAAGTCTATGTCGCGGCCAGCCTGGTCATCATTCCGCTGGTGGCCGCCGCCTTTTTTACCCCGCCGGACTTTCCTATGTTGCTGCGGCAGGTACTCTTATGTGTCTGGGGCGTTGGAGCGACGTTGGTCTTTGAACGGCTACTCTTCAGTGGGAGTTGGAGGCAGACCTGGCAGAGGGTGGGCTTTGTCCGGGTGCGGCGGTCGATGGTGCTGGTGGCCTTACTGGTCAGCTTACCGATGTGGCTCTTTCTGCCGCTGCTGGCCTGGCTTCAGGATACGCCCATCCAGCTTCGACCGGACGGGTGGGCCTTATTGGTGGGGGTGATACTGGTTAACGGCATCACCGAGGAGGTCATCCACCGGGGTTTTGTCTTTGGTCATCTCCGGCCAGACCGGTCGTTTGGGTCGGCGGCGATGCTCTCGGCCCTACTCTTTGCCGGGCAGCATCTCTACCTGATTTTTACCCTCGGCTGGATATCCGGTCTGGCCTCGGTGCTGTTGGGGGCCCTCCTCACGTTTCCGCTGGCCTATAGCTATGCCCACGGGGGCAACTCGTTGGGTGGCCCGGCCATTCTGCACACCAGTTCGAATGCCCCGATGATCATCTTGGCGCTGCCGCCAACGTTGCTTACGACAGCGCTGCTGCCGTATATGGGCGTGGTGTTGGTGTCGATTTATCTGGTTTTTATCTTGGACAGATACTTAGATAACCCAAGTTGCCACCTTGCGGGAAAAGGCCTTTAGGGTTTCCGGAAGGGCCTTATCCCGACCTAAATTTGGCTATTTAAGGCCAATTCTGGTCAAAATCAGGGCCAAAAACCCTAAAGGTCTGGCAGGGTAGCAACTTGAGTTAGATACGAATTAATAGTGAATGGTGAATAATTAATAGTGAATGGTAAAGTTATTTTTTCATTCACCATTCACCATCCACAATTCATTATTCACAATTTATTTTTTAACAAGATCGACAACAACAAAAAGCCCCAGCCATACCAGCATAGATATGAACGTCACCCACCGCCCCACGATCCGAATGGGCGTGTCTTCAAAGCGCAGCTCTAAGAAGTGCGAGCCGGGGGGAATGGGGACGACCATCCACCCTTCAATCGGTGTGGTACTAATCGGCGGCTGGTCGACCACCGGCCCGACGCGTGTCACCGGCCCAACCTCTTGATCAAGGTTGCCGTCGTGAGGGCCGAGGTCTTCATATATAGTGGCCGTCCAGCCGGGGTAGTAAGGGGTGAGGAAGGTCACACTTTGGCCTGCTTGCTCCGTGCCGACCCACAACCGTTCGTGAACGCTGTCCATCTCCATCGAATAGACGCCGACGCTGTCATCGGCCGGTAGAGCGGTGTAGTTGACTTTGGTGGCGATCTCGCCGCCGCGCTCGACTTGCTCGGCCAGGCTCGACCAGTTGGGGATGCGCCGCACCCAGGCCGTCTGGCCGGTCATCTCATCGGAGGATTGCTGGAAGCGGAACAGCGCGGCCTGACTGACGGGTCCCTCGGTCGGTTTGGGGTCGCGGACTTCGGCTTTGAGGTAGGGGTAGCTGGAAAGGAGGATGAGCGTGGCGAGAAGAAGGGGAGATAATTGATAATTGATAATTGATAATTGATAATGGGAGGTGGAGGCTGGGGGTTGGGGATGGGGGATTGGCTCGGGATAATGAACGAGAATGGTGCCGGCCAGGATAGAGATGAAGGGGGCGATGATGACCAGGAGCCGCCAGGGGAATTGGGCGAAGCTGGAGAGGGGCAGGAGGGTCCAGACCAGGCTTGAAATGGGGGTGGTTAGGAAGATGAGGATGAGCGTCATTGTTTGGAAGAAGTAGAGGGTGCGCCGGCTGAAGGGATCGCTGAGTTTGGGGACGATGATAAAGGAAAAGATCAAGAGGATGGTCGCGGCCAGGCCGATTTGAAAGCCGGTGTCGTCATTGGGTCCGGGGATGCTGGTTCCAAAGCCCCACTTGGGCGAGAAGAGCTGGAAGAGTTCAACAAAGTCGTCGCCAAAAGCGAAGCGACCGCCAACCCATTGATCGACCCGGACATATTTGTATTCAATAAAGGCGGGCAGCCAAAAAATACTGCTTAACCCCAATCCCAGTAAGAGGGTGAAGAGCGGCGGCAAGCCGGCAAGGAGTTTATAGAGTTTGTGGGGTTTATGGAGTTTGTAGAGTTTATGGAGTTGGTGGAGTTGGTGGAGTTTAGGGGTTTGGGTAGACAGGGTTTTGGTCTCGGCCTCAACCTCGGTGTCTACCTTAGCCTTAGCCTCAGCCTTAGCCTTCCCAAAGAACGCCCACACCATCATCACCGCCACATAGAGCCCCAAAATCGGCGTAAACATGAGCGCCAGCAGATTGCTGGTGAACATCAGGCCGGCATAAGCCAGCGACGCCCACAGGACGGCCGTTAAGCGCGGTCGAGCCATTACTTCGTAAAAGCCCCACAGCACCAACGGCACGAACACGAAACCAACCGACTCGGCCAGGGCGGCCCGAACGTAGAGATCGAACAGGTGGTAGGGAAAGTAGACGTAAGTCAAAGCCGCGATCAGCCCCGCCGCCGGATTGAGGAGGCGTTTAACGAACAGATACATCGTTAGGCCGGACAATATCGCCGACAGACCAAAGACGACCTTGACCGCCGTAACCACATCCAGTCCCAGCCAAATAAACAGTTGGCCGGTATACGAGGACAGCGGCCCGTAAATATTGAAGAACGGATAACCATAACCAAAGGCAAAATCGGGCGCCCAGCGCGGATACCCGATGCCGTCTTGAATGGCTTGGTTGAACTCGTACAAGAAGTAGACCGAGTGGCGGGCATCGTGCGCCCCCCAGTAGTAGCCGGGTTGCAGCAGCGGCCCAAGCACGGGCAGGGAGAGGAGAAGGGTCAACCACAGATAGAGCGAGTTTTTGGAGTTAGTAGAGTTCGTGGAGTTTATAGAGTTTGTGGAGTTAGGTGAGTTGGCCGGTTGGGACGTTGGCGTTGGGGAGTCATCGAGTGTGGATTTGTCATTGGTTTCTGACGGCTGCTGACCGCTGATAGCTGACCGCTGATTGCTGATCGCTAACGGCTGACCGCTAACGGCTAACGGCTGACCCCTGACCCCTGACCCCTGGCACCCTTTCCATTTCTTACCGAACATCAAGAATAATCCTACCTTCATTATCATCGGGGACGGGCAGCCGGGCGAAGGTGGTTTCGTCGTATAGACCGAGGTAGACGCGATAGGGGCCGGTGGGGAGATTGTCGGGTAGAAGAATGGGATAGGCGTCGCGGATGATCTCGCCGGGAATCCATTGGGGGGTCGGATAGCTGCCGTTTTGCGGGTAGCCGTCAAACTGCGCCAGTACGTTGCCGTTAGCATCAACGAGATGGACGAACACCTTGAGGTTGTCGGCCAGAGTTTGCATCGGCTGCCAGTTGACCGCCAGGGTGAGCGTCTCATTCGGCTGGAGTGGGCCGTGGGCTTGGAGGGGGATCGTGGTCTCGCCCAGGTTGAGGCCGGCGGTGTGGCCGGGGATCGCCACCGCGAAATGGTGGTCGAGCAGCGCCAGTTGGTTGTCGCCTAGCGTGGCCTGTGGCCCATTGAGCCAGGCTATCTCGGGTTGAATAAAGTTAGGCAGCAGATAAGGATACACACTTAGCACCACAATGATGACGATGGTCGCCAGTAGGGGCGGCTGCGTCAAGCGGGTATCGAGCCAGAGCGCCGCCCCGGCCAGAATCGACAGGCATAAGCCGATGAAACCTAAAAGCTGCCAGGGGTAGGTCAACAGCCCGGCGAGAAAATTCCAGAGGAAGGTGGTCAGGCTAAATTGCAGCAGGCTAAGGGCAATGGTGGCGGTCAGAAAGAATAGCAAACGCCGGTCGGTTCGGGGGGCAACAGGGTTGTTATCGCGTAGCCAAAGTGCTACGGTCATCACCGCCAACCCTATGGCGGCTAATCCGATTTGCAATGAGAGACCATCGTTCCAGCCGGGTTGGCTCGCGCCGAAGCCCCAGTGGGCGGAGAAAAGTTGAAAGAGATAGAGAAAATGCTCGGTTAACGGCGTTGGAGCCGGTTGAAACAGCGCTGAGGGGAGCAGGCCATAAATTACATGGGCCATGATGGTGCCTATTAGCGCTGAAAGAAGCGGCAAGAACGCCTGAGGACGATGAATGGTGAGCAGCATCATCGCCACCAAAATAAGGCCGATGTGGGTTAGCCCCAACTGGCTTAGCCCTAACGCCAGCCAAAAGAGGGCGGCTAGGGGGATGAGCGCAATTTTGGGGGTCGTCACCAAATAGGTTGCGGCCAGAATGGCCCAAGGGAGCAGCCCCCAGAACAGCGTCTCGCCCCACGCGCCGCGCACGTAAGCGTTGACGATTTGATAAGGCAGATAGAGGTAGACGACCCCGGCAACCAAGGCTCCCGCTTCGCCCAGCCAGCTTTTTAGCCACAGCAACATACCCAGGCCACCTAACACCCACCCACAGCCCACCGTAAATTTGATGGCGGCTGGGGGCGAGAGCGGCAGCAGGGCGGCGATGTAATAGGGCAGCAGGCCATCACTGCGAAGGGGGTCGAAGGTGGTGGCGATATGCGGCGTCCAGGTTAGATGCCCCAGGTTGGCCCGCAGGTCGAGCACATTCCAGACCGGGATGAAGCCGCCGTGGGTTTGGCTGAACCCAGGATAGAAGAGCGGCGCAAGGGCGAAGAGGCTCAATCCAACCAGAAGGATGAGGCTGGCCGGCGTTGATAATAATGGAAGGCTCGCCGTGTGTGATGGGGGCGAGTCGATAGCCGTGACGGTTGGTTGAGCCGTCGGGGGCGTCAATTTCTGCGGCAAATGGATCACCTGCTACGACTCAGGGCCGTCTAACCCCAATTCTGCGGCGGCCTCCTGCATGGCCGTGAGTACAATTTGGATATGCTCATTTAACTCGACGCCCAACGCCTCGGCCCCCTGCTCGATCTCTTCCCGGTGAACGCCCGGCGCAAAGGCTTTGGCTTTCCACTTTTTACGAACGGATTTAACGTTGACATCGCGGATATCTTTCGAGGGGCGAACCAGCGCCACTGCCGCGATCAAGCCGGTCAACTCATCGACCGCGTAAAGGGTGTGTTCCATTTGGCTTTGTCGTTCCACGCCCGTTACTTCCGTCGCGTGAGACAAAACGGCCCGGACAAGCTCTTCATCAACGCCGTGCTCACGCAAAATCGGTGCGCCGGCATTCGGATGGCCGTTTTCGGCCACATCCGGGAAACGCTCATAATCAAAATCGTGCAGCAAGCCGACCAGCCCCCACTTGTCTTCATCTTCGCCAAAGTGACGGGCGTAGGCCCGCATCGCCACTTCGACCGATTGCATGTGCCGCCGCAGTTGAGGACTTTGGGTATATTCGCATACGATATCCCAGGCTTCTTCTCGGTTCATTAGTAACTCCTCGAAAACAAAAATGACGTCCTGATTATACTGACGCCGCCGGATATGTCGAGTATGTCCCCGCCAGCGAGAGTTAATTCGGTTCAAGCCTGGCTAGATTGGTCCAGTTTTGGTTATGTGGTCGATAAAGCGGCTTAGATGGCCTGACTACTTTGGTGGTAATACGACCTGGGTTAGGAAACTGGACCCATCTTAGGCCGTGGACAAACCTTTTGTGACCGCTATCCCAAACCTTTTGACAATCGACCCCTTATTGATTAGAATTGTCGGTATGCATTTTCTGGCTTGGCTTTAAAGGTCCCAAACGTTCCCGGATTTGACCACATCCACCCATCGATAAAGCAAAGCCGGCTCAACGATAGAGTGTATGCAAAATTCAAACCTCTAAGGATACCCATCGATATAACATTCCACCCCTTTAAATAAAGGGTCATGCGTCATTTGTAATAAACGATTGAATAACCCGTTACTGAAGGTTATTCAAGATTTGGTGTGGAGCTTAGAGATTGGGCGATAAGCAGATGGTCATCTAATCGCCTAATCTCCAATCTCCTCATTACCAATGACGATAACTCAGAAAACTAAATCAACCTCCATTGGTTAACTATCCTACCAGGTTTAACTGTACGTAGATGTGCAAATCTTTGCGAAAGATCGCAATTTAAGGGAGATAGAATTGATGGCTAGTTATTCAACAGACAAAATTAGAAATGTGGTGCTTTTAGGTCACGGAGGGTGTGGCAAAACCTCTCTGGCCGAGGCCATGTTATATTGTAGTGGCGCTGTCAATCGGCTGGGCAAGGTTGAGGATGGCAACACCGCTTCCGATTACGATGACGAAGAAATCAGCCGCACCATGTCGATTAACCTATCCGTTCTGCCCTGTGAATGGGAAGGTTACAAAATTAATGTGCTCGACGCGCCGGGTTACGCCGATTTTCAAGGCGAGATGCTGAACGGGCTCCACGTCGCCGATACGGCCGTGATTGTCATTGATGGCTCGTCCGGCATCGAAGTGGGGACGCAAATTGCCTGGCAGTTGGCCCGCGAGGTCCAAAAGCCCATTGTGGTTTTCCTGAATAAGATGGACCGGCCTAACGCCAGTCTGCGCCGGGTGCTCGATCAACTGCGCAGCACGTTCGACACCACCTTTGTCCCGATGGAATTGCCCATCCGCCACGGCGAAAAGTTTGAAGGGCTGGTCGATCTGATTACGCAAAAAGCCCATACTGGCACCGGCAAACATCCCGACGCGCCGGCTGATATGGCCGATGAGATTGCTGAGTTTCGTCTCCAAGTCGTCGAGTACGGCGCCGAAGGCGATGATGAGTTGATGATGAAATATTTCGATGGGGAAGAACTCACTAACGATGAAATTTCCCACGGTATTCGAGAGGGTTTGAAAAGTGGCCGGATTGTCCCCGTCTTCTGCGGCTCGGCCACCGAACTGGTGGGCGTGCGCGGCTTTATGACCAATATGATCGATGTCTTCCCCATGCCAACCGCCACCGAAGTTACCGCCACCGCCAAAAATGGTTCGGAAGTAACCCTAACGGCCGATCCAAAGGGGCCTTTAGCCGCCCAAGTATTTAAAACGATCAACGACCAATACGGTCGGGTTAGCTTTATGCGCGTCTGGTCCGGCACGCTCAAATCCGACGCCCGTCCATATAATTCCCAGGCCGAGACCGAAGAACGCATTGGCGGCCTCTTTATGCCGCGAGGTAAAGATCAGGTTAACATCCCGCAAGGCGTGACGGGCGATATTGTCGGCGTGGTCAAATTGGGCGAAACGCATACGGGCGATACCCTGTGCGATAAATCCAATCCATTGAAAGTCGAACGGGTCGAATATCCTAATCCGCTCTACGCTATCGCCCTCTCGCCCATTTCTCAGGGTGACTCGGCCAAATTAGGCCCTAGTTTAACCCGCATCACCGAAGAGGACCCGACCTTAAAGAGCCGGTACGAAAAAGCCACGCGCCAAACCTTACTGGAAGGCATGGGCGACGCCCACGTCAACATCGCCGTCAAACGCATGGAATCCCGTTTTGGGCTGCATGTTGAAACCGCCGTTCCTAAAGTACCTTACATGGAAACGGTTTCGCGCTCCGGTTCGGCCCAATATCGCCACAAAAAGCAGAGCGGCGGCGCCGGCCAGTTTGGCGAAGTCCACATGCGCGTCGAACCCAAAGAACGAGGCGAAGGCTTTGAGTACGCCAGTGAAATCTTCGGCGGCTCGATTTCCCAGCCGTTCCTGCCGTCCATTGAAAAAGGGATTAAGCAAGTGTTGGATGGCGGCGTCATTGCCGGTTTCCCGGTGGTGGATGTCAAAGCGATTGTCTATGATGGCAAGGAACACCCGGTTGACTCCAAAGATATCGCCTTCCAGATCGCCGGTCGAGAAGCCTTTAAACTGGCGTTTCAGGCCGCCGGCCCCGTGCTGCTAGAACCGATTATGGATGTGACCATCACCATTCCCGAAGAGTACACCGGCGATGTTAGCGGCGACTTAAGCACCAAGCGCGGACGTATGTTAGGCATGGAACAGGTGATGGGCAACACCATCATCACCGCCCAGGCCCCGCTGGCCGAAATTCAGCGCTACTCGACCGAATTACGGTCGATCACCCAGGGCCGGGGCGTGTACACCATGAAGCTGTCGCACTATGAGCCGGTGCCCAGCCACGTGGCCAGCGAAATCGCCGCCCAGGCTCAAAAAGAGAAACAAGAAGAATAGCTATAAACCATTAATGGGGGGAGCAGCCTGCCTCTCCCCCCACTTAGCGAGCAATCAAGGAGCCGATTAAACTTATGCCCTCAATTTTTCCCTTTACAGCCATCGTTGGCCAGGATCGAATGAAGATGGCGTTGGTGCTGAACGCCATTAACCCCAAAATTGGGGGGGTGCTCATTCGTGGTGAGCGCGGTACGGCCAAATCAACCGCGGCCAGGGCCTTGGCTGCCCTTCTTCCTGACATCGATGTGTTTATCGACTCACCCTTTAACGATGATCCCAACGACCCGCTGAGCTGGTCCGATTGGGTTAAGGAACGCAAACTCAAAAACGAGCCGTTGGAAGTGGGCCATCACCGCATTCGCTTTATCGATCTGCCGGTCAGCGCCACCGAAGATCGGGTGGTCGGCACCCTCGATATCGAACAGGCCATCAAAAAAGGCGAGCGCCATTTTGAAGCCGGTGTGCTGGCCGCGGCCAACCGGGGCTTGCTATATGTCGATGAAGTCAACCTGCTCGACGATCACGTCGTCGATTTGCTGCTCGACTCGGCGGCGATGGGCGTCAACGTGGTGGAGCGCGAGGGCATCAGCTTCTCGCACCCCTCCCGGTTTATGTTTGTCGGCACGATGAACCCCGAAGAAGGGGATCTCCGTCCGCAGTTGCTCGACCGCTTTGCCTTATGCGTCGATATCAACAGCATCTCCGACTCAAGCCAGCGGATGGAAATTTTGGAACGAACGCTTGAGTTCGAAATCGATCCCGAGTCGTTCTACGCCAAATGGCGCGTCGAAGAGGATCATCTGGCCAACCAGATCATCCAGGCCCGCGATATGCTGCCCAATGTGTCGTACAACAAAAGCGACCTGTACACCATCGCCGAACTGATGTCCGAACTTCAGGTCGATGGCCACCGGGGCGATATCGTGATCCTCAAAACAGCTATGGCGCACGCGGCGTTCAACAATCATCGCAAAATCAAACGTAACGATATTCTGATTGCGGCTGAGTTGGCGCTGCCGCACCGTCTCAAGCGCCAGCCGTTCCAGGACACCACGGCTCAATTCGAGCAGTTGTCCCAAAAACTGGAGCAGATTCGGGAAGAGGCTAAGGAGCAGGCGCGCCAGCAGATCAGCCCCGGCGACTCGTCGTCGCAATCCGAGGAAAAAAAAACGATTCTGAGTCGTTAGAAGAAGGCGAAGAAACGGCGGTGCCGCCCCCTCCGGGTACACCGCCGCCCAGCCAGGACTCAGACAACTCATCCGGCGACCAAAGCCAGGCCAATTCCCCCATCTCCATCGGCGGCGACTTCAACCCCCGGCGCTTAGCCACCCCGCTTGATAATGTCACGCGCTCTTCGGCCGGCAAACGCAGCTACACCAAAACCGACCGCAAGCGCGGTCGCTACATCCAGGCTCGTCCGGCCGCCGGCAAACCGAAAGATATCGCCTTCGACGCCACCCTGCGGGCCGCCGCGCCGTTCCAAGTTACCCGCGACCGCTCCAACCGCGCCCTGGCCGTCGAGAGTCAGGATATTCACGACAAGGTGCGCGTCCGCCGCGCCCACAACCTGATCCTGTTTGTGGTCGATGCCAGTTGGAGCATGGCTGCCGCCGAACGGATGGAGGCCACCAAAGGGGCTATTATGAGCCTGTTGATGGACGCCTACCAGCGCCGCGATCAGGTTGGGCTGGTCGTCTTTCAAAAAGAGGACGCCCGGCTGGTGCTGCCGCCCACCTCCAGCGTTGAGCTGGCCCAAAAAGCCCTGGCCGATGTGCCGGTTGGCGGCAAAACGCCGCTGTCGGCGGGCTTGTACCTGGCTTACAAAGTGCTGGTCCGGCAAACCCGGCTTCACCCCGAAGTGATGCCGCTGATGATCCTGCTGACCGACGGCGCCGGCAATGTATCGATGACCGCTTTGCCGGCCCAGGAAGAGGCCCACCGCATTTCTAAACTTATAATGGAAGAAGGCATCCGCTCCGTCGTCATCAATATGGAGCACGCCAGCTTTGATCGCGGCCTGGCCCAAGCCCTGGCCGAAGAACTGACCGCCCCCTGCTACACCCTCCACGACCTCAAAGCCGACACCCTGTACCAGACGGTCAAAGATGAGTTACGACTCAGTTAGGGAAATATAGTACGAGAGCGAGGAATTTTATCATGACCATGTCTAAACGCGAGCGTCTGGAAGCGTCCTTTAGCGCCGCCGCCGTCGACCGCCCCCCCGTCGCCCTGTGGCGGCACTGGCCCGTTGATGATCAATTCGGCGACGAATTGGCCCGGGCTTCGCTGACCTTTCAGGACACGTTTGATTTCGATGTCATCAAAGTTACCCCCAGCAGTAACTTCTGCGTGGCCGGCTACGGCGCAACCAGCTCTTGGTTGGGCAACCTGGAAGGGACGCGCGCCTGGGGGCCGCGCATCATTCAGTCGCCGGAGGATTGGTACAACCTCAAACCGCTCGATCCGCGCCAGGGCTTGTTGGGCGAGGTGATCGAAGCCAACCGCCTCATCGGGCAGGCCGTGGGCGAGGACGTGCCGTTCATCCAAACCGTCTTCAACCCGCTGTCCCAGGCTAAAAACCTCGTCGGCGACCGGCTCCTGGCCGACATCCGCCAGCACCCGGACGCCGTCAAAGCCGGCCTGGCCACCATTACCGAGTCGATCCTGCGCTTCATCGAAGCCTTGAAACCGACCGGCGCAGCGGGTATTTTCTTAGCCTTACAGCACGCCAGCTACGACCGGCTGACCGAAGCCGAATATCGCGATCTGTGCTATGGCCTCGATCTACAAATTCTGGCAGCGACCGAAGGCATGTGGTTCAATTTAATCCATCTGCACGGCCTCAATGTGATGTTCGACTTAGTCGCCGGCTATCCGGCCCACGCGCTCAACTGGCACGATGTCGAGACGCCGCCGTCGCTGGCCGAAGCCAAATCGCGCACGCCGATGGCGCTCTGCGGCGGGCTGCGCCAGTGGGAGACGATGGTTCGCGGCACCCCGGCCGATGTCATGGCCGAAGCCCAAGCCGCCATCGACGCCACCGAAGGCCGGGGTTTTATTCTGGGTACAGGCTGCGTTACGCCTATCGTCGCGCCCACGGCCAACATTCTGGCGGCGCGAAAGGCGGTCGAAGCGCGTGCCTGAGTCCGGCGAGGAACTCAGCCTCTCTGTGGCCGAGGCGGCTTCGCTGCGGCAGGGGTTCACCTACTGTCCGCGCTGCCGCGCCGCGATGGTCAATCGCCCGGTCTACGGCCGGGTGCGCCGGGTCTGTTCCGATCCCACCTGCAAGTTCGTCCAATTCATCGACCCCAAAGTGACCGCCGCCGTTATGGCGCTAAAAGACGGGCGCGTGCTGATGGTTCGCCGCACGATGGCGCCGGGCCGGGGCCAGTGGTGTTTCCCCGGCGGCTTCATGGAAATCGGCGAAACGCCCCAGCAAACCGCCGCCCGCGAATGCCGGGAAGAGAGCGGCTATGAGGTCGAAATCACCCGGCTGATCGATGTTTTCTACTACGAGGACTATCGCGGCAGCGGGGTGTTGATTATGTATAAAGGCCACGTCATCGGCGGTCAGCCGCAAACCGGCGACGACAGCGACCAGGTCGGTTTCTTTGGGCCGGACGACCTGCCGGACCTGGCCTTTGATACCAATCGCCAGGCCATCGCCCTGTGGCAAGAAGGTAAGTTACCCGATGAGTAAAATCCTAGCTATTGAAACCTCCTGCGATGAAACCGCGGCCGCTGTCATCGAGGACGGCTATCGCATCCTGTCCAACGTGGTCGCCTCGCAGATCGATATTCACCGGCGCTACGGCGGCGTCTTTCCGGAAGTCGCTTCCCGCCAGCACATTTTGGCCATCGGCACGGTCATCCAGGACGCGCTGATCGAGGCCCGTACCGGCTGGAATGAACTGGCGGCGGTGGCCGTAACCTACGGGCCGGGCCTGGTCGGCAGCTTGCTGGTTGGCGTTAACGCGGCCAAGGGCATCGCCCTGGCCCAGAATATTCCGTTGATCGGCGTCAATCATCTGGAGGGCCATCTCTACTCCAATTGGCTCGACGCCGATAATCGCGGCGTCCCCCCCGCCCAGCGATTTCCGACGTTGTGCTTAATTGTCTCCGGCGGCCATACCGAGCTGGTTCTCATGCGCCAGCACGGCAGTTACGAGATTTTAGGCCGGACCATCGACGACGCGGCCGGTGAGGCGTTCGACAAAGTGGCCCGCGTGCTCGATTTGGGCTTTCCCGGCGGGCCGGCCATTCAGATCGCGGCCCAGGGCGGTAACCCGGCGGCCTACAAGTTTCCCCGGGCCAAATTAGGCGACTCGTTTGACTTTAGCTTTTCGGGTCTTAAAACCGCCGTGCTGCGGGTGGCTCAAAAATACACCAAGGTCGAAAAATTACGGCGGCCCACTCGCGAGCAGAAGCAGCAGCAAAAACAGGCCGAATATCGCCAAATGCCCGTGGCCGACATCGCCGCCTCGTTCCAGATGGCCGTGGTCGATGTGCTGGTCAGCAAAACCAAAGCCGCCGCCGAGAAATATAATGTGGCCGACGTAATGCTGGCCGGCGGAGTCTCGGCCAATGCGGCGCTGCGCAACAAGATGATGACCGCGCTCGATCGCCCGGTGCTCGTTCCGCCGCTCTACCTCTGCACCGACAACGCGGCCATGATCGGCGCGGCGGCCCACTGGCGCTTACAAGCGGGCCAGACCAGCGGCTGGGATTTGGACGTGGCCGCTAACCTGCGCCTGGCTTGACGCGGCGCGATTGCTCTTTAAACATCTGTGTTCAGGTGACTGGCACTTTGGCTCAATATGGCGACGCTGTATGGCATACAACGACGCGATTATGGCGTTAAAGTGCCAGTCACCTGCTGCCCAATAAATTCATTTGCTCTTTAAACGTTGAGAAACAAGCCGATTTCGGGCATAATTATTACCAAAGCCGTAACATCATCCTGGCTAACTTTAGATATGAGAGACTTGTCCATGAAGCTTCAAGATTTGAAATGCCCCAACTGTGGTACGCCCATTCCCGGCGAGGCCGTTATCAACCAACTGATCGAATGCACCGGCTGCGGCTCGACCCTGCTGGCCACCGATCTCGGTCTGGGCGAGGTCAATCTCTGCCCCGACTGCGGGACTGTCAATCCCGAAGACCAACGCTTTTGCTCCGAATGTGGCCACGCGCTGTTTCTCGAATGTATTTTATGCCACGAAAAAAACAAAATTAGCGCCATTCACTGCCGGCGCTGTGGTGTCAATCTCAAGCGCAATCAACTGCACCGGCAGCAAATGCTGCGAGATCGGCAAGCGCTGCGCCAAGAGCGAGGGCAAATTTTTAAGGAAAAAGTGGCCCGGCAGCAGGCGGAAAAGTTGCAGCGCCTGCTCGATGATCTGGATGAGCCGGAAAATCACGCCTTTGCCATCTATCAGATCAACCAAATCGGCGTCAAGGCGGTCGATGCCCTAATCGAAACCATGCTCAAAGACACCGACCCGGACGCCCGTTATGGATCCGCCAGAGCCTTAGGTCAAATTTGCCAAGACAGGCAGGTTAACGCTTTAATAAAGTCCCGCTCGGCCAGAGCGTTGATCGAAGCCCTGACCGATGCCGAAATCGGGGTTCGCTTTTGGGCCGCCGACGCGCTGGGCAAGTGCGGCTTACCAATTGCCGTCGAGCCGCTGGCCCAACTACTGCAACGCGAAAGGCACAATGGTGTGCGCCGCCAGGCCATCGAGTCGCTGCAAGAAATTGGCGGCGAGCGGGCCGAGCAGGTTTTGACCAACCTGCCTAAATCAAGTGGGTTTTTAGGTTGGCTCAAGCAAAATCTAGTCTAATCTTCGTTCGGAGGCTTGCGCCGGCCATGACAATTTTAGGGCACCCGCTCCATTCGATGACGGTTCACTTTCCGATAGCGTTTTACATTCTGGGTGTATTGCTGACCGGTGTCTGGCTGTGGCGTGGACAGACCGATTTCGAACGTTTGGCCTATTGGAGTTTTATCCTGAGTTGGGCGGCCACCCTGCTGGCCACGCTCTTTGGCTTGATCGACCAAAGCCGGCTGGCCTTGGATGATCCCCGCCGGGGTAATGTCAATGCTCACATTACGGCCGGGGTGGCTCTACTTATTCTCAACGGCCTTGTCATCTACCTGCGGTTTCGTTGGCCCGATGTTTTAACGCGTTATCGCTGGCCATATTTAGGGCTGATGGCCCTGGGGTTAGTCGCGGTATTGACCACGGCCTGGCTAGGGGCCGAGTTGGTCTATCGCCACCAAATCGGTATTATTCAATAAGCGGCGTCTGTCGCGCTCGGATTGAGATTAACATTCAGTTAATTTCCTTAGAGTAACATTCGGCCTGAACCATTAAATCCAACACTACACTTCATTTGGGATGACCGGATACCAACCACGACTAAAGAATTTGAAGGACAAATTATGCAGCAAGCCGACAAGTTCCCCAACCAGACTGTCGACGAACGCCTGAGCCAGTCAACGACGACCGCACTTTCAAGGCACAAAAGAATAGGT
Organism: Anaerolineales bacterium; assembly: GCA_020634935.1. GTDB lineage: Bacteria > Chloroflexota > Anaerolineae > 4572-78 > J111 > JAGRBY01. The sequence goes on from JACKAT010000060.1 coordinate 16,098, forward strand.
CGCTGGGTATTAGCCGCTACCATTATCGGCTCCAGCATCGCTTTTATCGACAGCACGGTTATCAACGTGGCGCTGCCCGCCCTGCAAGCCGATCTCAACGCCACCGTTTTTCAAGTCCAATGGATCGTTGAAATTTATGTCCTCTTTATGGCCGCCCTCATCCTGGTGGGCGGCGCTACCGGCGATCAATTTGGCCGGCGCTTTATTTATGCGCTGGGCATTACCCTCTTTGCCGCTTCCTCGCTGTGGTGCGGGTTCGCGCGCGATGTTTCTCATCTACTCTGGGCGCGGGCGGTGCAGGGCATCGGCGGGGCGCTGTTGGTGCCGGGCAGCCTGGCCATTATCGGGGCCTACTTCAAAGATGAAGAGCGGGGTAAAGCCATCGGCACCTGGTCTGCCTTTTCCGCCCTCACCACCGCGCTGGGACCGGTCCTGGGCGGCTGGCTGGTTGAAAATGTATCGTGGCGCTGGGTCTTTTTCTTCAACATCCCCCTCTGTGTGGTGGTCGTGTTCATCCTCTACTGGCGCGTACCCGAAAGCCGCGACGAAACAGCCACCGGCGGGCTGGATTGGTTGGGGGCGCTGCTGGCCACCGTTGGCCTGGGGGGCATAACCTATGGGCTAATCGAGGCCGGCTTCTATGGCTTTGATCACCCGTTAGTTATCCTGGGCCTGGTCGGTGGAGCTATGGCCTTGGTGGCCTTTGGCTACGTCGAGGCCAAATCGCCCTCGCCGATGGTCCCGCTCCAACTGTTTCACTCCCGCACCTTTACCGGAGCCAATATCCTGACCTTTACCCTGTACGCCGGCTTGGGCGGGCTGCTCTTTTTTATGCCGTTCAACTTTATCCAGGTTCAAGGCTATTCCGCCACGGCCACCGGCGCGGCCTTTCTCCCGTTTGTGTTGATTATCTTTTTGCTCTCCCGTTGGGCCGGCGGGCTGGCCGACCGCTACGGGTTTCGCGGCCCGCTCATCGTGGGTACGCTGCTGGCGGCGGTTGGCTTTGCCCTGTTTGCCCTGCCCGGCGTCGGCGGCAGTTATTGGACCACCTTCTTTCCGGGCATCGCTGTGTTGGGCGTGAGTATGGCCATTAGCGCGCCGCCCTTGGCTGCGGCAGCGCTCGGTTCGGTCGAGAAGCGCTACAGCGGCACGGCCTCCGGCATCAATAATGCTGTGTCGCGGGTGGCCGGCCTGCTGGCGATTGCCATTCTCGGCCTGTTCGTCTTAGGTTCATTCAACCGTCACCTCGACCGCGACCTGGCCGAACTCCCTATTTCGCCGGAAGTACAAACCATGCTCGACCAGGAACGTGTGAAACTGGCCGGCGCGGAAATCCCCCCCGAAGTCAACGGTGAACTCCGGCTTCAACTCGAACAAGCCATCGATCAGGCCTTTGTCGCCGGCTTTCGCATGGCTATGCTCGCCGGGGCCGGCTTATGCTTGTTGAGCGCCCTGGCTGCCGCGTTGTTGATCGAAACCAAGGACCATATCGCCGTCACCAAAGCCGAAGATACCTCGCTCCACTTGTGACCAGAAAGCGATGTAACAAAAGCATCCCGATAGAGATAAGGCGATAGGGAGATAAGGCGATAAGGGGATTTCCAGGGCCAATCTCCTAATCTCCCCATCTCCAATCTCTTGCCGGATCGCCTAAGTTATTTAAGGGCTGATCCTAAATCATCCCCAATCGCCTCAACGTCGCCTGATACGCCGGGTAAATCTCCGCGTAGCGAATATGAACGCCGTCCCGCACAATCGTTTGCCCGTTGACCACCACCTCATCGACCGCGCGCGGCGTGGCCCCAAACAGCACCCCATCGACCAAAAACTCGTCCGGCGCCGCCGCGATGCTCGGATCCGCCGCTTTGAGCGCGACGGTGTCCTCGGCCCAGACCGCGCCCAACCCGATGGCCTGATAGCCGCCAACCGTGCCCAGCCACAATAGTTCCGGCGCTTCGGCCGCGACGTGCCGGGCCTCGGTGCGAGAGCGATCATCCAACTCGACTGCCCGTACCTCCTCGAAGGCATCGCTGCCGGCGTGGCTGTCGACGCCGACGCACAGCCTGGCCCCCGCCCGCACCAGCGCCGCCGTCTCCGGCAAGCCGTCGCCCAAATCTCGCTCGGTGGTGCGGCACAGGCACACAAACGCTTCCGCCGCGCCCAGGGCCGCGATCTCGCTCGGCGTCAAGTGGGTGGCGTGGACGCCCACAAAGCGCCTGTCCAACACCCCGGCCTCGGCCAGCAGTTCGACCGGCCGCCGCCCGTATTCGGCCAGACATTCCTCAATTTCGCCCTGCTGCTCGGCCACGTGCATGTGAAACGGCAGCCGGCGCTGCCGGGCGTAATCCGCCAGCTCGATCACCCACTCGCGCGGCGTGGCCCGGATGCTGTGCGCCGCCAAGCCGACCGCCACCAGCGGTTCAGCCGCATAACGAGCCAGCAGCCGCTCGACATCGGCCAGCGCCGGCTCGACAGCCGCGTCGGTGAAGCGCCGCTGGGCCGGGGCCAGTTCTTTTTGATACCCGGCCCGAAAATAAGCCGTCCGCATCAACCCAATCCGCAGCCCGACCGCCTGAGCCGCGCCAATCACCGCTTCGGCCAGCTCGGTCCGATTCCCATACGGCTGCCCGCCCGGCCCGTGATGCACATAGTGAAACTCGCCCACCGCCGTCACGCCCGACATCGCCAGCTCGGCAAAGGCCATCTGCGAGATGGCAAACACCGCCTCCGGGTCGAGTTTCTCCACCAGCTCATACATCAACCCCCGCCACGACCAAAACGACCCGGCCTGCGAGGCCCGCCGCTGGGTTCGCCCCCGCAGCGCCCGTTGAAACGCGTGCGAATGGGCCGTCGCCAGCCCCGGCATTACAATTCGATCCCCTTGCCGCCCGATGGTGGGTTTTTGTGTTTCCATAAAACCGCTCCTATCTTTGCCTTAGATTTCAACCGCTCCAAATTCACGCCGGAGCGTCAAAGTTTACTTTGACCGTACCAATCCACGCCTGGAGCGTCAAAGTTATGAAGATCAAGAATTGAATCGGCGTACAACCTGGCCGTCCCCCGCAGCACGGGTCTTTAGGCCCGTGCTAAGAGAGCGGAGCCGCTTCGGGCTATGATTTCGCCAGAGTAGGGCGCTTCAGCGTCCTTCGCTCTTTTAGCGCGATGGCTTTAGCCTCGCGCTTGTTGGCCCGGTATGATCCATTCATTTTCTTAATCTTCATTACTTTGACCCTAACCACGAAAGACAAAGCCAGCTTTGTCGCTCCATTTCTCTAACCCATCCAGCGTTTGGAGGGTCAAAGTTTACTTTGACCCTCCCGTAAAAGACAAAGCCAGCTTTGTCGCTCCGGTAAAGTTTCATTGTCGGTGTCGTTCTGTAAGGGCTGTCGCCCTCCTATGATAATCTTGCCCCTAAATCGGAGCAACTTCCCGCCCGAACCGCTAACCGGCCCCGCAAGCAGATACAACTCAGCCGATTTCACCTTCAATTCAGCGCCCTCATCTCCCCTCAGCGATCTCAGCGATCCTCGCCCGCCGCGCCGCTCCCAAACTAGGCGTTCGTCACGTTTTGCGCTATACTAAGCCTCTAGACAGCAAAGGAGAATCCCCCATGCGCAAATATCACGAAATCTACCTAAACGATCACCGCATCGAAACCACCGCCCTCGAAGGCGAGGCCATCATTCGGGCCGGGCGGTATCTTATTGCCCGCACCCTGCTGGCGAACGACATCGCCGCCGTCGATCCCTTATCGCCCGACAATCCGCTCATCTTTTCCGCCGGCCCCTTAGCCGGCACCAGTTTTTCCAACGCCAACCGCACCAGCGTCGGCTGCAAAAGCCCGCTGACCGGCGGCATCAAGGAAGCCAACGGCGGCGGCACGTTCAGTTATGCGCTGGGCCAGTTAGAGACGGCCGGTTTCACCCTGCACGGCGCGGCCGACGACTGGACGGTTATCCATTTCAAAAAAGACGGCTCGATTGTCTTTGACTCGGCCCAGCCGTACCTGGGCTTGGGTAATTTTGACTGCGCCGCCCAACTCCACGAAAAATACGGCCAAAAAGTGTCGCTGGCCATCTGCGGGCCGGTCGGCGAATACCAGGGCTTGCTGGCCGGCATCGCCTTCAGCGACATCGACCGCCGGCCTTCGCGCTTGGCGGCGCGCGGCGGCGTTGGCGCGGTCATGGGCCGTAAAAAGGTCAAAGCCATCGTGGTGGATATGGATAAAATCCCGCCGTTGGTTGATCGCAAAACGGTGATGAAATCCACCGGGATTTACGCCAAGAAATTGCGCGAGAGCGATGCGGTGATGACCTACAATAAAATTGGTACGATGAATATGGCCGATTATACCAATTACATGGGCGGGCTGCCGGTGCGAAACTTTACGTCGGGCCAGCAGGTCGATATCAACCAAGAAACTTTCAAAATGGGCGGCGATTACATCACCGAGCTGAATAACGCCCGGGGCGGCAACCAATCCCACGCCTGCATGCCCGGCTGCGTCATCCAGTGCAGCAATATCTATGCCGATGTCGATGGTAACGAGGTGGTGTCGCCGGTAGAGTACGAAACGCTGGGCCTGTTAGGCACCAACTGCGGCCTGACCGACCCCGACGACCTGGCCGCGCTGAATTACATCGCCAACGACCTCGGCGTCGATACGATTGAGACCGGGGCGATGCTGGCGGTCTTGATGGAGGCCGGGCTGGCCGAATTTGGCGACATCGCCTTTATGGCCGAAGCGCTCGGGCAAATTCGGCTCGGCAGCGAGACCGGCCGGCTCTACGCTCAGGGGACGGCCCGCGTTGGCGAGCATTTTCAGGTACAGCGCGTGCCGGTCATCAAAAAACAGGCCATCAGCGCCTACGACCCCCGCGTGATCGAGATCACCGGCATCACGATGATGGTCACGGCCCAGGGCGCCGACCACACCGCCGGCAACGTGCCGCGCATGGAAACCGCCGGCAAAGAACTGGACGAATTGATGGCGGCCAGCCTGTCGGCCCAAATGACGAACGCCGCCGTCGATTCGCTGGGCCTGTGCGTCTTCGGCAACAGCGTCACCAAGCCCAACCTTGATTTTATCCTCGATACCCTCAACAGCGCCCACGGCACTCACCTGACCGTTGACTTTTTCGACCAACTGGGCCGCGACACCCTGCTTATGGAGCGCGAGTTCAACCGCCGGGCCGGCTTTGCCGTTGCCGACGACGAACTGCCCGAATTTTTCTACACCGAACCGCTCTATCCCAAGAATCGCGTCGCCCGCTTCCACGCGCCCGATGTCTACCCGATTTATGACCGCTTGGCGGCCAAACCGGAGGATGTAACGGGGTATTGAAAACCGCTTTCCCAAAGGCAATAACGCTGATCTTCCCCTTACTTGGTCAGCTTCTACAGGACGAGGCTTGTACGGTTCGATGACATCGCACGCTGGCGAAAGCCTCGTCCTCAGGTCATTTCGACGAGCTTGCGAGGAGAAATCCCTATGACAATACTCATGAAAAGGTGTTCGCCGGCGAAACTTAAAGCGACAACGCCAATTCCCCCCGGCGATGGCTTCAAGTATTGAAGCGTCTGAGGGATTTCTCCGCCTCCGGCTGCGAAATGACCTACGCGACTTTAATTATCGAACTCATTTCTAGACTTGGACCACCCGGCCCTTCTTTATGACCGTCTCCACCAAATTACCCCCAAACTGATAGGCCAGATGGCGATAATCCGGCGCATTGACGATCAATAGATCGGCCTGCTGGCCCGGTTCCAGCGAACCGACCACATCGCCCCGGCCGATGGCGTAGGCGGCGTTGCGGGTGATGGCGTTGAGCGCCTCAGCCGGTAAAAGCTGCTGATAGCGGCAGGCAATCGCCATGACCAGCGGCAGCGACGGGCAGGGGGCCGAGCCGGGGTTGATATCGGTCGAGAGGGCCAGCGCCGCCCCGTCATCGATCAAGGCCCGAGCGTCGGCGAAGTGGAGGCTGCCTAAATTGAAGTTGACCGCCGGCAGCACCACCCCCACCGTCTCCGAGGCGGCCAGCACGGCCCGCTCCGCCGGGGTGGTCACGTCGAGATGATCGACCGAGACCGCGCCCAGCTCGACGGCCAGTGAGACGCCGCCCAGCGCGGTAAATTCGTCGGCGTGGATTTTGACCGGCAGCCCCAAGGCCAGCCCGGCTGCCAGCACTCGCCGCGATTGATCGAGATTGAAGGCGTTCTGCTCGCAAAAGACATCGTTGAACAACGGAATATGACGGGCCGCAAAAATCGAGGCTTGATACCAGGCGGCGGCGGCCGGCAGCATCTCGTCGATGACCCGATCGGTGTAGGCGTCGGCCCGGCCCTGATACTCCGGCGGAATGGCGTGCGCCCCCAAAAACGTCGGCACGATGTCGATGGTGTGCTGCCCGGCCAGGGCCTCGATGGCCCGCAGCAGCTTTATTTCGCTGGCCGTGTCCAACCCGTAGCCGGTTTTGATTTCGGCGGTGGTCGTACCCAGGGCCAGCATCGCGTTCAGGCGCGGCCGCGTCTCGGCCACTAACTGCTCGACCGACGCCTGCCGTACGGCGGTCGTGGTGCTGACAATACCGCCCCCGGCTGCCATAATCTCCTGATAGCTCGTGCCTTTGACCCGCAGCTCGAACTCGTTGACCCGATCCCCGGCAAAAACCACGTGGGTGTGCGGCTCGACAAAGCCGGGGCAGACCACCTTGCCCGCCGCATCGATCCTCTGCTCGGCGATGTAGTCCGCCCGTAGCTCCGCCGTGGGGCCGACCGCCACAATCTGCCCATCGGCCACGGCCACCGCGCCGTCTTCAATTAGGCCCACGTCGGCCATCGCCTCGCCCCGTTTGGGGCCGCTCGGCCCGGCGCAGGTCGCCACCTGAGCCGCGTTGTAGATTAACAGATCAATTTTCGTCACGGGCATCCTCCTCTGAAAAATCCGTAGGACAAACTTAAGTTTGTCCTACGGATTTTTCATTCTCGTTACTGTACCAAGGTTCTGTCGCACTCCCTGGTGTTTTGTACGGCTCATTGTAGCACAGGTGCTATAAAAAAGCGTCTGGAGCGTCAAAGTTATGAAAATTAAGGATTTAAGCGGGGGACAACCTGGCCGTCCCCCGCAGCACGGGTCTTTAGGCCCGTGCTGAGAGAGCGAAGCCCTTTCGGGCTAGGATTGCGCCAGTTGAAGGCGCTTTAGCGTCCTTGGCTCTTTCAACGCGATGGCTTTAGCCTCGCGTTTGTTGGCCCGACGTACCCTGTTTATTTTCTTACACCTTCATTACTTTGACCGTACCATAAATGACAAAGCGAGCTTTGTCGCTCCGCTTCTCAACCCAAAACAGCGTCTGGAGCGTCAAAGTTTACTTTGACCCAGTGATGAATGACAAAGCGAGCTTTGTCGCTCCGGTACATCTTTTCTTGTTGCTCCAAAAACTACCGTTCGCCGCTTTATAGCGATTAAAAACTTGCCCCTTGCCTGTCCGTTTCCCCTCCGGCCAATGCTCAGACGCCGCCACGCCCTTCTTTGGCTCCGGCCACCCTTTCGAGTTGCTCCCCAACGCGTCCGAGGCCAATGATGGAGTTGAGGCGAAAAATAAAGGTCATCTTTTGCCAAAGAATGAACAGCAGGAAAGAATTTGGCCCTTCCCGGGCCGGGGACGGTCTTGCGGGAAAGAATTCGGACGTTTCTGGGCCGGGGACGGTCTTGCGGGAAAGAATTCGGACGTTTCTGGGCCGGGGACGGTCTTGCGGGAAAGAATCAAGGCCATCTTTGACAAAGGGTTAGATAAAAGGAAAGAATCAAGGCCATCTTTGACAAAGGGTTAGATAAAAGGAAAGAATCAAGACTATCTTTGGCAAAGGGATAGGCAAAAGGAAGGTTTTTGGGGCAGCTTAGCTAAGGAAGAGGGAGTCCGATAGTCTCAATGAAGCCGCTACCGAAAATGAAAATAAAATGGAGCGACAAAGCTGGCTTTGTCATACGCGGTACGGTCAAAGTAAACTTTGACGCTCCTCGCCGCCGACAAGAAAATGAAATGGAGCGACAAAGCTGGCTTTGTCATACGCGGTACGGTCAAAGTAAACTTTGACGCTCCTCGCCGCCGACAAGAAAATAAAATGGAGCGACAAAGCTGGCTTTGTCATACGCGGTACGGTCAAAGTAAACTTTGACGCTCCACGATAGCGCAGGGGTGGGAATCATCCTCAATTTTCCCTCAACCCAAACCGAATCCGCTCCTCCGGGGTGAATTCCGGCGGGTCGCGCTGGATGAGCGCCTCGGCCTCGGCTAATAACTGCTCGACGCCGGGCCAGATGCGGGCGGTGCGGTCACGACCGGCCGTGACGATGGTCCGGCCATCCGGGCTGAAGGCGGCGGCGTAAACGCCGGCGGTGTGGCCATCCAACCGGCGGATAACGGACCGGGTGGCCACATCCCAGACCAGCACCAGGCCGTCTTTGCCCGTGGTGACGATAGTCTGACCGTTCGGGCTGTAGACCGCCGCATTGACCCAGGAGTTATGCCCCACAAGTTGGCCGATTTCCTGACCCCGGTCTACATCCCACAAACGTACGGTATTGTCCGTCCCGGCGCTGACAATCGTCTGTCCATCCGGGCTGAAATCCACGGCCTTGACGAACTGCGTGTGGCCTTTGAGGCGGCGAAGCTCATCGCCGGTGGCGGCATCCCATAGCCGGACGGTCTTATCGGCCCCACCGGTAGCGATGATCTGATTGTCAGCCCGGAAAGCCACCGCATTGACGCTTGAGGTGTGGCCTTCAAAGCGGCGGATTTCTTGACCGGTCGCCACATCCCACAGCCGGGCCGTTTTGTCTTCCGCCGCAGTAGCGATGCGCTGCCCATCAGAACTGAAGGCCAGCGATAAAATCGTGCCCCCGTGACCTTCAAAGCGGCGAATTTCTTGACCGGTCGCCACATCCCACAGCCGAACGACCTTATCAAACCCGGCGCTGGCTAACAGTTGCCCGTTGGGACTGAAGGCCGCCGCGTTGACCCGGCCCGTATGGCCGGCAAACCGTTCGGTTTCCCGGCCGGTAGTCGCAGCCCATAGCCGAACAATCTTATCGTCGCCGGCGGTGGCAATGGTCTGCCCATCGGGGCTGAAGGCGACCGCGTTAATGGGATTCCGGTGACCGTCCAACCGATGGGTATCGCCTTTGGTGGTTACAGCCCATAGCCGGGCGGTGGGGTCAGGCAGTTCGCTGGTGGTGACAATGGTTTGCCCATCGGGGCTAAACGTCGCCCAAATCACGATTCCCGTATGCCCGGCCAGACGATGAACTTCCTGGCCGGTGGCCACATCCCATAGTCGAACGGTTCCGTCGTCGCTGGTGCTGACAATCGTCCGGCCGTCGGGGCTAAATATTGCGGAAAGAACCGCCTTCTCATGGCCTACAAGGCGACCCGTTTCGGCTCCGGTTCCCACGTTCCACAAGCGAATAGTGCTATCGCCGCTGCTGGTAACCATCGTTTTCTCATCCGGGCTAAAAGCAGCGGTCATGATATAGCTTTCATGGCCTTTGAACTGTCGGATTTCTTGACCGGTGGCCACATCCCATAGCCGAGCGGTTTGATCGACGCTAGCGCTGATAAAAGTTTTCCCATCGGAACTAAAATCCAAAAAAGTAACTTGTCCGGTGTGTCCGGCAAAGCGGCGGATCTGCCGGCCCATGGCGATATCCCACAATTGGATAGCATAGTCTTGCTGGGTAAAGGTGGCGCGAGTCATCGGGGCATCATAGACATCGCCACCGCGTCCGCCGCCGATGGCCATCGTTTGGCCGTCGGGGCTGAAAACGACGACCCTGAGGCCGCCGGTAAGACCTTCAAAACGACGGATTTCGGCAGCGGTCGCCACATCCCACAGCCAGGTTGTATTATCGCCTCCGGCCGAGACGATGGTTTGGCCGTCGGGGCTAAAGGCCACCGATTTAACGCCGCTTTTATGGCCCTTAAAGCGGCGGATTTCCCGACCCGTAGCGACATCCCACAAGCGAATCGTCTTGTCATCACTGGCGGTGGCAATGGTTTGACCATCCGGGCTAAACGCCGCAAAATTCACGTTGTGGGTATGGCCGGTGAACGTCTTGAGCCAGACCGGTACCGTTTCGACCACCTGACGCAAGGCGGCGTCGGCTTCGGGGGTGTAATAGCCATCTTCGGTCAAGGTCGTTAAAACCGCCTCACGGGCCAGCAGCAGGGGCAGCGTGCCGGAAGGATCTTCGCTATTTTCCAGAACGAGTTGAGCTTGCGTCGCCAATTGGCTGGCCCTGGCCCGGCGGGCCTCGCGCTCCGTGGCTTGCTGCGCGGTTACGGCTTCGGCCTGAGCCGTTTCGGCCTGCCGGCGACGCGCTTCGGCGGTTTCCTCGGCCAGTAGCGCTTGGGCGGCGTTGCGGCTCGACTGCATGCCAAACAGGCCGGCGGCGGCGGCCAGCAGCACGGCGGCCAGGCCCACGCCGGCCAACCAGACCGCCCGTTGGCGCAGGCCGGCGGCGGCCTGGCGCTGTTCCTCGGCCCGCTGCCTTTCCGACTCGGCCAATTCCTGGGCCACTTCCAACTCGCGGCGGCGCTGGGCTTCCCGTTCGGCGGCCTGGCGTTCGCGCAGGGCCAGCCCGGCCTGGATGTATTCCCGCTCGGCCTCGGTCAGGTCGTTGCGCCGTTGGCCCAGCCAACTCTCCGCTTCGGCCAGCGGCGCGCCGCGCAGGAGCGCGCCGTCATCCTGATCGCTGGCTCGCCATTGGCGCAGCCCGTTCCGCAGCCGCTGCTGCCAGAAGAGAAACGCGCGGTCGGCGTCGAGCCAGCGCCGCAGCCGCGCCCAATCGCGGATCAGGGCTTCGTGGGCCACCTCCACCGTTTCCTGCCCGGCCGCATCCCGACCGGTCACCACCAGCCGGGCATCAGCCAGCCGTTGGGCCAGCCGCCAATCCTCCGGCTTCAATTCACTGCGCCAGGCCAGCCGGCGGGTATCGTCGGTGCGCTCACCGGGCCGCACCAACTGGGTGAAGAGACGGCGGGCGGCCTCTTGCTCGGCCGGGGTCAGTTTGGCGTAAATCGCGTCGGCGTGACGGGTCAGAGCGCCCTTGACCCCATTGATGGCCTCGTAACCGGCGTGGGTCAACTGCCGGCTTTGCTGCCGGTCCCACAGCGCCGTCAACGCAAACTCCAGCAGCGGTAAATTGCCCGGCTCCTCCCCCACATCGTCCAGAATACGCTCAAGCAGCCCGCTTTCAAAGGCGACGCCCTGCATTTCAGCCGGGCGCTCGACAGCCAGCCCCAGTTCCTCGCGGGTCATCGGCCCCAGCTTAAAATCGTGATGCTGAATCATATCGGCCAGGGGACGATGGGCCAGCGCCTGTTCCAGGAAGTCGGCTCGCAAGGTGAAGACCAGCGTAAAGGCCGGTTGGCGGCGGTACTGCTGCCGGTCGATAATTTCAAACAGCGCGTCCATAAAGTTGTAGCGCGTCTCCGCGTCGGGGCAGAGGGTGTACAACTCTTCGAATTGATCGATGACCAACACCAAGTGGGGCAATGGCCTTAAGTTCATGACCGGCGCTGGCCCCCCTAACCCCTCAGAAGGGGGAATTTGACGTCTTTCTTCTCCCTGAGAGGGGGCAAGAGCGGATAGTTTGGGGTGGCCCATATTCTCCCCCCCTCTGTCCCCCCCGCTGGGGGGGAAATATTGGCTCCTCCCCCTAGCAGGAGGAGACTGGGAGGGGGTAGAAGGCTCGCCGGCCTCGGCGGCCTGCAAAATCCGGTCAACGACATCAACCAGGCTCAGGTCGCCCCGGCTCAGCCGCTCCGTAAGTCGCCGCGCCTCGACCAGTTGGTCGGTAATGGTCATCTCCGGCTCCAGCAGCGGCAGCAGGGTGGCGGCCAGACTGTGGAAGGGATTCCCGCCGGGCCGGAGATCTTCAATGATAAAAGTGGGGGCGTTGTGGGGCGAGCCGCTGTGGTCGCGGCTTATGCGGCGCAGTTGGGCTACCAAGCCGGCGAAAACCACCGACGATTTGCCGCTGCCCGACGGGCCGATCACCGCGACCAGCCCCCGGCTTTGCACGGCCTCGACCAGGCTGTGGGCGAAGGTTTCCCGGCCAAAGAAGACGGGCGCGTCTTCTTCAAGAAAAGCAAACAGCCCGCGATAGGGACAGGCCGGCGGCGGGCCGGCGGGAACCGGCAAGGGTGTGGATGGCGTCATCGACCGGCCGGTCATAATCGCTTCCAGTTCGGCGCCGACCAACCGGACGCTAGGGATGCGCTGCGCCCGCTCCTTGACCAGCATGCGGTAGACCAGATCGGCCAGGGCCGGCGGGATATCGCTGCGGTACGGCGTGAGGTCGGGAGTCGGTTGGGTCATAATGGCGGAGAGTGTGGCGGCGAGGGTTTCGCCCCGAAATGGCGGCTGGCCGGTCAACATTTCAAACAGCATCACCCCCAAAGCCCAGATATCCGCCCGTTCGTCCAGCGTCTGGCCGTCGCCGCCTTCGGGGCTAAGATAGTTGAGGGTGCCAAACAGCAAGCCGGTCTCGGTCGCCTGCGAGCTGTCGCTGAGGCGGGCTGCGCCGAAATCGGTCAGGCGCGGCCCGCCGTCCGGGGTCAACAACACGTTGGCCGGTTTCAGATCGCGATGGATAATGCCCAGCCGGTGAGCGCGGGTTAGCGCGTCGGCCAGGTCCAGGGCTATCTCCACGATCCGGCGGATAGGCAGCAGCCCGGCCCGCCCGATCAAGTCGTGCAGCGACCCGCCGGCCACGTACTCCATCACCAGATAGTAGCGGCCGTCCTGTTCGGCGGCCGCCAGCAGCTTGACGATGTTGGGGTGGTTGAGTTGACGCAGCGCCTCGCCTTCGCGCACAAAACGGGCCACTTGATCCGGGTCGGCGGCGACAATCTCCGGCCTAAGGACTTTGACGGCCACCGTCTGGCCATTTTGCAGGTCGAGGCCCCGGTAGACATTGCCCATCCCGCCCTGGCCCAGCAAATTCCGGGCTAATCCCTCCGGCGTCAGCCCGTCGATGATGCCGTAGGTCTCAGCGATAACTTTGACGTTTTGGCGGGTCTCCTGCCGGATGCGTTCGTAAAGCGCGGTCGTTTCCGCTTCAGGCCGGACCTCTAACTCATCTTCCAGCCGTTCGTAACAGCTTTGGTACTGACGCATGGCCGCCGAACGGTTGCCGGACGCGGCGTACAGTTGCATCAGGCCGCGGTGGGCCGGTTCGTGCAGCGGGTCCAGGGCCAGCCAGCGTTGGGCATAGGCAATCGCCGCATCGAACTGCTGTTGAGCGTGATAACTCTGAACCAACTTTTCCAGAACACCGGCCAACTCACGGCGCAGCCCGGCTGTTTCAAAGGCTTGCCAATCGTCAAAGTCGGCGCTGTCGGGCAGGGTAAACCCCTCCAAAAAGTCGCCCCGGTAGAGGCTGACAGCTTCGGTCAGTTGGCGCAGACCCTCCTCGCCCAACACCCCATCAGGATGGTCGGGGGCTGGCCGGCTGTGGGCCAACTGCCGGAACTGCTCAACATCGAGCCAGATGCCGGCCTCACCGTCCAGGCCAACGCTATCCCGTTCCACCAGTAAGCCCTGGCCGGCCAGGTTTTTGTTGAGCGTGGACAGGGTGGTGCGCAGCACAGACCGAGCCGACCGCGCTTTGGCGTTGGGCCACAGCAGCGCGGTCAACGCCTCGCGGCGGTGAGGGTGGCCGGTGACGGCCAGGTAGGCCAGCAAAGCCAGGCTCTTGCGCGTGGTCAACTCTAAGGGCCGGCCGTCTCGCTCGAGATGGGACGGCCCCAGCAAGAATAATTTGAGCTGGGACATCGTTGTTCCTCCTACTAAGGTCATTCAGGGTTTGCGCCTGGCCAGAAGTTGGGTGAGGAAAGACGAGATTGAGGCTGAGAGCTTCTTATTACTGTTGTTCATAGCAAAGAATCGCCCACAAATCAAATTTAAAGGCAACCAATTTGATTTTTTACGTTTTTTTAACGCTTTTTTTGACGCCCTCGTTGCGCCGGCCGGCTAAACTGAAATCAAACATTAAACGGTCCGGCCAGTCGGAGCGAATAAACCATTCATCCAGGAGGGACTGGCCTCTCCTCAACTAACATAGGGAGCAATAGCGATGAAACAGCTCAATATCTTATTGATCAGCGTGGTAGGGGCGGTGGCGATGACGCTGACCGCTTGTATCGGCGGCGTATCGCCGGAACCGGTTGAGGACGCGCCGGAACCGGCGGCGGTCGTAGCGTCTGAGGGGCCATCGGACTCAACGCACCTGGCGGCCAACCCGGAGTTGATGGCCGCCGGTCGATTTGAGGGGATAGCCGGCGATGACCCGATGACCGGCTCGACCTTTTACGCGGCTAACCCGGAGTTGATGGCGGCGGCCCGTAACACGGCTCCTGCGGTAAGGAATGAACCGTTATCCGGCTCAGCTTTCTTGGCGGCTAATCCTGAGGTGATGGCGGCGCAGCGGTATGCCCCGGCCGAAACCACGACCGATTCCGAATACTATGCCAATAATCCGGAGTTGATGGCCGCGCAGCGCTTTTCTGCCGATGCTGAATAATGAAATGAGCGGCTTACTAGCTGGCTGACTCTTCTGAAAATACAGACCTGGAGCGTCAAAGTAAACTTTGACCCGGCCGCGAATGACAAAGCAAGCTTTGTCGCTCCAGTACGTTCTCATTGCCGGCGCTGAGGAGCGTCAAAGTTTACTTTGACCCATCGCGGATGACAAAGCAAGCTTTGTCGCTCCAGTAAATTCTCATTGCCGGCGCTGAGGAGCGTCAAAGTTTACTTTGACCTAACCGTGAATGACAAAGCAAGCTTTGTCGCTCCAGTAAGTTCTCATTCCCGGCATTGTCTAACAGAGACTGTCTGCCTCCCTACAAATTCCAAATATCCGTAACCTCCCGGTTGGTGGCCTTGACCAAATCGCCGCCGGCCACCAATTGGCGCACCGCCTCGATGTACGGATACAGAACGGTGTCCTCGGCGATGAACGGCACGCGCTGGCGGATGAGATCGTAGGCCGGTTGGGTGCCGCGGCCCAATTGGGCCGTATCGCCCAGTTTTTGCTTTCTAAAATCGATGCCCTGCGCCGCCGCCATCAGTTCCAGGGCCAAAATTAGCTCGACGTTCTGCACAATCTGCCGAGCCTGGAGCGCCGCCGTGCAGCCCATGCTCACGTGGTCTTCCACATTAGCCGAGGTGGGGATGGTGTCGGCGCTGGCGGGGTGGGCCAGTACTTTATTTTCGGCGGCCAGCGCGGCGGCGGTGTATTGCGTAATCATGAAGCCGGAATTCAAACCGCCGTTCTGGGCCAGAAACGCCGGCAGCGTTTGGGCGTTGCTGGCCTCGTCGGTCAGGCGCATCAGCCGCCGTTCCGAAATGTTGCCCATCTCGGTCATGGCCAGGCTGAGGTAATCCATGGCAATCGCCAGCGGTTCGCCGTGGAAGTTGCCGCCGGACAAAACCGTGATCTCGTCCGTGTCGTCATCGATAAAAATGAGCGGATTGTCGGTCACGGCGTTTAGCTCGATGTCGATGACCCAGCGGGCGTAGGCGATGGCGTCGCGCACCGCGCCGTGGACCTGGGGGATGCAGCGCAGGGTGTAGGCGTCCTGCACGTTGGCCGGATCGTGGTGGCGGGTAAACTCGCTGCCGGCCAGCAGCTCGCGCAGATAGGCGGCGCAGTTGAGCTGGCGCGGGTGGGGCCGCAGTTGGTGAATCCGGTCGTCAAAGGCCAGCACCGTGCCATGTAGCGCCTCTAAACTGAGGCAGCCGGCGATATCTGAGGTGCGACTCAACAGCCGGGCGCGGTGAGTTTCGAGCGCCCCCAAGGCGCACATCACCGCCGTGCCGTTGGTCAGGGCCAGCCCTTCCTTGGCCGCCAGCGTGACCGGCGCTAAGCCGATCCCGGCCAGAGCCGCTGCGCCATCGATAATCTGCCCCTGATACTCAGCTTCCCCCAGCCCCAGCAGCACCAGGCTCATATGGGCCAGCGGGGCCAGATCGCCGCTGGCCCCCAGCGAACCTTTTTGCGGAATCACCGGATGGACCCCGGCATTGAGCAGATCGAGCAGCCTTTGCAAGGTCGCCAGCCGGATGCCGGAGTGGCCGCGGGCCAGGGTGTTGGCCCGGATGAGCATAATCGCCCGCGTGGTCGGCCCATCGAAGGCCGGGCCGACGCCCACCGCGTGGCTGAGCACGATGTTGCGCTGAAGCTGCTCCACCTGGTCGGGCGAGATGATGCGGTCTTTGAACGCGCCAAAACCGGTGGTAATGCCGTAGGCCACCTGCCCGCGCTCAAGCAGCGTTTGCACCGCCTGCGCGGCGCGGGTTACGCCGGCCTGAGCCGCTTCGCTGAGCGCCACGGCCGGCTGGCCCGGCTCACCGTAGGCGACGGTAATGACTTGATCGATGGTCAGGCTTTGGCCATCAAGGATAATTGGATCCATGAGTATTCCCTTACGATTTCATCATCGGAATTTGCACGCCGTGCGCTTGGGCGAAGGTGATCGCCTCATCGTAACCGGCGTCGACGTGGCGGACGACGCCCATACCGGGGTCGATGGTCAAGACCCGTTCCAGCCGGCGGGCGGCGGCTTCGGTGCCGTCGGCGACGATGACCTGGCCGGCGTGGATGCTGTAGCCGATGCCGACCCCGCCGCCGTGGTGCAGGCTGACCCAGGTCGCGCCGCCGGCCACGTTGGCCAGCGCGTTGAGCAGCGGCCAGTCGGCGATGGCGTCGGAGCCGTCTTTCATGGCCTCGGTCTCGCGGTTGGGGCTGGCCACCGAGCCGCTGTCGAGATGGTCGCGGCCAATCACAATCGGGGCGCTGACCCGGCCTGAAGCCACCAGCTCGTTGAACTTGAGGCCGGCTTTGGCGCGTTCGCCGTAGCCCAGCCAGCAGATGCGGGCGGGCAATCCCTGGAACTCGATCTGCTCTTGGGCCATTTTAATCCAGCGGGCCAGGTGTTCGTCCTCCGGGAACAGTTCGAGGATGGCCTCATCGGTGGCGTAGATGTCGGCCGGGTCGCCGGAGAGGGCCACCCAGCGGAACGGCCCTTTGCCCTCGCAAAAGAGCGGCCGGATGTAAGCCGGGACAAAGCCGGGATAGTTGAACGCCTCTTTGAGACCGTTATCGAAGGCCCGCTGGCGTAAATTGTTGCCGTAATCGAATACGACGCTGCCTTTGGCTTGCCAGTCGAGCATGGCTTGAACGTGGCGGGTCATGGCGTCGATGGCGCGGCGCTGGTACTCGACCGGGTCGCGCTGGCGCAGGTCATTGGCCTCTTCTATAGTAAGGCCGGTCGGCAGGTAGCCGTACAGCGGGTCGTGGGCTGAGGTCTGGTCGGTGACGACATCGGGTATGACGCCGCGCTCGACCAGTTCCGGCAGCACCTCCGCCGCGTTGCCGATCAGCCCGATGGACTTCGGCAGTTCGGCGGCCAGGGCCTCGTTGGCCCAGGTCATCGCTTCTTCGAGGTTGTCGGTAATGGCGTCGATCTGGCGCAGCGACAGGCGGCGTTCGGCCCGCCAGCGATCGACCTCGACCAGCAGGCCGACGCCCTCGTTCATGGTGATCGCCAACGGCTGCGCCCCGCCCATCTCGCCCAGCCCGGCCGTGACCACCAGCTTGCCCTTGAGGCTGCCCCAGCCGTGCTGTCGCGCCAGCGAGCCGAACGTTTCGTAAGTGCCTTGCAAAATACCCTGGGTGCCGATGTAAATCCAACTGCCGGCGGTCATCTGGCCGTACATGATCAGCCCGGCCTTTTCCCAGGCATCGAAATTGTCCTGAGTAGCCCAGGCCGGCACAATATTCGAGTTGGCAATCAGCACTCGGGGCGCGTCTTCGTGCGTGCGAAACACCGCCACCGGCTTGCCCGACTGGACCAGCAGCGTCTCGTCCGGCTCCAGGTTGCGCAGCGATTCTAAGATGGCGTCGAAAGCCGCCCAGTTCCGGGCGGCTTTCCCGCGCCCGCCGTACACAATTAAGTTGTCCGGATCGAAGGCTACCTGGGCATCGAGGTTATTTTGCAGCATCCGGTACGGGGCTTCGATCAGCCAGTTCTTACACGTGAGTTCTGGGCCTCGGGGGGCTTTTATAGGTCGGGTCATGGTCACTCTCCTGTTTTGTTCCTTGCGTAGCAAGCTTATTAACCGCTTCTTACGTTGGAGCAACAAAGCTTGCTTTGTTAATGATTAGGTCAAAGTAAACTTTGACGCTCCGGCGGCGGGAAAGGCGCTGGTAGCGCCGGAGCAACAAAGCTTGCTTTGTTAATGATTAGGTCAAAGT
>JACKAT010000061.1 GCA_020634935.1 Anaerolineales bacterium
GGTCATCATCAGGGGCAAAATTATCTTGCGGCCAGGGCGTCCCGCTAGCCGGACGCCCTGGCTGACTCTCCCGCAGCCCGTCCGGCTAGCAGGATGCCTTGGCTGGCCCTCCCGCAGCCCGTCCCGCTAGCAGGATGCCCTGGCTGGCCCTCCCACAGTCCGTCCTACTAGCCGGATGCCTTGCCTGACCCTCCCGCAGTCCGTCCTGCTAGCAGGATGCCCCGGCTGGCGCTCCCGCAGTCCATCCTGGTAGTAGGACGCCTTGGCAGAATCCCTCACCGTCCCGCCCACCTGTTCCACCCCACCCCAGGCGAGCGCCCTCTTACCGGAGCGACTCAGCCGGAGCGATTTAGCCGGAGCGACAAGGCTGGCTTTGTCATCCCCCCCAAACCATCACCCAGAACGGGCCGCCCACAGCTAAGGGGGCATTGTCAATGATCAATTGCCCCGGTCCGCCCCGGGTGCGTTTCTATTTGGGGGCAAGGTTGAATCGCTGAATACGCTGAGACATATGAAGGCGCTGAAGGGTTAGCTTGTGACGGACGTCGCCTGATTTAACCCCGTCAAGGGCGTTTCGATTGAAAATCAGACGGATAATCCGTTGACGTTGCCGTCGCCCCGACCGGCTTAGGACGTTTGATGGGGCCGGTCCATTTGGTACTCAACCCCAGGTTCGCTATAATCCTCGGTGAACCGCAAAAGATAGGAAAACGGTGTTTATTCAGCAGGCCAGGTGACTGGCACTTAATTCCGATAATAGCAGCGTTGTATTCCACGCAACGGTCTCGATTTGAGCCAAAGTGCCAGTCACCTGAGGTGTTACGGAACATGTTTATGGGTGAGAAAATCACGGTTTATGGCCGCCCCCTGTGCGGTATGGTTGGCCCGGTTCGGAATCTCTTGGATCGCGCCGAGGCCGGCTATGAGTACATCGACATCGTGCGCTCCGCTGAGGGTAAGGAGCGGGTGCGCCAGATTAACGACGGCAACCAAAGCGTACCGACGATCGTCTTTCCCGATGGTTCCACCTTAACCGAACCATCGCTTAGCGACTTGCAGACCAAGCTTGAAACCCTGGGCTATGCCGTTCAACCCCGCTCCTGGCGAGACGGGCTGGTCGTGATCGCGGGAAATCCGACCCTGCGGCTGACCGGCATCCTCTCTGTCGTTTTCGGGCTAATCAGTGGGAACGAGTTTCTGGCCGGAGCCGGAGCCATTGTGGTTGGCTTGAGCCTGCTCGCCGTATTCGTGAACCGATAAGACCTTAGAGTGTCGGCTCGACCCAACCTACACCTTCATAATTCCTACTAAGCGTGTAGGTTGGGTCGAATGGGTCAAGGCAGGACACGGTTGCCCAAACCTGTTGGGTTTCGCCGGTTGGTCAGGGGTTAAAACAGCGAATGAAACCCAACGTTGCCGGGCCAGAGATAAGGTTGTCGGCTCAACCCAACCTACTATTAAAAGCTGACAGCTGACAGCTGAGTGCTGAAAGCTCTGCTACAGCCACCGCCACTGGGTGCAAATATCAACAATGCTGCGGCTGATGGCAGCCATTGTGTCTGCCGACAACCCCAACTTTTCGCGGTTAAACAACTTGTCCTGGCCGATTAAGTAAAGGAGGCTGTGACGGTTAACGCGACGGAGTTGCTCTAATTCGGTCATCACCAGTTCGACTATTATTCCTGAGGATAACTGCGGCGCTAGACCACTCAGGGCTGAAGCCCGAGACCTTGCATCGCCGATGGCCCGCGCTGCCCCCAGCGCCTCGGCTAAGACCACCGCTTTCGCCTCCCCGCTCAACTGCGGTGCCAAGCCGGTCAGGGCCGAAGCCCGAGACCAATTATCGCCGATGGCCCGCGCCGCCGCCAGCGCCTCGGCTAGCAGATCCCCGCTCAATTGCGGCGCCAGGTCCCTCAGGGCCGCAGCCCGAGACCATTCAGCGCCAATGGTCCGCGCCGCCCCTAGCGCCTCGGCTAAGACCACCGCTTTTTCATCCCCGCTCAACTGCGGCGCTACAGTCCTCAGGACCGCAGCCCGAAGCCCTTCATCGCCGATGGCCCGCGCCACCCTCAGCGTCTCAGCTAAGACCACCGCTTTCTCATCCCCGCTTAACTGCGGCACCAGTCCGCTCAGCACAGAAACTCGATACCTTGCATCATTGATGGCCCACGCCACCCTCAGCGCCTCGGTTAAGACCACCGCTTTCACCTCCTCACTTAACTGCGGCGACAGAGCGCTCAGTACAGAAACCCGATACCTTGCATCGCCGATGGTCCGCGCCGCCCCCAGCGCCTCGGCTAAGACCACCGCTTTTTCAGCCCCGCTCAACTGCGGCGCCAGGCCGCTCAACACAGAAACCCGATACCTTGCATCGTCGATGGTCCGCGCCGCCTCCAAGGCCTGGACTAGCAGATTACGACTCATCTGTGGTACTAAGCTGCTCATGGCTGAAGCCCGATGTCGTTCATAACCAATGGCCCGCGCCGTCGTCAGCGCCTGAGCTAAGACCGCCTCTTGCACTTCCCCGCTCAACTGAGACGCCAGGCTGCTTAGGACCGCTGCCCGATCCCTTGCATCGTCGATGGTTCGCGTTGCCTCTAGCGCCTGGTCTAAGACCACCGCGTGCTCATCCCCGCTCAACTGCGACGCCAGATTGTTCAGGGCCGCAGCCCGATCCCTTGCATCGCCGATGGCCTGTGTCATCTCTAACGCTTGGATCAGTAGCTCCCCGCTCAACTGCGGCGCCAGTTCCCTCAGGGCCTTAATCCGAAGCCCTTCATCGCCGATGGCCCGCGTTGCCTCCAGCGCCTGGGCTAAGACCACCTCTTTCACCTCCCCGTTCAACTGCGACGCCAGGTCCTTCAGAACCTTAGCGCGACCCCTTTCATTACTTATGGCCTGCGCCGCCTCTAGCGCCTGGACCAGCAGCTCCCCGCTCAACTGCGGCGCCAACGCGGTCAGGGCTTCGGCCCGATCCCTTGCATCGCCGATGGTCCGTGCTGCCTCCAGCGCCTGGGCTAAGACTACCTCTTTCACCTCCCCGTTCAACTGCAGCGCCAGGTCCCTCAGGGTCCAAGCCCGATTCCTTGCATCGCCTATGGCCCGCGCCGCTTCCAAGGCCTGGGCCAGCAGCTCCCCGCTCAACTGCGGCGCCAAGCTCCTCAAAGTCGAAGCCCGAGACCATGCATTGTCGATGGCCCGCGCCGCCCCCAGCGCCTGGGCTAAGACCATCTCTTTCACCTCCCCGCTCAACTGCGATGCCAGATCCTTCAGGACCGGAGCTCTAGACCATTCATAGCCTATGGCCTGCGCCGCCTCCAGCGCCTGAGCTAAGACCACCTCTTGCACTTTCCCGCTCAACTGCGGCACCAACGCGCTCAGAGCCTTAGCCCGATACTCTTTATAGCCAATGGCCCTCGCTGCCTCCAGCGCCTGGACCAAGACCACCTCTTTCACATTCCTACTCAGGTGCGGCGCAAATTTGGTCAGGGCCTTAGCCCGATGCTCTTCATTGCCAATAGCCTGCGCCACCTCTAGCGCCTGGGCCAACAGTTCCCCGTTCAACTGCGGCGCTAGGCCCATTAGAACCTCAGCCCGATGTTCTTCATTGCCAATAGCCTGCGCCGCCTCTAGCGCCTGGACCAACAGCTTCCCCCTCAACTGCGGCGCCAACCCGGTCAAGGCCTTAGCCCGATCCCTTTCACTGCCAATAGCCTGCGCCACCTCTAGCGCCTGGGCCAACAGTTCCCCGCTCAACTGCGGCGCTAGGCCCATTAGAATCTCAGCCCGATCTCTTTCATCGCCGATGGCCCTCGCTGCCTCCAGTGCTTGGGCTAAGGCGACTTCTTTCACCTCCCCGTTCAACTGTGGTAACAGCTCGCTCACGGTCCAAGCCCGATCCCTTTCATCGCCGATGGCCCGCGTTGCCTCCAGCACCTGGGCTAAGGCGACCTCTTTCACCTCCCCGTTCAACTGTGGTAACAGCTCGCTCACGGTCCGAGCCCGATCCCTTTCATCGCCGATGGTCCGCGTTGCCTCCAGTGCTATATGAATTAGTCTTCTGCGGTCTCTTGACTGCATCGAATTAACTTTCAATAAGTGAACACACATTTCAGCCCGAGCTTTAGGATCAACAATTTTAGCGGCGACACTAATAGCCCGTTTAGCCGTCCACTGTTTGGTGGTTACAGCTTGTACCACAAGAGCAGGCAGATACTGACCGGCCAAGGCGTTGATACTGCTTTGGATCAGGGCGTAATGTACCAACTCACCCATAACTTCCGGTATCTGGTCCAACCACTGCCAGGCAAGTTCTAAATCAGCCAGATAACCATTGTAACGGTAGCCATCCTCAGCTACCCGTACCTGCAGCCAAGCATCATTAGAGAATAGATGCCGCAATTCCTCAGCCGCCGTCTCGTCACTAGCGGCCAGGTGGTAGGCCAGGTGATTGTACAGATAGCCGTCATCCGGGGCGGTGGCCCAGCCAGTGCCGGTTTGGGTGGCCCGGTAGCCGGTCAAGAGGCGGGTATGGGCCTGGCGCTGCCCCTCCTTCGGCAGTTGTTCGGCCATAAACTCCCGCATCAGGTCGTGAAGTAGGACCGTCTCTTTGTCGTCACTCAGCTGAAGCAAGGCCCGGTCGGCCAGGTCGAACAAGAAATCCTCGCTCTCGTCCGAGTCATAATCAGCCAACTGTGACCACAGCATCGTTATGGCCGGGAGGAGAAGTGGCTCATCTTCTTTGAAGATAACCAGGCTGGTATAGAGCAGCTGCTCCTCGCCCGTTAGCTCGGTCAGGCTCAGGGCTAAGGTGTCGAACAGGTTGCCGTGGACGCTTTTATCCCGCCGGCTCTTGAGCTTTTGGGCCTTGAAGCTAGCTAACCACTCGGTTGGGTCTTTGCGGCGCAGCTGCTCCCCGGCCAGCTTGAGGGCCAAGGGGAGGTAGCCCAGCCGTTTCACCATCTGTGCGGCCGGTTTAGGGTGGGACTGCTGGAGTGGTTGGCCGGCCCACTGCGACAGCAGGCTGATGGCCTCTTGCTCTTGCATGGTTGAGATCGGGGCAATCGTTGCCCCCAACTGGCGGGCGGCCTCGGCGTCGCGGGTGGTCAGCAGCAGGCGGCAGTTTGACCCACCCACGTTGAACCAGGCGGCGTCAGGATAGCGCCACATATCATCAACAATCAGTAAGCAGGCCCGCGCCTTGAGCTGCTCGGCCAGGCTGTTTTTGAGCTGTTCCAGGGTGGAGACCGTGACGCTGATGATCCCGCCCAGGGTCTCGATCCAGACGCGCAGCTTGGCTTTGAGGTCATCGTCGCTCACGGTCTGGCCCAGGGTTGTCCACAGGATGCCGTCTTTGAAGGTGGCTTGGATATCCGGCTCGTCGCACAGGACCCGGGCCATCACGCTCTTGCCGATGCCGCCCATACCGTGGACGGCACTGGTTTTGATGGCTGAGGTCAAGGCCACTTCGTGGCTCTCGCCCAGAAGCGTTTGTTTGATGGAGGCTAGCAGTTCGGGGCGGGGGACAAAGTTCGGTGGGAGGTTAATGTGGGCGTAGTAGTCGCGGCGGCCTAGTTTTGGGACACTAACTACCTCGCGATCCTCGATGGTGACCAGCAGCGGTTGAAGCTGCTCGCGCCAGGCGGCCTCGGTCAGGTGGCCGGCGGCCAACTGCTCGGTCAGGGTGATGGCCGTCTGGTGGTCCTCGATTTCGAGGCTGAGGCTGGCCGGGGCATTGAGGCCGTATGCGGCCTGCTTTTGTTGCAGAATATGTAGGCTTCGTTGCAGCCGTTCGAGAAGTATCTTAGGTTCGCGCATAAGCAATGATGAATGAATTATGAAATTGTCATTGCGAGCAATAGCGAAGCCATCTCCCCTGGCGTGGGGGACGGCTTCGCTATCGCTCGCCGTGACATGACAACGTCTATTTTCAAAAGCGCCGTCGCCCCCACCGACGGCGCTCGGTGAGGGCGGCCAACTCGGTGGGCCAGGGGTTCAAAGCGAACCCGTTGGCCACGTGTTCTACGCCGCCCGCTGCCGCTCTCGCACCAGCCGGATGCCTTCGGTGGCCGGCAGTTCCCCCTTGATACGCGCTTCCAGAAGGGCCAGGTCTACATATAAATCCAGAGAGTTGTCAATCAGCGCCCAGGTTTCTTGTGCTTGTTGGTCCGGCGTGTCCCCCGGCCGGCGAGCCGGCGTTGACTCCGGCAGCGAAGCCCATAAATCGGTTACGCGGCGCAAGATGGCGTACCAGCTACACCCGCGCAGAAAATCGGAGACCGGGGTTAGCTCCGGGTCACTGAGGTGACTCAGCTTGGTGAGGATGGCCTCATAATTTCGGCTCAGCGTGAGGGTGAAGCCGAGGGAAAGGGCGACGTTATGGGCGCGGTCGAGATCGAGGGCGCTGGCGCGGGTACGGGCGCAGTCGCGAGCGCGGGCGAGGGCCAGAGTGCTGGCCCGGTCGCGGTCGCCGGTTACATCGTGATCCAGGTCAAAGCCCAGATCGAGGGCAAGCCCAGGAGTGTGGTCAAGGGAGGCGGCGTGGGCGCGGGTGAGGACGTAGGCGCGGGCGCGGGCGCCGTCAAGAGTGCGGACGAGCTCACGAACGCTGGCGTGGAAGCGAGCGTGACCGTGGGTGTGTTCCAGGACGCGGGTTAGATCGCTGGCGAGGTCGCCCACACTGACCAGAGCGCTGGCAATAGTGCGGGCGCGGGTATGAGCGGCGAGAGCGTGGTCGAGATCGTAGGCGCGGGCGAGGTCACGGGCGCGAATGTGGGCCGGGGCCAGGGCGCGATCGAGATCGCGAGCAAGCTGGTGAACGCTGGCGAGGTCGCTGGCCCGGGTGAGGTCGCGGACGTGAGCGCGGGCGCTGGCGAGGTCACCAGCCAGGTCACGGGTGAGAGCGCGGGTGTGAGTCAGGGCGAGGTCGCGGGCGCGAGCGCGGACCCGGGCAAGGTCACGGGCGAGGCCGCCGGCCAGGGCGCGGGCGCAGACCCGTTCGGCTGCTTCGCTCACCTGGGCGGGGGTTAACCCGCCGGCCAGGATATAACCGCCGGATTCAACCCTCAGCCAATACCCCACCGGTCCGGCCCCGAAATCCTGGTTTTCATCAGCTTCGCTTGCCTGGGGCAGCCGGTATGCCCACTGGCTCTGCTCTCGAGCGGTCAGCCATTCGCAAAATGCGTGCGCATCCGAGGCGCGCACGCCGGCCACCGGGGCGCGGCCCTGGCCGGCGGGAAAGTGATAGGCCAGCCAATGGTCGGGCTGGTAATAGTGACCTTCCGCCCGGGACTCATTCAGGAAAAGCTGGTACTCGGCTTGGGTCAGCAGGGTATCATCAATATGTTTATCGGCGCTCAACCGCCGCATGCGGCGCAGACGCAGGGCCAGCATGGGTTCGGCCTCCAGGTCACGCCGTTCAGGGTCAGGGATATCGCTCATAGGATGGTCCTCGTCTCCTCGGAAAGTCGCTTGCGCAGGATAAATCGCTGATTTGGCCCGGTCAGGGGCCAGTCAGCAATTGGCCTGACTGACAACGGGGCCAGTGGGCAACTGGCCCCTACTACTTTGTCACTCTTATTATAGCACTAAAGTGTGATGGTGAAGCGATGGATTTGGGGGAAGGCGGGGTCCTGCCTTCCGGCTTTCGGAATTTATCTAATGAGGTACAATAAGCGCCATTTGACGGCCATCATTTCTTAACCATTGCCATAGAAAGGTAACGATACCCCATGCTGCCTACCCAACGCTTCTCCAATCGCGTTGAAAACTATATTAAATACCGGCCCAGCTACCCGGCGGCCGTCATCGATGGGCTCAAGGCGGACTGCCAGTTGACGCCCCAGGCCGTGGTAGCCGATGTCGGCTCCGGTACGGGCTTGCTGTCCCAACTGTTTCTGGCCAACGGCAATACCGTGTTCGGGGTTGAGCCGAACGCTGAGATGCGGGCGGCGGGCGAAAATCTGCTGCACGCTTATGCCGGCTTCATCAGCGTCGATGGGGCCGCCGAAGCGACCACCCTGGCCGCTGAGCAGGTCGATTTCGTCACGGCCGGGCAAGCCTTCCATTGGTTCGAAGCCGAGCTGGCCCTGCCGGAATTTCGGCGGATTCTCAAGCCGCAAGGCTGGATGGTGCTGGTGTGGAACGAACGCCAACCCGACGATCCGTTTCAAGCGGCCTACGAACAACTGCTGCGGCGTCACAGCCCGGAGTACAGCGCGGTGAGCCACAAGCGGATCGACGAGCCGGCCTTAGCCGAATTGATGGGGCCGGGCCTGCGGCGGGCGGTACTCGACAATGACCAAGTTCTGGATTACGACGGCATCAAAGGGCGCTTATTATCCGCGTCCTACGCGCCCCTGGCCGGGGAAGCGGGCCATCAGGCGATGCTTGAGGAGCTACAAGCGCTATATGAGCAGCATCAGGCGCAAGGCCGGGTGAGGTTCAGCTATAAAACCAAGGTGTATTACGCTCAGCGGCAGCGATGAGGTCAGGCGGAAGTTCCAGTTCGCCTCACCGCCAAACTGTTTTCTTCGCGGCAGAGCGGGCGACCGGCGCTGAATAGCCGCCGGTCGGGCCGCTCGCTTTGGCGCTAAAGGGCCGGTCACCGGCCTCGTTACTTAATACCACCACTAGGCCGAACAACCTATTTGAACTGCCGAGACGCCAAGAGCACGAAGATTTTTATAAAATCTTAGCGAACTTGGCGTCTTAGCGGTGAAACCTGTCGCACCGGCTGGTGGGTAGCCACTTGAGTTACATAATTGAGATTGATGTTCGTAATACCAAGGCCGCATTGAGTTCAGCTATTTGGGTCTATTGCGGGTTAATTCTCGCAACTAACTATAGTTGGCCCATTAAAACATACGTCACTCCCCTCGCCGCCATCGATCTGATTTGTACCCGAACTCCCATCAAGAAGGTCGTCGCCAAGGCCGCCATAGATGGTATCATCACCATCGTTGCCCTTGATGCTGTCATTATCCTGCCCACCTCGTAAAGTGTCATTTCCAGCACCTCCTTCAAGCTTATCATCGCCAACGTTGCCGTTGATGGTATCATCCCCGAGATCACCGTAGATTTCATCGTTACCGTTTAAGCCATAAATGGTGTCCTGGTCTTGGCCACCGCGCAGATTATCGTCGCCATCGCCTCCTTCAATCATATCATTGCCGGTGTTGCCATTGATGAGGTCATCGCCCTGGTTGCCGTAGATCTTATCATCGCCTTCATCCCCGCAGATGATATCATCACCCTCAAGACCATCGATTACATCATTGCCACCCAAACCCACGATGACGTCGTTACCGTTTGTCCCGGTCAAAGTATCATCGCCTTCGGTGCCGATGAGAGTGGCTGGTCGGCCGAAACAGGTGGGTACAGGGTTTGTGACGGTCAGTATGGGCAGGTAAGCCCGATATCGAGGGCAGGCTTGTTCGCCCGGCTGCAGCATAAAGACCTGTTCGTAGGCATCACAATCTTGGGCCAGAACCATACCGTCCAGCCACTGGTTGCCCCCATCTAATGTTTGAGCAAATCCCAGCATAATATTTGGTTCGTCGAGATGCCCCTCACTGCCCAAGTCGCTTAAAAGTCGGTTGACCTCGTCTTGACCAAGCAGCACTAATTTACTCATTGTGACAGTATTGTAAGCGGCCGGGACTTTACGGTAATCAAATGCCTCAGTTGGGTTGTTGTAACCGGTATCGGTAAGCTTCAAGTATTCTGTGTTAAAACGCTGGAGGGAGACTTCTATGCCGGCACCGTGAGTCATAATGGGATCGAACCATACTTCTGGATTGGTTACATATTCTTCCAATTCCTCAATCGTTATGCCGATTGCCTCCTCAATCAATGTCTCCAAAAGATCATTTATTAGCTCTTCAATTGGTTCAAATAGAAAATCAGGGATAACCTCATTGATAATTACTACGAAGTCGACAAAGGCATCAGGCGCACCGGCCATAGACAACAATTCATCCTCAACATACTTAGCCAGAATATCTTCGGCCTCCCCAACATTCATATCACGCTCGGCATTAAACAGCAACGCTTCAGCAACCTGGTGGCTCACGGCCGGCCATTTTCGCAGACCTTCATCAATATCTTTGCGCCACTCTTTTTTGTACTCCTCTTCTAGCAAACAATCGACTTCGTACCACTCACAGTCGTATCCCTCGATATCCTCTTGTAATTCAGCTCGTATCGTTGAAAAGATGCGCGGGATGGAATACAGCGCATTATCACTGTCTTCAGGCAGCAGTTCATCACCCAGAACCGTACCGGGGCGGGCATCGATCATTGTCCGGTAGATAAAATCGGTGTTATCGTCTTCGACATTACTGATGCTCGTTACAAAAAAATTGTCGCCGAAGCCGTTTGCATCCAGCCGTTTGTCGATATAGCCTTCCAGCAGGTTATGTTTGATGGCGTTTTCAGGCCCTTCCGGCGGCAAGATGGTAAAGGGCGCCCCGGTAAAGTAGTTGATAAAGGTGTGGGCATACATATCGCCGGCGGCGTGGGTTAAATAACCAACGGTAAAGGCTTTAATGGGATCTGTATCATAAGGCGGCGTATTTGATTGCTCCCATAGGTAGCTAAGCCAGGCATCAGAGCCACCCTCAACCCCCGTTTCGTTGGCGTGAGGATGAATAATCAGTTGCCCGGTTAGAATATCCGGGTAAGCGTCGGGACCTAGCAGGCCGGCCCGATATTGTGGAGCATGGTTTTGGAGAGCTGTTAGAATGTTGGGGGCAACCGCATAGTCGCCAATCTTACCGATGATCTGGCCTTGTTTATAATCGACCCGATTGATGGTGACGTAACCATCATCCAAGGCATCGTTCAGGGCAATATCGGCCAGATAAACGTGGGTGGTTGGTTTCCAAGCCAGGGCAAAGTTGGGCAAAATCAAGTTCGATAGTAACGAGATAATTAAACTTGATAAAATCAGTTTTAGTCGTCGTTCTTTGTAAGCGAACATTTGGCTATTCAAGGTTCCATCCTTTCTTTATTATTCGTTCAGATGATTGATACGGTCGCTTCCAAAAGCCGTGAGGCTTGGGTAGAGTGGCGGACAATGCCTTAGCCGCTGAGGCAATGTCTGTAGACCGCCTCGCATGCTTAAATACTCAGACGACGGCGGCCTATGGCTTATCTTTTTGATAACGGTTCAGCTTATCCCTTCTTTAATTGATTGGTAAGCCATGAAACGACTTGAGGGCTATACTGTATTACCAGTGCCGTGCCATAAATTACCCCTTGAGCGCCCACCTCAATCACCTTAGCGGTTTCTTTTGAACACCCACAGGTCTGGGCTAACCCACTGGCCATCTTACCTATCCCCTGAATCCGGGTCCTGACATCATCATGATTTTGATCGTTATGCATATTGACTCCTTTTCTTCTATTGCTTATTTGTTTAGATTTGTTTTCCCAGAGTTGAGTAACAGCAGCTGCTAATTTGGCTTTATCCACCTTGATAAGCTTGATATCGATTGTAAGGGTGAATCGCTCTCAAGTCCTGAGTTAACTCTGGGCCAAGGCTGAGCCGATTGCCCTCAGGGTTGGCTCAGGGTTGGCTCAGGCTTCTTGAATTGATTTGAGGCAGAATGATGCAGCCAGGTAATTGGTTGTTTGGGCATGGAATGTTAAAATTGGGGCCAACGTTACTAAGGAGAAGAAGTATGGCCAGTAATCGCTCGTGGAAAACATACGAAGCTACTTATCGAGCCAAGGAGATGAAAGTCCTGGCCAACTGGATTATGGCCGGCCTTAGCGGGGCTGTGGTTGGGCTGCCGGGCTGCGGCCGATCGAACTTACTGGGCTTTCTGTGTAATCGAGTTGAAGTGATGAAAGCGTATTTACCCGTGCGGGATCATCCATTTGTAGTGGTGCCGGTTGATCTTAATGATCTACTCATCAATGATTTATCTACATTCTATCGGATTTTTCTCCGCGCGTTTTATCGTTACCTCAACCATCTTGACCCGGAGTTTCAGACAATGGTCACCGAACTTTATCAGCAATATCAGGCCGAGCCAGATTTTTTTGTGGTTCAAAGCGCGATTTATGATTTGTTGAAAGCATTTCAAGAGCGCCAGGTCCAGGTTGTGTTAGTTCTGAATCGATTTGAAGATTTCTATGAAGCCGCTACGGTTCAGATGTTAAACGCGCTACGGGGGCTGCGGGATAACTTTAGAGATACTCTCTCCTTTTTTATCGGTATGCCGCAGGCAGTGGCCTATCTCGCCAACCCAACAGGATTAGGCAATATGTATGAATTACTGGACAATCAGGTTTGTTGGGTCGGGCCGATGTCAGACGCCGACGCCCAGGCGGTTATTACCCAGGAAACGTTTGCCGCCCAAAGACCATTACCCGAACGTGAGCGGGCTCAAATGCTTCAGCTTACTGGTCGTTTTCCCGCTCTATTAAAAGCGGTCTGTGGTTGGTGGTTGACCCAGCCAGAGCGTCCTCCCCTTGAAGCCTGGACAAGCCTTCTGCTGGTTGAGCGCAGTGTGCAGCACCGATTGTCTAAAATTTGGAACTTTTTGACTCAGGAAGAGCAATATGCCCTGACCGAAATTCAAAAGATGCAAGGGCAACTCCTGGGCAAACCAACGCGACAAACCGAAGCAGGGTTCAAGAAATTAACCAACCAATACTCCAGGGTGATGGAAGGTTTGGTTATAAAAGGCGTATGTGAGCCGCAGGGAAATCAATGGCGAATTCTGGGCGATCTCCTCGATGGCTATATTAGACAGAGCGGCCAACCAAGCCGAGGTCGAATATGGCAAGATGACCAAAACAGCCTCTTTCAAGGTAATTCCCGGCTTAACGATCTGACCGAGCTACAAGACCGAGTGTTAACTTACTTCCTTGCGCATCCCCACAAAAAATTGACTCACACGGATATCATTTATAATTCCTGGCCGGACCGTAAATTAAAAAAGGGTGTCGCCCCTGAGTCGTTATATACGCTCATCAAAGAACTACGGTCTAAGATAGAGCCGGGACAAGGAACTTACCATTACATTGTCAATTGGCGCGGGGAACCGGAGGGCGGCTACCAATTCTTCCCTGAAGGCCGCCCTGATACAGGGGGAGCCTGATATGTCTCAGCCTTTAGCCCCTTTAGCTGATAATACTATCCGGCAACTGATAACTTGGGTTCGTCAGGGTGGAAAAATCGGGCTGAGTTACTTTAACCGCAGTCAAGCACGTTATAAAGCCAATCAAACATTGGTCACTGAGGCCGACCTCAAGATCGAGCAGTTTCTGGTCGAGCATTTTCGGACGGCCTTTCCCGAATATGGCCTGTTAAGCGAAGAGGGGTATCGCAGCCCCAATTGGGATAATCAGGCGGCTGTTTGGGCTATCGATCCCCTAGACGGCACTTCGGTTTTTAGTCAGGGGTTACCGGGCTGGGGCATCTCGATCGGCTTGCTTATCCAAGGTCAACCGGCGTTCGGCATGTTTTATTTGCCCCTCACCGACGATTTAGCCATCTCATCGACTACCCACCGTCAAACCGTGCGGACCCACTGGCCGAAAAACGGCTTTTTGGCCGTTGATGCCAGTGCGCACCGGCAGTTTGATTTAGGGCGGATTCCAGGTATTCGCGCCCTGGGCAGCGTCGGAGCCAACCTTATCTACACCGCTCGAGGTGCAGCTACTGCCGCTCTACTGCCCAAAGCCCGCCTATGGGATCTGGTCGGCGGTGCGACCATTCTGACCGCCGCCGGAGGTGAATTGCGATATTTGTCGGGCGCCTCAATTGATTACCTGGGCTTGCTTGATGGTGAATTAGCCCCGGAGCCAATTATCGCCGGCCACCCGGCGGTATTAGACCAACTTCAACAGACCATTCGACGAATATAACGAGAGAGTCGATGAAAAAGCCAAGCATTGATAATGTCACGAATTTACCCCTATCAAACGTTCAACAACAAATTCTTGAAATAATGTTCGCCGGATATGATCGCCTAACCATCAACAGCGAGTTCTCTGATGGCTTTGGCGGAGCGCGAGTACTTCAGATTTTACCCAGCCGAAAGAAGACCTCGCCCCCGCCTGAAATGCCGGTGGTGGTAAAATTGGGCGCCAAAAACATTATCGATCGTGAATTCAAAGCCTATACAAACCACCTTAAGGACGTATTGCCTCATACGATAGGCATCAAGAACGAACCCACTTATCTTGAAAATCAGGGGGGTATCTACTACCCCCTGCTCGGCAGCGGCATTTTTGAAGTCGTCAACCTGCTCGATTATATCCGAGAGACGAGTATTAGTGAGATTCATAAAGTGCTTGAAGTACTTATGGATGTCATCGAGCGGATGGTGCGTTATAATGAAGCTCGCAGCCAATATAATGTTCGCCTGAGCTATGATCGCCTTTTGCCGCTTAACCTGTTAATTGACCAGGCTGCTCCACCCTTTGGGGCAACAGTTCACGTCATTCGACCCGATCAACTCCCTACCCAACCATTACACGTTAATGATTATGTACGGGTTGAAGGGTTTGCCGTGGTAAAGAATGACCCGGGCCGTCAAACCGTGACCCTAAATATTCCAGAGGAAATGATCGGTCTGCCAACGGCATACTACCTGCGGTTTCAATCTATCAATCCTGACCAGGTTCCTGATTTCGGGACTATCATGCCGGCGATAGAAGGAAGGATTCTTCAAACTCGGGATGATTTCTTTCGGTCGGAGATTAATAGAATGTTCCAGTCTGATAATCTGGAATTTGATTTA
This sequence comes from Anaerolineales bacterium, assembly GCA_020634935.1. GTDB lineage: Bacteria > Chloroflexota > Anaerolineae > 4572-78 > J111 > JAGRBY01. The sequence goes on from JACKAT010000061.1 coordinate 14,760, forward strand.
TCGAACGAAACGCTCTTGTTTCCAGAGAGGGTAACACTCTCCAATCCTTTGTTCGCTCTTAATGCGTTTTTGAATCGTCGACATGACCTCAAGTGGACTACGATCCATGGGGATATGAATTTTAGAAATGTGCTCATCAATATCAAAACCGGCGATGTCAATATCATCGATTACTCCGAGGCCCGCCAGGATCACGCTCTCTATGATTTCTTACGATTAGAGACGGAGGTAATGGTTAGTTATATCCCACAATTGATGGCTAAATACAATCTTTCTCCCGTGCCGCATATCCGCGACTTTTATCATCAACTTCATTGGTACAGTTTCTATCGTGGATCGGAAAGTTTTGTACCTCATCTCCCCCATCCGGCGCTAAAGAAGCCGCTGGAAATGCTGCGCTTTATCCGCAAAACGGCCCAACGATATCTGTTTGCGTTTAACAAGCACGAAGAGTATTACCAAGCTCTAATTGCCTACCTACTGGGGGCGTTAAAATTCGAAAATTTGACCAACGTTAAGGGGGCTTATCCCCCCAAGAAGGTCGCTTTTGTGGCTGCGGCCACTTTGGCAGGGATGGTTAAAGGTGAGTTTGGTAAGCAGCCGCCGCCCTGCCCTTACCGGGGATTAAAGGCTTTTGATGTCGAACACGCGCCCTTTTTTTTCGGACGAGAAGAGGTGATTCAGCAGCTATTGGAACGACTTCAACAAATGGTCGCTCTAGAAGCCGAATTTATTAGGGAGATACATTACGATTACTATTCTTCATCGGCACAGAAACCGGCGGCTGATCAGCCTCGTTTACTGGCTCTGGTCGGGGCTTCTGGCAGTGGCAAATCTTCGCTGGCTCGAGCCGGGCTTATTGGTAGTATAAAACAAGGAGACCTTACGGGCAGTGAAAGTTGGCCGATTATTATCTTGCGTCCGAAAGACAACCCTCTGGAAAGTTTATCTCGTACGTTACAAGCCCAATTTGAAAAACATCCTCACCTAGGTCAAATCCAAAAACAGTTGTACGACCTACCCAGTAAGATAGATACACTACACCGAGTCGTTGAGGAAATTCTCAGTGATGCAGTGCTATCTCAGAAGGTTTTGGTGTTCGTCGATCAATTTGAAGAAGTTTTTTCTCAAGAAGAGAATATCGAACGGCGACAAGCATTTCTGGATAATCTTCTATACGCAGCTCAGGTTGAAAATGGGCGAACGATTGTCCTTTTTACTTTGCGAGCGGATTATTACGATAAATTTATTACATTGACCGAGTGGGGAAAGATCTTACCGGTGCATCAGGTAAACGTATTACCCTTAAAGAAAGCCCAACTTCACCAGGCCATCGAGCTACCGGCTACCAAAGCCGGCTGCACTTTTGAGCCTGGCCTGGTTGAACAGATCGTCCATGAAGTAGAAAACCAGCCCAGATCGCTACCGTTGCTACAGCATGCCTTGCTGGAGTTATGGGAGAGCCAGGTACACCAGGCGGAGGAAAGTAATTATCAGCAAGCGCAATTCCGCATCACAAAAACGGCTTATGAGAAGATTGGCGGGGTGGCCGGTGCCTTACAGCGACGCGCCGACGCCGAATATTACAAACTGTCCAGATCGCAACAGAAATTGTGTCAAGATATTTTTCTCCGTTTGGTAAAAACCGGCGACGGAGAGATAGTGAATAAGCAAGAAGTTTTGTTGCAGGAATTACTTAATTTAGCGTCAAATCCAGCAGAAGTACAAACCGTCATCAATAACTTGGCTGCCGAAGATGCCCGATTACTAACTATTACCAGTGCCGGAGAGAAAGACCGACACAAGCTAGAGGAGATGGTTACTGATAGCCATACCTATGTAGAAATTGCCCATGAGGCCCTTATTGCCCATTGGGAACATTTGCAACAGTGGATTGCAGTGTACCAGGAGTCGCTACATATTCGCGACGATTTAAATAGAGCAGCAGCAGTGTGGCAAAAAGAAAACAGGGATGACAGCTATCTTTGGCATGGGGCGCGATTATTCACCGCTGAAGAGTGGTATAACAGGGGCGAGTTACCTTTACCTTCACCAGCCCAGATGTTTCTTGCAGCAAGTATCGAGCAACGTGACCAAGAACAGCAGCAGCAAGAGGAACAACGCCAACGGGAACTGGCTATAGCTAGAGTACGTAACAGAAGGCTAACATTTCTGGTCATTGGTTTATTGATTTCAATTACATGGGTAGTTATAGCTAGAAATCGAGCAGTAAATGCCGAAGCAGCGGCTGAGGCCAGACGCCAAGAGGCAATAACGGCTGAAGCCAGAGCGGCAGCAGGCGAAAAACAGGCTAAAGACGCCCAAGTGACTGCCGAAGCTGAACAGATCAGAGCCGAATACGAAGCCCGCCAGGCTCAAGCTCGTGCGTTGGCTAACGCGGCGCTGACCAACCTGACCACCGATCCGGAACTGAGTATTCTTTTGGCGATGCAAGCCGTCTCGACCACCTATCCAATTGATGGTAACCCTACAGACGAGGCAGAACAAGCTCTGCACCAGGCTATACAAACTTCTCGCGTACGCCATACCCTAGTGGGCCACGCTGGCGGTGTCTTGAGCGTAACCTTTAGCCCGGATGGGACTCTTCTGGCTACGGGCAGCGAAGATAAGACCGCCAGGGTTTGGAATGCTAAAACAGGTGAGGAACTACTGGCTTTCACAACACATAGCGACGGGGTGTGGGATGTTGTTTTTAGCCCGGATGGCGCCCGCCTGGCCACAGCCAGCCTCGACGGGACAGCCAAGCTTTGGGATATCGACTCGGGAGCGGAACTGTTGACCCTGTTAGGTCACACGGAAGCGGTAAAGGGAGTCGCCTTTAGCCCGGATGGCGCCAAAATAGCCACCGCCAGTCAAGATAATACGGTCAAGGTCTGGGATAGTAATACGGGAGCGTTACTCTTAGATTTAGACAATCATACCCAATCAGTCGAAGCGGTAGCCTTTAGTCCAGACGGCCGTCAACTGGCTTCGGCCAGCCAGGATCACACAGCCATGGTCTGGGACAGTGATACGGGAGCGCAGTTGTTGACCCTGGCTGATCACACAGACCGGCTCTGGCACGTTACTTTTAGTCCTAATGGGGCCTGGTTGGTGACCACCAGCCAAGATGAAACGGCCAAGGTCTGGAAATTACCGGAGAACATTAACTCCACAGGAGTAACGATCGACACACCCTCCCAGACATTGCCCGCTCAAAATAACGTCGTCTGGAGCGCAGCCTTTAGCCCCGACGGCCAGCGGCTCGCCACAGCCAATGGCGATCATGCCATTAACCTCTGGGGGCTGCGTTCTGAACGCCAACAACTTTTATTACTGACCCTATTGGGTCATACCGAAGCCGTGAGAGATGTAGCCTTTAGCCCGGACGGGACCAAGTTGGCCTCAGCCAGCGAGGACAAGACGATCAAAATTTGGGATGTGGCCGGTCACAGCGATGTCGTTAATGAGGTGGTTTTTAGTCCCAATGGGACCCACCTAGCCTCAGCCAGCCAAGATAATACGGCAAAATTATGGCAGGTAAGTCGCCAAGCCACCGGAGATGTAACCGTGACCGAAGCCGGCACGCTTGCGGGGCACCGTGATGAGATACGCCGAGTAACCTTTAGCCCGGACGGGGCTTATCTGGCTACCGCCAGTTATGATGGCACGGCCATCATCTGGGCGGCGACCGGCCAGCCGTTAGAGATCCTTGACGCGCACGGTGAGCGGGTACACAGTGTAGCGTTTAGCCCGGACGGGAGTCGTTTGGCCACAGCCAGCGATGATAAAACGGCCAAGATTTGGCATTTAACCTTCAATGCGATTGGAAATCCCGTTTCTGCGGAAGAACAGCTCACGCTGCAAGGCCATCGTGGATGGGTGGGGGACGTGGTTTTTAGCCCTGACGGAAAACTGTTGGCGACGGCCAGTAGTGACCGAACGGCTAGAGTGTGGGACGCTACTTCAGGACGCCAGCAAATAACTTTACCCGACCTTAAAAGATTAGGCAGCGTAGTTTTTAATCCCTCGGGCAGTGAATTGGTAACAGCCAGTATCGAGGGAGAAGGGGAACGCGTCCAAATATGGGATCTCCAGACAGGCGAAGTGATACGTTCGCTGTCGGGTCATACCAATCAGGTTCGGGATGTTGTTTTTGATGGAACCGGCGCCCGGCTAGCCACAGCCAGTTATGATAACACCGCCAGAATCTGGGAGGCGGCGTCCGGGACTGAACTGCTGCGGCTAACCAATGACACTCACGTTAACAGCGCAGCTTTCAGCCCGGATGGGACCCTACTGGCCACAGCCAATAATGATGGGACGCTTCATTTATATGTACTGGATGGGGTAGATCCCCTGCTTATGCTGGCCCGCCATCGGGTCACCCGCCTTTTGACCGAGAAGGAGTGCCGGCAATATTTGCAGCGTGAGTGTCCATAACGATCTTAACTAGAAAGGTAGTGATGAGATTATGGTTCAGGATTCATCCTTTTTTCTTAAAGGAAAATGTTGTCTCCTTGCCCTCCCTGATTCGAACCAGATATACCATTAGTGTTACCCGTGCCAAAGGCCCCCCCCGTGCCACCATTGGCGTTATTACCCACAATTGTCGTGCCATTAATTGATGGGGGATTAAGGGAGTAAATACCGCCCCCATTGCCGCCGGCGCCGTTCCCCCCGTTACCCCCAACGCCGTCGGACCCATCACCATTGCCGCCATCGCCGCCATTGCCGCCATTAGCCTGATTATTGAGTACCTCGGTCCCGACGAGGGTTAGATTGTCAATACTATAAATTCCCCCGCCGTTGCCGCCATTACCTTGCCCCCCTTCACCTCCATCGCAGCTGCGATCATTGCCCCCTTGGCCACCATTGCCACCATTGCCGCCATTAGCCCTGTTGTTACGCACGCTGCTTGCCGCCAGAGTCAGAGTCCCACTGTTATAGATACCTCCCCCATTGCCCCCATTGCCTACCCCACTCGTTCCTCCATCACCGTTATTACTGTCATTACCATCACCGCCGTTGCCGCCGTTGCCGCCATCAGCACTGTTACTAAGGACCTCGGTTGCAGCGAGAGTTAAGGTCCCACTGTTATAGATACCCCCCCCATTGCCCCCATTGCCTACCCCAGCATTACCGCCATTACCGCCATCCACCTGACCGCCATCCCCGTTACCCCCGTTGCCACCATTCCCACCCAGTACTCTATTGTTTGTGATAACCGCGTTGTTGAGAATAGACACTCCAAGATTGTACAGACCGCCGCCATTACCCCCATCGCCCTGTCCACCATTGCCACCGTCTTCTCCATCGACGGGATTATTGCTATTACCATTACCACCGCTGCCGCCATCCCCACCTGCAGCAGTATTATCTATTAAGTCTGTACCAATAAGAGTCAATACCCCAGTGCTATCGTTGAAAATACCACCCCCATTGCCGCCGCTACCATCAAGGCCATCATTTCCACTACTCCCATCAGTACCATTTTGGCCTTGAGCCACATTATTACGAATAAGAACATTTGTAAGCGTAAGGACTCCGCTGTTGTGAATTCCGCCGCCATCCCCTTCAAGGGCCAATCCATTGGTGATGGCTAACTCCGAAATGGTAACATTAAAGCCGATGTCAGCCGTAAAAATGCGATATTCCCCCCCTGAGTCGCGGCGGATGGTCAAATTGCTGGCCCCTAAGCCCTCAATACTCATGTTGCTGCTTAAATTAGGCAGAGGGCCGGTGAGATTAATGGTTTGCGGGGTTGTAATAGGCAAATTAAAGCGAATGATATCGGGGCCGGTGTAGCGGTTGTTGGCAAAAATAATAGCCTCTCGCAAACTACAATGCTCCGTATTACACCAGCCGTCATCGATGTCGTCGTTGGTGTTAACCTGGATTGGATCATTATCGACAATGGACACGGTGGCGGTCAATCGGTCGGTGTGGCTCACCCCAAGCGTGGCGCTGATCGGGTGGCTCAGGATAACAAAAAACGCTTCATGCTCAAAAGCAGGGTTACTGGCATCATCGATGATTGGTACCATAATGGTTTGTGTGCTAACCTGAGTAAAGGGTTCGGGTAAAAAGGTTAATGTACCGCTTGTTGCCGTAAAATCATCCGGCGACGTAGCCGAATGATCTTGAGTAGCGTAGTCAACCGTAACTGTCAGGGCTGATGGCGCGCTGAGACCGACCACAATTCTGGCCGGTCCGTCATCCTCGTTGACCGTATAGATGGGGCTTTCAAGCTCGATAACCGGAGCGGGATCATCATCCACAATTGTCACCACCTGGCTTCGTCTATTCTGATCAAGACGCGCGCCCTGGGGGTTGCTCAAAGCTAATAAAATTTGTTCGTCCGCTTCATTGCTAATCGAATCGTTTTCAATGGGAAAGACAAAAGGTCGAGTCATTGATCTGGCGGGAATCGTCAAAACTCTGGCTTCTAACCCCTCCGAGGTGATAAGATCCACCGTAATGGTTTTACTTGAAGTGATATCCAGCGACAGGGTCGGGGTCACGTGTCCAATATTTTCAGGTACAGTCGGATTTGATAAACTCAGCGAAAGTTTTGGCAGGTTACCCTCCGGGTTTTGGCCGCAGTCAGGGAAGCAGTCGCCATCATCATCATCATCAGGCAAGGGTGAGGGTACCGCGGTTGGTGTGCTGGTTGAGACCTGGGCTATCTCTTGATCGGTGACGGTGGTGACAACAGTGGCTGTTATCAGGGTAATTTGATTAGTGGCCGTTACGGTAGCGATATAAACACCGATCTTACGATAGGTATAAATAGTAGTCGGGCCGGCGCCAACCCCTTGACCATCGCCAAAATCCCACAGGTAACTAAAATCAGCCACCTGCCCGATACTGGTTGAAAACACAGTGGGCGTACCCAACAGAGTGGGATTAGTACTATAGGCCACCAACTCAACCTCAGGCCGATTATCGGCAAAGAGGGTAGAGATCGTTAGCGTGAGGGGAGGCGTAGCGCTTTCGAGAGGAACAGCCGCCGATCGACTATTCCTGGGCTGGGCTGGAGGAGTAATAGGAGCCGGAGTCGAGATGCCTAAGACAGCAGCCGTAGGGCTGGGAGAATCGGCCGCAGCTAAGGCAGCCGCCTCAATTGAGGCTGCTGTTGGGGTTGTCGGCAGTTCCGGCAACTGCCGGATTCTTACGGCGGCGGCCTGCTCAGGGGGGGTATCAGTAGATATTACCCCGATGGTTGGGGGGGGCAGTTGACTAAGGCCGCAATAAGCGCCAATAATGAACGGGGTTAAGGCTAATACAACAAGCGAGTGCAACCGTTTCAATATAAACCTGCCTTCCCAAAATCAAGTCATTTTTCTAACAGTAATACGTTCAGGCTAATGATCAATGTTGTCCAACCATATACGGAAAGTAATAGGGCATCCGCTCGCAAAGTGTAACATCATCAACATACCATCCCTCTCCCGGATTACCGACATCATAATTATCCGTATCGAAACGAAATCGAATACGAAAGGTATCATTTGTTACCAGATGAGAACTCAAACTGATAGCCGACTCGATATAATTATTGTTATCAGGATCGCCATCACCACTGCTTCCGGCAAACGCCCACTGTTCAGCCAAAGGATTCTCGAAATCCTTAGCAACTAAACCATTGTAGCTGTTCTTGATAAACAGATTGCGATCGATATGGGTCCATGCTTGATTGTTGACCTGAATTTCAACCACCCCGCCATCATAAAAACCGGAAAAATCGTGTTGGAAACTATATTTGTGGAGAAAAGTTAAAATATGAAAACTGGTCGTTGCCGTAATCGGGGGGCTGGTCAAATAGGCTTGAGACACATCCAATATAGGCTGATTTGGCACAAACCAGCTATTATTTTGAGTCGCAACAGTCTGGGTCAAAACCCACCTATTTAACTTTAATTCGTTATTGAAACTCGATTCCCAAAACGGTTCGACTTCGTGGGTGGCGGTGTAGACCGGCGCCGAACACCCGACCCCACCGGTAATTTTACCACCACCAGCATAGCCATAGAGGTTAGTTGCGCCATCCTTGTCATCGGCTTGAAGCAGTTCGATCAGTGCATTGTAGCCCCGGTTCATCACCGCTAACTTACCATCTTCTAAAGGCGGCGGCAGTGGCTCATGATCGAGTCCAATAACGTGGCCGATCTCATGGAGAGCCACCAAACCAATATCAAAGGTACCTGGCCTGCCATCACACGACCAAGCCCAAGGCTTGGCAAGCCTGGCGTTAAAATGAATATCTCCGGCAATAGACCCGCCATTACCGGGCGGAAAAAAGCCATGAGCTAAGCGGCTAGAGTCAAAAAATTGGTGAGCACCAATCCGAATATCGCCTGTTGCTCCACGATCATTTGAGGGAAGCCCATTATCGGTGACCTCGACAAATTGAATGTCGGCCACCGCCGACCAGGCCGCAAAAGCCGTAGTAATCTCGCGCTTAACATCACAATTCTGAACCAACGTCGTCACAAGGATATTTTTCGGGTTAGCGATGGCTTCGGCTGAATGATCGACCCCATCTTTCATAAAGCTGTAGGTTACCAGCCCCCCCGATGTGCCTGGTTCACTATCTTTCGGCCATTTAGTGGGAGCGATTACGTACTGGGCCTTGACAGTTTCCTCAGAAACCAAACCGAATTCGGTATACCACAGGCCGCCGTCATCAATTTTTATCGCTTCATTATCCATCTTTTGCTCATCGGGTAAGCGATTTCCTTGACGACATCGTTCAGTAGCGCCTATATAATTTAGCGCAGCGATCCGGTACGCTTCTTCAGAAAAAACGTCGGGCTGTTCGGTTCGAATTTGAGTTAATTGTTGAAATTGGCTTTCTACTTGAAGGAGATTATCAGGGTTACACAGGGAGGTTTGATGAAACAAACGCTCGCTTTCATGACTGGGTGACATTATAAGCGTGAATGGAGCACCGATTATCACCGGAATGAAAACAACGAATATCAGATGTAGGCCGTGTCTCATTAACCCTCTCCCCAGTACAATAATAATTAGTATTTATATTATGAGTTACGCAGTTCAAAAGGTGACAGTCACTTGGATGCGGTAAATCGACCTGTTTGGGCCAAACGGACGCTCATTTTAATTAAAAAGTGACTGTCACCTTGTTCGTTACACCCAACTACGTAAGTCCTATTTATATTTCCATAGAAAATCGTCCAGTTGGGCAAGCCAGCCATACCCAGTTGAATATGCCACCCGCTTTACCTTTGACCCATAGATCAACAATAAGCCGGTCAAGCCCCAAGCGATCTCGAGCTTTGCCAGAATACAAAGTCGATTAACCTGTTAAGCTCAGCTACAATGCAGTAAAAGTAAATTTAACAATCGGGGAATTTTGACCACTATATCTCAGAACGTATGATGGAGTCAAATCTCCAGACATCCTATTGATCTGTTTGGTTACATTAGCTAGCTGCAGCGAACAACCGTTACACACAGCCTCTGGCCAGTTAGGTTTCTAACCAAATTTTAAGCGGATTCATTGACAATTCTAATTTAGTCGCCCAACTTTTATGCTATACTGGTCCCTAGCAAATGAGTGTGAGTAAATCTGTACCTTTTATTTTCATTTCCGTCTTCTGCCACATCCACCCATACTGATCTTCAACCGCTCCTAAAATTGAAAGTATGTACTCAACCGACCAGGTGACTGGCGCTTAACGACAACACCAGCGTTGTATGCCACGCAACGTTCTCCAGATGAGTAAAGCACCCGTCACTTAAATTGTTGCGCCCAGAAAAGTCCGGGTACCCCGGTGCTTGATGGTCGTTGAACCATTTATTGTCATAGCCCAGTGGCAATTTTATGATGGTTAGGAGACATGCGGTGATGCATTCCTCCCTTTTCTACAAAGCTGTTCATATCGTCGCGCTGATATCACTCCTGTTTACGACAATCTCGCCTGCTTTAGCCGCGCCGGCTGTCCCGGCGTTCTCCTCGGCCACGACTGCCGATGCTCTTTTCCCAAAGAGGATTCTCCAGGAGCCGGTGCTCGCTTTTCTTAACGCCCTTCGTTCGTCATTTGTGGAACCAACAGCCTCTAACCCAGCTGCGACCCTACCGGCAAAGCATACCTCAAGTTCAGCCTTCCCGGACGCAGAACTATCTACTTACAAGCCAGGAAACCCCGATCTCAGAAACAAAGCCCTAACCACAGCCGTTGTAACCAACACGCTTTATCTGCCCCTTCTCTTGCGCAACGGTGACAGCGCCGCGAATCCTGATGCGGAGGTTGAGGTGCTTATCACACCGGAAACGGGCGGCAGCCTGACATCGAATGATGGAAATGTCACCGTTGATGTTCCGGCTGGAGCGGTTAAAACCCCCATCTATCTGCGCTATACGCCCCAGAGCCAGCCCACCGTCTTAAGCGGCCCTACCATACAGGACCAGTTCTCTTTGGAAGCGAACCAAGTAGCCGATAACAGTCCGGTGAAAACATTCGACCTGCCGGTTCAGATTTCGGTTCAACCCACCAACTCCATTACCAATACCCATTGGACTTTAGCCAGTTGGAATTCCATCGTTGGGTGGCAAGCCCTGCCGACCATCTATGACCCAGCCTTACAACAATTCTCGGCACAGACGATGCAGACATCGACCTTTGCCTTGAAGACCAAAATTATTGCCGCCGCTATTACCCAATTAGCCCCACCTATCCCTGAAACCCCTTATTCGCAGCCATTACCATTTACTTTCCTGATTAGCACGACGACTCATCTTCACAATGCCAATGACACTGTCTTGTTATCATCCACCTCAGACGGCTCCGGCGCTATATCAACGGATGATTATGTCGCTATTTATTTCTTAACATCAGGCGGTGTTTACACCAAAAACCATAGTGCCTATGGGCCTGGAATTACAGAATTCCCTCCTACCGATGTTACCAACCTCCTCGTCTCCGGAAACAACACTATCAAAATTGAGTTAGTCAATCTTATTGCCCCTGTCTACAGTACAAAAGGTTACTACTTGGTCGGCATCGATAAAAATCTGGGTGATATAGTTCCCCCTACCATTTTCAATGTAACGCGTTGGATGAACGGACAAGGCAATGTCATCATTCGAGCACAGGTATTTGATGCTTCAGGGGTAGGGAATGTAACCCTGCTGTTCAACGGCAGCGCTATCACCATGATCCCGGTCGGTGGCGGTTTCTATCAAGCCATCGTTCCCAGCAATATCGGTCAAATCAATAGTTTCCAAATTACCGCCACCGATACAGTAGGTAACCCCGGCTTTTTTCCGAATGCCACCACCTCTGCCGATTTCCTGGGCTACCAATCGCGGCGGCTGGGCTGGGGGGTATGTAAAGATTCGGGCTGCCCGCCCGGGCAATGCGGCTGCGATGCCGACCCGGTCAATACCTCTAACGGCAACTTCACCGACCGGGTGACCGACCTGGTCATCCCCGGCATCGGCGACACCGAGCTGCGGATCGAGCGGGGCTACAACTCCCTGCCCAATGAGCCGCTGGGCGTTATCCGCTACAAGGCAACTGATAGCGGGGTTGAGCAGGAAGCCATCAATGCCCATCCTGAACCCTTTGGTCCGGGCTGGACTTCTCCTTTGATGACCAGTCTCATCGTTATGACCTACACCACACCGAACACGGCCCAGGTGCGCTACGCCGATGGTCACACCGCCGAATTTGAGGACAGCGGCGGCGGCGCCTTTACCGCCTTCGAGCCACGGGTCTACGACACCTTGACCGGCGATAGCAGCGGGTATACCCTGACCCGCAAGAATGGCACCGAATACCACTTTGATACCGATGGCGACCTGACCGAAATCATTGACCGCAACGATAACACCGTTACCTTGACCTATGATGGCGAGAAGCGCCTGATACGGGCCGACAACTCCGCCGGGTATGGCTTGGAGTTTGCGTATAACGATACCAACCCTGACTTAATTACCGACATCTACGCCTCATTAGACCGCCACCTTCATTATGAGTATGATGACGGCCATCTCATCGAGGCTACCGACCCCAATGGCAACGTGACCACCTATGAATATGATGGCGGGCGGTTGTCAAAAGTAACCTTACCCGATAATAAACCGTCTCTGGCAATAAAGTATGACTCCACGCTGGGCCTGGCAACCGAACAGACCATGGGCGACACGGCCACCTACACCTTTGACTATAACGGCCTCACCACCACGATGACCGACAACCTGAACCACACCACAACCCACGTTTACGATGCCGATTACCGTATTATCGAACTGCATGATGAAGACGGTAACACCGAATATTTTAATTACGACGCTGACGAGCAGCGAATCTTCTTCCAGGACAAAAACGGCAATCAGTGGCACTATGACTATGATAACCAGGGCAATCTACTGGAACGGCGCGACCCGGTCGACAGCTGCGGCCTCGATCCTACAGCGGAAGATGTTACTACTTGGACCTATAACAACTATGGTCAGGTCACTTCGATGCTCACTGCTTTGGGTCATACCTGGCTGTATATATACGACGCAGCCGGCAACCTGACCAAAGTCATCGCTCCGGATCAATCGGAAACAAACCTGGTTTATGACGAGCGGGGCTTACCCATCAAGATCACCGACTCTCTGGAGCGGGTGACGCGCTTCGCCTATGATACCTTTGGCAATCTAGAACGCACCGTCGATGCGACCGGCCACTTGAGCCTATCGTCCTACGATTTGGCCGGGCGGGAGGTTGCCTTCACCGATGCCAATGATCACACCGTCTATTTTGACTATGATCACAACAGCAACCTGACCCGCATCGCCGACGCCAAGCAGCAAGTCACGACCTTCACTTACGATGCCAACAACCAACTCATCAGCAGCCGAGACCGGCGGGGCGTGGTCAGCGATTTCGAATACAACAAATACCTCCAGCTAACCGGCGAGCGAGACTTTCCCGATGGGCAGTGGCAGCGATACGCTTATGATGCTCTTCATCGCCAGGAGCGTGTCACAGACCGGCTGGGCTACGTTACCCACTACGGTTATGATGAACTCAACCGTCTGGAAACCGTCACCGACCCGCTCGGCGCGGTTACCCGCTACGGCTACGATGCCAACGGCAACCTCAACAAAATCACCGACAAGCTCAACGCCGCCACCGAAATCAAGTACGATGCCGCCAATCGGGTCAAGGTGCTGACCGATGCGGCTGGCTACACAACCGAATACTGCTACGATGTCGAAGACCGGCTGCTGCAGGTGATCGACACCCGGGGCGGCGTCACCGGCTACAGCTACGATAAACTTGACCGCCTGACCGCCATCACCGACCCGCTCGGCGCGACGACCCGCTACGAATACGACAGCGAGGGCAACCGCACCGCCGTCATCGATGCGGCCGGTCGCCGGACGGAGTACGTCTATGATAAGCTCAACCGGCTGACGAGCCTTGTCCGGCCCGGACTGCCCGGTGATCTGCATCCCACCACCACGTTTGGCTACGACCCGGTCGGCAATATCATCGCTATCACCTCGCCGCGTGGCTTTGTGACAACCTTTACCTATGATGACAACGACAACCTGGCGACCATCACCGATCCCCTCAACGGCCAGGTCAGCTACACCTACGACGCCGAAGACAACCCCCTGACGGTTACCGACCCGAACGGGCATACGACCACCACCAGCTACGACCCGGTGGGCTTGCCCCTACGCATCGAAGACCCGCTGGCGCACGTGACCCGCTTTGAATACGACGCCGCCTATAACCTGGTGAAAGTCATCAACGCCCAGGATCGGCCTACGCTTTACGATTACGACCCCCTCCAGCGCCTGGTTCGCCAGACCGATCCTCTGGGGAATATGACCCACTACAAGCGGGACGCGCGCGGCCAGGTGACCGCCATGGCCGACGCCAAGGGCCAGACCACCCGCTACAGTTACGATCTTTTGGGCCGGCTGGTAACCGTCACCGATGCCCTGGCCGGGTTGACCCACTACGAATATGATCCGGCCGGCAACCTGGCCGCCATCACCGACGCCAAAGACCAAGTCACCCGCTTTGCCTACGACCTGCGCAACCAGCTCACCAAAGAGGTCAACCCCCTCGATAACAGTTGGCACTACGGCTATGATGCGGTCGGCAACCTGGTGCGCCGCGTCGATGCCGAACAGCAGGTGACCCTCTACCACTACGACTCCAACGACCGCTTGATTAAGATCGACTACCCCGCCGCCGACGTTCTGTTTGCCTACGATCTGGACGGCAACGAGACCCAAATGTGCGATTGGCTGGGCTGCACCGGCCACACCTACGACCCGCTGGGCCGCCAAACGGCCACCACCGACTGGCTGGGGCGCACCATCGCCCGCAGTTATGACCCGGCCGGCAACCTGACCGGCCTGACCTACCCCAACGGCTATCAGGTTGGCTACAGCTACGATGCCAACGACTGGCTGACCGACGTCACCGACCCCCACGGCGATGTCAGCACCTATGAACACAACCCCCTGGGCCAGGTTACCCGCCTGCTGCACCCCAACGGCACCGTGGCCGCGTTCACCTACGACAAGGCCAACCGGCTAACCGGCATCGACAACCGCCGCATGCTGGCCGCCCAACCCCAGAGCGCCTACGCCTACGCGCTGGACAAAGTCGGCAACCGCACCCAGGTCATCGAGACCCGGGCCGCCTTCGACGGCAGCGCCGACCCGGTCGTGCTGACCCACGATTACGAATACGATGCCCTCAACCGCCTGATCAACGCCGCCACCCAGGCCCCGGATAGCGCCACCACCTACACCTTCGACGCCGTCGGCAACCGGCTCGACAAAAGCGGCACCGTCCTCAGCCCCGACCCCGGCACGCCCGAACTGCCCGTTGCCCCCCGCCCGGAGGCCGTCAGCAGCAGCTACAACGCCGCCAACCAGCTCACCTCCGTCAGCGACCCCGACTCAACCACGGCGTTGACCTATGACCGCAACGGCAACCGCATCCGGGAAGTGGAGGTCATTGCGGCCGAAGATAAAACCGTCGTAACCGAGTATGGCTACGACATCGAGAACCGGCTGGTGGCCGTTACCAAATCAACCAACAGCAAGGTCACGATGACGGCCACCTACACCTACGATGGCTATGGACGGCGGGTGCGCAAAGCCGTCAGCTACCCCAACGGCGGCCACCCCAACCAGACGCTGACTTATCTTTATGATAATTTAGAGATTATTGGGGTGCAGCTTGAAAAAGGCGGCTCTGTTACGGAAAGTTACTACTATTTGGCCTCCTCTCCCATCACCGGCATGCGCCGTCCTTATGCTATGGAGCGGTTGTCTAGTAATAAACGTTACTGGTATCAAATGGATGGCCAGGACAGTATCGTCGCCTTAACGGGACAAGACGGCAAGCTGGTTTCTCCTTTCCTTTATGATGAATACGGGCAAATTCTGGTCGGGGATACCGATTTACAGATCTTTACCTATACAGCACAGGATTATGATTCGGAGACGGGACTGTATCACTTCTACGCGCGGCATTATGATTCACACGCAGGCGTATGGCTCACCCAAGATAGATGGCGGGGCCAAATATTTACCTCCTCAAGTTT
Source organism: Anaerolineales bacterium (assembly GCA_020634935.1). Lineage (GTDB taxonomy): Bacteria > Chloroflexota > Anaerolineae > 4572-78 > J111 > JAGRBY01. The sequence goes on from JACKAT010000061.1 coordinate 30,360, forward strand.
ACATCGATATCAATATACCTACAGTAATCCAATTAGTTATTATGATCCAACAGGATATTGGCCTGAGTTTGTAGAAAAAGCTGTAAATACAGGAAGCCAAGTTGTTTCAAAATCATTTGACTCCACACTAAAAGTTCTTGATAGAACGGCACAATGGGTTGGTCAAAATCAAGATACAATAATAAAGGGATCTTTAACTGTTGCGGCAGTAGCCGGTACTGCTGCTTTGTGTGCTGCTACTGTAGGAGTTGCTTGTATAGCCGGTGCTGCTATTGGTGCTGTTGCTGGTGCAGGAGGGGAACTTATTACCCAAGTCGTTCAACAAAATGGTGATACATCCAATATTGACTTCAAGGCGGTAGGCATTGCTGCGTTAAGTGGAGGTATAACTGGGGCTATATCAACCGTTATTCCTTCATTTAGTGGAATAAAAACTATCCCAAAGGCTATTAGATTGGCTGAGCCCTTAATTTCGGCAACTATACAAGAGAGTACAAAATCAATCTTTAAAGGTATATATGGTGAAGAAATGCCTAGTGCGGGAGAGTTTTTTACAAATGTTGCCATTACCTCAGTTACTAATTTTGTAGGTGGAAAGGCTCTGAACCATTTCTTTCCTAAGGTTAGAGGACCTCGATATTATAGCACACGTGAGTATGCACCTCTGAAGCCACTAACGAAGATGTTTGGAAAAAATGCAACGCGAGAAATATGGGCTAGTAATGTAGTAGGTGAAATAGCAAGTTCCTATGGTGGTGAGCTTTTTCTCAAACCTATGTGGAATGATCTAACTACAAATCGTACGTTGTACTCGCCAAGAACAATTATTGGTTATGATGAGTATGGTCATGAAGTATATAAATGGGATAAATATGTCAACGGCTACAGCTCTCAGCAATCCTATTTTTTCAATTCAACAAATCAGTATTGTCAGTAGAAATTAATATGACTTCACAATTTATAAAAAGAGTCAGCTTATAGATTGGGCAAAGTACATAATGTATACAAGCCAAGTTATTCTCTTAACCTTTATCATCGGAATAATCTTAAATAGCCTCTCTAACCTTCCATCAACTGTTTTTGCTGCAATGCAGTCGCTGCCTGAGCAGGTTTCGAATGCTTTCCAATGCACTCCGCCGCTTACCTCCACCCTCTACTACAAATCCGCCCAAGGACTGATGCCCCCGGCCTACGTCCTCGATCCCGACGCACCGGCCGAATTGAGCATATCGGCCCTTTCCATTCCGTTCCTCAATCCCTACACCACCCAACCAGTCGGCAGTTGGCCCCAGGTCATCGCCGCCGCCGATCTGACCGGGGGAGGACAACAGCGGATTGAGAAAGGAACGGATAGCGGAGGTCGGCGATTAGCGCCAGTTGCTCAGGTATTCGAGCCAATCGCGCATTGCTTCAGCCGGGCGAGCGTTTAACAATTTCAGCAAACGACGGACAATGACGCCGGTTTCCAATTGGTTAGAGACGATAATCCCAGCGTGGTGACGGTTCGTGGTCAGAAAGGTTTTATGAAGACGCATAAAGTCACCCCGGTTGAAACTGAATAGAACCCGGTTCTGCGCGGTGGCATAAAGAAGGTTTTCTTCATCAGAGTAACCAACTAAGCCCGCTTCAAACGCTGTTGTCACATCGATTTGCCTGGCCCGTAAGGCGCGGATAATCCCGGCCCGCATCGCATCTTCATCAAAGTAGAGCCGGGTGGGATCAGCCATTGGCTTCGGACGCGCTCTGTTTCATCAACGCTTCTTCGGAGTCGGCCTCGATATCAGCTTCAATTTCGGCTGTGTGGAGGTGATAGTAGGTCAAGGCCGCATAGATTTGGGCCAGGTTTAACGGGAGTTCGCCGGCAATATCTTCGGCGGATAACCCTAGTTTGTAAAGAGCAGCAATCGTTCGCACGGTAGTGCCGGTTCCGGCAATAATGGGCCGTCCCCCCCGGAGATTGGGGTCCGTAATAATCAACCCTTCAAGCGTTTGGCTGGTTGGCATCGGTTAGCTCCTTTGAAAATAGTGGGTTAGTTAGTTGATTGGTCGGTTTGTTGGTTTGTGGGTTGGTTGTCATCCAACTATCAAACCAGTCAACTAACATTTTCATTAAAAAAGGTGTCTTCTCAAAAAGTGGAGACCTTTGTAGGACAAACTTAAGTTTGTCCCACAAAACCAAAAGGTATTAAAGCTATTTTAGCATACAGAGTTGTAACAACCAACTCTCCGTTTTTAACAAGTTGTTGTTTCGGTTAATAAATAAGGAGGCCACGATGGCCAAAAACATCCGTATCAATCTACTCATACGCTTGCGGAATCTCATCTTAGCCCTGCTTTTAGCCATAACCCTGCTCTCCGGCTTGCTGTTAGCCGTCTCCGCCGCAGAGCAGAAACCGGCGGTTGAGCCGCAGGCGGCGCTGCAAAGCGGCCCCCCGGCGGTCACCTCCACCCTCTACTACAAATCCGCCCAAGGCTTAATGCCCCCGGCCTACGTCCTCGATCCCGACGCCCCGGCCGAATTGAGCATCTCGGCCCTGTCCATTCCGTTCCTCAATCCCTACACCACCCAAACAGTCGGCAGTTGGCCCCAGGTCATCGCCGCCGCCGATCTAACCGGCGACGCGCTGAACGATTTGGCCATCCCCACCGGCTTCTACTTCGATCCCGCTCACGACGAGCAACTGCACATTCTCGCCCAGTCCGGTGGTGCCCTAACCCTGGCCCAGCAGCTACCGACCGGCAAAGATCCCCACGCCATTGTGGCCACCGATGTCAACCTTGACCAGCGGGCCGATCTGGTTCTTGCGCTGGCGGGCGATGACACGCTGGCCGTCTATCCCCAGACCGTAACCACCACCCAGGCCATGGCCGGCCCGGAATATATCGCCCTGGCGGGCGCGCCCAACGCTTTAGCCACCGGCGACTTTAGCCAGGATATGTATGATGATGTGGCGGCCATTGCCCCGGAAGCAGCGGCTATTCATCTGTGGCAGGCCGACCCGGCCGGTCTGGCTCCGCTGGGCATCACCCTCGCCTACCCCACCGGCGGCTTCGACGACCTGGCCGTGGGCGACCTCGATAACGATGGCGATGACGATCTGGTCGCGCTGCGCGGCTCCGGCTACACGGTCGATGCGCTGGTGATCTACCTGCAAGAAGACGGGGCTTTTCCCGTTAGCTATACGCTCTCGCCGCAAACGGGCGGCTTTTTGCCCCACAGCCTGGCCGTGGGCGATGTCACCAACGACGGGCTGGATGACATCATCGTCACGGCCGGGGGCAACACGCCCGACGCTTATCTCAACGTCTTTCCGCAAACCGTCGTCAGTACGCCCAGCCTGACCATGCCCGTAGCCGTGGGGCAGATTGCCACCACTCCGGTCACCTACCCCGCCTACCACCTGCCCGGTGCGGCCCAAATCGGCGACCTCAACCACGACGGTCGCGACGATGTCGTCTTGCTCAACGACGGCTGGCGCACGCTGAGTTATTTCGAACAAGACGGCAGTCAATCGCTGCTTCCTTACGCCACCGCCGACCTGCCCTACGTCAGCTACCACCGCCCCGACGCTCTGGCCCTGGCCGACCTGAACGGTAACGGCGGGCTGGATGTCGGCCTGGTCGGTTATTATCACGATCTGACTCTGCTCTACAGCGACTTGACCGCCCCGACGGCCCTTATCCACACACCGGAGCACGCCTCCACCATTCCCTTTGGCTTTGTAACCGTCACCGGCACGGTCAGCGCCGGCGCGATCGGTGTCGAGGTGCGGCTCAAAGGCTCGCCGGACAACTGGCAGCCGGCAACCTTGAACGGCGACGACACCTGGCAGATTACTCTACCCACCCCGGCGGTTGAGCGCTTCTGGTGGGTCGAAGCCAGGGCCATCGACAGTAAC
>JACKAT010000062.1 GCA_020634935.1 Anaerolineales bacterium
TTTGGGGAAATTTCTGTGCTTTAAAGCACATTTCAAGAAAACGGCCTTAAAAAAAGCTGCTGCCAGCTCCAAATAGAGATACTACAAAGTACCCACCGCAATGAGAATATCGGCCTTTTGCGTGACCATAGCCAGGTCGGGTACATGGATGTAGTTTCCATTGCGCTTGATGGCGATAACAATTCGATTGTAGCGTTGTCTAATCTCAGAAACCGTTTGCCCGATGAGTTCAGGGTGATGATCGGTGTACAATTCTATAAATCGAACGGTCTCTTCACATTCCGACAAAATGTACTCCCAATAGGCCGCAACTTCGGGTTGGAGGAGGCTGGAGGCAATTTGGAAGCCACCCATCACATTGGGCGAGACGATAGCATCAGCGCCGGCGGCCTTAATTTTGCGTTTGTTAGGCTCATCCACAACTCGGCTAATAATACGTAGCCGAGGATTGTTAAGATGCTTGGCTAATTGGCGTGCGCTTAATACGGTAAAGAGATTGTCGCGGTCATCATCCATCGTGGTGATTAAACCTCTGGCCCGTTCGATACCGGCGCGCATTAAAGCAGCATCGTCCGTGTTGTTCTCTTGTAAATAGAGTACCCCTACATACTCGGCCAGTTCGGCGACATCCTGACGCTCATATTCGGTAGTATCACTTTGTACATAATCTAAATGATGAAACTGCCGTAACTTCTTGGCCATATAATCCTGATGAAGATAAAGAAGTGTCCAGCGCAGGATATTCTCATCAGGTTCAATGATGACAAAAGGAGTATCCGTTTGATATAATTCATGGGCGACGCGCTTACCAATGTACCCCCCGCCGCAAAGAATGATGTGATCCTTCAAATCGGCAATTTGTTTCATCTTTCGGTTCTCCATCATCTGTTTGACCTGTATTTGCTGATGCTCTATAACCAAAACAGCAACCGTTGAAAGGGCATACCCGGCCACCCCAATGGCGATGAGTGTAAAAAAGATAGCAAAAATCCGTCCAGCCGGCGTTTCCGGGGTAAGGTCGCCATAGCCCACGGTGGTAATGGTGATAATCGTGGCATAGACCGAGTCGATTAGAGACCATCCTTCCAAGAAGGAATACCCTAAACTACCAATGACAACCAGCCCAATGATAAGCAACCCCGCATGAGTAACGTTTGAGTTGATGATGGTCTTGCGGAATCGTTGCAATATGATATCAAGATTTTGAGTCAATTGCGGTAAGCTTGAACGATTGTTACGAAAATATCTCATACAGCTTATCGTAATCGCACAAGGTCACTTTCAGCAAATATGTGGATTAAAACTTGCGGCGGAACTTAATGAAATACCACTGCTTGTTGGTCTCATCGACATCAAACGGAACATCCTCAGATTGGCGCTGACCGTGGTCATCTTCCAAATGGAGTACCCAACTGGTGGTTTCGATGCCGCCGGGTGGCTCAAATTTGACATTACCACTCTTGATATGTTCGCTGGGGGCGTTGTAGCCTTCGTAGTACCAGGCCGTTAGGGGGCTTTCGTAGGTCAGGTGGTGATCGAGCCGGACGCCGACGATTTTCATATCGCCGATGGGGATCTCATTCGGATCGACCACGGCCACGTAGATCAGCAGAAAAGAGTTGGTGGTCGGGCTGTTGTAGAACTCGGCCAGCATAAAGTCATATCCTGGCCAGGGGGTGGGCGTTGGGCTGAAAATGGCCGTGGGAGATGGCAGCAGGGCAGCGCTGGGCAGTGGAGTTTGAGTTGGGCCGGCGTTGGCGATAGGGGTCGGGGTGATCGTAGCGCCGGACGTTGCGGTGAAGACAGGTGTGTTTGTCGGCGTAGATGTTGCCACAAGTTCAAGATCAGATCGCCAGGGTGTAGCTGAAGGGGTCTGCTCCTGACTGCCGGCCTGGATGGGTCTGAAGTCGGCGAAAGCGTAGTCGACTTGAGCGGCCGGGGGAGCGACGTTACTGACTAAGGAGGGTGAAGCGACCGAGCCAGGCCCTTGGGCCGGCAGTTGAGCGGCAGTTCGGGTGCTGCCGGTGTGACTGGCTTCAGAAACCAGCGCCAGCGTCGGAGTGAGGGTCGGCAAGCGAACCTGTCGCCAGGTTCGGCTGGAGGCCGGCTCGCTCATCAGACCAGACAACCGCGGGGCCAAATTAAGAGTCAGACCGCACCCTAGCCCGGCGATGAAGATGATCAAGATCAGTCCCTGGACTGAAAGATGGATTATGACAGTGGTTAGGTTTGGATATTGCTTCACGGTTCACCTCGTTTCACGGGATTGTTCACCGATAGTGAGTAGTCTCAGTAGACCCATTATTGCTTAGCCCGGATTCGTCTATTCCCTTGGAGCAAATTTTGGATCTACTGATCTCTCTTACCTTATTCAAGTTTAGCGGGCCGTGCCCGACATTCACAGGGTACCTTCTAAATCCAGGTTTAGTAGCTGGCCAGACCGGCGAAATTACCGGGCGTTCCTTCCAGGAAGGGCAGCGGCTCGAGCGAGCCGTCCGCCTTGATGGCGAACGCGGCAATGGCGTTGTTCCGGTTAACCAGCGCATACAGAAATTGACCGTTATTTGATACGGCTACATCCGTTGGGTTGCCGGCCAACAACGACAAGGACATCAACATGCTCAACACAAATAGAAACAGCATCGTACGTTTCATGGTTCAAATCTCCTTTGTTTGGGTTAAAACTACTTTGAAAGCGTTGGTACTATCTGTGGGTTGCTACTCAATGTCATGAAGTTAAGGCTGGAGTCGAGGCTTTAGCCGGCTGAAGCCTCGACTCCGTTACACTAACTTAATGACACTGGGTTGCTACTTCGATCAATGGTTAAGCTGATGTTTGCTTATAATCGATTTATAAGCATTTCCCCTTTGTCCGGTCGGCGTTCGTTTGATCGGCCACGCTTGAACCTCGATTAGTTTCGGTCAGCTGTGGCCGCAACCTATTGATCAAATTTGCGCCAGCCGTCTCAGTTATCAATTAGACTAAGTCAACGAACCTGCCCTTATCGTACTGTGGAGACCCTACAGAACACTGTCAGAGAAGTGACCACAGACTTACAACCAATTACAAAAGAATGGCAACGGGGAACCGGCCAACAAAAAAGAATCCAAAAGCAAATATTGGACTCTTTTGAAGATGATTATGTTTAGCGCGTCAAAGATTAATTAGCATCATTAGCGCCAAATTTTGGAAGGATTTACAACATTGTGTAGTGGAGAGGAGCACAGCTATACGGGGAAGACGACAAAGATTGGGCCGGTAACTGCCCGTTAGCTGATCGCCCAATTTAATGAGCGAGGCAGCACTCTGGTCCGGGTCAAATAGTCCAACGGATTACCGGCCCCTGATCGTCAACGATCAGGGGCCTTTTTACGTTTCGCCGACAACCCTGCCGCTAAGAAGCTGTTTTAAAGGATTGGTTCAGTCTAAAAATGGCCTAATAAGTAATTTTCATAACTAACTTGTGAGTTTGAGACCAGGATGAATAGACAGGATTTACAGGATTTCCAAGATTAAAATAAGGAAAAATCATATTAATCCTGTTAATTCTGTCTAAATTAATGTAACAACTTAGAGTTGAAAACTACTTATTGGCCTGATATGTGACTTTTTCGACCTCGTTTCAGGTTAATAGACTGAACCCATCTTAGCCGGTTGGACTTTTAAAACAACCTCTAAGACAAACCGACCTAATCGCCTGACAAAACTGTTTTGGTGTGGTAACGATGCTTCATTCAGCGTCAATTTATGGTATAGATATAATTCAACTCAGCATAGGTCACGCCGTTGGCGTTGAGCAGTTCGGCCAAGAGCGCCCGCTCCTGGCCGGCCGTCAGCGATAACTGAATGACCCCCAGCGAGTCGATGGTCCGGGCAACCTTGACCTTATACTTAGCCAGGCGGGCCGGCTCGAGGACGTGGTTGATCGTCAGCCCAGGGCGCAACTTAAGCAGGATTTCGCCGGGTACATATGGCGCTTCGGCCGCGCCGGCAGCCGATACCGCCGGCGCGGCGGTAAACTCCGGTATGGCGGTGGTGAGGTGGGTGTCCAGCGCCGCGTCGGCGTCGATCCGGCCGTAGCCAAATTTGCTGTCCCAACCGCTGCTGCCCAAATCGTGAGCGGTGGCTCTAATTCGCGTCCGGACATCCTGGTTGGTCCAGTCCGGGTTCTGCGACCAAATCAGTGCGGCCAGCCCGGCCACGTGCGGGGAGGCCATCGAGGTGCCGCTCAGGGTGGCGTAACCGCCGGGCGGATAGGTGCTAAAAATGCTGCTGCCGGGAGCCGCCACCTCGATGTAGCTGCCTTCATTGGAAAAACTGGATTGGGTATCGAGGCTGGTGGTGGAGGCCACGGCCACAACATCGGGATCGGCAGCCGGGTAGACCGGTTGATCCTGAAAAGAACAACCGTTGGCGGCGAAAGAGGCATCACCGCAGTTGCCGCCGGCCGCCACCAGCAAAACGCCTTTGCTTAGCGCATAATCCACGGCCGATTGCAGAGTGAGGGAGTCGTTAACGCCGCCCAGGCTGAGATTAATCACTCTGGCCCCGTGATCGGCGGCCCACTCGATACCCAGCGCAATGGCCAGGGTCGAGCCGCTGCCCTGGCTGTTCAACACCTTAACCGGCATCAGCTTGGCCTTGGGCGCCACGCCAATTATCCCGCCGTTATTGCCCACCCCGGCGACCATTCCGGCCACATGGGTGCCGTGGCCCTCATCGTCATCCGGGCTGCTGACGCCGGTCACAAAGCTCTGGCCGCTAACCAGGTTGGCCTGCAAATCCGGGTGATCGAGATCGATGCCGGTATCGACCACGGCTACCGTCACCCCTTCGCCCTGAACACATCGCAGCCAGGCCTCGGGGGCGTTGATTTTGTTCAGGTTGTATCGTATCACTTCATTATAAACGAAGGGGACGGTGCAGAATCCATTGGCAATAAACGGAAAATAGAGGTTATGACCAGCAGTTGTAGTCACGTCGTCTTGAGCGGTCAAGGCCTGGTCCGGCAGCGCCGCCGGGTTGGGGTCAATGTCAGGCGGCTGCGATAGGACCGGCGCGGCGTCTGGCTCCCGGCCGCTCGAGGCGGCTTGAACCTTTATTAAGCTGCTAGCCGGCCAGAGCAGGCCCAGTATTAATATCAAAAAAAGTACCGATTGTTTAGTCATCTTTATTTCCTTTAGTGGGCTCCAAGAAAAAATGGTATAATAACAAATGATAATTGACAATTGATGCTGGGTGATAGGTGATGGCGGAATGGGCTGGGGGAGAAGTTGCACTGCAACTGGTATTATTTAGTTACCCTCATTGTAACCATTTCAAACCCACGGCACAACCATGTGAGCTATTTTAATAAGGTGAGCGGCTCTCGATAGGGCCAATAAACAGGGTATGTCCAAATTCTTTCTAATTCTACTCGGACTGGTATTAATCATCGTTACCGGCTGTCAAAATGCCCCCTCGGATACACCGCGTATCTCCGGCCGGGCATTGCTATGGCATGGCTGGACCGGCGACGAAGCAGCTTTTCTGGAGCAGTTGGTCCACAACTTTAGCGAAATCAATCCCCAAACCAGAATTGTTACGATTGCGGTTCCGGCCGATGAACTGCTGGCCCAGTATGAAGCCAGCACCGCCCAGGGTATTGGTCCGGACCTGGTCATCGGCTCCAACGACTGGGTTCGCCAGTTGGTTGAGGCCGGCCATATTCGGCCCATTCCGGCCGATGAGATCACGCGCAATGATTATCGGCCCAACACGCTGGCCGCGCTGAGTTACCAGGATCAGTTGTGGGGTTATCCCATGTCGGTCCAGCCGGTGGCTTTATACTACAACAAACGTCTGGTGGCAGCCCCGCCCAAAACGCTGAACGAGCTGCTGGCCGAGGTATCGGCCGAAAAAAGCATCGCTTTTGTGCCGCGCTTTGAAGATGCTCATTGGGGGGTACAAATCTTTGGGCCGGAACTATTTGATGATAGCGGGCGCTTTACGCTGGCCAGCAGCGGCTTAACAAAGTGGCTGTCCTGGCTCAATGAGGCTCAAGGTAACGCCGGGGTGATCCTCAATCGCGATGGGGCGGCGCTGCAGAGGCTGTTTATTGAGGAAAAGATCGCTTTTTACGTGGCCAAACCCACAGAATTATCGCTGCTGCGGGAAGCGTTAGGTGAGGATAATTTAGGCGTGGCGGCGCTGCCGGGCGGAGACGACGAGCCAGCCGGGCCGCTCTTGCCGGTGGAAGCGATTATGCTGAGTACTGCTTCCACCGAGCACCAAGCTGAGCTGGCCACTAACCTGGCCCGATATTTGACCAATCCCGAGCAAACGCGAACCCTGATGCGAACCTTGAACCGCATTCCGGCCAACCGGCAGGTGACCGTCGATGCCAGGGTCCATCCCCTACTGGCCGGTTTTGCCCAGCAGGCCCGAACGGCCGTCACCCTGCCCAATCATCTCCACCGCCAGGAATTTTATGCCGCAGGTGATGTTGCCTACGGCAATGTTTTATCCGGAGTTCTAACGCCCGCGGAGGGGGTGTGCGCCTTTGGTCTGGCCGTGATCGAGCTGCAGGGCTATGGTCCGGAGGCGTATGATCTGCCGGCGGGGTGTTCCATCGAGAGTATAGAAGAATAAGGGTATCTATTCAGCCGGCCAGGTGACTGGCACTTAATTGCGGGCATAACACGGCTGTATTCCATTCAGCGTTCTCGGTTTAAGCCCAAGTGCCAGTCACCTGAATAAATCGAGAATCTGGAAAAATAAGGGAAGGATTTATGCCGACCGATTCATCATTGCAACTGCTTATTACCCAAATTGATATTTTTCTCATCTTCCTGGCCCGCCCGTTGGTTCAGCGGCAAATTGTTGCCGTGATGGTTATATTGATCGCGGGTTGGTATTTGCCGGAAATCGGCCAAAGTTGGCTTAGAAAAAGAGAGCGGGGCCGGCATACGGCTGCCGTCGACGGGCCGGCCTGGTGGCGGCGCGGGCTGGCGGCCATCGAGCATCTCTACTCGCCCCTGTTGACGCTGATTTTGGTTCAACTGACCATTTGGCTATTTATCCGTCTTAACTACCCGGTCGGTATTCTACACAATTCAATCTACCTTATTTTGATTTGGCTAGCTTATCGTCTGGTCTTGATGGGGATGTATGCCTATTTCGGCCCGGCTGCCCGGCCCTACCACCGCTGGATATTGCTGCCGGTCTTTATGACTGTGCTGGGCGTCCTGCTAGTCTTGAATACAGTCGGTCTCAATTTGGTTATTGATGCCCCGTTGTTCACCATCTTTGGCACCACTGTCACGCTGCGCGTCATCTTCTTTGCGCTGGTTGTTCTGTACTGTTTCGTCGTAGCGGCCTGGATTACCGAAATTCTGCTCTATCGGGTGCTGAATCCGCGGCTGGGTCATGAGCCAGGGGTGGTCAACGCCGTTACAACCATCAGCCGTTATTTTATCTTTTTACTGGGAGTGGTAGCCGTGCTGCAAGTGGTGGGGTTGGATCCGTCTACCCTGGCCTTGATCGGCGGTGGGTTGTCGGTGGGCATTGGCTTTGGCTTGCAGCAAATTGTGGCCGATTTTATCAGCGGCCTGATCTTGCTGCTAGAACAGGCGGTGCGACCGGGCGATGTGATTGATCTCAACGGCGAAATTGGCGTGGTCGATAAATTGAGCACGCGGGCCACTACGGTGCGCACCATTGATAATGTGGAGCTGATCATTCCCAATCAAACCTTTTTAACCAACCAGATTACCACCTTTACCAAAACCGAGACCAAAGTACGGATGATGGTGCCGTTGGGCGTTAGCTACAACAGTAACCCTAAACAGGTCCGGCAAATTGCTTTGCAAACCGCCGCCCGGCATGGTCTGGTGCTGAGTGACCCGGAGCCGATGCTGCTCTTCCGGGGGTTTGGCGACTCCAGCCTCAATTTTGACCTGGCGGTCTGGATCGACCAGCCGTCGCGCCGGCCTCGAGTACGCAGCGACTTATATTACATGTTGTGGGATGCCTTTGTCGAGCACAGCATCGAAATCCCCTTCCCGCAGCGCGATCTCAATCTGCGCACCGGCTGGGAGCATCTCCGTCCAACGTGACAGACACCTGAGGCTAAAATCAAATTATCATCCGGACCGGTTCTATGCTAGAATCACTGTATCGCTGCATCCTGAGCCGGTAAAACCGTAGATAGGACGCTTGATATATCGAGTACACACACCGCCATCATCATTTACAAGGAGGTAACTGATGCCGGAACTACGTAAAGATCCTGTGGTGGGCCGTTGGGTTATCATCGCTACTGAACGGGGCAAAAGACCCCGAGAGTTTAGCGTGGCCACTGAAACCCGATTACCCGGCCCGTGCGTTTTTTGTGAAGGAAATGAATTAAATCCCCCCCTGGAAGTTTTTTCGATACGCCAGCCCGGGACGGCGCCCGACACCCCCGGCTGGGAAGTGCGAGTAGTCCCCAATAAATACCCGGCCCTACGGATTGAAGGTGAATTGGACCGGGAAGGCATGTGGCTATGCGATATGATTAATGGCGTCGGCGCTCACGAGGTCATTATCGAGACGCCGGACCATCACAAAGACCTGGTCGATTTGCCGGAAGAGCATATCGCCAAGGTTTTAACCACCTACCGCCAGCGGATTATGGATTTGCAGGGCGATGACCGCTTTAAGTATGTGTTGATTTTCAAAAATCAAGGTCAGGCCGCCGGCGCGACCATTCAACACGCCCATTCCCAATTAATCGCCACCCCCATTACCCCCAAACGGGTCAAAGAGGAGCTGGTGGCGGCCATGGAATATTTTGAGTACAAACGCCGCTGTATTTTTTGCGATTATATCAAGCAAGAAACCAAGATTTTCCGGGAACGATTGGTCATTGAAACCGACCATTTTGTAGCGGTGTCGCCCTATGCAGCCCGGTTCCCGTTTGAATTGTGGATTTTGCCCAAGCGGCACAGCCCGGATTACACCTATATCACTTGGGGAGAAACGTTGGATCTGGCGAAGGTCTTAAAGCTGGTTTTAAGAAAGCTGCGCGCCGCGCTCGATAATCCGCCTTTCAATTATATGCTGCACATGGCGCCTTTCCGCCGGCTGCGGCCCGGTTATTGGTCAACCATCGAGCAAGATTACCACTGGCACATCGAGCTGATGCCTCGCCTGGCCCGAACAGCCGGCTTCGAGTGGGGATCGGGCTTTTACATCAACCCTACCCCGCCTGAAACAGCGGCCCAAATCCTGCGTCACATCGATGTGTAGCCCATATGCAGCCGGGGATGGCCGGCCTCAGCCCGAGGGGCAATGATTACTGACCGGTTATCCCCAGCGACAATAAATACGCGTTAAGCTGTTCCTGATGGCCGGCGGCATCGGTAATGGTCTGCCATTGGTCAAGCAGGGCGGCGATCATCTCATCGGCGGTTAATTGATCGGCCAGGTATTGGTTGAGTAGAGGTGACAGAGCTTCGGTCTGGTAGCGTTGGTGGGAAGGAATACGCAGATTTAAGACCACGTTAGGCGAGGCCAGGGTCTGTTCGGTGGCGCTCAGGAAGTTGGCGGAGACTTCAGGGCTGAGGCCGGCTTCGACCCACGGCTGGCGATTGAGATATTGGGAGATACGATAGGGATTGAGCGCCGGATTGGCGGCCACCGCCGCGTTCGCCTGCTCCGGGGCGCTGACATAAGCCAAAAAGTCGTAAACGGCGTTTTGGGTCAGCTCAGCTGTGGCCGGATTGAGACTGCCAACCCAGCCGCCGGAGGCCATAAAGGGCGCGTGGTTGATTTCCTCAATGGCAAAGGGGCAATTTTCTTGCTCTTCATCACAAGGCACTAACGCCCCGGTTGCCCGATCGACCACCTCGGCCGCACCGGGCAGCACCACGGCGGCGAATTTATCGGCAATCGCGGATTGGTCGGGATCGGCGGCCAGTTGGCCCAAAGCCGCCGAGTCGACGGTCAGCGTGCAGCGGCCGTCGAGCATGAGCTGCCGGGTTTCGGTCAGGCCGTTGGTCAACTCCTCAGGCGGGCTGTACCGGCTTGTTTCTTTATATAACTCCAGAGCGCGTCTAAAGCCCTGGTTATCGATCAACGGTTCGAAATCATCCGGGGAAAACAAACTGCCCTGAGCCGGTCCTTCAAATTGCAGGTACGGGCTAACCATACTATAAAAAATGGTATAGCTCTGGTCCGCTTTGGCCAGGCAAGAGCCAAAATCTGACGAACCGTCTTCATTAATATCTAACTCATTGGCAGCGCCGGCAATTTCCAGATAGTCGTCCCAGGTTTTGGGGGGAGCTAAACCAATTTCTTTTAAGACATCGGGCCGGTAGTAAACCAACTGCACATCACCGGCGATAGGGATACCATAGGTCTGGCCTCCATACCCGGCGGCGATATCGCGGTAAACGGGGGCGATGTCGGCCCAAGCCAACACCTCATCAGCTTGTACCCGCTCGGTCAGGTCGGCCAGGTAGTCCTGGGCGGCGTAATCGGCCAGCCATTGAGCCGGGTAGACGTAACCGGCATACCGATTTTGGCCCGTCTCCGCGTCGATCACGATGGCTTGGTTCAAATCCGGCACGGTTTCGATGGCAATGGCGGCCCCGGTTAGCGCTTGAAAGGGCTGGGCCTGCTGCCGAAGTAAAGCGGCTGCCGGGGCGTCGGCGGCCGTGACCAGCGTGGCGTCGACCGTCTGGTAACGTTGGCCCAACGGCGTGGGCGTTACCTCTACCTCCACAGTTTTCTCCACTTCAACCGTAACCGGAACTTCAACGGTTTCCACAATGGTCACAGGCTCGGCTTCTCGCTCGACGATGACCGTTTCGATGCGGGTCACAATTTCCGGGGTTGGGGCTGGACTGCACGCGGTCAGCGCCAACAGGCCAGCCAGAATAACCAAAATGAAGGTCATTTTTATTCCTACTCCCATATTAAGTTAATCCTTATGGTTGGGTATGGTTGGGTTAGTCAGGCGTTACCTCAGGGTTAGCCTCCGGGGAGGAGCCAGCTTGAAGCAGTTGCTCTAAAAACGGGGCGGGGTTGCCGGGCGCAAAAGCCAATTTCTCAACCACGCCGTAAAGCTGCCCGCCCCGGCCTTTGACTTCCGGGATCAGCCAGATTTGCCAGGGGGCGCGAAAATAGAGCCGCCCAACACCCGCAACAATAGCGATTAGACTAACCAGGTATAGAGGCAGGGCCCAATCGCGCCAGGCTATCAGCGAGACCTGCTGGTTGAGCGCAACCGTAACGGTAAAGCCTCTCACCGTAAACGCCTCGCCTACAGTCAGCATGCGGTTTTCGATGGGTACGGCAGTGCCTTCAAAACCCACCTGGACGTTGAGTTGGTTATCGGCCAGGACAGCGGCAGGAGTAATCTGAAACAGGAGTCTGGTGTTGGGGATCAGGAAAAAAAGCGGCTCGTCGGGGCTGCCCAAGGGCAGGTTCAGATAAGTCGCCGGCCGGAGTTCGGTTTGAAGCGGGAACAGTTTACGCCGTTGGCCGGTGTCATCCTGAGCAGTCACCGTCAGCACCGGCTCCTGCGCCGTGGGGATCAGCAGCGTCCGCTGAAATGGGGTCGGCCAGTACAACCGCCAGGGTATCGACTGCGGTGAGTCAGCCTTGGAGGGCGAAAAGGTGATCGTCCCTTCGGCCGACGCTGTACCGGTGCTGTCGAGTTCAAAACCCCCGTTAAATAAGCGGCTGGTAGCGGGGGTAAAAGGATGCAGGGTGATGGTCTCAGTGGCCAAGCTGAAATAACTCACGATGAAGGCCAGGCACAGCCCGGCCAGCCCGCCGTACACGGCTAAAACCGCCCACCAGCTTGATCGCCCGCGGGCAGCGCTGATGGCTCGCTCATTATCGTCAGGCGAGGCGTCGATCTTAAACCCCTGGCGGGTTAACTGGGTCTTGAGCTGATCCAGAAAATCGTCAGGGGAGGCCGGCAAACGAATCGACTGCTCAACCCGCTCCGCCAGAGGGTGCTGCCAGCCAATATCGGCCGGTTGTTCGACCATACGCCGGCGGCAGAATGGCAGATAATCGGCCAGGGCCACAGCGCAGCTCAACAGCAGCAGCGCCACCGGCAGCCAAAACCAAATCGATTGAAAAATTTGAGCAAAGCCCAACCAAAAAAGGGGGATTCCCCACGGTTGAAGCCAGGAGGGCAGCGAAGCCGTCCAAATCTCGACGGTCGTCTCGGGGGTAGTTTGCTGCGGAAAAAACCCGCCCAATACGGCCATAACAATCACAACAACCAGCAGGAGCGTGGCCGTTTTCGGCTGCCGCAAAATGGCCCAACCGGAGGCCAGCGACTGCTGCCAGCGAAGGGAGGGTTGACCGGGGCGAGTTTCAATCGTATCCATAAGGTGTCTAAGAGCGATAAGGGTTACCTCAGCACAATGATCGGGTAACGAGCCAAGCTGCTATTAATTATACGCCGCTAAAAACAAATGTGAAAAGTTAAGGGGAGAAAAATTTTCAGCTCAAGTTGTGTTTCAAGCCGACATTTTTTACAATATTATTTACAATAAATTTGATTCACAACCCCAAATTGACCAAACTTATGATCCAAAACGACAACCTAACCATAGAAGCCCTTTTTATAGAATTAGAACAAGCCCGGCAGCGTATTGCCGAATTGGAAACTTTAGAAACCAAACGGCTGGCCGACCAACTCCGCGCCAACGAAGAACGGTTTCGCCAGGTGATCAATTCCATCAGCGATCACATCTATGTAACCCAAATTGCCCCTGACGGAACCCATATCAACCGCTATATTTCACCCCACGCTGAAACGTTAACCGGCTATGCGCTGTCGATGTTTGAAGCCGATTGGAATTTCTGGCCGTCACGGGTCATCTATCCCGATGATCGCATGATCGCTGCGGCTCAAGCCGAACGGCTGGCGCAGGGCGTAGACAGCGAAGTCGAATACCGGATTATGCGGGCCGACGGCCAGGTGATTTGGGTGCGCGACAGCGGCCGCGTTACGTACGAAGGCGAGTCGGCGGTGGTTTACGGGGTAGTTAGCGATATTACCCTGCGCAAGCAGGCCGAGGAAAAGCGCCGGCACGCCCAAAAGATGGAAGCCATTGGCCAATTAGCCGGCGGCGTAGCTCACGATTTCAACAATCTATTGACCGTCATCTCCGGCCAATGTGAGCTGCTGCTCAAAGACTCTTTTCACCCGAACGATCCCCGACGCTACGAGATCAACGAGATTAAAATCGCCAGCGAACGGGCGATCATCTTAACCCAGCAGCTTTTAACCTTTAGCCGTCAGCGGCCGGTGCAGTTCCAGGTCATCAACCTCAACGACGTAATCGACCAAATTAAAAATATGCTGGGCCGTCTCATCGGTGAAAACATCGACCTGGTGGATAATCTGGCGCCAGACCTACCCTTTATCAAAGCCGACGCCGGCCAGATAGAGCAAGTGCTTTTGAACCTGGCGATTAATGCTCGCGACGCCATGCCAAAGGGCGGCAATTTAACCATCGCCACCACGGCTATCGAGCTTGACTCGGCTACGGCTAAAAGTATGGAGTTAATTGGGGGCCACTATGTCCGGCTGACAGTGGCGGATAGCGGCACCGGCATCCAGCCGGAGGTTCAATCCCGTATTTTTGAGCCCTTTTTTACCACCAAAGCGATGGGAGAAGGCACGGGCTTGGGTCTGTCAACCGTTTATGGCATTGTCCGGCAATTGGGCGGCCAGGTTCAGGTGTTTAGTCAGGTCGGTCAAGGCTGCACATTCGAGCTGTATTTGCCGGTCACAACCGAAATGCTCCGTCCGCCGACCATACTCGAACCCCACCCGTTGGATCTCATTGGCTATGAAACCATTCTATTGGTGGAAGATGAAGCCAGTGTTCGGACGGTTACGGCTAAGTTCTTGCGCAAACGCGGCTACAACGTTAAGGAAGCGGCCTCTATCGAAGAGGCCCTGGCCGTGTGCTGCCATTCAAAAGCTATTATCGATTTGCTCATCAGCGATGTTATTATGCCTACTATGAATGGCTATGAACTGGCTAAACAGTTAAAGCAGTGCCATCCGATGCTTAAAGTCCTGTACATCTCCGGCTACCCTGATGATGTTCTAGATGAGTATAATATCACCACCGAGGGGTTGGACCTGCTGGAAAAACCGTTTTCGGCGGATACCCTGGCCCGCAAAGTACGCGAATTGCTGGATTAACTACCGTTCGGCCGGAACCAGCCAGATTTTTTCAGAAGGCAGGTGCAGCCTGACTCGCTGGCCCACGGCAAACTGGTTAACGCCTGCTGCCCCGGTCACGACCTCGATCGCTACAGGGGGTTGGGGGGAATTACCTTCGGCTAAAATTTTGAACCGCGCGTGCGTTCCCATATAAACACTACTTTTGATGCGCCCATAAGCCCCATTAGCGCCGGAGGCATGGCTGTCAAGCTGAATATTCTCCGGCCGAATGGTCAGCAGCACCGCTCCGTCCAAGAGCGGCGCGGATGGACATTGAAATAAACCCAACGGAGTCTGGATGTCTTCACCCCGCTTGTGACCCGGAATAAAATTGACCCCGCCAAAAAATCGAGCCACCCGCTCACTCAACGGCCGGTCGTAAAAGGCCTGGGGGGGACCATACTGCTGCAACTGCCCCTCAAACAACAGCGCGATCTGATCGGCCAGGACTACCGCTTCTTCTTGATCATGGGTCACGAAGATTGTCGTCAGGTTGAATCGCTGCTGAACATCGAGAATCAGCTCGCGCATTTCGCTGCGTAGGTGAGCATCCAAATTAGACAGCGGCTCGTCGAGCAGCAGCACCTTTGGCTCCACAATCAAGGCGCGAGCCAGGGCTACCCGCTGCTGCTGCCCCCCCGAGAGTTGATAAGGCCGGCGCGCTTCCAGGCCCGGCAGGCGGACCAGGGCCAGCATATCGGCCACCCGCTGTCGGACAGCGGTTCGATCCACCCCCCGCATTTTCAAGCCAAAACCGATATTCTCGCTCACCGACATATGGGGAAACAGCAGGTGATTTTGAAAGGCCATAACGGCTTCTCGTTTCTCGGTGGGTACGCCCAGGACCGAGATGCCGTCGAACAGGATATCACCCGCGCTGGGCTTAATCAACCCGGCCACCATTTTGAGCGCGGTGGTTTTGCCGCAGCCGGAAGGGCCTAGCAGGGCCGTTACCCGCCCGTCTGGGATGGTTAAACTCAAGTGATGGACCGCCGGGTTTTCGCCGCCAGGGTAAATTTTGGTCAATCGCTGCAAATCCACTTGGGTCATAACCGGCCACCCCCTCCAACGGCGGCGTGTCGCCCGGTCAGATACCGCGAGGTCAACACCAGAAAGATAATCGCCGGGCCGATGAAGATTAGGCTCAGGGCCGCGGTCAGGGCATTATCGCCGCTGTTGGCAAAAGAAAACAGCAGCAGCGGCAGGGTAATGACCTGCCCGCCGCCGATCAGCAGCGTTAGCAGGTACTCGCTCCAGGAGATGATAAAAGCGAACAGCCCGCCCACCACGATCCCCGGTAAAATAGCCGGAAAGGTAATGTAGCGGAACACTTGCCCCGGCCTCGCGCCCAGACTGCGGGCTTGAGCTTCATACTCCGGATTATAGTTAGCAAAGATACTGGCCATAATCAGCACCACATAGGGAGTGACCGGAATCAAATGAACCAGCACCACGCCCGCTAGCGTATTGGCCAGGCCGTAGCGGATAAACACCATGTGAATGCCCATCGCCACGGCCAGCGGCGGCACAATCACGGGCGCTAAAATCAGAACCCGGACCACTGTTTGGCCGCGAAACCGGTATAAGCCCATCGCTCGACCGGCGGGGATGCCGATGAGGATCGACAGCAGCGTTGTGGCCAGAGCAATAACCAGGCTGTAGCCCAGCGCCGGCAAAACCTGGCTGTTAGCCTTAAAGACATAACTCCAGGCGCGCCAACTCCACTCGGTAGGGATGATCGCCGGAAAGTACCAGCGGTGGCTAACCGACCACAGCAGCAGCGGCAAAAACGGCAGCAGCAGCCCCCCCATAATGACCAGCCTCACCAGCCAGCGCCCCCATTGATCGCCCCCGGTCGATCTGACTGAAATCGGTTTTGATGAAATGACTATCTCCTGATCTGCCAAACTCCATCCCCACCAAATTATTTACAGACGGTTAAAAAATCCATCAAACGGATTACCCTTCTCTATCTCCATCTCTATCTCTATCTCTATCTCCGACTTATGCCCCGGCTCACCCGGACATAAACAAAAATCAACAGCGTTACAAAGGCGCTAATGATCACACTGACCGCCATCGCTTCGGGGCGGAAGTTCAAATCGACATCGGTGTAATAACGGTAAGCCAGCACCGGCAGGGCCGAGGGGTAACGCTGGCCGAGCAGCAGCGGCACTTCAAACGCGCCGAAGGTAAACGCGAACACCAAAATTGAGGCCGATAGAATACCCGGCATGATCAGCGGCAGCAGCACGTAGCGCAAACGCTGCCAGCGATTAGCCCCCAAGGTTTGAGCCGCCTGTTCGTAATCTTCGCCCACCGACTGCATCACCGCCAGGACAATCACGCCCATGAAACAGGTCGATTTCCAAAGGTACTCCAGGATAATGCCGATGGCGTATCGATCGAAGACCAAAGCCGGGAAGTCGCCGGGAGCGTCGATCAGGTGGGCCAGGTAAGCCAACCGGGCCAAAAAACCGCTCTGGGAAAACAAAAATAGGATACCGACCGCTCCGACTAAATGAGGAATGGGAATGTTGAGCTGAAAAATAAACATGACCCAACGCCGCCCCCTAAAATGCTGGCGCAGCACCAGCGCCGAACCGACCGCCAACCCGGTGGCCAGCCCGGTTGAAGCCAAACTGATCCACAGCGACAGCAGCAGTGACCGGTAAAATTCTTCGCGACTGAGAATAGTGCGATACGCTTCAACCGATAGGTCCGTACGGCCGATAAAGGGCAGGTAGCCCAGGCTTTGCAGCAGCGCCAAACCTAAGCCGCCTATAAACAAAAACAGAATAACGGCTAAAGCCGGGCCAAGCATCAACATCAACTTCAGGCGCTCGCCCCAAGCATGGGGCTGCGCTTTCGGTTGGTTGGCCGGAAGTTTGGCCACACGAATATCTTGTCCGAATAACAAGCAGAGTCTCCTTGTGCGGCAGGGTTGCCGAGTTCAGGGTTGCAACCTGCGGCCTGGGGTTATCGTTTCAAGACGTTCTCTTCCCACCCCTTTTCCATCGGTAAACGCCAGGTGGCCGGCAGTTCGGGTAAACGATTTTTATCCAGAATATCGTTGGATAGGGTAGCCACGCCGCGAGGCAAGGCGCTGAATTTAGCTTGCCAATCCGGGCTGAGACGCGCAACTTCGACGGCCGGGAAATCACCCCAATTGGCCACATCGGCTTTGCTGTATTGAGCGTCCGGAGAGAGCAGGAAGTTAGCCAGCACCATCGCTGCGGCTTTGTGGGCCGCGTTGGCCGGAATAGCCACGTAGTGGGTGTTCGCCACCGTGCCGGAGTCGAAGACAAAGGTGCGCGTGGTTTCCGGGAAGCGGCCGGCGGCGACCAGGCTGGAAGCTTCAGCCGGGTTAAAGGCCATATCGAAAAAGACCTCGCCGTTAGCAAATAAGTCCTGCTGCCGGGCATGACTTTCGGGATAGGTCTGACCCTCGCGCCACAGGTAAGGTTCGATGTCATTAAGCATATCCCAACAGGCCGGAAACGTTTCGTCAAAAACCTGTTTATCAAATTCAACGGTAAAGGGCGGGTCGTCGCCGGCGGCGTGGTAGCAAAGGTGGGTGATGAAGGCCGTGCCGGTAAAATCAGGCGGAGCGGGGTAGGTAAATTTGCCGGGGTTAGCCTTAATCCACTCGATCAGGCCGTCGATAGTGGTCGGCGGCTCCGGCAGTTTGGCGCTGTCGTAGGCGATGACCATGCGGGCTTTGCCCCAGGGCGACTCGTAAAAGTCAACCGGCAAGCCCAGATCGGTGTTAACGCTGGGGTCATCCCAATTCACGTTGGGGCTGTTCGGCAAAAATTGAGCAAATGGACCGTAGAGCAGGTCGGCCTGGCGCAGGGTATGAAAATTCTCGCCGTTGATCCAGATCATATCAACCGCGCCGTCCGTTTCAACGCCGGCTTCGACCTCACCCAAAACTTTGTTGACCGCTTCCACCGTATCGACCAGCGGGACCTGGTTGAGGGTGATATCATACTGGGCTTTGAGCGTATCGGCCACAAAGCCGTTAATCCAGTTGTTGATGTTATCCTGGCCGCCCCACATATACCAGTTGATGGTTTGGCCGCGCGCTTCGGCGATCACATCGGCCCAGGTTTTACCCTCATAGCCGGGGGGGGGCTCGACGCCGGGGGGGCCGGCCTCTTCGACCGCGGCGGCCGGGCTGTCAGCGGCCGGTTCAGCCTTCGCTTGAGTTTGGACCGCGCCGGAACCGGTTGAAGCGCACTGGACCAAAAACGGCAGCAGTCCGATAAAAACGACTAACCAACCCAAATTGATGTTTAATCTTTTCCCCATCACACCTTCTCCTCTCTAAAAATAACGTTCTGGAGCGCCAAAGTTTACTTTGGCCTGACCGTGCATGACAAAGCCAGCTTTGTCGCTCCGGCCCAGCTTGACTCCTGTTGCTGTTCCGCAAGTTCGGTTAGACTCTGATCAAAACAGCGCCAATCTGAGTCGTTACCGTAGTTCTATGCAGTATTGCCACCGAATTATTACAGAACTCTTACGATACCTCTACTATTCTAATGGGCTTTGGGGGTGGAACGGTAAGCCAGATTACATTGGCCACTATTCCCATTGACTTACGTCTGAGAGGGTTAGGCTAACAGCAGTATAGCCAGTTTCTTAGGGGTTGGCAATTAAATAACGTCCCCCATACAGAGAAAGGAGATGGGGAGATAAGGCGACCAGGCAATTTCTAAAGCCAACTCCCTAATCTCCTGACACATTGCCCGAGTTATTTAATTTGTCTTCCTAAATTTCATCAAACCAAACCTGGGCCAGACCGGTTTCTGCCAGCACCGCTTGATTGGCCAGCAGATCATCCGGCGACCCGGCAAAGGCCGCTCGACCGCCGGCCATGACCACCACGTAAGTGGCCCACCGGCGCACCACATTGAGGTCGTGGGTGGCCAGCACGATAGTTTTGCCGCGCTGATGCAGCCGCTTGAAAATATCGAAGATACGCCGCCGGCCCCAGGGATCGAGGTTGGCCATTAGTTCATCGCTGATGAGGATATCAGGATCCATAGCCAGCACGCCGGCCAGCGCCACCCGCGCCTTTTCCCCGCCGCTGAGGGCGTGGGTCGGGCGCTCCAGCATATCGACTACCTCGCACAACTCGGCGGCCATCCGCACCCGGCGACGAACTTCCGGTTCGGTCAACCCCAGGTTAAAGGGGCCGAAACTGATGTCTTGCGCTACACTGGCGCTAAACAGTTGTTCATCAGCGTTTTGGAAAACGACGCCCACGTGCTGCCGTAACGCCTTAAGCGACTTCCGGTCGTAAACCAGCGGCCGGCCGGCAAAGCGCACTTCCCCGGCGTCTGGCCGATACAGACCGTTGCAATGGAGAAACAAGGTTGACTTGCCGGCCCCATTGCGGCCGATCAGCGCGATATTTTCGCCGCCGGGAAACGTGACGGTTAAACCATCCAGCGCATAGCGCTCCTGGCCCGGATAGCGGTAGTAGACATCGGCGAATTCGAGCCAGGACATCACAGCACCAGCCAAGCGGCAGCCAAACTAAGGATCGCGGCCGCACTCATCGCCAACAACTTATCACTACGATAATAGGTCGTCGGCAAAACTTGCAGATGACCGCCCTCGTATCCCCGGGCATCGAGCGCCGTTTGCAATCGCTGGCTGCGCTGGAAGGCCTCGATGAACAGCCGGCTGCCCAGTAACCCCGCGCTCGACATTCCCCGCCAATAGGAGCTGTAACCCAGCCGGCTGTCCTGGGCCACATACATACGGTTTAAACTCTCCATCAATACAAAGATAAAACGGTACATCACCGTCATCAGATCGATAAGAATCGGCGAGAACCGCAACCGGCGCAGCAGATCGACCAGATCGACCAGGGGCGTGGTCAAGGCCAGGAAGTTCATGGCCGACGCCGCCCCCAACGCGCGCAGCACCAGATTAGCGGCTTTAAAGATATCGTCCGGGGTAGAGGAAATCCACAGGGGGCCAACCGGCAGCAGCCAGGCATCGGGGTTGGCCGGGGCGTTAAGGCTGACGCTAAGCGCCACCGCCACCGTGGCTAAGGCCAGAAAGAAGAGTTCAGCCAGCAGCACCCGGCCAAAAACAAGCACCGGCAGCCCGGCTTGCCACACCGCCAGCCCCCACATCCAAGCCACCGCCAGCAAACTCACCACCGGATGATTAAACGCCAAACACAATCCCAAGACAATTACGGCCAGCCCGGCTTTTTGGGCCGGGTCTACCGCCCGGATTTTATTACTGTAAGCATAGCAATCGATGATATGCAACGACGAGTCCTCTGACAACAAAATTGGAGCGACAAAGCTGGCTTTGTCATTCACATTAAGTCAAAGTAAACTTTGACGCTCCAGAAATCAATCAATGGTTTAATACCAACCGTCCACCACGTCCCTCATCAACTATCCGGTGATGATTGTTGGGCCGCCTTCCGCCCCCGCAAATACCCGAACAGATAGCCGATCAGAATCCCGCCGGCCGCAGCCTGAAGCGCAAACAGCATGCTTTCCGTCTCACCGCCGGGGGGCGTCCAAAAGTTGGTAATCCATTGCGAGTTATAGTCGGGCGCGATGGCGGTAATCGCCTTGGCCCCGGCATTGTCTGAGCCGCCAAACTGGCTGTCTCGAACCACAAAGAGGGGGATAGCCATTAGCAGCACTATCGCCACGATACCCAAAATAATGAGGCCCGCCCCGAGTCGTTTAGGTTGGTTTTGTAGCTGCGAACTCATCTTACGCCTCCTGTAAACCTAAGGCTTGCATTTCGGCGGTTGCGGATGTCTGCAGTGCATTAAAGATCAGGACCGTCAAAATACCCTCAGCCACGGCCAGCGGAATTTGGGTTACGGCAAAGATACCGGCGAAGGTCAACCACGAGCCCATAAAGCCACTGACCGGGTCTGGAAAGGCCAGCGCCAATTGGGAAGTGGTAATAACGTAGGTGGCTAAATCGGCCACGAAGGCGGTTACAAACACATTAACATAGCTCGGCGCTTTACCCCGCAACAGCCGCCACACCCCGTAGGCGATCAACGGCCCGCCGATGGCCATACTCATCGCATTAGCCCCTAAGGTTGAAATGCCGCCATGCGCGACCAGTAACGCTTGAAAGATTAAGGCAATAGTGCCTAAGATGCCCACCACAAACGGGCCAAATAAAATCGTGCCTAAGCCGGTGCCGGTTGGATGGCTGCTGGAGCCGGTTACACTGGGGATTTTCAGGGCGCTCAGGACAAAGATAAAACCGCCGGCCAGCCCCAGCAACAGCCGCTGCTCCGGTTTCTCGGTCAATAACTTCTTAACTTTGATGAAACCGATGATCCAAAACGGCAGCGCCACCAGCCACCAAAAAACAGCCCAACCGAGCGGCAGGAAACCTTCCATAATATGCATACTCGACGGCGCTGCGGCCGGATAGGCCCAGGCTATCCGAACCCCTAGCAGCAGGGGCAACACCAACAGCATACTCCAGCGTAACCGTTTGTGAAATGTCATCGTAACCTCACCCTCTATTAAACAGGCGTATGACCTCAAGAGCAACCAACTTTGGTCAGACAAACTTAAGTTTGTCTGACCCTCTCTTAATTATTGAGGCGATACGAAAGGCCAATACAAACAAAAACCCGACCTTGTGAGTGAAGGTCGGGTGAAAACGACGAAACTTTTCTGTCGTACTACCTGCTTCCACGTCCTTCCCACGAGGCGATGCAAAGCTAAAGTGAGGCGGGCGACCTGGCTTGGTTGAGAATGGAGGTCAATGGTTGGAGATGGGCAGATCGCTCAAAAACACCCGATCTCGTCATCTCGAACGCTCCATCCCACACCTTACAGTTGCGGGACAGCGCCGGACTTGCACCGGCTTCGCCGTTACCACCCGCGCCATCCGGGGCCGCGGGCACCTTCACTAAGGTATGATATTATCTGCGCATTATATCGACAATGGCCCGGAAGAGCAAATACAGACCGGATGCGGTTGGCCCGTTCTGCCCCCGCTAAACTCCCCATCGGTTCCGGCGCAAAATCTCATCAGCCGTCTGGACTGTGCTGACTTGATGGTTCGGCAGCGGTAAAATTCGTTCATGGAGGGTGTCGATAATCCACTCTTTCTGCGGGAAAAATGCCTCCTCCAACTCAGCCGGCGGCGTGATCCAGTTGCGCGCGCCGACGATCGCCACCGGCCCATCCAGATCATCGAAGGCGATCTGGCTGATATTGGAGGCCATCGTGTGCAGGAATGAACCGCGTTCGCAGGCATCGGAGGCCAGCACGATCTTGCCCGTTTTTTTGACCGACGCGATAATCGGTTCGTAGTTGAGCGGATTGATGAAGCGGGTATCGATCACCTCGCAGGAGAGGCCGTATTTTTCGGCCAGCTCATCGGCGGCGGCCAGCGCCCGGTACAGTGTCGCGCCGATGGTGACCAGGGTCACATCCTGTCCGCTGCGGCGTACCACCGGCTCGCCCAGCGGCACTTCATAGTAATCGACCGGCACCCCACCTTCGACCAGTATTTCCGGTTCAGAGTAGAGCCGCTGGCTTTCGAAGAAAACGACCGGATCGGTGCCTCGCAGGGCCAGATTGAGCATGCCTTTGGCGTCGTACGGGGTGGCCGGGAACATCACTTGCAGGCCCGGAATATGAGCCACCAACGAGGTCCAATCCTGCGAATGCTGCGCCCCATACTTAGCGCCAACCGACACCCGCAGCACCAACGGCATCGACAGCACGTTGGCCGACATCGCCTGCCATTTAGCCATTTGATTAAAAATTTCATCGCCGGCCCGGCCCATAAAATCGCTGTACATCAACTCGGCCACCACCCGACCGCCGCTGAGGGCATAACCGACCGCTGTGCCGACGATAGCGCCTTCAGAGATGGACGTATTAAACAGGCGGTGGTACGGCAGCGCCTCGGTCAGGCCGCGATAGACGCCAAACGCGCCGCCCCAATCGCGGTTCTCCTCGCCATAAGCCACCATCGTCGGGTCTTCGTAGAAGCGGTGGATCATCGCTTCAAAGAGGGCTTCGGCATAGGTTAGCGTGCGCAGTTTGGGGAGAGGCTGG
This sequence comes from Anaerolineales bacterium, assembly GCA_020634935.1. GTDB lineage: Bacteria > Chloroflexota > Anaerolineae > 4572-78 > J111 > JAGRBY01. The sequence goes on from JACKAT010000062.1 coordinate 23,315, forward strand.
CCGTTAGCATCAAGCCCAAAGCGATGTTTGGCAAAAGTGACGTTCAGGCGGGTCTGCTCTTTGGGTAGCAAAACCACCGGCTCACCCTCGGCCATGTGATCTTTGAACGTGTTGGCAAACATCATCCGGCCGATGGCCTCGCCCCGGCCGTCGACGCGAGGTGAAATCTCCAGTGAACTAGCCGCTTGCAAAACCGCCACCATCCGCTCGACCGCTTTAGCCTGAATAGCCTCCAACGCCTGGGCCGAGGCGTGACCGTTCTCTTCCAGATAGGCCCTGAACGTCACCAGCGAGTCGTGTTGGCTCCAAGCGTCGATTTCATCCCGGTCGCGATAGGCCGAGGCGTCGGACGGGGAGTGGCCGGAGAAGCGATAGGTAATCGTATCCAACAAGACCGGGCCGCGTCCCGCCTCCAGGATTTTGCGCTTGCGGGCGATGGCGTCGGCCACGGCCAGCGGGTTCAGGCCGTCGATCCGTTCGGCGTGCATGGCCTCAGGATTAACCCCCAGGCCGATCCGGGCCAGCACGCCAAAGCCCATCGTTTCGCCCTGCGGTTGGCCGCCCATCCCGTAGAAATTATCAACAAAGTTGAACAGAATGGGCGGATTGCCGCCGATCTCTTTCGGCCACAAAGTGCGGTACTGATCCATTGCCGCCACCATCATCGCCTCCCACACCGGCCCGCAGCCGGTCGAGGCGTCGCCGATGTTGGCGATGACAATGCCGGGCCGGCGGTTGATCCGCTTGAACAGCGCCGAACCGACAGCGATATCGGCCGAGCCGCCGACAATGGCGTTGTTGGGCATCACCCCAAACGGGGCGAAGAAGGCGTGCATCGAGCCGCCCATACCTTTGTTGAAACCATTTTCGCGGCCAAAGATTTCGGCCAGCGTGCCGTATAATATGTAATCGACGGCCACGTCCTTAACCGTCCCCCCGGCAAACTGCTCGACAACCCGCAGTGGCGCGCCTTCCAAATAACGCTCCATCGTCTGGGTCAGTGTCTCGTCGCTCAACTGGGCAATGGCCGAGAAGCACTTGGCCAAGATTTCACCGTGGCTGCGATGGGAGCCAAAGATAAAATCATCGGGCGTGAGGTGGTAAGCCTGGCCGACCGCCGACGCTTCCTGCCCAATGGACAGGTGGGCCGGGCCGCGATGGTTGTACTCGAGGCCCTGATACGCTCCCTCTTTCTTGAGTCGATCCAGGGCCGTCTCGAATTCGCGAATGTAAACCATATCCCGGTACATCCGCACCAGGGTGGCGGGGCCGTAAATTTCAGCTTCTCGTTGGGGATTGGCGACGTAGGCGTTGACCGGCAGGCGGGGGCCTTCGATAAACGAGGTTTGGCGGGCCTCGACCGGGTCGATTTTGATGAGTTTTGTCATGGAATACTCCTGGTTGGGCTATAAAGCCAGTAATAATTCAAAGTCGGCCAGTCCCTGACAGACGGTCTGCAAAAAACGCGCGGCCGGCGCGCCATCGACCACCTGGTGGTTGAAGGTCAGAGACAGCCCCAGCTGGGGAACGAATTCCACCCCGCCGTCGCGTTCAACGGGCTTGAGGTTGATGTTGCATACGCCCAAAACCGCCACCTGGGGGGGGTTCAGCACCGGGGTAAAGCTCTCGACGCCCAGACCGCCCAGATTACTCACGGTAAAGGTGCCGCCGTTGAGGTCGACGGGCGCGATCGTCCCATCCCGGCAGGCCGCGGCCAGGCGTTTGCTCTCCGCCGCAATCTGGCTCAGGCTGAGGGTGTGGGCGTTGCGGATGACCGGCACCATTAAGCCCCGGGGCGTATCGACCGCCACCGCCAGGTGAACGTTTTTATACTGGGCCAGGGTGTTACCGCTGAACAGCGCGTTCAACTGAGGATGCTGCCGCAGCAGACGCGATACGCCGAACAGCACCAGATCGGTGACGGTCATAGGCTGGAGACCCAACCCGGCGGCGCTTTGCTTGAGGCGTTGGCGGTAGGCCTGCAGACGGCGAGCATCGGCAGACGCGTGCAGCGTCAGTTGGGCCGTGGTTTGCAGCGAGGCCAGCATGCGGTCGGCGATGAGTTTACGCATGCCCTTTACCGGCGCTATCTCAACTTCATCAACCGGCGCGCCGGTCGGGACGGAGGTGGGGTGAAGGGGCGGGGCTTGAGACGCTGTCTGGGCCGGCCGGTCGATCACGCGGGCGGTTAGCACGGCCTGAACATCGCGCTCCATCACTCGCCCACCGGGGCCACTGCCCTGAACCCCGGTCAGATCGAGGCCGGCCGTATCGGCCAACCGTCTGGCCCGAGGCGAGATTTTGAGGCGGGGGGTAGGCGCAGTCGATCCGCCTGAGCCTGTGGCTAGTATGGGGGGGTTGGGGCTGGTGGTTGGGGCGGTTTCGCTCTCGTCGTGATCGGCCGTGCCGTTGGGGCGAAACGGCGTCACATCCTCGCCCGGCCGGCCGATAACCGCGATGGTGGTCAAAACCGGAACTTCCTCTCCCGCCTGAAAAAACAGATCCAACACCATGCCGGACGCGGGCGCTTCCACCTCCATCATCGCTTTGTCAGTTTCGATTTCACACAGAATGTCACCGGCGGTGACGGTATCGCCCTTTTCTTTTTTCCAGGCGGCAATCAGGCAGCGTTCGACAGTGTTCCCCTGCCGGGGCATAACAACAGCAGTGGCCATTAGTGGTTACCTCTCGTGACGTAGTGTCAGTATTGATGATGATCATAGGTAACCCAAGTTGCCACCTTGCCCGGAATAGACCTTTAGGGTTTTCAAAATGGCCTTATCCCGACCAGAATTTGGCTATTTAACGCCATTTCGGGTCAAAATCATGGTCGAAACCCTAAAGGTCTGGCAGGGTAGCCACTTGAGTTAGGTAAGGCATCCGCTATCAGCGGTCAGCCGTCAGGTTTATGACTAAAGATAACTTTTGGCCTTATAATGGGTTCTCACTACCTTTGCACTTTAAAGTATTATGGCCAGAAACCAGGTTTTTTAGCGTAAAAAAGGGCGCTTTTTGCCCCAAAAGGCCATCAATTAGGCCTCAAAAACCGGGTTTCTAAAAAAGCACAAACATAGTGGGGTTCTATAACTCAAAAGTTTGGCAAAAAAACTCATAGCCGCAGCCTGAGCGCTGATAAGCTCAGGCTATTATGGCTCATCCGGGCAAAATTTACAAGGTATTATTGGGTTCTGGTCTTAACAAATGATAAGGTGTGATTGGAGTTTATGGAGTTTATAGAGTTTATGGAGTTTGTAGAGTTTATGGAGTTTATAGAGTTTAGAGTTTATGGAGTTTATAAGGTCAAATGGGCCAACTGTTTCAGGCGGTGCGGAGGGACGTCTGGTACACAAGGCGTCCTTTTGTGCTGTGAGAAACCACCTTTCGAGCCCAAGAGGTCTTTTCCGGCAAAAGCTGAAGTTTGGGTAACTCTGCACTAAACCGTGGTGAGGAAAAATTTAGACAGAATTCACACGATTTACCGAATTATGTGTAGTAGTCAACGACATATGGCAAAAAATGGACAACAACGGATTGACGAAAGGGGCAGATTTTGCTTGTCTTATCCGTTTATTTCCACAATCCGTTGTTGTTTGATCGGGGCAACATCAGTTTGACCCCTACAATTTACCGAATTATGCCAGATAAAATCGTGATAATCATGTCAATTCTGTCGATTATTTTATCGATCTTCCGTTGTTCTCACGTCTTCACGATTTAATGTTGTGCTACCGAAGTTTGGCTGCAGGAATGAAAATGTCGTGGAGCGACAAAGCTGGCTTTGTCATTCAGGGTAGGTCAAAGTAAACTTTGACGCGCCAAACTTGGTATCTTTAAAGGAGTCTAATAACCTGAGTTCGGAAATTCATTGCCCTTCATGTCATTTCGGAGCGCCAAGCGGAGAAATCCCTGTGACCATACAATGAAAAGTGATTTGGCGGGGAAACTTTGAAGCGACAACGTTAAATTTTTCCCTGCGAATGCTTCGTTTTGGCTATGCCTGAGGGATTTCTCCGCCTTCGGCTGCGAAATGACATGCTCAGTTCTAATTATCGAACTCAGGTTAATAGTCTCATTTGAGACGGCACCGAGAATGAAAACGCTGTAGGACAACCTTAAGGTTGTCCTACAGCGTCTATTTACACAGGAGCTGCCCATGTGTTACCAACAATTACGAACCGCCGTCGATCAGTGGGTCACCTTAACCGACCGCCAGTGGGAGACCCTAACCGCTATCTTCCGGGTCAGAACGCTGCCGGAGCAGGCGCATCTGCTCCTACCGGGCGATTATGTCCACGAACTGGTCTTTGTCTGCGCCGGACTGCTGCGGTTTTACTACTTAGCCGAAGACGGCACCGAGTCGAACAAAGCCTTTGCCGCCGAGAATGATTTCGCCGGGCCGCTGGCGGCCTCGTTTCTCGACCTGCCGGTGATCTACGGCATTCAAACCTTAGAACCGACCACCCTGCTGGTAGCCGATTATCACGAGTTCGTGGCGCTGTTTGACGAGCATCCCGTCTTCGACCGGCTGGGCCGGCGGCTGGCCGAGTGGTTTCTGGTGCGCAAGGAGCTGCGGACGCGCAGCCTGCTGCAACATCAGGCCAAAGATCGCTACCTGGTCTTCAAGGAGCATTTTCCCCACATTGTGGAACGAGCGCCGCAGTATCACATCGCCTCTTATTTAGGCATGACGGAGGTCACGCTGTCGCGCTTGAAACGGGGGTTACGCCCAGAAGATGGCCCTAGCGGGGCGCGACAGTTTGTTTAATCGCAACCGCTAACATTCACCCCCGATCATTGGGTGAGTACGCCATTGATGTTATAATCATCAAACTCAGGTCCAGACCTTATAGGTTTTAGAAACCTATAAGGTCTTTTCTAAATGAGGATGAGGAATTATGGCGACTTACACTGACCGGGAAGCGTTTATTCCCTACCGGCGGGCCGATCTGGTTGAACTTTGCCTGGCCGACGGCCAACTGCCCGCTGACCAGGCCCAAACATTCAGAGAGTTTTGCGCTATTCTGGCGGCCTATTATCACTTTGAGTTTCATCAGGTATTGGAACATCTCAAAGAAAATTTCGCCCCGTTCAACCCCGACGCCGATACCAAATCGATCACCGAGCTATCAGCCGCGGATCTCGAAGCCAAAGAGAGCCGGCTGGTGAAAACCTTTGAAACCGTCTTAAAACGAGCCAACTTCAATCCGCTGTCGGAAACCGATTTGCAACAGGCCTTTGAAACCGCTTCGCTGGTTGAGCTGCGCACCAAGGTTGATTTTGATGACTTCGATCAGATGATTTTCTACCATCGCGGCGACGTTTTTAGCACGACAACCATGAAGAAGTTTTTCCGTAAGGTTGAGGTTGAGATCGACATCTTTGAACGGGTGGCGCTGCTGCTCAAATTCAAAGACCGGGCCTATTTTGAAGCCAAAAAGGCCAAGCTCGACAAGCTGAATTTTACGCCGGGCAAGACCTATATCTATCTGTACAAGAATATTCCCCGGCACGATCTGGAAGTTCTGTTTCCGAACGTGGAGGTCAGTATGACCTGGAAAGATCGCCTCTTACTGATTGTGCCGGCTCTGGGCGCGGGGATAGGCGTGCTGTTCAAAGCCCTGCCGCAGATCATTCTGATCATCGGCGTTATTTTATTTTTCACCCTTGGCCCCCAAGCCGCCGATGACATGGGGGCCAATGAGGAAAATGTCAGAAATATTATGCCGGTGCTGGCCGCGCTGCTGACCCTGGTGATTGCCTTGGGCGGCTTTGCGGTCAAACAGTACACGACTTACAAGACCAAGCAGATCAAATTTCTGAAGGATATGACCGACACCTTATTCTTCCGAAATCTCAGCAACAACGCCAGCGTCTTCCAGGCGCTGATCGACGCCGCCGAAGAGGAAGAGACCAAGGAGATCATCCTGGTCTATTACCACCTGCTGACCTCGCCCGACCCGCTGACTCCGGCCCAGTTGGACGACCGGATCGAGCGCTGGATGGAGGAAAAGTTCGGCGCTAAAATCGATTTTGATATTGAAGGACCGCTGCAAAATTTAGAGCAAATCCACGGGCCACGGCCCGGAACGGATCAGGTCGAGCCGCTGCTGCATCGAGATGAAATCGAGCGGCTGTATTTGCAACCGTTGGATGAGTCGAAAGGGATTATTGATTGGGTCTGGGACAATTTGTTTCAGTTTAATGAGGTCGGGGTCAAGGTGGAACCGGCTGAACAGATGTAAAGCTCGCCGGGCCGGTCAAGCCAGCGTTTGGGACGGCGCTAACAACCGCCGCCCGCTGAACCGTTGCTCTGGCAGGCATGCGCCGGCGCGGCTATCCCGGTTGAGTCCGCCCCAATCCCCGACACGCCGGTAGATCGCCGCCATTCGCTTTGTTTGACAATCTGCCCTACTTTAGAGACAATCACTGCCAATAAAATCCAACCATAATTCGAGGCTAACCATGAGAGACATTGTCGAAGGGGACTTGCTGTGGCAGCCGTCGCCGCATGATATTGAAAATGCCAACTTAACCCGTTATATGAGCTGGCTGAAAGGCCACACCGGCCGGGAGTTTGCCGATTATCAGGCCCTCTGGCGCTGGTCGGTGACCGACATCGACGCCTTTTGGGCCAGTCTGTGGGATTACTTCGAGATCGTTGCCTCCGAGCCGTACACGGCCGTTCTGGCCGAGCGCGGCATGCCGGGCGCTCAATGGTTTCCCGGCGCTAAACTCAACTACGCCGAAAATTTCTTCCACCAGCAAACCGGCGACCGACCGGCCATCTACTACCAGGCCGAAAGCGGCCCGTTAACCGAGATTAGCTGGCCGGAGTTATACGACCAAACCGCCCGGCTGGCCCAGGCGCTTAAAGCCCTGGGCGTTGAGCGCGGCGACCGGGTGGTGGCCTTCCTGCCCAACATCCCCGCAGCGATCATCGGCCTGCTGGCGACGGCCAGCTTGGGGGCCATCTGGTCGAGCTGCCCGCCCGATTTTGGCGACCGCAGCGTGCTGGATCGCTTTAGCCAGATTGAGCCGAAAGTCTTCATCGCCGTGGACGGTTACCGCTGGGCCGGCAAAACCTTCGACCGGACCGAGGTGGTGGCCCACCTGCAAGCCTCGCTGCCGACTTTAGTCAAAACCATCCTCATCACCGATGTCACCGATGGCGCCGCCCTGGACAGCCTGACGAACACGGTGTTGTGGCGCGATCTGCTGGCCACCGCGCCGGCGGCCGACCTGACGTTTGAACCAGTCCCGTTTGACCATCCCCTGTGGGTGCTGTACTCATCCGGCACCACCGGCCTGCCCAAACCGATTGTCCAGGGCCACGGCGGCATCTTGCTGGAGCATCTCAAAACCATTCACCTGACGCTCGACCTGACGCCGGCGGATCGCTTCTTCTGGTTTACCAGCACCGGCTGGATGATGTGGAATTTCCTGGTGGGCGGGCTGCTCAACGGCACGTCGATCATCCTCTACAACGGCAGCCCCGGCTACCCCGACCTGAACGTCTTGTGGCGGCTGGCCGAAACCAGCGGCCTGACCTACTTTGGCGCCAGCGCCGCCTTTATCCAGGCCTGTATGAAAGCCGGCATCCACCCCAACCAGGCGTTCGACCTCAGCCGCATCCGGGCCGTAGGCTCAACCGGCTCGCCCCTGCCGGCCGACGGCTTCGGCTGGATTTACGATAACATCAACGCCCATTTGGCCCTGGAGTCCTTCAGCGGCGGCACCGACTTATGCACCGGCTTTATCGGCGGGGTGCGCACCCAGCCCATCTATGCCGGCGAGCTGCAAGGGCCGTCGCTGGGCGCGGCGGTGCAATCTTTCAATAGCAAAGGCGAACCGGTGATCGATGAGGTCGGCGAGCTGGTCATTACCGAGCCGATGCCCTCCATGCCGCTTTTCTTCTGGAACGACCCCGATATGAGCCGCTACCGCGAGAGCTACTTTGAGCTGTACCCCGGCATCTGGCGGCACGGCGATTGGTTGAAGATCAACCAGCGCCAGGGCTGCGTTATTTACGGTCGCTCCGATTCGACCATCAATCGCCAGGGTATCCGCATGGGGACCAGTGAGATTTACCGGGTGGTCGAGTCGTTCCCGGCCATCGCCGACAGCTTGATCATCGACCTGGAGATGCTGGGCCGCGAGTCGGCGATGCCGCTGTTTGTGGTGATGCGCGATGACGCCGTGCTGGACGATGAGTTGCGGCAGCAGATCAAACACAAGCTGCGCAGCGAGGTGTCGCCGCGCCATGTGCCCAACGACATCATCGAGATTAAGCAGGTACCTTACACCCTCAGCGGTAAAAAAATGGAAGTGCCGATTCGCAAAATATTGCTGGGGATGGACATCGAGGACGCGGCTAACCCCGGCGCGATGCGCAACCCCGACGCTCTTGACTTTTTCGTGGCCTATGCCGAAACCCTGCGCCAGGCTTAAGCTGGGCCTGCGGGCTGAACGGTTCAAGGCTTGTCAGTCCCTTGCCGCTTGAATGATGGGGAGATACAGCCTATGGCGCTTCTCCGGCAAAGTAGCGACCCGGAACCACTGGAACTGGGCCGTTGCCGGCTGGTTACTGGCCGCATCAAAGGCGGCCAGCCCCATCTGAGCCGACGGCCAATCCACTGCGACGGATTGGCCGAGAGACTGCCAGGTCAGCATATCGACGCTGTAATAGCCCTGGTAACGATGGCCGGTGCGCCTGATTTTCAGCGGGATCAGGGCAAACATGGGGTGGGTCGCCTGTTCTACAAATACGCCGTCGATTTCGGCCCGAAATTCGATCTGATAGCCATCGTTGTAACTTTGCATCAGGCTGAGATAGTTATCATCGTCCTGATAAATGAGTAAACCGGCCTGTTGTTGGTTAAACTTTAGCGGCCCTGTCGCCGTACTGACCTCAAAATCGGCGGGCGGCGTATGGCGCAGCAGCAGGTTTCGAGCATTATTCTCCTGATGAAGGTCACCCGGCTGCAGGTCGATCCTCAGCGCGCCGGGCACGTTGCTAACCCGCCATTTATCGGCATCTTCTCTGATCCAGGACCAAGCCGGGTTAAGCGTCCCCTCAAATTCATCGTTATAATAATCCGAGGCTGACCGGGGAATGAACCGCCAGGTCGGCGACCAGCCACTTTTACCGGCGCCATTGAGCGCCCTAACGTGCCAATAGTAGAGATGGTTATAGGCCAGACCATCAGCCACCGTATAAAAGGGCGAAGTCACCTTTGTATCGATTAAGCCGGCCTGAAAGCGGCTGTCAGCGGCCACCTGCAGGCGATAACCCACCGCCGTGGCCACATTGGACCACTTCAGGGTCGGATGCAGCGAGTTAACCGCATCGCCGTCGGTAGCATGCAGCGGATAGGGCGCCGGCGGGGGCTGCTGCGCCGGCCGCAGGTAGAGATCATCCACGTAAGTGACCACATCTGAGGCCTGATTGGTGATCAGCAGCCGCCCCTTGACCGCGTTGGACGCCGGCTTGACACTCCGTCCGAAAGGTTCCCACCGTTCCGTAGGCGAGGTATAGTTAGCCACCTCAAATGTCTCCAGAACCGTACCCGATTCGGCCAGGGACTGCCACTGGACTTGCAGTTGCACCTGGTTGGCCGGCTTAAGATTGAAGATGCGCAACCCCTGATAGTAATCGGCCAGATAGACCAGATAGCCGTCCACAGCCACACTCGACGCGCTGGCGGGCGTATCTAACCGGCCTACGGCCAGCGGCGCGGTTGGATTGGTGACATCGATGATAGCCAGACCAAACTCGCCGTCGGCCACATAAGCGTAGCCATGATCCACCGCAATGCCCTGAGCTTGACCGGGGCTGTCATAACTGCCCACTTCGATGGGCGCGGCCGGATTGGTGACATTGATGATCCGCAGACCGCGGTCGGCAGCGGCGACATAAGCGTAGCCGCCGGCCACAGCCACAGCCTGAGCGTGACCCGGCGTATCATAAGCCCCGACTTCAACCGGCGCGGCCGGATTGGCCACATTGATGATCCGCAGGCCGGCCTCATCGGCGGCGACGTAGGCATAATGGCCGGCAACCGTCACATCGAGCGCCTGAGAGGGCAGGTTGATGGAACTGACGCCGGTGGGTGACAGCGGGTTGGAGACATCGATGATATGTAAGCCGGCCAGCGTTGCCGCGACATAGACATAATCGCCCTGGGCGGCAACGCCGTAAGCCGCCCAGGGCAGGTTGTAGCTGCCGGCTTCGACCGGCGTCACCGGGTTAGAAACATCGATGATCCGCAGCTCGCGGCTGTCCGGACTAAACTGGTCGGCGACATAGGCGTAATTATTGTTGACAGCCACGTCTATG
>JACKAT010000063.1 GCA_020634935.1 Anaerolineales bacterium
CTATCGATATTTTTACGCCCGGCGGAGCCCACTATCACGTGGGCGACACATTGGACGTGAGAGACGTCAAGGAAGATGTCTTGGAGCGAATTCACGCGGAACTGCTGACTTCAAACAAGCTCGTTTTATGGACGGGTGTTGAGGATAACGTCAATACCAATTCTACTTACAACAAAGTCATCACTGCCGCCAAACTGTTCAGAAAGGTGGACGTTGAGTCATTGCAGGAAAAACCGGGTGCGGTCTTGCTGGTCAACTACAGTGGGGATAGTTTGTATGACCATTACAGTCAACTCGATCTGGGCGCGGGTTCTTACATGCTGATTGTAGACACCAAAAATCGGCTCATTTACCACCCCGACAAGCGCCTCATTGGGTCGCAGATATCACCCGCGTTTGTGGCCCAGTTGGAGGCTGACAGCGGATCGTTTGTAACTGAGGTTGATGGGCAAGAGATGTTTGTAACTTATAGCCAGTCGGAAGAGAGTGACTGGTACTTGATTAGCTTGGTGCCGCTCAAAAATCTTACCGCCAGCGCCGATATCATCAGAAACACGTTGCTCTGGGTCTTAATCATCGGCTTTGGGTTTATTGCTCTGGTTGCGTTGCGAATGTCAAACACGATGGTCGAGCCGATCAAGCGCATCACCGAGCTTTTTAAGGAGATTCAAGCCGATACGTTCAATTGGCAAATGCGCCTCGATGAGCAGCGCAGAGACGAGATCGGTGAACTGTTCCAATGGTTTAACGTCTTTTTGGATAGCTTGGAGGCGCGACGTCAAGTGGAGCAGGAGTTGATCCGGGCTAAAGAGGCAGCGGAGGCGGCCAACCGGGCCAAAAGCGCCTTCTTGGCCAATATGAGCCACGAACTACGCACGCCCCTCAACGCCATCCTGGGTTTTAGCCAGCTAATGCAGCGCGACCCTAACGTTACCGCCGATCAACGGGAAAATCTGGAAACGATTGGCCGTAGTGGGGAACATTTGCTGGCCTTGATCAACGACGTGCTGGAACTGTCCAAGATCGAGGCGGGGCAGATGAAACTACAGTTGGATAGCTTTGATCTATATTACCTGCTGTCGGGTTTGGAAGAGATGTTTCGCTTGCGCGCTGCTAACAAAGGGCTAAGCCTACTATTCGATTGCGCGTCCGAAGTACCCCAATACGTATGCGCCGATCAAAGCAAGTTGCGCCAGGTATTAATCAACCTGTTAAGCAATGCAGTTAAGTTTACAGGGGAAGGGGGCGTGATCCTGCGGGTCAGGAGTAAGCCGTATGGCGTAGGACGTAAGCAGAAAGAAGAGAACCGCCCAGCCCTACTGCCTACGGCCCACGCTTATCTCCATTTTGAGGTCAAAGATACCGGCGTGGGTATTGCCACAGCAGAAATGGATGTTATCTTTGATGCCTTTGTGCAGACCAGCAGCGGTCGGCAATCTAAAGGAGGGACCGGTTTGGGGTTGTCGATCAGCCGTGAATACGTGCAGATAATGGGCGGAGATTTGGAATTTACCAGTAAAGTTGGCCGTGGTAGCTGTTTTCAGTTTGAGATTCCGGTTGAACGGGTCGAAGCCTTGCCGGCCCACACCAAGCCATCTGACGCCTGTTTGGCCCGTTTGGAGCTGGGGCAGCCGGTCTATCGTTTGCTGGTGGTTGAAGATGAAGAAACCAACCGGAAACTGCTGGTCAAGTTTCTGAAGTCATTGGGCCGGCCGGTCGATCCTTCTGGTAAGTTTGTCGAACCGATCCTGCCTGGCTTTGAAGTTCGCGAAGCAACAAACGGCCAGGAGGCTATTCGGATCTGGCAAAGCTGGCAGCCTCATCTGATCTGGATGGATATGCGGATGCCGGTAATGGATGGGTACGAGGCTACCCGCCGTATCAAGACGTTGCCGTCAAAGCAAGAAACAATCATCATCGCCTTAACGGCCAGCGCCTTTGAGGAGAATCGCCTGGAAATGTTGGCCGAAGGGTGTGATGGGTTTGTCCGCAAGCCGTTCCGAGAAATGGATATTGTCGACACGCTGGTCAAACAGTTGTCTGTCCGCTTTGTTTATCAGGAGTTAGAGGGGGGCAGGTCGATACCGGCCACAGCGAATGACGAAACCTCTGGCCCCAATGTCTCCGATCTGGTAATCGACCTCCAAGCCGTCCCCGATGAACTATTGACAAAATTAAATGACGCCGCCATTCGACTTGATTCGGAGCTTGTCAACCTTGTTATTGATGAAATTCGTATCCATGAGGAGGCGGTGGCCAACGCATTGGCTGCGCTTGTCACTGACTTTAAATTTGACGAGATTATTGCCGCCGTACAAAAAGCCCAGGAGAACAAAAATGTCTAATTACCCCCCCCATTCGTCTCGATCCGACATCTTAATCGTTGACGATACGCCCGCCAATCTACGGCTCCTAGCTGGGATATTGACTGAGCAAGGGTACAAGGTTCGGCCAGCCTCCCACGGCCAGATGGCGCTGTACGCGGCCCAAGTCCAACCGCCGGATTTAATTCTGCTGGATATTATGATGCCGAATATGGACGGCTACGAAGTTTGCCGGCAATTAAAGGCGGATGAACGAACCCGAAATATTCCGATCATTTTCATCAGCGCGCTGGGTGAGACCTTGGACAAAGTGACTGCCTTTTCTATGGGCGGGGTCGATTACATCGCCAAACCATTCCAGGTCGAAGAAGTAGTGGCTCGCGTGAATACGCATTTGACGATCCGGCGTCTAAACCAGAGTCTTCAGGAACAAGTGGCCGAACTAGATGCCTTTGCCCATACCGTGGCCCACGACCTGAAGAATCCGTTGAGTCTGGTTGTCGGCTACGCCGACTATATGTTGCAAGCCTTGAATGAGATAGAGCCTGAACAATTGTGGGAGTATTTGCAAAAGGTTAAAAAGTCAGGACAAAAAGCAGCTAGCATCGTTAACGAGATCCTGCTTCTGGCAACTGTTCCCAAAAAGGAGGTTGACATTGGTTCGCTTGATATGGCCAGCCTTATCGCTCAGAGTCTGGAACGGCTGGTCTTGTCGCTCGAAGAAACGCAGGGGGAAATAAGGCTACCGGACTGTTGGCCTGTCGCCTTAGGTTATGGTCCCTGGGTAGAGGAAGTGTGGATCAATTACATCAGTAATGGTCTAAAATATGGTGGACAGCCGCCCCGTTTAGAGTTAGGGGCTTCAATCGAGTCAGGCGGCATGGTTCGTTTTTGGGTGCAGGATAATGGCCCGGGCTTGACTGCTGAGGCCCAGCAGGTTCTGTTTACCGAATTCACCCGCCTCAACGGGTTTCGAGTGGAAGGACACGGTTTGGGCCTATCCATTGTACGCCGGATCGTGAAAAAACTGGGTGGTCAGGTTGGGCTTGAAAGTCAGGTGGGGCAGGGCAGTCTGTTCTATTTTACCTTGCCTCGAGCCGAGGCGTAAATTTTTTGCAATAAAGAGGAGTCCAATTTTCCTTTTGGACTCCTCTTTATAATTTTGTATTGAAGTCCATCGCCACTTAGGGCTGGGCCTGCTGGAGTCCACCTACCAGTTATGCTTGGCTCACGAACTTCAGACCAGCCATATGGGAGAATAAATAGCCCTCTCCCCAATTTTACGCCGGCGCTTCCATAAAATAGATATTGTACTTAGCGCATACCTTCAACAACGCTTCCATATCGGGCGGGCCGGCCGGGGTGGGCGGATGGGCTTTGTCCTCAACCGGGATGCCAATTTCCTCAAAAAAGCGTTCCATATTACCGGCCGGTTCAAAGGTCATTATCACCTTGCCTACGGTATCGCCCACGTTGCGAAAGCCGTGCGGTACGCCGCCGGGAACGTGAACAATGGAACCGGCCAGGGCCGGCGTAGCGACCTTATGGCCGGCCTCATCTTGCCCGTAAATTTCATAACGACCTTCCAAGATATGAAACGTTTCCTGCTGCGGGTGCGTATGCAGCAGCGGCACGCCGTCCCCCGGTTGGGTTAGCGACTCCACCACCGCGAATTTGTGGCCGGTCGCCTGACCGCTGAGCCGTATGGTCATCACTTCGTTAATGACCAGGATAGCCTGGCTGTTATCGGCCACGATAATCGAGGTCTTGCCATTTTGGTGTCCATTAGTAGACATGTTTATCTCCTTAGTTGAATTAACGGCCTGTCTGAAACGGCGCTTGAGGCCATTTCGTTGAGCCTTCATTGATATTGATTACCCTCAGTATAGCCGGCCAGCGTACCGCTATCGTGCTAAATGCCGCCGGTCAGCGTGCCAACACTGTGCTGATTTTGGCGGGGTTGGCGTTAGGGCTTTTGGACCGAGCATATTATAATGTTGCCAATTGGATGAGGGGATGATGTCTAAACTTTCCTTCTATTTGTTTGGTGCGCCTCATATTGAAGTCAACGGAGTACCGGTGGTGGTGGGCTACAGCAAGGGGATAGCGCTGCTGGCTTATCTGGCGGTGACCGGCCAGCCCCATACCCGCGAGTCGTTGGCGACGTTTTTGTGGCCCCATCACGACCCGGCCAGCGCGCTGGGTGAAGTGCGCCGCATGGTGTGGGTCTTGAACAAAGCGTTGGGCAAAGGCTGGCTGGCCACGGACCGGCAAACCGTGGCTTTGCCGTCGCAAGCTGAGATTTGGGTGGATACGATCCGCTTTCAATCGCTGCTGAATACCTGGACCTACCACGACCACGCGGCCAATAAAGTTTGCTTGGCCTGTTTCGACCCGTTGACTGAAGCCGTGGCCTTAGCTCAAAATGATTTTTTGGCCGGGTTCACCGTCCCGGATAGTCTGGGATTTGACGCCTGGCAGAGCCAAGAAACCCAACTGCGGCGGCAAGAAGTGACCCTGGCGCTGGAGAAATTGATCCAACTACTGCTGCACATGGCCGACCAGGGACCTCACACGGCCATTCCTTATGCCCAACGGCTGTTGAACTTGGACCCGCTGTACGAACCCGCTCACCGGCTGTTGATGGCCTTATATGCCGCCGCCAACCAACCGGCGGCGGTCGCCCGTCAATACCAAGAGTGTGTCAAGGTCTTAAGGGCTGAACTGGACACCCCGCCTGCCGCAGAGACGACCAGCCTGTTCGAGCGCATCCGCCTGAACAAGTTTGACCCCACTACCGCGTTTGCTGAACTGCCCGCCTATATAAGCGCCTCCCTGCCAGCCTCCCTCCCCCCCGACGACCTGCCCAGACACAATCTACCGGCTCAGGTCACCCCTTTTATTGGCCGCGAATTTGAACTCGCGGCGTTGTCGGAGTTGCTGCTTGACCCGACGATGCTGCTGGTTACCATCGTCGCGCCGGGCGGTATGGGCAAAACGCGGCTGGCGCTTGAATTGGGCAGCCGATTGGCCGAACATTTCCAAGATGGCGTCTTTTTCGTCGAGTTGGCCCCGATTGACAGCGGCGAGGCCATCATCCCGGCCGTAGCCGAGGCCATGAGCTACGCGTTTCAGCCCACCGGACGCAGCCAGAAGCAGCAAGTACTGGATTACCTGCACCCCAAACAGGTCTTGCTCATACTGGATAACTTTGAGCATCTGATCGACAGCGGAGCCGGACTGGTGAGCGAGATGCTGGCCGCGAGTCCCCGCCTAAAGGTGCTGGTCACCTCCCGGCAGCGGCTTTACCTGGCCGGTGAGACCTTGTTTATCTTGCAAGGGCTGAAGCTGCCCGAAGCCAATACACCCGACCCGGCGACCCGGTCGGCGGCCATTGAACTATTTCAGCAAACGGCGCGGCGGGTCAGGTCGGATTTCGGCCTGACTGAGACGAACCTGCCGCATGTCACGCGGGTATGCCGCTTGGTGCAGGGCATGCCGCTGGCCATTGTCCTGGCGGCGGCCTGGGTCAGCGTGCTGTCAGCGGCGGAAATTGCCGAAGAAATTCAGCGGAGTCTCGATATATTGGAGGCCGAAGGCAGCGAGCTGCCGGAACGCCTGCGCAGCATTCGGGCCGTGTTCGACCACGCCTGGAGTATGATGACCGAGGCGGAGCAGCAGGTCTTTATGAAGTTAGCCGTCTTTCGCGGCGGCTTCACCCGCGAGGCCGCCGACAAAGTGGCCCAGGCCGGGCTGCGCCACCTGCAATCACTGGTCACCAAGGCCCTTATCACTCGTGAGGCTGACCAGGGCCGGTATCATATCCACGAACTGCTGCGCCAGTACGCCGCCGAGAAACTGCACCAATCCGGTCAAGTTGACTCAACCCGTCAAGCCCACACCAACTACTATCTAACCTACCTGGCCGAACAGACCGCTCGCCTGAAAGGGACGGAGCAGTTAGCCACGCTAAAACGGATCGAGGTCGATTTTGAGAATGTGCGCGAAGGGTGGGCCGACGCGGTAGCCAACCGGCTGTATGACCTGGTGGGCCAAGCCCTAGAAGCCATGTATCTGTTTTGTTTCTTGCAGAGCCGCCTGGAAGACGGCAAAGCGCTGTTCGACCGGGCCAGACAGGGCTTGGCTCCGGCGCCGAACCAGCCGCCGCATCCGGTCTGGTTAGCCTTAGGGTTGCGCTTTTACCACACCGCCGATAGTCATGCGGTGTTACAACAGCGGCTTGAAGCGTCGCTGGCTCTGGCTCGTGAGCGCGACGACCGGGCGGAGGTGGCCTTTTGCCTGCATACCCTGGCCACCATCGCCCACTATGTCGATCAAAACCCGCCGCAGGCCATTGACTATTATGAAGAATGCGCCGCTATTTACCGGCAGTTGGACGAAAAATATTATCTGGCGCAAACGCTCAGCAAACTGGGCGAAGCCTACCAACTCCTCAGCCAAAATGCCTTGACCCTGACCTACGTCAATGAGGCTTACCAACTCCAGCGCGCTATTGGAGACCAGATGGGCGAATCAGAAACCCTACGCGCTCTGGGGATGACCGCTTATCAAGCCGGCGATTACGACGCGACCGATGATTACTTTGAAAAGGCCTATAACATCCAGCTAAAGACGGACTATGTGGTGGGCCAAGCTACCAGCAACCTCTATCGCGGTTACATGACCTTTATGCGCGGCGAGACCGTCGCCGGACAGGCGTTAGTTGAACAGGCCCTGGCCCAGGCTCTGGATATTGTTGACTACTCCACCCAGGCCTGGTGTTGGGCTATCCTCGGTTGGATTAAGTGCGCGGCGGGCGATTATACCCAGGCCGAACAACACCTACGCCAGGCCGAAGCAGTCGAACCTGACCCTTTTCGGCAAACCGGAGCCGGCAACCCTTTCCTCAAACTGCAAATTAACTTTGCCCAATCGCTGCTGGCCAGCGGCCGCGGCGACTACGCCGCCGTGCGACGCTATCTCCTTCAGCCCTTACACCTGGCCGTTAATACCTCCAGCCAACCCTTTATGACCTTGTCGATAGCGGCGGCGGCCCTCCTCTATGCGCACAATGGACACTCGGCGGCGGCGGTCGAACTGCTGGGGTTGGTTTTCAGCCAGCCGGTTAAAGGGACTAACTGGATGAAACAGTGGGGTTTGCTGAACTATGTTCAGGCGCATCTGCGTGACACGCTGGGCCAGGCTGCGTTTGAGGCAGCCTGGCAGCGGGGCGAATTACAGGAGTTAAAGACGGCGGCTGAGGGTGTGCTGCAAGAAATCGAGGGGTAGGTTTAGACGGCTACGCCTTGTTTAGCCATCAGTAAGTAAGTCGGCAGTTCCCCTTTCCCCTTGACCGAAATAGCGCCGCGCGGCTCGAATAGAAAGGTATGTTGTAAGAATTCATACGTGGCCTGCGTAACCTGAATCTGGCCGGCCAGACCGTGCGACTCCATCCGGCTGGCCGTATTGACCGTGTCGCCCCATAAATCGTAGCTGAATTTCTTTTTACCGATAACGCCGGCCACGACCGGCCCGCTGTGCAGGCCAATGCGAACTTGCAACTGGCCGTTGGCTATCGCCGCAATTTCACGCTGCATGCCCAACGCCATTTCGGCGGCGGCAGCGGCGTGGTCAGAGCGAGGCATCGGCAGGCCAGCAACGGCCATATAAGCATCGCCGATAGTTTTGATTTTTTCCAAACCATACCGGTCGGCCAGGCCGTCGAAGCGCGAGAAGATGTCATTCAGCAGCTTAACCAGTTCCTCCGGGCCAATTTGGGCGGAGAGGGTGGTAAAACCGACGATATCGGCAAAGAGAACGGTGACCGCCTCGAAGTGGTCGGCGATGATCTCCGGCGACTGCTTGAGCCGGTTGGCTACGGGCTTGGGCAGAATGTTGAGCAGCAGCCGCTCCGACTTTTCCTGCTCGTGCATCAGCATTTTGTGTTTGTCGGCCAGGTCAATCAACACTTGCTCAAGCTGCTGGTTCAACTGCTGCATATCGCGTTCGCGGGCCTTGCGCTGGTCGGTTTCATGCTTGAGCTTCAGCGCAGAGCGAACCCGGGCTAACAGTTCGACTTCATTGGGCGGCTTGGTAATGTAATCCATCGCCCCGGCGGTGAAGGCCAACTGCAAATCTTCGGTCTCGGTGCTGCTGGTGACCATGATGATCGGAATATCGCGCCGGGCCTCGACGGCCTTAATCTGGCGGCAGGCTTCGATGCCGTTCATCAGTGGCATGTGCAAATCCATCAGAATCAAGTCGATGTTGGGACGGTCATTCTGCTTAAAATGATGCAGCGCTTCAGCCGCCGAGCCGGCCAGCAGCAGGTCGGTGTAGCCTTCATCTTCCAACAGTGCGGCCAGAGCCAGCCGTTGGGTGGACGAGTCATCAACGATGAGAATGGTCATAGGTTAGTTCCTCCTTATTAAGTTGTTCATTTAATATCTGGCGGGTCTGTTCAAACGCCTCCACCAGGTGAGCCACAGTCGCGGCGACCTCATTGATTAACCCCCGGCGACCCTGCTGTTCCAATTCCGAACTCAAGCCGGCGACGCCGGTAACACCCACATAGCTGCTGCTTCCTTTTAAGTTGTGGGCCACTTCCCGAACCACCTGAGTATCATTTTCAGCCACCGCATTTCGCAACGTGCTAACCATATCCGCCGCCTCGCTCAAGTAGCCGGCGACCAGCTTCCGGCCGCTGGGTCGGATTAACAGTTTGTCCAGAACAGCCTGATCAATGTGTTCGTTCGAGTTTTGACTAGAAACGGCCGGCGTCGAGGCCGGTTCGGGTAGCGATACCCCATCCAGGTGGTTCGGCTCAGCCGCGCTGCGGCGGCGTCCGGCCCGTTTTAAAACTAAGCGCAGCTCTTCCAGATAAACCGGCTTGCTGATGTAATCGTCCATCCCGGCGGCCAGGCAGATTTCGCGGTCGCCTTGTAGGGCGTTGGCGGTCATCGCGATGATGTAGGGCCGGTTGGTCGTGGGCAACCCATCATCGCTAGCGCCGTTTAGGTTATTAAAGCCTCGTAACGCTTTGTTAGCCCAAATGTCGTGAATGCGTTGGGTGGCTTCCAAACCATCCATCTCCGGCATCTGGACATCCATCAAGATGACATCGTAGGGCTGGCGCAAGACCGCCGCTAAAACTTCCAGACCGTTGGCGGCCACATCGGCCCGGTAGCCGATCTCTTCCAGAGCCAGCAGGGCAAACTTTTGGTTGACTTGCACATCTTCGGCCAGCAAGATGCGGAGATTGGAGACTGGAGATTGGAGATTGGAGATTGGAGATTCGGACCGACTTGGCGCTAATTGATCGTTGGCTTCTTCTTCGGCAAAGACATTGACCAGCGTGTCGTACAACTGCGACGGTTTGACTGGCTTGGTTAGGTAGGCGGCGAAACACTCCAGGGCTTCCAGTGCCGGGTGGGTTTGATAGCCCAATGAGGTTAGCATAACCAGCGGGAAGTGATCAGGGCTGTGCCAGTAGCAGATTTCGGTGGCCAGGGTGGCGCCGTCCATCTCCGGCATATTCATATCCAGCAGAGCCAGGTCAAAGGCGTCGCCCCGGCGGATGGCCGCCAGCGCCTCGGCTGGAGTGGCGGCCTCTTGGGCCAGCATGCCCCAATTTTGCAACTGAAGGTTCAGAATGCGGCGATTGGTGGCGTTGTCATCGACAATCAGCACCCGCTTGCCGCTCAATTCCGGGCGAGGGTGACTCAGATGATGGCGAGCCGGGACGGGCGCGGCTTGAGCCGTTAAGGTAAAATGAAAGATCGTGCCTTGGCCGGCCCCTTTACTTTCGGCCCACATCGCGCCGCCCATCAACTCGGCCAGACGCTGGCTGATGGCTAAGCCCAGGCCGGTGCCGCCGTAATGACGGGTCGTTGAGGCATCGAGCTGGGTGAATGATTGGAAGAGCCGGTCCAGCTTGTCGGCGGGGATGCCGATGCCGGTGTCGCGTACGGAAAAATGGAGTAGGGAGTAGGAAGTAGGAAGTAAGGCGTAAGGCGTAGGGAGTAGGGGTGTTGAAGAAGGTGTCTCTGGATCAATGGGGCTGTCTTGGGGCTTTTTAAGTTTGACTTCAACCACCACTTCGCCCTGTTCGGTAAACTTAATGGCGTTGCCGACCAGGTTGACTAAAATCTGGCGCAAGCGGGTATCGTCGCCGCTGAGACCGGGCGGCACGTCTGGGCTCATCTCGTAAACCAAGTCCAGCCGTTTTTCGGCGGCTTTAGGGGCCAGTAAATCGAGCACTGACTCGATGCAGCCGCGTAAATCAAACGGCCGATTGACCAGGTCCATCTTGCCCGCCTCAATTTTGGAAAAGTCCAGAATATCGTTGATGATGGTCAGCAGGGCGTCGCCGCTGGTGCGGATGATTTCCACAAAGTCGCGCTGCTTGTCGTTGAGCGGCGTGTTGAGCAGCAGGCCGGTCATGCCAATCACCGCGTTCATCGGCGTGCGGATTTCGTGGCTCATGTTGGCCAGAAAGGTGCTCTTGGCGATGTTGGCGGTTTCGGCGATTTCCTTGGCCTGCTGCGCCTCACCGTACAGGCGGGCATTCTCTTCAGCGCGGCGGCGGAGTTCTTCGTCGGCCTGTTTGCGCTCGCTGATGTCGCGGATGACGGCGGCGTAACTTTCGATATTGCCGGCGGTATCGTGCAGAGGAAAGACAGTCTGCTCAACCGGAATAGTCGAGCCGTTGGTATGCAGTAAGACGCTTTCACCCGCCCAGGTTTCGCCGCGAGTCATAGCGTCGAACATTCCCTGTAACTGAGTTATTTCGGTGGGAGGATAGCAATGCGCCACATTCCAGGGCGTTTTATCTTTTTCCGGCTTGCCGACCAACTGCCGGCCAGCTTGGTTGACGTAAAGGCTCCAGCCTTGCGCATCGGCAATACCGACATAATCGGGCATGGCTTCGATAATGGTCGCCAGGCGGCGGCTGTCGGTGAGCGCGACTTGCAGTTCTTCGTCGGCCTGTTTGCGCTCGCTGATGTCGCGGATAATGGCAGACAGATGGGACGGCGTGCCATCGGGCGTGCGATGCAAAATGCCCACCAGGGAGACGGGGATGAGACGACCATCACGATGTTTGATGGTCACTTCATCGGCCCAGGCGCCCTCCCGCAGCGCGGTCGGGATGCCTACGGTGGCGAAGCGTTCCATCACATCGGGCGGGTAAAAGTCAGCAAAGCTTAACGTGGTCGTGTCCACCTCATCCGCCAGGCCTAAGATGCGCCGGCCGGCCCGGTTGAGATAGAGGGCCTGACCGTCCAGGGTAGCAAAGGCCACCAGGTCGGTGGTCGCTTCCAGAATTTCGGCCAGCCGGGTCCGCTCGGCAAAGGCGGCTTCCAGTTGGGTGGTGCGCTCGGCGACCCGGTCTTCCAATTGTTCATTGAGACGGCGCAAATCGTCCTCAAGTTGGCGGCGTTCGGTGATATCGCGGATAAAGCCGACCACCTGACCATTGGGTAATAACTGCCCGGCTCCTTCAAATACGCGCACCCCGCCGTCTTTACGAAGCGAACGATATTCAACCTTAACGCGGGATTCACGCTGTTCAATCAAGCCGGCGAATGTAGCCCTTATCGGGGGCAAATCATCGGGGTGAATAAGGGGGAAAAAGGAGCGCCCTACCAGTTCGCCGGCCGCATAACCGGTCATCTGCTCAAAGGCCGGGCTGACATACGCCAAATGGGTATCCGCATCGATGATGATAACGCCGTTGACGCTGATTTCAACCAGCGTGCGGAAACGGGCTTCGCTCTCGCGCAAGGCATCAGCTGCTTCTTTTTGCAACGATTGTTCCAATTTGGCCTTGTCGTCTTCGATAACGCGGCGCTGTAAAAAGTCCAGCCGGGCGTAGCGTTCGATAAAGTAGGCGGCGCACATGCCCAAGATGTTGGCCGTGACAAAAAAGAAGTTGTTATTGACGAACACTTCCATGCCCATCGGCGCGGTGAGTAAGTGCTGATAGCCGATGGCGACCACCTGATAACCGGCCACAATAATCCAGCCGGTCAGGGTGGCATACCAGAAGCGCAGCCGGATGAAGGTGTAGCCCCACATGATGACCAAGATTAAGCCGGCATAGTAAGTGGTGTAAGCGGCTTCCGTGGGCTGGGCCACGGCGCTCATCGCGGCGATGCCCAACCCTCCGGTTAGGACCGCCAGACTGAGGAGCGGCTGCATCCAACGCTTAAATAGGGGTCGGGAGGTTAAAAACAATACCAGACCAAAGACCGGGCAAATGACGCCAAAGCGAATGGTCCAGATAACCGGCAGCGCCGCCGGCGCGGCCAGAATATCCAGCAGGCTAAAGATTGTTACCAAGACCATGCCTAACAATAGCGCCAGACGGGTGGTGGAAATGGATTTGGTATAATAATCGTCATCAAACAGGGTTTCCATCTCGCGGGGAAAGCGGAGACGGTTGGTGTAGGTTACAAGCTCGCTCATCATGGCTGATCTTCTCCCGGTCATTGTTTTTAAGGAACTGCGGCTGGTAAATGGTAATTAGTAATTGGTAATTTGCTGTTCAATCTCTAATTACCAATTACTAATTACTCTTTGATTACCCGCCCAAATTAAGATTGCGATACGCCGGCAAACTTGGCAACCAGATCACGGGTAGTGTAATCGACCCAGTTGGGTTCGGGCTGGCGTTGGGTGCGGGTCTGGTTGCTGTGGTACAGAAACTGGCCGAGTTCTGCCTGGGTCACCGATTGGGACAGCAGATCGTTCAGGCCGTGATCCAGTAGATAACCGGCGTACCAGTCGGGCCACTCCTCGTCGTAAACGCCTTTGAGGACGGTTTGTTCAAATTGATGGTGGGCCGATCCGGCCTGGCCCAGCAGTTGGGCTATTTTGGAGGTATTTTGGTTCATGATTTTATCCTTGAAAGTAAGCGGTCAGCGATCAGCATTCAGCCATCAGCTTTGCCATTAAGTAGTTTTCAACTTTAAGTTGTTACGTTGGTTTAGACAGAATTAACAGGATTAATATGATTTTTACTTATTTTATCCTGAAAATCCTGTCAATCCTGTCTATTCATCCTAATGTCAAACTCATAAGGGCTGAACGCTTAACTTTGAAATAGAGTTTTAATTGGCCTACTCCGACGACCAAGCGGTGCGGAAGTCAGGATAGAGCGTTAGCCCGCCATCGACGAACAGGGTTTGGCCGGTGATATAGGCGGCTTCATCGGAGGCCAGGAAGGTGGCGACGGCGCCCATCTCATCGGCTTCGCCGGCGCGGCCCATGGGGATGTGCTTTAAGACCATTTCGGCCTTGACCGGGTCGTCTACCCAGGCCCGGTTGATAGGCGTAATGGTCGCCCCCGGCCCAATCCCGTTGATCCGAATATTGCGCCCGGCGTATTCCAGGGCCAGCGTGCGGGTCATATTTTGCATCCCGCCCTTGCTGATGGAGTAGCTCAGGAAGCGGGGTTTGGGGATAATCTGGTGAACGCTGGAGATGTTGATGATGACGCCCGGTTTTTCATGGGCCAGGAAGTGCTTGATCGCTTCACGGGCGCACATAAAGGCCCCGCGCAAGTTGACATTCAACACCCGATCAAAGCGGTCCATATCGATTTCGTGAGAATCGGCTGGAATTTGGATGCCGGCGTTGTTGATCAGAATATCCAGCCCGCCCAACCGCTCAATTACATCCTCAATCATTCTAACCACATCTTCTTCTTTCGAGACATCGCCTTGCACCAGGACATCTCTAACGCCGTGCTGTTGCACCTTCTGCGCGCAGGTCTGCACCTGGGCTTCGGTATCGGCTGCTTCTGAGGCCATGCTGCGATAATTGATAGCCACGTTAGCCCCTTCCTGAGCGAAGCGCACCGCAATCGCTTGTCCAATGCCGGATGTACCGCCGGTCACTAACACGTTTTTTCCTTTTAAGCCCTTCATGATGTTTATCTCCTTTAATAATGAGTAATTGGTGATTTTGTTAATGGACATACCTTCGATTTGACCCGGCTCTCTATACCCCCTGACCGCCGACCGTTGACCATTGACCGCCAAGATTTTTTAAGTGTGCTTATTTTTCGGCGGCCAGCGGTCAGCTAGCGGTGGCCTATCGGCTTTACGTCAATTTCAAAGGCTCCTGTCGATCAAATTGAAAGGGTGTCCGTTTACTAATATTTAACGTCAAACTACATATCCAACGTTGAGAACAACGTATTCAACCCCTCGGCCAGCGTGGGGTGGGCGAAGATGGCGTCGCGTAGAACCGGGTAAGGGAGCTGGCCCATCATCGCCAACTGGACCATGGCCATAATCTCGCCGCCTTCCAGGCCAATGATGGTGAAACCTAGAATTTGGTGGGTATCGGCCTCGACAATGGCCTTCATAAAGCCGCGATCTTCGGCCAATTCCAGGGCGCGAGCCACGTAGTTCATCGGCATTTTGGCGACGCGATAGTTGAGCCCTTTGGCCTGCGCCTCAGTTTCATTCAAACCGATCCGGCCCAACTGCGGGTCGGTGAAAAGGGTATAGGGTACCGGGCGGCCGGTGATGGCGCTGTGGCCTTCAGCCAGCAAGTTGGCCTTGATGATGCGGAAGTCGTCGTACGAGATGTGGGTAAAGGCCGGGCCGCCTTTGACATCGCCCAACGCATAGATGTTGGGTACGACCGTTTCCAGCCGGTCGTTGACCGGGATGAAGCCGCGTTTGGTTTCGATGCCGGCGGCGGCCAGATTGAGCGCCTCGGTGTTGGGCAAGCGTCCGGCCGAGACCAGCAGATGGGAGCCGCGGATCACGCGCTCGCCATCCGGTGTCTGGATGATCGCTTCGATAACACCATCCGCGGTGCGGCTAACCCGGCGGGTATCGGCTTCCAGGATGATGTCGAGGCCGTCTTCGCGCAGCAGGTTGGTGATTTCCTCAGCCACGTCCGGGTCTTCGCGGCTCAAAAGCTGCCGGCCGCGCTGCACCACGGTTACCCGGCTGCCGAAACGTTGGAACATCTGGCCAAATTCCAGGCCAATGTAACCGCCGCCCAGCATAATCAGGTGCTCCGGTACGGTGTCCAATTCCATAATTGAGGTCGAGTCGAGATAAGGGACCGTGTCAAGCCCTTCAACGGCCGGAATTTCGGGCCGGCCGCCGGTATTGATGAAGATTTTGTCGGCGGTCAGATGACGAGCGCCGCCCTCAGCCAGACGGACTTCGACGGCGTTGGGGCCGGTAAAGCTGGCCTCGCCAAAGATGAGGTCGGCCCCGGCGCCGTCGATGCGGCGTTGAGAGCCGCTGCGAAAGTCGTTGACGATGGCTCGCTTGCGTTCCCGGACTTCGGCCATGTTGACCGTGACCGGCCCGGTGTGAACGCCGTAGTCGGCGGCTCGGCGAGCCAGATAGGCCACGCGGGCGCTGGCGACCATCGTTTTAGTGGGCGTACAGCCCCGGTTGACGCATGTGCCGCCGGGATGCTCCCGCTCGATGATGGCCGTTTTCCAGCCTGCCTGGGCCAGCGTGGTTGATAACGGAACGCCGGCCTGCCCGGCTCCGATGATGATAGCGTCGTAATGATTGGTTTGAGACATAGTGGGTTCTCCTGTTGAAGTAATTGGTCATTGGTTATTCAATAACCAATGACCAATTACCTTGGCCTAAAATACGTTACTTTTAATGAAGTCGGCCACGCGCAGCGTTTGGGCCAGAATAGTCAGGGTCGGGTTGACCGCGCCGGACGTGACGAAGAAGCAGCCATCGGTTACAAAGACATTGTCCAGATCGTGCGGGCGGCAGTAGGTGTCGAGTACGGAGCGACGCGGGTCGGCGCCCATCTTCATGGTGCCCATTTGGTGAGCGGTGTTGTACGGAAACTGCGTACCCAAATAATAGTCAACCGGGATCAGGTGATCGTGGCAGCCGATGTAGCTGAGCAGCGACTTGAGTTTATCGGTCAGGCGTTGGTGAGCCTCAACATTGTTGCGTTCATAATGGAAGACGATTTCGTTTTTGTCGTTGACCCGGACGCGGTTATTGAGATCGGGTAAATCTTCGGATTGCAGCCAGAAGTCCAGGGCGTGGGCGGCCATCTCGGTGTAGGTCATGCCGCCCAGTGGTTCCGGCGCTTCATAACTCAGGGCCACTTCATCGGTTTTGCCCAGCATTTGGATAAAGCCCATCGGATAAGGCCACTCTTCCGACCCCCAGTAGAAATCGGCCACGGCCAGCGTTTTTTCAAAGATAGAGTCGTTGGGCTCTTTGCTGATGGCGATGAAGGTAGCGTTGTTGTTGCTCATATAGTTGCGGCCCACTAAATCGGAGCTGTTGGCCAGGCCGTTGGGATGAGTTTCACTTTTGGAGCGTAAAAACAGCGCGGCGGAGTTGATCGCGCCGGCGGCGACGATGACCCAATCAGCCGTATAGTTCACGCGGGTGCCATCGTCTTGCTTGACCACCACGCTGCTGACTTTGCGCCCGTTGCCGTTGGTATCCAGCCGTTCCACATAACTGTGAGTCTTCAACGAAACGTTCTCATATTGCAGGGCGGGTTTGATGCCGATCACGTGGGCATCGGCCTTGGATTCGGTCGGGTCGGGAAAACCGTCAAAGTTGCTGAGAACGGTTAACGGTCCTTCCTGCCCATCTTCGTAACCCAGTTTCACGCCCATTGGCAGCGGAAAGGGCTTGTAACCCAGGCGCTGCAAATCATCATTTAACTGCTGGATGCGTGGTTCGTGCTCCAGCGGGGGATAGGGAAATGGCGCGCTGCGAGTGGGTTCGGTCGGGTCGATGCCGGCCTGGCCGTGGACGTAGTACCACTTTTCGGCCATCGTATAATACGGTTCGAGGTCGGCGTAGCTGATGGGCCAGGCCGGAGAGATACCGCCGCCGTGTTCCACCTCTTCAAAGTCGCGTTCGCGCAGGCGAATGAGCGCCGCGCCGTACAACTTGGTGCTGCCGCCCACAAAATAGTGGGGGTGCGACGGGCGAAACGGTCTTTCATCAAAGTACCAGGTTTCTTTGGGGCCGTATCGCTTATCGACCGCCACCGCCTGGCTGCTCCAGTTTTCTCGTTCACGGGGCAGATAGCCGCCGCGCTCCAGGATTAGAATACGCTTGCCGGTGGGCGCCAGGGCGCGGGCCATCGTACCGCCGCCGGCGCCGCTACCGATAATAATCACGTCATAATGGTTGTTGTGAGACATGGTTCTCTCCTTACGATTACTGTTTATTAGGGTTAATTTGTAGGACAAACTTAAGTTTGTCCTACATTGTCAGGGATTATTGGGAAGATACGTTAATTTCGTTAGCGCTCGTTGACGGCCACGAGTTTGGCCGTCTTTCTGCGCCCTTCTTCCGCCTCAACGGCGGGCTGCTGCCAGGGCCAACGCCCCTCTAATTCCAGTTCCAGGGTCGCGCTCAAGAAGGTGCGGATCAGGACGATGACGGCCAGAATGCCCAGGCTGGCAAAGGTCGGCTCGATGGCGATGGTGCGGATGATGTCGGCCACGATCAGAATTTCGAGACCTAACAGAATTGCTCGGCCAACGCCGTGCCGGTAGTTCTGGTAGGCTTCGGCCGGGTCATGGCCGCGCTGGCGGCTGTTCAGGAAATAAAGGGTGGAGACGACGATGCCTAGGACCATAACCACCACGCCGGTGACATCAATCCCCTGGCCAACCAGTTCGATGATTTCTAGCATATTGTTTGGCTCCTTGTTGTTTGATTACTACTTAGGTCAGACCTTATAGGTTTCCGAATTACGGTTGAGACAACGTATTCTTCCGGTTGGAATAAGAGTAATATGGAAAGTAGTGTTCAGAAACCTATAAGGTCTAGATGTTGATTATAGAATAACACCGGGTGATTTCTCTTTGCTTACTGAAAAGTTATCAGAGTCTTACAATTTTTGAGACTAATGTTCATCAAGACCAGACCTTACAGGTTTCATATGATCGTTTTGGCGTAAATGATGTTTCAATCGGATAGGGTTGTTCATTAATAACCCCAGTTCGGAAATTAATGTCCTTCATGTCATTTCGCAGCGCCAGCGGAGAAATCCCTGTGACAATACAATAAAAAGTGATTTGGCAGGGAAACTTTGAAGCGACAATGTCAAATTTCCCCTGCGAATGCTTCATTTATGGTGATGTCTGAGGGATTTCTCCGCCTCCGGCTACGAAATGACATGCTTAATTCCTCTAATTGTCGAACTCAGGTTAATAGGTAAGTCGGAAACCTGTAAGGTCTTTCATTGTGTTACGCAATCGCTATCGGCGAGACCCAAGCGCCGGTAGCGCCGCGTACTTTGGCGTGGGTGAGAACGAACATAAATTCAGAGACGCCGGCGCGGGCCAGTTCGGTGGTGTGCAGGTTTTCCACGATGAACATGCCGTGACGGACATTGAGCGTTTGCGGGACGACAAAGGGTTGGGCCGGGTCTTCCGGGGGGACCGGACCATAACTCCAGGTATCGCAGCCGGTCAGGGCGACCCCTTGCTCCACTAGCCACATGGCCACGGCCATCCCTGGTCCCGGTTCGCCGGAGAGATAGGCAGCGTTATCCTGCATCCACAGATCGCCCCAGCCGGTATGGAACAGAACCACATCACCCCGCTCGACCTGAATTTCTTGCCGGTCGAGCGCGGCGGTGACATCGGCGACCGAGATGACGTAGCCCGGCGACAACCGCTCGACGCCGTGCAGACCGGCGATATTGAGCAGGAGGCCGCGCGTGATAATCTGCGGGACGGTCTCGATCCCGAGGCGATTGGTACCCCACTCTTCGGCCAGTTCGATCAAGGTGTGGCCGTTGTAAAAACGGTCGCCGATTTGGAGGTGGTTCAGGCCGTCCAGATGCGTACCCATCTGCGAGGTGCTGGAAACCAACTCGATAATCCAGTTGACGTTGTTTTCGCCCCAGCCGGCCGGGCCGGCATCGGGCCGCCGCCGGTTGAGCAGGTGAGCGCCGGTTACTAAACTCTGGCGAAAGGTGCGACCGGGAAAAGCCGGAACCTGTTCATCCAAGATGTGAGCCAGGTCATACACCTGGCCCTGCCGCGCCAGGCGAGCCGCCGCCACGACCTTGGCGGGTGTGATTTCGTTGAGCATGCCGATTTGATCATCCGGGCCGTAGGGCGACGGCCACCACGGGTTGTTGTTAATCATCGCTGCCTCCCGATTGCTGAATGAGTTTAGCTACGACGCCCGTCCAGCCGGTTTGGTGGCTGGCCCCCAGGCCCGCGCCGTTGTCGCCGTGGAAATATTCGTTGAATAAAATCAGGTCGCGCCAGTGCGGGTCTTGTTGAAAGATAGTTTGGCCGCCATAGATCGGGCGCTGGCCTTCGGGCGTGCGCAGGAAGAGCCGGGTGAGTCGTTTGGATAATTCCGTGGCGACTTCGTCCAGGGTCATCATCTGGCCGGAGCCGGTGGGACATTCGACCTTGAGTTCATCGCCATAGTAGTGATAAAGCTTTTGCAGCGACTCGATGATGAGGTAGTTGATCGGGAACCAGATGGGACCGCGCCAGTTGGAGTTGCCGCCGAACAGGCCGCTTTCGGACTCGGCGGGCTGGTAGCTGATGGCGTGCGTTTCGCCGTTGGTGTAGTAGAAGTACGGATGCTCATGGTGGTAGCGGGAAACGCTGCGGATGCCGTAGGGCGATAGGAACTCGTTTTCATCGAGCATGTAACGCAACACTTTCACCAGCCGTTCGCGGGTGACTATGGCCAGTAAGCGGCGTTGACCCATGCCGGGTACGTCCACGCTGGCCATATTGCCGGCCAGGTGGGGGCGATTCTGCATGAACCAGTGCAGCCGCCGGTCGAAGTCGGGCATTTTGTCCAAAATCTCCTGCTCCAGCGTTTCGACGGCAAAGATCGGCAGCAAGCCGACCAGCGATCGGATGCGCAGGGGAATGATTTGGCCGTCGGGCAGGTGGAGCGAGTCGTAGAAGAAGCCGTCGGTTTCGTCCCACAGGCTGTGGCCTTCGCCGGCGCGGTCGGTCATAGCCTTGGCAATGGATAGGAAATGCTCAAAGAATTTGGTGGCGATATCTTGATAAACGGGATTTTCTTCAGCCAGTTCCAGGGCAATTTTGAGCATCGTCAGACAGAACGCGCCCATCCAGGAGGTGCCGTCGGATTGGTCGATGTGGCCGCCGGTGGGCAGGGCCGCGCTGCGATCAAAAATGCTGATGTTGTCCAGCCCCAAAAAGCCGCCCTGGAAGATGTTGTTGCCGTCGACGTCTTTGCGGTTAACCCACCAGGTGAAGTTGAGCAGCAGTTTGTGGAACATGCCTTCTAAAAAGGCCCGGTCGGGTTGGCCGGTTTGTTTGGCGTCGATTTTGTAGACGCGCCAGGTGGCCCAGGCATGCACCGGCGGGTTGACATCGCCAAAGGCCCACTCGTAGGCCGGTAGTTGGCCGTTGGGGTGCATATACCATTCGCGGGTCATCAGCTCGAGCTGGCGTTTGGCGAAATCGGCATCGACCATCACCAGCGGCAGGCAGTGAAAGGCCAAATCCCAGGCGGCGAACCAGGGGTATTCCCATTTGTCGGGCATGGAGATGACGTCGAAGTTGTTGAGATGCTCCCAGTCGTGGTTGCGCCCGTGTTTGCGTGATTCCGGCGGCGGCGGGGCGGCGGGGTCGCCGGCCAGCCACTGCTCGATGTCGTAATAAAACAGTTGTTTGGACCAGAGCATGCCGGCAAAGGCCTGGCGTTGGACCCGCTTTTCATCTGCGGATAGGCTGGGTTTTTGCACGGCGGCGTAAAATTCATCGGCTTCGCTGCGGCGTTTGGTGAAGAGGTCATCGAAATCGGCAAAGGGCGATTGGAGATGGGGGACTGGAGATGGGGGATTGGAGATTGGGAACTGGGGATTGGAGAGTGGGGGGTGAACTTGGGTTAGGCGGAGATGAATGGATTGAGACTGGCCGGGGGCCAGAGTGAGTTGGTAAAGGGCGGCGGCTTTAGTGCCGGTCTGGTTGGGGTTGACGGCTCCGGTTTCGCCGTTGACCACATAGCGATGAAAGGCGTCTTTAACGTAGGGATTGGCGTTGGGCAGGCCGTAGTGCCGTTCGGCGTTGGTTTCATTGTCGGTGAACAGCAGGGTCGATGTGCCTTCGGCCACCAGTTGGTAGGCGCCGGCGGTGAAATGCGTCGCCTCAACCGCGGCCAGACCGTCCGGCCGGTCCAGCCGGCGCAAACAGGGTTTGCTGGGTACATCGCCCAGAGGGCCGGCGGGGTAGCCCCAACTCCAAGTGTTGCGGAACCAGAGCGTCGGCAGCAGGTAACATTCGGCGCTATCCGGGCCGTGATTGGTAGCGGTAATGTTGATCAGGATATCGTTTTGGTCGGCTTTGGCGTATTCGATCACAATATCGAAGTAGCGATTGTCATTGAACGCGCCGGCGTCGAGCAGCTCATACTCAAAATCGAAAAAGCCGCGCCGCCGGTTTTCCACGGCCAGGTCGGTGTAGGGGAAGGCGGCTTGAGGGTATTTGTAGAGCATTTTCATATAGCTGTGGGTGGGGGTGCTGTCCAGGTAGAAGTAATACTCTTTGACATCTTCGCCGTGGTTGCCTTCCGAGCCGGTTAGCCCGAACAATCGCTCCTTGAGAATGGGGTCGCGCCCATTCCAAAGGGCCAGGGCAAAGCAGAGATATTGGTTGCGGTCGCTGATGCCGGCCAGGCCATCCTCTCCCCAGCGGTAAGTGCGACTGCGGGCATGGTCGTGGGGAAAATAATCCCAGGCCGTGCCATAGTCACTGTAATCTTCGCGCACCGTACCCCAGGCGCGTTCGCTGAGATAAGGTCCCCAATTTTTCCAATTGGTTGCTCGCTCATGGTAAGCCAGCAGACGTTGATGTTCGGCGGTTTGTTGCATGATGTTACCTCCAGTTTTTTACCGTTTATTGAATAAATGAAGCTGCCACCGCTAGCGTTAAATCGGGGAGTAAGGAGTATGGGGTATGGAGTAGGGGTATTTTTTCCCTTAATCCCTACTTCTCTGAAAATAACGCTCTGGAGCGTCAAAGTTTACTTTGACCCCATTGTGGATGACAAAGCAAGCTTTGTCGCTCCGGTAAATTTTCATTGTCGCGTCGTCTCGCAGAAACTGTCAGACTCTCTGCTCCTTCTTGGACACGGTAGCAACTTGGGTACTTTAATGATAAGCGGGCTTGATTACGGGGCTGTTACTAAAAAATGATCAGAGTCTTACAGTTCTTGGGTTACTTCGTGGCGCGTCGATTTGAGGAAGTGGGTCATCTCCTCGCTCAGGTAACGGATTTCCAGTTCGGCTTTGAGGTTGAGCCGATAATCGTTTTCGGCCCGCAGCCGATCCAGCCGGGCCTGGCGGCGCTGGCTCATGAGGATGATGGGGCCTTGCAGCGCCGCCAGAGAACCTAAGACGGCGCTGATGACGGCCAGGATAATAACCGGATAGGGTTCAAACGGTTGGAAGAGGACGTTGAGACCGATCCACAGGGCCAGAAACGCCAAGATAGCCGTGGGGAAGTACCAACTGCCAACCGTCACCGTGACTTGGTCGGCCAGCCGGTCGCTCCAGGTGCGGGATTGGTCAAACATCACGGTGGGGTTTTCGGAGAGCAGGCTCTCGCTGCCGATGCTGTGGAGGACCTGCCTATCCAGGTCGGACAGGTGGCCTTTTTCGGCTTGAAGCAGGCTTTGGGCGTGCTGCATTTTGGCCTGATTGAGGCAGGTGGTGCAGATGGCGTCGCGACGAGTCCAGCCGGGGTGTTGCTGCTGAATCGCGGCGACGACGCTGTCGGGAATAAGGTCGCCGGGCATCATATTGTCTGATGTTTTTTCCTGCCGGCAGATAGGGCATGAGAATGGATTGTGATGATGGTTGTTCATGATAATCACCTCCCAAAAGGAGTTCGTAGCGTTTGTGGAGTTTATAGCGTTTATAGGGTTTTGGAGTTAGAGGGTTCTTTGAGTTATCCCAACGCCGATAAGTCCACTTTGGCGTACAATGCGGTCGATATGTGAACTGACAACCCCCTCAACTCCCTGAACTCCACGAACGCTACGAACTCCACAAACACTACGAACTCTAAGTTGAATGATAATCACCCTTGATTACTGGGCGCTTACTCAAAAATGAACAGAGTCTTACAGATGACACCGTTTTGCTGGCCGATGGGGTTGTTCTGCCGGAGTGGGCTTGAAAGAGAATGGATAAAAAGGTTTGAGAGCAGATTTGGCGGCGCTGGCCAAGCTAGCGGCTAAAGCCGTTACGACGAACTGGAAAATTATTTCCTCGGCGTGTACCCGTATTGGCCGGCACGTTTTTTTGCCGTCAAAACCCGTTTCCGGCTGGGCGGACTCGTCTTTTTGCAACAAAATCGTCATTCCCCGCTGGGCGGACTCGTCTTTTTGCAGCAAAATCGTTATTCCCCGCTGGCGACATGTCTCTTTTTGCAACAAAATGGTTATTCCCGGCTGGCGGACTCGTCTTTTTGCAGCAAAATCGTTACTCCCCGCTGGCGACATGTCTCTTTTTGCAACAAAATGGTTATTCCCCGCTGGCCGGAACTACTTTTTGAGACAAAATGGTTATTCCCGGCTGGCGGACTCGTCTTTTTGCAGCAAAATCGTTATTCCCCGCTGGCGACATGTCTCTTTTTGCAACAAAATCATCATTCCCGGCTGGCGGACTCGTCTTTTTGCAACAAAATCATCATTCCCGGCTGGCCGGACTCGTTTCTTGCAACAAAATTGTCATTCCCGGCGGCGCGGATCTGTTTTTTATCGCAGAAAATATTTCCCAATTTCACGGACTTGCCTACCAGGTGGACGGAACTTTTAGCCTTGACGACCCGATCCGTTAATCCTACGCATCTGTGGTCTTAACAGCCATCAGGCAATTGTCTTATTTCACCAATTTTTATTAGAATAAAGGCTCTACTCAATAATTCGAGATAATGTAGAGCAAACTTAAGTTTGCCCTACTAAATGAGAACGCAGAAATGGAGCGCATAACCATTGCGGGATAAATTCTGCTGCCAATCTTCCAATGAGAGCCAAAACCTATGCTAAACATCCTTGTCGTTGGAGCGGGCGCTATCGGCTGCTTTGTGGGCGGGCGGCTGGCGGCGGCGGGCCAGCAGGTGACGCTGGTTGGCCGGCCGGCGCTAATGCACAAAATCGCCGCCGAGGGGCTGGCGCTGCGCCATCCGACGCAGCCGGCCTTAACCGTCACCCCCCACACCGTCACCGATATGACTCAACTATCGGGCCACTACGATTTTATTTTGGTGGCGGTTAAAGCGCCCAGCACCGCCGAAGTCATCGAGCAGATCGCCTCGGCTCCGCTCATTCAAACCGATAGCTATCTGGTCTCGCTGCAAAACGGCATCGGCAACGAGGAGTTGCTGGCCGATGCTTTTGGACCGCAGCGCGTCATCGCCGGCACGGTCACGATTCCGATTGGCGTGCCGGAGGTGGGGGTCATCGAAGTCAGTAAGGATAAAGGCGGCCTGGGGCTGGCGGCGCTGGCGGCCGGCCAGCCGGTCAATCAGTTGGCCGCCGCGCTGAATGAAGCCGGCTTGACCACGCCGGTTTACGACGATTGGCGGGCGATGAAATGGTCGAAACTGCTGCTGAACATTATCAACAACGCCTCGTCGGCCATCCTGGATGAAAAGCCGGCGGATATCATCGCCAACACCAACCTGTTCAATTTAGAAATCGCCGCGCTGCAAGAGGGATTGGCTGTGATGCGGGCGCTCGGCGTCGAGGCGGTCAAGCTGCCGGGCTATCCGGTGGACTGGCTGGCTCGCCTGATCAGGGCCTATTGGTTGCCCCCGGCGTTGAAACGGGCCGCGCTGCGGCCGTCGATGGCCGGCGGGCGGGGCAGCAAGATGCCCTCGCTGCACATCGATCTGGAAGCCGGGCGATCGGAAACGGAAATCATGGTTCTCAACGGCGCGATTGTCGCCGCCGGTCAGAAGCTGGGGCTGGCCACCCCGGCCAATCTGGCGCTGACCGAAATCTATAACGGGCTGGCCATCGGTCGATTAGCATGGTCGGATTACCGGCATCAGCCGGATAAGCTGCTCGAGGCGGCGGCAAATGCGTCACGCCGTTAACTCAAGGTGCCAACAGGAGTAAGAAGTAGGGAGTAGGGAGTAAAAGTTTTCCCTTACTCCTTACTCCTTGAGTTCGTTACAAAAAGCAACAGAACAGGACACTGTCATGAAATTTATCGCCGATATCCACATCCACTCGCATTACTCCCGCGCCACCAGTAAAAACCTGGACTTTGAACACCTGACCCAATGGGCCCAGTTGAAGGGCGTTAATTTACTGGCGACGGGTGATGTAGCCCACCCCGGCTGGCTGCAAGAGATGAAAGACAAGTTGGAACCGGCGGAGGACGGCCTGTTCCGGCTCAAACCGGCCTACGCCCAGGCGATCAGCGACGACGTCCCGGCGGCCTGCCGGGCCGAGGTGCGGTTTATCCTGGGCGGCGAAATCAGTAGCATCTACAAAAAACACGACCGAGTGCGCAAAGTACACAACCTCATCTTTGCCCCTTCCCTCGCTGCCGTCGAGAAAATTCAAGCGGCTCTGGAAAAGATTGGCAACATTCGCTCCGACGGTCGGCCGATTTTGGGGCTGCCCTCGCGTGATTTGCTGGAAACCATTCTGGCGGTCGATCCGGCCTGCTGCCTGATCCCGGCCCACATCTGGACGCCGTGGTTCTCCTTGCTTGGCTCCAAATCGGGCTACGACTCGGTCGAGGCCTGTTTTGAAGATTTGAGCGACCATATCTTCGCTCTGGAAACCGGCCTCTCGTCCGACCCGCCGATGAACTGGCGGGTGTCGGCGCTGGACCGCTACACCCTGGTGTCCAACTCCGACGCCCACTCGCCGCCCAAGCTGGCCCGCGAGGCGACCCTGCTCGATACCGAAGCCAGTTACCAGGCCATCTTTGACGCGCTCAAATCCGGCGACCCGGCCGTCTTTGGCGGCACGCTCGAATTTTTCCCGGAAGAGGGCAAATATCACCACGACGGCCACCGCAAATGCAGTATCAACTGGGACCCGCAAGAGACCATCGCTCACGACGGACGCTGTGCCGTCTGCGGTAAGCCGGTCACGGTCGGCGTCTTGCACCGGGTGGAGGCCCTGGCCGACCGGCCCGACGGGGCGACTCCGCTCCGTCCGCAGCCGTTCGCCAGCCTGATCCCGCTGCCGGAAGTATTGGGCGAGATTCACGGCGTCGGCCCCAACTCAAAAACCGTGCAGCAAGCCTTCGAGCTGCTGCTGGCCAAATTAGGGCCGGAACTGGCCATCTTACGCGATATCCCGCTGGCCGAGATTGAGGTGGTGGGCGGGACTCGTTTGGCGGAGGGCATCCGCCGGATGCGGGCCGGCCAGGTGCGGCCCATCGCCGGTTTCGATGGCCAGCCGGGCGTTATCAAATTATTCAACCCCGACGAAGATGATCTGGCCGACGGGCAGTTGAACTTTTTCGCCGCCCAGCCATCGCCCAAAGAAAACGGCTCCGCCACGCCGACGCCAGCGCCACCCACCGGCCCAGTTCAACCCGCAGCGGCTACAGCAGCCGACCGGAAAGGTGAGACCGCCACCGGAGCCGCCACACCGGATGTCAGCGAAACTTCAACCACGGACAGTACCCCGCCTGAGCCGTCGAGCCGGTTCTTGGCCGGTCTCAACGCCGAGCAGCAAGCGGCGGTGTTAGCTACGGCGTCCCGGCTGGTGATCGTGGCCGGGCCGGGCACCGGCAAAACGCGCACCCTCACCTACCGCATCGCCCGGCTCATCGATGAACAAGGCGCAGCGCCGGACGCTATCCTGGCTATCACCTTTACCAACAAAGCCGCCGAAGAAATGGCGTCCCGGCTGAAGGACCTACTGGGCGCGGACACAGCCGGGCGGGTCGTCATCAAAACCTTTCACGCCTTTGGGGCCATGCTGCTGCGCGAAGCCGGTATGCACCTCGACCTGCCGCCCAACTTTGCCATTAGCAGCGAACAGGAGCGGCAGTCGTTGCTCAAGCGGCACTATCCAGACGTGAGCAGCCGCGACCTTAACCGCCAGCTTGAAGCCATTTCCGCCGCCAAAGGGCAATTGCTGACGCCCGATGACGTGGATGAGCCGCTGGCCGGCATTTACCGAACTTACCAAAAGGCGTTAGAGGAAAATGGATTGGTCGATTTTGATGACTTGGTGCTCAAACCGGTGCAACTGTTGGCAACATATCCCGAACTGCAAGCCGCCTATCGCCGCCGCTTTGGTTGGATTGCGGTGGACGAGTTTCAGGATGTCAACCTGGCCCAATACCGGCTGCTGCACCTGCTGACCGGGCCTGAGACCAACGTCTGCCTCATCGGCGACCCCGACCAGGCCATTTACGGCTTTCGCGGCGCGACGCCCCAGTTTTTCGACCAATTCAACCGGGATTTCCCGCCGGTCGAGGTGCTGCACCTCAGCCGGAACTACCGCTCGACCCGGCTTATTCTGAACGCCTCGGAGCAGGTCATCGAAAAAAGCCCGGCCGGGGAGCGGGTCAAAATCTGGTCGGATTTGGTGGACAAAACTCGGTTGACGGTCTACCACGCCCCCACCGACAAAGCAGAAGCCGAATATGCTGTCCATGAAATCGAGAAAATGGTGGGGGGAACCAGCTACTTCTCCCTCGACTCGGCGCGGGTGACCGATGACGATGAGCTGGCGGGGCTGACCTTTGCCGACTTTGCCGTACTGTACCGGCTGAGCGCCCAAAGCCAGCCGTTAATCGAAGCCTTTCAGCGCTCCGGCATCCCCTACCAGACCATCGGACAAACGCCATTGGTTGAGTATAAGGATGTCAGGACGGTGCTGGCCTGTCTGTGGTGGCTGTACCATCCCCAAAACAGCTTCCATTTGGAGCAGGTGGCCTCGCCCAGACAGGCCCGCCTGATCCTCACCGATTTGGCGGCGATTGACGCCGGCACCACCACGCCGGTACCGATTTTGATTGACCACGTTCGGCAGATATTGGCCGACCGATCAATCCTCGTGCTCGATGAAAAAAGCAGTGAGCGGCTCGATCAACTGCGACGGCGGGCCGTTCCGTTTGAAACCCGTCTGGGTGATTTTCTCGAATCGACCGTCTTGCAAAAGGAAACCGACATCTACGACCAGCGGGCCGGGCGGGTGACGTTGATGACGCTGCACGCGGCCAAGGGGTTGGAATTTCCGGTGGTCTTCATCGTCGGCTGCGAGGAAGGCTTGCTGCCCTACTCGCGAAACGACGAACTCCCGGACATCGACGAGGAGCGCCGGCTGTTCTACGTGGGCATGACCCGCGCTCAGCAGCGATTGATTCTCACCCACGCCAAAAGCCGCTTCCTGTTTGGGCAGGAGATGACCAACCTGCCCTCCCGGTTTGTGGACGACATCGAACAAGCGCTCAAGGAGCTTAAGCAGTCGGCGTATCGAAAGCCGGCTAAGGAAAGTCCCGATCATGTTCAATTGAAGTTATTCTAGTTTTAATACGTTTCCGAACAGATCTAATAGTAAAACACCGCTTAGTTATGGTAAAATAAAGGTCAATTCAATCGGAGGCAACCCTAATGGCCAGCGAGACCACCGTCCCCCGTATAGAATATTTACGGGTGCAAAATTATCGGGCCTTGCGTGATCTGGAATTGAAAAACCTTACCCCGCTCACCGTTTTTTTAGGGCCAAATGGCAGCGGCAAATCCACTGTTTTCGATGTCTTTGCCTTTCTGGCTGAATGTTTCTCGGTTGGGCTGCGGAAAGCCTGGGACAAACGGGGGCGTTTTAGAGAACTGCGTACCCGTGGCGCAAGCGGTCCCCTTACCTTTGAACTCAAATACCGGGAAAAACCCCATACGCCTCTCATCACTTATCACCTAAGTATTGATGAAGGTCAACGAGGGCCTTACGTGGCTGAAGAGTGGTTGCACTGGCGGCGCGGTCAAACCGGCAAACCGTTTCGTTTTTTGGATTTCAAGCAAGGGACGGGCCGGGTTGTTTCCGGCGAAATGCCGGCCGAGCAGGACGAGCGCGTCGAAGAAACGCTTGACTCACCCGAAGTGCTGGCCGTTAATACCTTGGGACAGTTGGCCCGCAATCCGCGCGTTAGCGCACTAAGGCGCTTTATTACCGACTGGTATCTCTCTTACCTCACGGCGGATAACACCCGCAGCGTACCGGAGGCTGGACCGCAGGAACGATTGTCAGCCATTGGCGACAACCTGCCGAACGTCATTCAATACCTCAAAGAGCAACATCCGGATCGATTAGCTAAAATTATGCATATTCTCTCCAGACGCATTCCTCGGCTGGAAAGAGTAGATGCCGAATTTCTGGCCGATGGCCGGCTGCTGCTGCGGATTAAAGACGCCCCTTTTGATGAGCCTATTCTGGCCCGCTTTGCCTCCGATGGTACGCTGAAAATGCTTTCATATCTGACCGTCCTATACGATCCGGCTCCGCCGCAACTGATAGGTATAGAGGAGCCGGAAAACCATTTGCATCCCCGGCTGCTGCCGGAATTGGCCGAAGAATGTCGAGCGGCCACCAGCGGAACCCAAGTGATGGTTACTACCCATTCCCCGTTTTTTGTCAACGGATTAAAACCCGAAGAGGTACGAGTACTTTACCGGGATGAACAAGGCTTTACTCGGGCGATTCGTACCGCCGATATTCCGGGCATTAACGATTTTATGGCCGAAGGCGCGCTACTGGGCTATTTATGGGCCGAAGGCTATTTTGGTCTGGGCGACCCCTTGACAGCCGGCGGCGCTCCCACCATCTCTCTGCCTGCTCAGGAGAACCAAGATGCATCTGGAAATTCTGATTGAAGAACCTTCGGCTGAGGCCGCGCTGCAAATTCTAATACCCAAAATTGCCGGGCCGCATCTCTCATTCAGGATGATTACGTTCCAAGGCAAACATGACTTGCTGGCCCGACTACCGCAGCGAATGCGCGGGTATGCCCGCTGGCTGCCGCCCGATTACCGGATTGTGGTCGTGGTTGATGAAGATCGGCAAGATTGCCGCCAACTGAAACAACAGTTGGAAACAGCGGCCTTAATGGCCGGCTTAACCACTAAAACCAGTACCACCCCGGATGGGCTCTTCCAGGTACTCAATCGAATTGCCGTTGAAGAGTTGGAAGCCTGGTTCTGGGGCGATTTTGAGGCGCTGCGCCAGGCCTACCCACGTTTGCCAGCCACGTTACCCAGTCGTCGCGCTTACCGCAATTCTGATGCCATTGCCGGCGGTACAGCCGAAGCGCTGGAAAGAGAACTACAGCGGGCCGGTTACTACAGTAGCGGGCTGGCTAAAATGCAAGCAGCCCGCGATATTGCCCCATATATGCAGCCAGATCGAAATCGCTCACAAAGTTTTCAGGTTTTCTGCGATGGGATAAAGGCTTTATTAACCAGAGGACTTCGCTCGGATATATCCTGAGAGCCAAGTTGTTTCACCTCAACCTCATGCTATAATCACCGTCGATGGAATATTTGGTCGGTGGATTGGTGGTAACGCTCATCGGCGGCGTGGCGTTGATCTTGCGTAAAGAGGCCCGACGCACCTTTGAGCAAGACAACGCGCTCAGGGAGCGCTGGCGCGATTTTGCAGCTCGTCATGAGCTAATCTTTGTGCCGGGTGAGTACCATACCCTTGGCCCGTCACGGTTGGCGTATGTGACCGGCTTTTTTCAGGGGCGGCGGACTAAGCTCGACACCTATTACGAACACCGGGAAATTTTTGGCCGGGGCGAGGTAAAAACTCTTTACCTCCGCCTGGTGATGGCTGTGTTCGATCCGCTCCAGCCGCCGCCGGAATCCCAGCCAGCCGATAGTATCGAGCCGGTATCGACAGAACTGATCGATGAACTGCTGGGTCGAACCGATTTGTCGCCATTATTGGGACGCACTTATCTTCAGGCTGACGCCCAGGAACTTTACTACGAGCAGCCTCAAATGGAAACGGACCCAGCCCGGCTGCAAGCGGTCTTTGATACCGTAGCGGCGCTGGCCGGCTGCTACGCCCAAATTATCGATCTCGGCGGCCCGGCGATTGATACTCTGCACCAAATGATGCCGATCGGCAGCGCCGGTTTACAAACGACTATTACGCAGTTAATGCGCGGTATCGCGCTAAAAACGACGTTGGAGTTGGGCCAACAAGTTGAACAATTGCTGTGTCCGCACTGTCTGACGCGCTTTACGACACACACCTGCTGGTTGTCGGCTATGAATTCGATTCATTATGTGGGCTGTCGGCTGTGTCGCCAAAGCCGGGCGCATTGGTCAGGGCCGGTCATAGCTGTCCTTAATCAAAGACACCTGGCGCCATATCTATTTAAAGACGGCGCTATCCACATCAATTGGCTAACGTATCGAACGCTGTTTGATTTTGATGCGGTTGAAATCATTAGCGCCTCAGATGAAGCGGTCGAACGGTTTGCGGTGCAGGTTGGCAATGATACCGATCTATTTCGCCGCAGCCGTTATAAAGGGATGGACTGCAAGATTAGGCGGTCGGCCGGGCTATCGGCCAACTCCATCCGCATTTTGCGGCAGACATTTGGATAGATGAATAGATGGGGAGATGGTTAGTTGGTTAGTTGGTCAGATAAAATCGCGGTTTAGTTCGTAGTAAGCCCTTTAGGGCTGAACCATCGCTAAAGCGATGACTACAACGAGCCTTTATTTGCACTGGAGCGACAAAGCTTGCTTTGTCATTCACAGCCAGGTCAAAGTAACCTTTGACGCTCCAAACATTTATTTTCACAGGAGAAATCATGTCTCATAAAGATGCTTACACCCTTTTTAGTTACCAGGAAACGCGTATTACGGCCGATCCTTCGGCGCTGGGAGCGCCCGTTTTTATCTTTTTCTTGGGGGCGATCCTCGCTCGTGGAGTCTCGTTGGGGGTTCGCCTGCGCCGGGGTATTTTTGCCAGTTTAGCCTATCTAACCAGCGATATTACCCATTATTACGGCCATATCTACAGTTCTCGCTACGCCAACGCCCCGATGAACCAAGTCCATCTCGGCGCGCCGATGCCGATCAGCATCTACGATAATAACGATGTCTCACCTCAAGCCCACAAAATGCGGGCCATCGGCGGGCCGATTGCCAGCGGTCTGTCGCTGTTGGTATTACTGGTGCTGCGGTCGCTGACCCGGCCTAATACCGCCCTGCGCGATTTCTTCACCGCCCAATGCTGGGTTCACGGCATCATCGGCTTTGGCAGCCTGGCTCCAATTCCTTTTGTGGATGGCGGCTCTATTTTGAAATGGACCATGGTCGAACGCGGCCAAACGCCGGAGCAAGCCGATGAAAACGTCAATGAAGCCAATATTGTTTTTGGCGGGCTGATCGGCGGGGTCGGTTTGGTTAGCCTATTGTTCAAGAA
This sequence comes from Anaerolineales bacterium, assembly GCA_020634935.1. GTDB lineage: Bacteria > Chloroflexota > Anaerolineae > 4572-78 > J111 > JAGRBY01. The sequence continues at coordinate 32,741 of JACKAT010000063.1, forward strand.
ATGGTGGCTGGCCCTCGGCTGTTTGGTGATGGCGGCTCAATTTGTGGCAATTGGTTTGGGAAAACTAACGATCAAATAATGCTGAATGTATTCGCTTAAAAAGTAGGGTCTTTGTAGAGCAAACTTAAGGTTGCCCTACAAAGGCCCCAAATTTGAGATATTACGGCTAGACTACTCTATTTGCAGGGGAGGAGAATTTTGGGAGGTAACAATCCACTTATTACGGTGCTGGTGACTTTAATCCTAGGGCTGACCGCTCTGGTGGCGATCTACTTTATCTTTGTATTTTTCAACCCGAATACTCCTTTTAACCCGCTCAGCCCGCAACGCGCCACGGCGGCGGCGGCCACGCGCCTGGCTCGGTATGCGCCGACGCCGGTAGTGACGGCGATCACACTCGACCAATCTTATCCCGCC
>JACKAT010000064.1 GCA_020634935.1 Anaerolineales bacterium
CCCTGAAGCGCAAGTCATCGAGTAGCAAAGAAACCGGGTCGGAACCAGCCCCCACCAACGATGCCCCCTCCGCCGAAGCGCCGGCCTCCACCAATGGTACCGACGGTGCGGCCAATGGCGCTGGTGATGGGGCGTAGTCGGCGCGGCAAAGTCTGCTTTGACCGGCTCGATTGGAGTCGAAAAAATCTATTAATACAGCGTTCGAAGATGATCGCAATGTGTGCTATAATTTTTACAGATCAAATCCTAAAAAGGTTGAGGGACAATTCCTATCGGCCAGGCTATTGATGATGTTTTAACAATAGCTCTTTGCACTACTCCACCTGAATTCAAGAATCAAATTCAGTTTTTACCGCTCTAGGGCCGCAGCATCGTATACGGCTGAACTGCGAAGCTAATTTTCTAGCCCCACAACAACTTCCGCAGCAAACTTTGCTAAAGCAGCATAAACCCATATAATACTTTGGCCTAACATCCTGACCAATTGACGCCAGACAATCCCATGGATAATTATGAGGATTAATCCGATGTAACACCGACCTCAGCCTCCCCCAATTGTTTGGTGGAGGTTTTTGTACGTGTTCTAAGTTCCACATTTACCAACGAGCTGCGGCTCATTATAATTTAGGAGGTTCCATACAATGACGAAATGGGTATATCTGTTCAAAGAAGTAGAAGATGCTGAAAAACACGCCGGTGATTGGGAAGGCGTACGAGGCTTGCTGGGCGGCAAAGGCGCCAACCTGGCCGAGATGACCCGCGTCGGGCTGCCGGTTCCGCCCGGCTTTGTTGTCACAACCGAGGCCTGTAATGCTTATCTGGCTGCCGGACAAAAATTCCCGGATGAGGTATGGCAGCAATCCTTGGCCGCAATGGCCGCTATAGAGCAGCAAACCGGTAAAAAACTGGGCGATCCGTCGAACCCGCTCCTGGTTTCATGCCGTTCCGGCGCTAAGTTCTCCATGCCCGGCATGATGGACACGGTCCTCAACATCGGCTTGAATGATAAAGTGGTCGAGGGAATGGCGGAACTGACCGGCGACGCTCGCTTTGCGTATGATTCGTTCCGGCGCTTGGTCCAGATGTTCGGCAGCGTGGTGATGGGCATCGACGACGAACCGTTTGAAGAAGTATTGGCCGAAGCGCGTAAAGAGGCCGGCGTTAAAACCGATGCCGAACTGAACGCCGACCAGTGGAAAGCGGTTACCAAAAAATTCGAGAAGATTTTTGAAGAAGAAACCGGCCGCCCCTTCCCGCAAGACCCGCAAGAACAAATTAAGCTCGCCACCGAGGCCGTTTTCAAAAGCTGGAACGGCAAGCGGGCCTTCGATTATCGCAACGCCGCCGGCATTGCCCACGACCTCGGTACGGCGGTTAACATTGTGACCATGGTTTTCGGCAACATGGGCAACACCTCCGGCACCGGCGTCGCTTTCACCCGCGACCCCTCCACCGGTGAAAATGTCCTCTACGGCGATTATCTGATCAACGCCCAGGGTGAAGACGTGGTGGCCGGTATCCGCAACACCATTCCCATTAAAGAACTGGCCAACGATAGTCCGGATGTTTACAAAGAGTTTGTCGATATCTGCCAAAAATTGGAAGACCATTACCGGGACATGCAGGATTTGGAGTTTACCTTCGAGCAAGGTAAGCTGTGGATGCTCCAGACTCGCGACGGCAAGCGCACGGCCAAGGCCGCCATCAAGATTGCGGTCGATATGGCCGAAGAGGGGTTCATCACCAAAGAGCAAGCCGTACTGCGCGTCACCCCGGAGCAGGTTGACACCCTCCTCCACCCGCAGTTTGATATTGAAGCCAAAAAAACCGCGGCCGCTGAGGGCAACATGCTGACCAAAGCCGTCAATGCTTCGCCGGGAGCCGCAGTCGGCATGGTCGCCTTTGACGCTGACTTGACTGAAAAGTGGGGCAAAGAGGAAAACAAAGCGGTCATTATGGTCCGCCCCTTTACCCGTCCGGATGACGTTCATGGGATGCTGTCCGCCAAGGGTATTTTAACTAGCGAAGGCGGCGCGACCAGCCACGCAGCGGTGGTTGCCCGGCAGTTTGGGGTGCCGTGTGTGGTCGGGGCCAGCGATATCGTCATCGATCAGGAAAAACGACAGTTTACGGCTCACGGCGTCGTGATCAAAGAAGGCGATTGGATCTCCATCGACGGCACCACCGGTGAAGCTTTTGCCGGCGAAATCCCGACTGTCTCGCCTAGTTTGGAAGAGCAGACCGAACTGCAAACCCTGCTGTCGTGGGCCGATGGCTTCCGCCGCTTACAAATCTGGACCAACGCCGACTACCCCGCCGACGCCCAACGCGCCCGCAGCTACGGCGCGCAAGGCATCGGCCTGTGCCGCACCGAGCACATGTTCTTTGAACAGGAGCGACTACCCACCGTCCAAAAAATGATTCTGGCCGAAAACGAAGAAGTACGCCAAGAGGCGCTCGACAAACTGCTGCCTTTCCAGCGTCAAGATTTCGCCGGCCTGTTTGAAACGATGACGGGTCTGCCGGTGATCATTCGTCTGATCGACCCGCCCCTGCACGAATTTATGCCCGATCACGATGAAGTCTTTGAACGGGTCATCACCAAGCGAGTTACAGGCGAAAGCGACGGCCTGCAAGCCGATGAGGAGCTGTTATCGGCTATCTCCAGCATGCACGAAAGCAACCCGATGATGGGTCTGCGCGGGGTGCGCCTGAGCGTGGTCTTCCCCGGCCTGGTCAAAATGCAGGTCCGCGCCATTTTCGAGGCCGCCTGCCAGGTCAAGAAAAAGGGGCTGGAACCCAAGCCGGAAGTGATGATCCCGCTGGCCGGTCACGTCAACGAGTTAAAATTGATCCAGCCGCAGTTGGAAGAAGTGGCTAAGGCCGTGATGGAAGAGCAGGGCGTAGACGTAGAGTACAAGTTCGGCACGATGATCGAAATTCCGCGGGCGGCGCTCACCGCCGGCGACCTGGCCGAAGTGGCCGAGTTCTTCTCCTTCGGCACCAACGACCTAACTCAGATGACCTTCGGCTACTCCCGCGACGATGCCGAAGCCGGCTTCCTGCTCAAATATGTGAACGACGGCATCCTGCCCAAAAACCCCTTCCAAACCATCGACCAGGACGGCGTCGGCAAGTTGATGAAGATGGCCGTTGAAGCCGGTCGCCAAACCCGGCCTGATCTGGAAGTAGGCATCTGTGGCGAACATGGCGGCGACCCGGCCTCGATTGCCTTCTGCCACAGCATCAACCAAAACTATGTAAGCTGCTCGCCGTTCCGCGTGCCGGTGGCTCGATTGGCAGCCGCCCAAGCGGCGCTCAAGGAAAAAGGCTTCACCGCCAAATAAACGCTCAAGTGACAGTCACTTGAGAAGTGACTGTCACCTGAGTTTTGCGCATTACTTTAAACGGAGGCTCAATGGTGAGCCTCCGTTTTTTTTTGGCGTAACACTTTGGTCCGATTCAACGTTTAACAGATAGAGCGTCACCCTACTTTCTTGAACCGATTAGGCCATATAGGTTTATTTTTGGATAAAACAGGCGCTTTTTCTTAGCCTTCGCCTTCGCCTCAGCCTGAATTTGTACCCCCGGAGCCACCCGACGGCTAAAAAATGACACGTTTATATAAGTCCTATAACCTGGTCAAGTAAATCCACTGCGCTATTTAGACCTACTGGCCGTTTTGAGGTAAAATCCGTATGATTGATATCAGATGACCAAAGGCCCCATTAGTGTTGAGCTGCTCAGACTAAAAAAATTAGGGAAACTGACCATGTCCCAAATGTGCCCCTCTTGCAGTCACGATAATCCAGACACCGCTCACTCTTGCTCGGTTTGCGGCACGGCGATGCGTGGCCTGCTGGGTGAAAATATCGTACTCAGTAGTCGCTATAAAGTAACCAGTGTTCTTGGCTGTGGGGCGATGGGTGCTGTTTACTTGGCCGACGACCAGCGCCTGAAGGGCCGGCGTTGCGCCGTTAAAGAGAACCGGCTCGATCCCAGCGCCAGCCCTGATGTTCAATCCCAATCCCGCGAGCAGTTTTTGGCCGAAGCCAGTGTGCTGGCCCGGCTCGATCACCCCGGCCTGCCCAAAGTGTCCGACTACTTCATTGAAGAGGGCCGAGAATATTTGGTGATGGATTACGTCGAAGGCGAAGACCTCGACAGCCGCTTACAGCGAACCAACGCCCCCCTTGAAGAAACATTGGTCGTTGATTGGGCCGACCAAGTGCTGGACGCGCTCTCCTATCTGCACAATCAGCAGCCCATGCCCATTATCCATCGCGATATTAAGCCGGCCAATCTACGCTTAGACACTCGCAATCGGATTAAGTTGGTGGATTTTGGCCTGGTCAAACTGTTCGATGCCAACAACCCGCATACTAAAGTGGAACTGCGCGGCCTGGGGACGCCGGCCTATGCTCCCCTGGAACAGTTTGCCGGCAGCGACTCCCACACCGATGCCCGCTCCGATATTTACGCGCTGGGCGCGACCATGTATCATATGCTCACCCATGTGGCTCCTCCTAACGTTCACGAGCGGCTGCTGAACCCAGAAGTTTTAACCCCGCCCAACGAGGTTAACCCCAAAATCAGCGCCCGAGTCCAGCGCATTGTCCTCAAAGCGATGGGCATTCACCCCACCGAGCGCTACCAATCCGCCGACGAGATGCGCAAAGCCATTGCCGAGAAATCAGCAGCGGCGATTGTAGCGCCGGCGGCTAAGGCGGCCAAACCGGCCAAGGCCAAAAGCGGCTTCTCGCCCGTGTTGTTCGGCCTGTTGGCCCTGCTTTTCATTGCGGCGATAGGTGCGGCAGCCTTCTTCTTATTCAGTGATCGCGCCGGCAGCTTGCCGCCTCAACAAGCCAATGCCGCCTTTGATCCGGAACCCACCGCCACCGAGTTCGTCCCGCAGTCCCTTAGCGACGCTCCCACCGGAACCCCCACCATAACCCCGGAAGCAACCGAGGAGCCAACCCACGAACCCACTTCTGAACCAGCAGAGACGCCGACAGACACGCCCACGCTCACGCCGGTATCATCACCCACAGCCACCGGCACAGCGGTCGGGGTTCAGTCGGGGACTATTCCCGCGTCATCGTTGGTAGGGACCATTGCCTATCCTGTCTTTAGCGGCAACAGTTACGATCTCTACTTCGGTCAAGCTGATGGCTCCGGCACCACCCTTTTTAGAAAGGGAGCCAGCCAACCCGCCTTTAGTCTCGATGGGTCTCGCATCGCCTTCCACTCCTGGCGGCTCGACTCGTGGGGGCTGATGACAATGGATCTCACCGCGAGCGATGGCTACTTAGTGGCCCGTTTTGTCGAGGATCAACTCCCCACCTGGAGCGCCGACGGCACGGAAATCATCTTTTTCTCCCGCCGCGAGGGCGATCGTAAGTCGCGGCTCATGAAAGTGGGCAGCACCCAGGTAGGCAGCAACGGCGTCGTTCTGGGCGAAGGCGAGTACCCGGCCATTGGCGCTACGGGGCGGCTGGCGTTTAAAGGTTGGGGCGCAACCGGCAGCGGCATCAAAACCGCTTCAACCAACCTCAATGATCTCCAGAGCATTACGGGGTCCAACGACGATACCGCCCCCATGCTATCCCCCTCCGGCGACCGAGTAATATTTATGTCGCACCGCCAGGGGAATTGGGACATCTTCATTGCCAACGCCGACGGCTCAGAAGCCCAGCCGCTGGCCGAGACCGAATTTGAAGAGGGACTGCCGGTCTGGTCGCCCGACGGCCGAGCTATCGCCTTTGTCACCAATCGAGACGGGGGTGAATGGGGTGTCTGGGCCATGACGCCCGACGGCAACGACCAGCAAAAACTGTTCGATATGGAAGGTTCACCCGATGGCTTTATCGGCGCCAGCCGAGACGCTAGCCGGGGTTGGGCCGAAGAAAGAATAAGCTGGAAGAATTAGACAGTTGACCACCACCAATCCCCAGCCTACGCCATTTCAAATTTGGCTGCTCGCCTCCCGACCCAAAACCCTGCCGGCGGCAGCGGCTCCGGTCATTGTCGGTACGGCCGTAGCCATTAGCGAAAATGTATTCAGCTTAGGTCCGGCTGTAGCCGCTCTGCTGGGCGCACTGTTGATTCAAATCGGCACTAACTTCGCCAACGATGTTTTTGATTTCAAAAAAGGGGCCGATACCACTACCCGCCTCGGCCCGCTGCGCGTCACTCAGGCCGGGCTGCTTTCCCCAGAGCAGGTGACGGCCGGTATGTGGCTCACCTTCGGTCTAGCCACGCTGATCGGCCTCTATCTGGTTATTGTCGGCGGCTGGCCGATTGTGGTGATCGGGCTGCTGTCCATTGCCTCGGGCATTGCCTACACCGGCGGTCCCTTTCCTTTGGGTTACAACGGCCTGGGCGATCTGTTTGTTTTTATTTTTTTCGGACTGGTGGCCGTGTGCGGTACATATTATGTGCAAGCCGGAACGGTCAGCCCGGCCTCAATCTGGGCCGCTGTACCGGTCGGCTTGCTGGCGACAGCCATTCTCGTCGTCAACAACCTGCGTGATATCGACACCGACCGGGCCGCCGGCAAAAAAACGCTGGCCGTTCGCTTTGGCCGGCGCGCTACTCAAATAGAGTACTTCTTGCTTTTGGGGTTGAGCTACGCCATCCCGGTAATCATGGGGTTAGCCGGTATCGCCTCGGCGTGGCTGCTGCTCACCTGGTTATCCATTCCCTTGATCAGACCGCTCTATCATTTGATCACCCACGAAAAAGGCCGTCCCTTGAACATGGCCCTGGCCAGAACGGCCCGATTAGAACTGATCTATAGTTTGTTGTTTTCCCTGGGGTTTGTGTTGGGCCGGGTGTTTTAGCCGTGGGCGGAAGCCTGTTCAATTGGCTTTACCCAAACCTTCACCCCGCCGGACCGCCGCAAATAAGCAGAGTTGCTAGAACTCGGCGGTCAACCGTCGGCCGTCAGTCGTCCGGCATTATACTTCAAATCCCTGCCTTATCGTCGATGTGACCTCCAACCCGCCTCTAACCAACAACCCAACCTCAGCCGATGAACTGACAAAACGCATGCCTTTTTTGGCCCAATAAACGGCCTGCTCGAGATCATTGATATGGATGGCCGGAAAAACATCGGACCGGTGGCAGGCGGCCAGCATCGTTTCAATAGCATCATGCAGCCGCGGCGAGGTCAACTCGCCCGGAATGCCCAGCGAGATCGAAAGATCGGTCGGGCCGATTAAGGCTACATCCACGCCGGGAATCGCTACGATGGCCTCGATATTGGCCACCGCCTCTTTGGTTTCGATCTGCACAATCAGCAGCGACTCGTCGTTGGCGGTCGCCATTGTGTCGGCCAGCGAACCGGATTTGAAATCCATCTGACCGCGGCTCAAGGCGCAGCCGCGCCGGCCCAACGGCGGATATTTCATGATCTCGACCGCCTGGCGAACCTGATCGGGCGAGTAAACCCGAGGCAGCATAATCCCCTGCGCCCCGGCATCCAGCGATTGGGCCAGATACGGATAAGCCAAGTCAGGCACGCGCACAATCGGCGTCAACCCGATATAGCGCGCGGTCCGGCTCAAATCGGCGATGGTTTCGATGCTAAACGGCCCGTGTTCATTGTCGATGATGACCGCCTGAAACCCGGCGTTTTTGAGCAACTGCATCACCGCCGGCTGCCGAAATTCAGCCACCATCGTACCAATGACCGGCTGTCCGTTGTGTAAGGCGTGCTTCATTAAATTAGTTGGAATAATTGTTGGCGACAAAATGCGCTCTCCTTGTAAATAAAGTGCGGAGCGACAAAGCTTGCTTTGTCAAGCCCGATCAAAGCAGCGCTTTAACGCTCCTGTACATTTTTATTACCGATATCGTATCGGCAGAAAATGTCCGATTATTATAACATTAGTTGAGGTATATCTCTAACCTACAATTTACGAATGGGTAGTTTTTGTCAGGGGTGTACCAACGGGGACAAAATGATATTGAGTTTATTATGAGCTAAACTCTTGCGTTAGAATTTGAATAATTTGACCTTGTAAAACAGGTATCTCCTCGGTGGCTGTATACCAAACGATTTTGTAATTTATGGACCAATAACCATGGGCAGTACGGTCTCGCATCCGGGCCGGACCAACCCAATCTACATCAGGATATCGATCTTTCAATTGCGGGGAAATCTGCTTTACAGCCTCGCCGATATTTTCAATTGCCTTGGCCGTGGCCATCGAACGCATCTCGTCCTTGAGAAATTCTTCCTGATTAGTTGAGGTTGTAAAGCTAATAACCAGATCGATATTGTGTTGAATATCTCTCAACCACGCTTGATCAGGCCGCATAAATCACTTTACAAGTTCTAAGCGCCTCTTCTCTGGCAAATTGTCTTAGGCTATCGGGCGTAAACAATTCCACTTCTCTATTCAGTATATGGGCCAATTCTTGTTCAATACCGAAAAAACGAAAATAACCGATATGAACATCCGGTTCGAACCTGATTAATACATCGATATCACTATCCGGGCCAAAATCATCTCGCAACACCGAGCCAAATAAGGCCAACTCATGGATATGATACTGCCGGCATAAAGTAATTATCTTCTCCATCGGAAGATCAATTTGGACGGAGTCGAATGTTTTCGCAATGGCCATCATTAATTCACTCTCACTTCAAAAGATACGACATCCCGGAACCTGATACAATTAAGCCTGCTGAAATTATATCATCGGTCTAACCATATCCCCAATTAATCAGGAACAATCAGTCCTCTAAGGCCAAACTTCGGTCAAAAAAACCAACCACCCGCACCTCATACGCCTCCGGCGCTACAACCCGATACTCCCCGTGGCTGGCCCCATCGACCACCCACAGCGTGGCATTAGGCCCGGCGGCGGCTTGTTGTTTCACCCCACCGGGCAAGCTCACTTCGCGACTGCCGTAGATCAGCAGAATGGGCCGGGGGGCAATGCGCGGAATGACGGTGACAGGGCTAAGCTGCTCCAATTCAAGGCGGGTTCCCCACCCGTAGGCCCAACGACTCCCCCAAATGTACAGCCGCAAAAAATAGGCCGTAACTGAGTGGCCCGGTTCCTGAACCAGCGCATTTTCCAAAAAATCGCCGTAGCCGCCCTCGGCCACGACGGCGTGCAGGCCGGGGAGTTGAGCCGTTGCCATGATCGCCGTCGCTCCGGCCGTCGAAAAGCCGTACACGCCCAGCCGCTCCGGATCGACCTCGCGACGCGTCGTGAGGTAATCGACCACGTCGGCTACCTCGCTCACTTCGGCATAGCCCAGCGTCAGCGGCCCCATCCCGGCGCACCGCCGCGACTCGAACAGCAACACGGCGTAACCGTGGCGGGCCAGGATGGCCGCCTCAGCCAAGCGACCATCCTGACCGGCGCTGCCGGTCGGCGGGATAATAATCGTCGCGCCGTTCGCGCCGGGGATAAAATAACCCCGAAACTCGCCCCCGGCCTGCGCGGGCAGAGTCACGTCCTCCCACCCGGTCAGCCCGTAAGTCGCCGGCGTGTGGGCATTATCCGTGCAAGGAGCGTAAATCAGCCCTAAGGTGAACAAGCCCCCCAACAGAATCGGAATCATTATAAGCGATAACGTGAGCGTAACAATAAATAAGAGGAATAGGCGCAGCCAGTAGTGTCCTTTTTCATATATGTTCAATACGAACTCTATCCGGGGGAGAATAAATCTGTTTAATTTTTCATGGTTGAGCATCGACTGGCTTGTCATCCAAGCTTACACCGACGAGCTGGCCTGTAACTGGTCAAGATACTGCTCTAACGCTTTACAGGCTGCATCATAAGCCTGCTGGATATGGGCCGCCATGACCTCAACGCCTTCAAGTGAGCCGTATTTTGTATGGTTTTCTAACTCAAAACATAAATCAGACAGAGTCATAGCCCCATAAGTAGCGCTGTTGGCCCTTAGATTGTGGGCCAGACGATTAATCGTACCGGCGTCTTTCTGGATAACGGCCTCTTGCAACTGCGCGATCACGATCGGCGCTTTTTCCAAAAATATGGCTACCAGCTGCGTTACCACCTCTGGCCCATCTTCACCGAACTGGGCTTGAAACATTTCCAGCTTAGCCAGATCGATGGCGGCTTCGGCTGGAGCATCATGGGGTTGATCATTCTGGGACATATCAATAAGGGGCGCCGGAACCGGGGACGATGTTTGAATAAGAGGTATTTTACTTACCTCAGGTTTTGAGTTTTGTTCCTCCGATTGCGGATGAACATCAGGATCAATTGGCGCTACGCGAGATTGACATTGACTCAAGGCCCTGATGAGTGCGTCTATTTGCACTGGCTTGCTTACAAAATCATCCATGCCTGCCGCCAAATAATTTTCGCGGTCTCCCTGCAATGTATTAGCGGTTATCGCAATAATTCGCGGCTGCTGATTGACCGGGATTTGTTGTCGAATGAGGTAAGTGGCCTCCATCCCATCCATGTCCGGCATGTTCACATCCATCAACACGGCATCATAAGGTTGATGCTTGAGACCCTCAACCGCGTCCCGACCGTTGATCGCCACATCAGCTTGATAGCCAAGGTGCTCTAAAATCTTTATAATCACGAGTTGATTGACCGAGTTATCTTCAACGACCAACAAACGCAGCGGATGCTTTTGCCCCATCTGCCTATCAAAACTGGGCTGAGGTATATTGGACAGGTGTGCCCCCTTTTCTTCTGCCATAGGCGACGAGACCGCTTTAGCCTTAATCGTAAAGTAGAAGGTCGAGCCTTGTCCCACCGTACTTTCGGCCCCAATCGTACCCCCCATCATTTCACTTAAATGTTTGCTGATAGCCAGCCCCAACCCGGTACCGCCATATTTGCGGGTGATTGACGCATCAACCTGGCTAAATGATCGAAACAGGCGCTTCAAATCGTCTTCTAAAATACCAATCCCGGTATCTTTTACTGCAAAGTGCAGCTGGTAAAGGTTGTCGGTTTCAGCCTGACCGGTAATAGAAACGACAACCTCACCTTTTTCGGTAAATTTGACGGCATTACCGATCAGGTTCATCAAAATCTGGCGGAGACGGGTAATATCACCTTCAAAAACGGGCGGGAGTGTATCGTCAACCAGATAAGCTAAATCCAGACCCCGCTCAACCGCTTTGGGAGCGACTAAATCCAAAGCTTCTTCAACGCAGCGCCGCAAGCTAAACGGCTGGTATTCCAGATCCAGCTTGCCGGCCTCAATTTTAGAAAAATCGAGAATATCGTTAATAAGAGTCAGCAAGGTATCGCCGCTGGTATGAATAATTTCGACAAACTCACGCTGCTGGGCGGTGAGGGCGGTATCTAGCAGCAGACCGGTCATCCCAATGACGCCATTCATAGGGGTTCGAATTTCATGGCTCATGTTGGCCAGAAATTCGCTTTTGGCCTGGGTGGCGGTTTCGGCGGCTCGTTTGGCCTCGGCCAGGCTGCGCGTCCGTTCGGCCACCTGCGCCTCTAGATTATTGTATAGTTTGGCGTTATCAAGGGAGAGAGCCATCTGGGTCGATAACAGATTGAGCAGTTCCAACCGTTCGCGGGTAAAGGCATTGGTGGCCAGATTATTTTCCAGGTACAAAATGCCGCTGAGCCGGCCTTGATTGATCAGAGGGACACAAATCACCGATTTGACGCCGCGCTGTCGAATATAGGGATCGTGGTTGAAATCTGGGGTATCGGCTGCATTGTCCAATACTACGCTGGTACGAGTGCGGGCCACGTGGGCGACAATCTGGGGCGATACGGTTTGGCTCGCTTGGAGATCAAGCGCCTGCAGCACGACAATCTCAGCCCGATCCACATCCCCATACGCCTCGATTACCCACGCGCCGGCTCGCTCTAGCAATAAAGCCCCACACTGGGCCCCGGCATTCTCAATGACAATCCGCATCATTTGTTTGAGCAGGCGGTCAAGTTCAATTTCGCCCGCGATAGCCTGCGAAGCTTTAATGACCGTAACCAAATCAAGCGGTGTGTTGAACGTATCGCCGGCGCTGCCCCTGGTCTGATCAGCACTGACTGGATTGAGGAGATTGGCCTGAGGCCGCAGGACAGGCGCCAGCAGCCCGGGATAGTGCGCCTCCAACTGGGCCGCTTTGGCCGTAGCCCCCCAGCGGATGTAGCCGGCGTGAGCGTCCCGCATGTAAGCTTGGGCCACTTTCTCTTTACCCCAGTCAAGATAGAACGTGGCCGCCAGCTCATTGGCCAGGGCCACTTCACGCATGTAACCATTTTCTTTGGCTCCGGCAATGGCCCGATCATAAGCCTCTAGCGCCAACGGTTTTTCGCCCAGCAGCCGGTAACGTTCAGCCTCAACCAGGTCGAATTTGTGCTGGCAGTTCATCGGGGCATGCTCGGCCCAAATTTTTACCTTCGCCTGATTAGCCTCTATCTTTAAAAGCAGTTCATCGATATCCCCCTGTGGGGCCTCGCGGTGGGCAGCCAAGCGGGCCAGGGAATCAAAGAAATAAAAGATAGGGATATAAGCCATACTGGTAACCCCATCTAAATATTGTTCCGTGAGTAACGCATCCGCAACCGCTTGATGGTAGGCTCCAAACAGGTAGTTGAGCAACAATTTATGGCAAGAAAGGTAAAACAGGCCCATCCGATCATTGGCCTGCAAATGAAGGGGCAGCATCGTTTCCTCATCGTAATATTGTCCCTTTAAGTAGGTCGAGGAGATGTACCCTTCTCGCAACTCATACACAACCTGATGCAGAATCTGATAATATTGAAAGGCCGTCATTTGCTTCAGTTGGTAAACCGAGTCACTCAGCGCAAAAGCTTCTCGCTGAAGTTCTGGCAGAGGAGGCCCCACACCGGCAAAATAGGCATATTCCGAGTAAAGCACCGCCGAATACCCGGCGAACTCAAAATCGCCTGTTTCCACGCCGCTGTAATAAGCGGAGCGCAGCGGGGCCAGCATGGCGCTAATGGGATCTTTCCAATGTTTAATAAACCCATGACCAATACTATGAACTTTACAGTACAGCGCCTTAGCATTCAGTTGATCCAATAAATCGATGGCCAACTGGCCAAATTGATAACCGGCTTCAAAATTGCCCATCACCCCACACAGAATCAGCCCGTAAGCCGCGTAACTGTGGGTTGAGATAGGAGTATTGCCGTGATTGATCGATAAATTGACCTCCTTGAGCGTAAGCAAGGTGTACAGTTCCTGCGAACTGATAAAGGACGCCGCCAGGATACTGGTCAAGAGACGCATCGTCGCTAAATGGTACGGATCGGTCATGCGCGGCAGGGTAATGAGTTCCGCGATACCCTTCTCCTGCCAGGCTAATTGGGTCTTCTGCAGGGCCAAAACAATGTCGTTCTGATTGGGTTTTTCAGGAAATTCGACTCCCAGCAATTCGAGCGCTTGCAGCCCAGTTTTTACCCCTTCTAACAGCTTGTTCTGCGCGATCAATATCTGGCATTTGACTTCATAAACTTTGATCGTGTCCAGCACCGTTTGCGCCTCTTGCAAAACCGTTTTGGCCAGCCGGGCGACATCTCCAAAATTACCACTGAGAAAGGCGGCTTCGAGCGAGGCTTCATATAACTTCAAAGTCAGATCATAATGGTCTTGCCAACTATCTGCCGGTAGAAGTTGACGCCCGGCGGTGAAATAATCCCAGGCGGCTTTATAAGCGGTGGCCGCTTTAGCTTTCTGGCCGGCGAGCAAATTTAACTGCGCCAGCGCATATCGTTCGGCCGGCTCAAGTACCAATGCCCTACCACGATTGAATTGATGCACCAGCTCAAAAATCATCTCGGTCTGCTCGGCCGCCGGGATATGCTGCTGCATAAGCCGCCCGATACGCAGATGCGTGGCTTGTTTCTGGTCATCGGGGATGAGCGCATAGGCCGCCTGCCGCACCCGGTCGTGTAAAAAGCGGTAGACGATATCCGGCTCATCGGTCTCAACGGCTTCAGCCGCGGCTGAGCCGGGGGCCACCGGGTAAAGAGGGCTCAGCGGCACGATTAATCCGTCTTGTAAGGCCGGCCACATATCCGCCGCCGTGGCGCTTAGCGACTTCTCATGGACAACGGCCAAAGTTTTCAGGTCAAACCGGTTGCCGATACAGGCCGCCAGTTGCAGCACGGGGAGCGTGTCCGGCGCTAGTTTTTGCAATCGCTGAACCATAAACGCCACCACATCATCCGTCAGATCGAACGATTGGAGATGAGCCAGGTCCCACTGCCAAAATCCCGTCTGGGCATTAAAGGTCAACCAACCTTCATTATAAAGCGATTTGAGCAGTTGCGTGGTAAAGAAGGGGTTGCCCTGCGTTTTCTGATACACCCATTCAATTAATGGTCGCGCCCGGTTAAGCTCACCGCCCAGCGTGTCGCCCACCAGTTGGATAACATCACTAAGCCACAGCGGAGCCAGCGCAATCGTGTTGATGGTCGTTACCCCGGCGGTGCGAATGTTCTCGATCACCAGCCGGACGGGGTGAGCCGGACCGACTTCATTATCTCGATACGCCCCAATCAACAAGAGATAGTGGCCGGCTCCTTCACTTAGCAACAGTTGCAGCAGTTCCAACGAGGCGGCATCGGCCCATTGTAAATCGTCGAGAAAGATGACCAGCGGATGGCTGGCCGTGGCAAAGACCTGGATAAACTGCTGAAACAACAGCTTAAAACGGTGTTGGGCCGCATTACCGACCAGTTCGGGTACGGGCGGCTGCGGGCCAATGATGCGTTCGAGTTTAGGCAGCACATCAATGATGACCTGGCCCTGGTCTCCCAAAGCCGCCAAGATAACCTGCCGCCACCGCGCGAGCCGAGCTTCTGTTTCGCCCAGCAGTTGGCTTATTAACTCTTCAAAGGCTTGCTTAAAGGCCAGAAAAGGCACGTGCCGGTGCAGTTGATCAAACTTCCCGGCGATAAACGCCCCCCGCTGGCGCACAATCGGCTTGTGGACTTCATTAATGACGGCGGTTTTGCCGATACCGGACATTCCAGTAACCAGCATAAGTTCCGTTTGGCCCTGAGCCACGCGCTCGAAGGCGGCCAGCAGCGTATCCACTTCGCCCGCGCGACCATACAACTTTTCCGGGATCAAGAACTCCTCGGCCCGATCCTGTCGCCCCAACTCGAATTCCGGTATGCTCTCGTGAACTTGCCAATACTGCCCACACAGATCGAGATCGTATTTAAGCCCGCGCGTACTCTGATAGCGGTCTTCAGGCGCTTTGGCCATCAACCTGAGCACGATGTCTGAAATCATCGGGGGCACAGCCGGATTCAACCTGTGGGGGGGCGGGGGCGTTTTGGCCAGATGACAATGGACCAACTCCAGCGCGTCGGTGGCGACAAACGGCGGCCGGCCGATTAGCAGTTCATACAACGTGATCCCCAACGAGTAAAAATCGGTGCGATAATCTACCGTCCGGTTCATACGCCCGGTCTGCTCCGGCGAAAGATAGGCCAGGGTTCCCTCCAGCACCCGGGGATTTTTCGGCGGCGGCATCTCCCGGCTCAAGGTGGTGGCCAGGCTAAAATCG
Organism: Anaerolineales bacterium; assembly: GCA_020634935.1. Taxonomy (GTDB): domain Bacteria; phylum Chloroflexota; class Anaerolineae; order 4572-78; family J111; genus JAGRBY01. The sequence goes on from JACKAT010000064.1 coordinate 15,531, forward strand.
ATCAACTGTAAGGTGTCTGTATCAGGATTGAACACGATGTTGGCCGGGGTGATATGCTTATGAATCACGCCGGCGGCGTGAAGCTGAGCTAACGCGGCGGCCATTTGGCCGGCCAATTTGAGGAATTGAGGCAGGGGAAACGCGGCTGTCCCCGCGTTTTTCCATTCTTTCAGCCAGTAGTTCAAGGAGACGCCGCCGCAATCCTCCAGGCTCAACACCAAGCCGTTGCCATGCGGTTCCAGCCCATAGGCTTTAATCACCCCTTTAGACTTGACCCCACAGATGACGTCATATTCTTGGCTGTAGCGCTTCAGATCGATCGGCTGTGGATCATCCAACTTCAGCGCTTTTAAGATCACCGGCTGATGATCCATAGTGCGCCTGGCCCGATAAACCAGCGTGCGAGCGCTCTCGTAGATTAAGTTCAATCCATCATAGCCAGCAATTTGAGACGGCTGATGGTCCATAATAACCCTCCGGTTACTTATAGTAACAGCGTTCCTTCGGAGAAGTCTATAGTATTTTAGTCAACATGCTGTATTTACTCACCAGACGAGGTGACTGGCACTTAATCGCTGTAATTGTAGCATTATGTTCCACTCAACGTTCTCGATTTGAGTAAAGTGCCAGTCACCTGAGTAGTTACAACGTGCTGTTTAATGTATCAAGTCTGTGTTGATTATACTGTGAAGTCATAAATTAGAGGAGAAAGCAGCCTCGCTTCATAGCTACTCAAGTAGGGTGAGTCCAAACACAACTAGAAAACAAAAAACCAGCCGGGCGGCTGGCTCTCGAAAGTTACATCTGTTTCATTACAGCCCATTTATTACAATTAAGTAGTTTTCAACTCTAAGTTGTTACATTAATTTAGACAGAATTAACAGGATTAATATGATTTTTCCTTATTTTAATCTTGGAAATCCTGTAAATCCTGTCTATTCATCCTGGTCTCAAACTCACAAGTTAGTTATGAAAATTACTTAAACAGAGGGGATCAGAAATTTTAAGGATTCTAACAAAACGGTATTTGGCGGCTGGAAGATTAAACCAACTGAATTTATCGAGCTACTCGCTGTTCAAAATATTCTCGATTTGTATCTTGAGAGTGGGTAGATCAGTCTTCACTGTTTTGTAAACTTCAGCATAGTCAACGCCAAAATATTGATGGATAAGCACATTTCTAAAATCTGCCCATAACCGCCAAGGAATCTCAGGGTGACGTTCGCTGAGTTCTAGCGAAACCGCCTTGGCTGCTTCTCCAATAATTTCAAGCTGCCTGACTGTTGCTGAACGGATAAGAGAATTCCAGATAAAATCCTGTTCACTAATCCCCAGTGTGTAGGACTCTATCTCTAAAATCGCCTCATTTATGTGCTCAATCCGAACTCTATCCGGGATTTTCATAAATCAGCTTTAACTCTGCCTGGATATGAGGGCGTATTTTGGGGGAAATACCACCAGGGGTCAATAAATCTACTGTTCGGCCAAGCACTTCTTCCAAAGCCAGTTTGTACTCTACAATCTTTAAGTACCCAATTGGCGCATCGACTTCCATCAGCAAATCCACATCACTAACCGGATTGAACTCATTACGGGCCATCGAGCCGAATAGAAATACCCGGCGGACATCTGTCCCGGCAAAGTAATCGCGAATTTGCTGGATAATTTTTTCTCTTTCATTCACGGTAGGGTTCACCTCTTTCTAATGCGATTATACCATAAAAAGAGACGAGTGGTGGAGGGGAGATTAGAGATTGGAGATAAGGAGACGGGGAGATTAACTGCCTACAATCTCCCAATCTCCCAATTATCAAATCATCGCTAAAACAAGGTGGGGCTGGCTAATCTACTTCACGCTGCCGTTGACTTCCACCACCGCCGTGCCGTTGGGGGCGACGGTTACCCCATCGCTGGTGGGGTCGCTGACGGGGACGCCGGAATCGGTCGGGGTGGCGCTGCCGCTGTCAGTGGAGGCCGTGTCGCCGGCCGAGTCGCTGCGCTGGCGGTGGAACACTTCAAAGCCCCACTCCTGCAGGCCGGGCGCTAAGCCAAACTTATAATATTTGCCGACAATATCATGCAGGGCCAACTGGATATAATTGCGCAGCTCTTCAACGGTCGCCAGTAACTCCACGCGGCTCTGCATCCGGCCGGCCCGGCCCGTAGCTTTGGCTGAGGCGGACGTTTCAATTTCTTCATACAACGCGATAACCTCGGCCAGAGGCGGCAAAGTAAATTGCTCCTCCGGCGGGCGGCTCTGTTCCATGTCAATGTACACCCGGAGGGCAGCCATTTGCTTGGTTCGAGGGAACGGTTTTTGCAGATTACCCGTCGTCTGCCGGACTTTGAAGCCCCACTCTTGGGCCACTTCCAAATTGGTCAAAAAGTTCGCTTTCAAGGTGGCCATAATCTGGTCGATCATGGCATTGAGCCGCTTATCCAGCCGCTTCAGTGTTTCCGAAGCCGTCGTGCGCCGGTTTTCGCTGCGAGTACGGGTAACCCGCAGCGCTTCAGCTTCGGCCACCAGCCGCCCGATGATGGCGGTGTAGGGGGTGCGGTCTTCCACCGGTAACGACTCCTCGCGGGCCACAACATCGCGGCCCAGCGTGATGACCTCAACGGGTTGGTCCGGCTGAGGCAACCGGATATCATAGGGACTATTGCTTTCAAATCTAAGTGATGGCATAGGTTAATACTCCTTTAACGATAGGTCGATCGTATTTCAAGATTGAGATAGCGATAAAGCTTGAACATGACAGAAATGGGTGACGGGGGTCGTCAGTTTTCGTGTTTCGAGTCAGAGGATAAGGGGCTGATTGAAACGAGGTTTGAGCGGAGTAACAACTCAGTCCGGTCGTTGGACCTTGGCTTTGGGTAAACCACACCTTGTTAAAGAGCAGCGACAGCCTTGCTATGACTCAAAGTATATCCGACCTTTGAGAAGAATGCACCTTTTGTTTTTATTTTTGGCGTACCTGGCAGCCAGAAATATGTTTTTGCCGCAAAATGGTTACTCCCCGCTGGCGACAGGTCTTTTTTTAACGCCAAATAACACCTCCCCGCTGGCCGGACTCGCTTTTTCGGCGACGAAAAGCTTATCCCTCAAGCCGGATGCCTGTTTCTGCCGCAAAAAATAAGCCCTCGAAGATGACCTGCCCCTATTTTCCCTTATTTCAGCCCAGGTCGAATCGGTACGAACAAAAATTTTCCCCCTAATCCCGACTGCCTACCCCTTACCCCCGGTTTAAACACCCAGCAGTAACCTGAGTTAAAACGTATAGCTTTGACCGGATGAAGAAAGCCTTCATCTTTGCTTCATGCCGGCTTCATGTGCCTCTGATAGACTGCGACCAGAACGTAAAATGTCATCCGTAATGTCAGGCTTACGCTTTACGCTGTTATAGCCACAAATTTACGTTATCCGCAAAAATTCTTGGACGCAGATAAACGCTGATTTTCGCAGATTTTTAATTTTTTATCAGCGTTTATCGGCGAAAATCTGCGTCCTGATCTTTGGTTGTGGCTTTGGCACTTTACGTTTTACGTTCTGGCGTGGAACTCCCTCAGTTCCGAAAAACCCAAAATAGAGACCCTAAATAAATAAGGAGATGCGAACAATGAAAGTTAACTCTATAAAACCCATGCATCGATTTCTAGGGATCGGCGTGATGCTCTGGCTTACGTTGATCGGATCAAGGGGGCTAACCCTGGCCCAAGGAGCGCCCCAGCCGCCAACCGCGGCTAACCTGACCCCGGCCGATTTTGTGGGCGTGATCGACAATCCCTACTTGCCGCTCTGGCCGGGGACAAGCCTGGTTTATGAAGGGCGCACGGAAGATGGCCTGGCCTATATTGAAATCAAGGCGCTGCCGGAAACGCGCCAGGTGATGGGCATTACAGCCACCGTCGTACAGGAGTCAACCTACGCCGGCGAAGAAGAGCTGGAAACGGTTGAACAAATCGCCCACTGGTTGGCTCAAGATAAGGCCGGCAACGTCTGGTCTTTGGGCGAAGCCGTGGATAACTACGAGGAAAGTGAGCAGCCGGATCATACCGGCTCGTGGGAAGCGGGGGTGGATGGCGCGCTGCCGGGCATTATGATGTATGCCGACCCGGCCGCCCACGTGGGGGAAACCTATTATCGCGGCTATTACGCCGGTCGGGTTGAAGATCAGGCCAAGCTGGTCAGCGCCGGCGAAAGCGTCACCATCCCTTACGGCGCTTTCAACAACGTGCTAAAAATCGATGACTTTACCGCCTTAGATTCTGAATCGCAAGACGAAACGTTTTATGCGGCCGGGATCGGTCCCATCCAAATGGTTGACCTCAAAACGGGCGAGGCTTTTGCCCTGATTGAGTTCACCCCCGGCGCACCACCGGCCGCCCCCGCCGCTCCGGCTGCGCCTGCCTCACCTGCGGCCCCGGTCGTCACCGCCGCCCCGGCGGTCACTTTGCCCGCTGCGTCAACCTGCGGCACCGACAGCGGCGAAGGCTGCGCCCCGGACAGCGCCCGGGTCGATCTGGCCGAACCGACGTTCACCAACTCGACCCAGGTCACCAACCCGCTCTTCCCCATTAGCCAACTGCACTCGGCCGTGCTGCTGGGCAACATTGACGGCCACCTATTTCGGGCCGAGACCACCTTACTGCCCGATACCAAGACCATCGACTGGAACAGCCAACCCGTCGAAGCGCTGGTCTCCCAATATACCGCCTATCTCGATGGGCGGATCGAAGAAGTCGCCCTCGATTGGTATGCCCAGGACGACGACGGATCGGTTTGGTATCTGGGCGAAGATGTATTCAACTACGAAGACGGGGTCATCGCCGACACCGACGGCACCTGGCTGGCCGGTCAGGATGGCCCCGGGGCGATGATCATGCCCGCCAATCCCCAGGCCGGCGATGTCTACCGCCCGGAGAACAGCCCCGGCATCGTCTTTGAAGAGGTCACGGTCAAGTCGGTCGGCCGGACGGTGACCGGCCCCCACGGTCCGGTCAAAGGCGCCATCATGACCGAAGAACTGCACATGGACGGCGGCCACGAGGACAAGATCTTCGCCCCCGGCTACGGTGAGTTTTCCACGGGCAGCGGCGGCGACCTGGAGGCGCTGGCGCTGGCCGCCCCGACCGACGCGCTCGCCGGCCCGCCGCCGGCTGAGTTAGACGCCCTGGTCAGCGGCGCGGCCGACATCTTCGACGCCGCCGAGGCCGGAGATTGGAGCGCGGCCGGGACCACCCTCAAAGCAATGACCACCGCCTGGGCCGACTACCAGGCCGGCGGCGATGTCCCCGCCCTGCTCGAAGCCCAGCTGAGTCGCGCCCTGGCCGCGCTCGCCGGAGACGCTCTGGTTCCGGCGGTCAATCATCGCAACGCGACCGGAACGCGCAAAGCGGCGATCGACGTGGCCCAGGCCGGCCTCGACCTTCAGCTCCGCCATCGCCCTCCGGCGGCGATCGATCAGGCCCGGTTCGGCTGGTGGGTCCAACAACTCCTGGTTGACGCCGCCGGCGACGAGCCCGGCCCCATTCTCGGCGATGTCACCACCCTGGAGTGGATTTGGGCTCGGTTCGCCCACACCCTCGACAGCGCGGCGATCAGCGACATCGAGGCCCAACTCGATGAGCTGCGGGCCGCGGCCGATGATGAGGATCTCGAAGCCGCCGCCGATGCGGCCGCCCAACTGCGAGATACACTAGCCGCGCTCGAGCCGTCGAATTAGCGTTGATGGAGTTGATGGAGTTGGTAGAGTTTATAGAGTTTGGTGAGTATTTATAGCGAATAGGGGGCATCATAAAGCGGGCTTTGTGATGCCCTCTTTTATTCTTGGTTGATTGATCATTTGGCAACGTTGTTGGCTTGAACCTGGGTGAAACCGTCATCGAGGCTATCGACGCCAATATAGGCAATGTAGGACTGGTCGCCCGGTTATTTGAAAGTTCACCCTCAAACCTAAATACAACCCTTGCTATTTCCCCTGCTTCAAATTACAATTTGCACAAGGCAATGCTAAGTAAAAAGGTTGACAGGTTTAAGGACAATGGAGACGACTACTAGTCAAAGTGTGTCAACGGAAATTTTGAATGAAATTGTTGACCGCTTAGTGGGGCTAGCCTCGCCGGTTAAAATTATTCTATTTGGTTCTCAGGCGCGGAATCAAGCTCAACCCCAGAGCGATCTGGATTTGTTGATCGTTGAAAAGGACGTAACCGACCGGTACAACGAAGCCATGCGTCTGGATCGGGCTTTGCGAGATTTGATGTTGCCTCTTGACTTGGTGGTTGTGACTGAAGACCAATTTAATCGGTATGCGGCCGGGCCCGGGACAATTTACTATCGTTCTCGGCAAGAAGGGCGAGTTTTGTATGCCCAGTAGCCCTGTACATTCTGATAGCAATATACCTCCTGAGCTAGAAATGGCTCTTGTATTGTTGGACAAAGCTAAACAAGATTTGGTGGCTGTCGGTAAATGGCTCGCAGATACTGAAATTGCTGATGAGATCCTTGGTTTCCATATTTAGCAAGCTATCGAAAAATCATTTAAATCTGTATTGTTACGCCGGATGATTGATTATCCTCATACCCACAATTTGAGGTTGCTAACTGACCTGTGCCAGGCCAACGGTATTCAAGTTCCGACCGAATTTTTTGAGGTAGATATCTTTAACCGTTATGCGGTTCAATGGCGATATGATTTATTACCGTCGCTTCCTGAAATCACACTTGACCGTAAAGATGCCTATGACCTGGCGGAACGGATTTGGACGTGGGCCAACACGTCAGTTAATCAAGAGTCTGGTCTGGGTTAAATATTCTACACGACTCAGGTCGCTCTTCGGAGGTTTGCAGCCGCAAACCGAAATATTCTCCTGACCACTGCAAAATTTGATTTCCCCACACAAAATTCTTATTATAGGAAAGTTGGAGGGAGTAGGAAGCAGGGAGTAGGAAGTAGGGAGTAAGGGTAATATCATTATCCTTACTCCCTACTCCCTACTCCTTACTCCCTCCCTCGCCCAAACCATCCAAGGACCAAAACTGATGACCTTACCGTCACTCAACCCCATCCCCACCGATATCGAGGCGCACATCCAGCGGCTGCTGCAAAATCCCGGCGATCCGGACCTTGGCCCGTGGCTGGTCGAGTTGATCCAAAACAGCGGCCACATGAGCACGGGCGATGATATGCGCTGGCGGGTACTGTGTATGGTCTGGCTGGCGGCGGAGTTCGATTTGGAGCGGGGCTGGCCGTATTTGATGTGGCTCAATATGCAAGAGCCGGTCATGTCCGTCCACCTGAGCCAGATTCTGATCGAAGCAGTCGATGATTATAGCGCCCACGTTCACCTGGCCAACTGGATTGTCGACGCTCAAGACGAGCGGCTAAAAACTTTTTTCCAAGAGTTTCGCCCTATTCCGGCCCAACGCCGCCTGCCGGCCTTGATGAAAGCGCTGCTGACCCAACCGACCCATCCCAAAACCGGCGTCTGGCTCGATATGTTCTGCCAAAGCACCGCAGACGATAAGAGCCAACGCATGCGTCCCTGGCGGCTGCTGGCCGCCGGTTGGTACGCCTCGGCTTACAACCCGTCGCCGGGACTGGCCTACCTGGCCGACCTGATCGACGGCGCGGCGCGGCTGTCGCCCGCCGATAACCGGCTGCTGACCGAGACCGCGGCCGAAGCCAACGGCCTGACGGCCCTAACCCAACTGATTGCCGATTGTCCTAACGACCAGGTCAAAACCATCCTGGCCGATTTCGGCCACCCTGATCTGGCGGCGGTGGTCGAGACGATCTTTACCAATCCGTCGGATTACAGCCATCTGGCCGACGCGGTCAAACGGGTCCCGGAGGAGGTCGAGACATTCAATCGCACGCGGGCTTGTCTGGAACAGGCGGGCTTGACGCCCGGTTCGGTCAAACTGCTCGATCTGGCCTGTGGGCCGCTGGCCGGCCAGACGGTGCTGCTGGCCGCGGCGGGGTATGACATCTTGGGCGTTGATGTGGACATACCGCCGGGTTATCTGCCGCTGCCGGGGGTGATGTCGTGGTTTAAGCGCAACAAGTATAAGAACGCCTGGCAGGGGGCGACCGCTAGTTATTACGCCGCACTGGCTCAGCAGGCCGGGGTGAACCTCAATTGGGGCAAGGTCAAAATTGAGCTGGCCGACCCGACCCGTCTCAAACGGCCTGACGGCCGTTTCGATGCGGTTATCTGCCACGACTATTTACAGCACGCCCCGGATGTGGCCGGGCTGCTGGCCGAAGCCGCGCGTGTGCTCAAACCCGGCGGGCTGCTGCTGGCCGATATTCGGCCTTACGCCGGTCTGCACGGGGCCGGCGAGCCGGTCGATCCGCCGTGGGGGCATCTGCACCCTACGTTCATCGCCGACACGAGCCAGCCGCTCAACCAATGGCGCGAGGCGCGGTTCAAGGCGGCCATCGCCAACCGCTTCAGGATAGAACAGTGGCTACCCGAAAGCGATCCCCAGGGCCAAACGTTACTCACGCCCGAAGTTCGCGCCGCGCTGCCTGATGATTATAATTCTGAGGAGTTAACGCGCCGGAGGATAATGCTAGTGGCCAGACGGCGGTAAGAGTTAGGGGGTTCTGGTCTACTCGTCAAAAAAAGTCCAAGATCGCTTGAACTTTTTTGAAAATAGTAACTTTGGCGCGTCAAAGTTTACTTTGACCTGACCATAAATGACAAAGCCAGCTTTGTCGCTCCACTATATTTTGTAGAATGACAAAGCCAGCTTTGTCGCTCCACTCCATTTTGTAGGGTAAGTCCAGCGACTGGTCCTACTTAAAAATCAATCATTATCGCGGTTAGACGGAATAAAAAACTGAAATACGTTCTTGGCCGGGACGACTCTTTCCTCATAATCGCGCACAAACTTGAGCAGTTTCTTTTTATTCTCGCCCCATTGACTGCTGGTGAGGATGTCGGTCATTTCCACGCCGTCTTGAGTGCGAAAGACCAGCAGCCGAACGGGATAGTCGCCGTAGGCCGTATGCCAGCCTTCATCCATCAACAGGCCAACGCTTTGCAACTCAGGTAAAAACTCGCCCAGTACGAAACGGTAGTACTCAGCTTCTCGATTTGGTTTAATATTGTACGACAGCAGCAACTTCAGACTCATCGTTTACCCTTTACTCGGTCAGGTTCCCAGAAACGTTGTAAACCACCGGATAATCGAGGCCACCGCGCCGGAAATTAAATAGGAGACGGCCAAGACGACCGCCGCCATAATTACCGCGACCGAGGTGTTACCTCGCTGCAATTCAGATAATTCGTCGATATCCCCCACCAAACGATCAAAGACACCTAATGAGAAGACAATTGCCGACATCGCCAAAAACAGGCCCAAAACAATACCGGCCATCTCGCCCACCAGGACCAGGAACGGGTTTGCTATCTCGCCGGTTAGCGGCAAATCAACTGCCGGCTTGAGAATGAGCGCGATACCAACGATAATGGACCCCATGACGATGCCCATGCCAACATTGCCCCGCCGCACTTCACCCCAATCATCCAGATGGCGGGTTGATTTCGTAAAGAGCCAGACCCCAATATAAGAGGCAACTACCCCCAAAATAACAGCGATAATAATATTCGCCACACTGACAAAAAGCTGGCCAAATTGAGCCATTGGCGGCTCCTTATGTTCAAAGTTAGCAGCTAGATATTATATCACGGGGCCAATAATTAGCCAATCGACGGTAATTCCACCCGGCGATTCTCAATTTGCACCTTAGGGTCGATTGCATCTCCCCGGCCAAGGAGTATAATAGGCTGCTGCATGAAAAACGCAGCCGGCGGTAAGCATTAAGATGAACAGTAACAACTCGACCAAACTCTATATCATTGTCATCAGCATCGCGGTGATTGGCCTATGCTTAGGGGCGGGCATCGTGCTGTTTGGCTCCGGGCTGACCGTCTGGATGGCCCGCGATGATATCACTGCGCGGGCCGATGACAGCGCTCAGCCAGTTTTGGTGGCCAAGGTGCCGACCCTGCCAACCAACACCGCCACCACGCCGCCCACCGCCACCCCCACACTGCTGCCCACCAATACGCCCAGCCCTGCCCCCAGCGACACTCCAACCGCCACCGTCGTTCCCACGGATACGCCGGAACCAACAGCCACCTCCATACCGCCAACCGCACCGCCCCCGCCGCCGACAGAAACGCCGCCACCCACCGATACCCCCACCCCACTGCCGCCTGACTTTCCCTTTATCATCAAGGAAAACCTGACCTTTCCCACCAACCACTACAACTTTGATGTCTTCATAGCGATTGTCAACCAAAAGAACAAACCGCTGAGCGGCTATCGGGTCATCGGCACGCTCGACAGCGGCCTGCAAGTCGAATCGCCGGTTAGCGCCGGCGACTGGACCGAAAACAGCGGCGCGATGCATTACAAAGCCGGCAACGTCAAGTTCCAGGTGCCCAATTCGCCGCCCGGCCAGTGGACGCTCCAATTGGTTAATGAGAGCAACACCCCCGTTAGCCCCCCGGTAATCTACAATTTCGATATCTATTCACCCACATGGTATTTTCTGATATATGAAGAGAAGGATTAATTTTTAATCCTATTTTCATTCTTATTTAAACTCGTTATAATAAAATAATAACAAATGCAAGGTTGCAGAGGGGGGGGCCAGAGATGGCTGTCAAGAATATTAGTCGCATCGATTCTAATGGGACTCACGGTTGGTTTCTCAGAATGTATCGCGATGGAGAAACGTATTCCAAGTTTTTCAGCGACAGTCGCTATCAGAGCCAAACAGCAGCCTTAGAAGCAGCCAAGGATTATAAACGCCGGTTTAACGAAAAATATCCGGTCGAAGCTTCACCCTTAGCCAAAGGGTTCCGCGACAAACCCCAAAAAAACAACAGCACCGGTGTTGTTGGTGTTTCAGAAACTTTCATCCGCTCTCGAGGACGTGGGCAACGAAAAATTCCTTGCTTCGCCGTCTCGTGGCGCCCCGCGCCCAATGTGGCCAAAACAAAGAAGTTCTCCATCGAAAAGTATGGCCGGGAAGAGGCCTTTCGGATGGCGGTCAAGTTTAGGAAAGAAAAAGAAGAAGAAATGATACAGTTGCGAACTACGGTCAACACAAGTACTGGACCGAACGCTCCATGAGCGTTCTCTTTTTCTATCGGGAGCTAAACTATGACTATCAGTATTGTTCTTTTTATCCTCGTTTCTTTATTTAGCCTCATTGGATTAATTCTTTACTCCAATAAAAAAGAAGCAGAAGTGCAGTTACCTCACAAAAATACCTGGCGACGACTGGCCCTTAAACACAAATTCTTCGACTTTATCCCCAATGACGCCCTGCCGGTGGGCTATATTATGGGCATGTATCGAGGCTACCGGCTGGCCTTGAATATGGGCAAGGAAGATTTCCGAGTCGTCACCCGTCTGACCATCTCGGTGAATGACAGACCTACCGGCGCAGGCGCACCGCCCACTAAAGAAGAAATCGTCGAGCAGTTGAGCGAAGAAATGCCCTACGCGCTGCGCGGCGATATTTTTTATAAAGAACGGGGCATGACCATTGTATACGAACAGCCGGGTGAAGAGTACGACGAAAAATATCTGCAATTCTTGTTTGATCTGCTGTGCGATCTGCTGACCGGATACCATCAGTCGCTCAAACTGGGCAGCGAGATTGTACCGGCCTTAAGAAGAATAGCTACCCCTGAAAATAGGCTGTCGCCGTTCATACAGCAGTGGTTATACGCTATTCATCACCAACCCAGCGCCTGACGCCAAGATTGCGCTGTATCAATATCTTTCAAATAAGCCCTCACCGGGGTTAGAGGGTCGGCGACGGCGCATCTTTGCAACAAATGATCAAGGCTTACGTAAGTCCAAAGCTCACCGTCCTTTGGTTTGGGAGTAAGTCATAACATCTTATTTGAAAGGTATTGCCTCATGTATAATGCCGAACTCCTGGGGAACCATTCCGAGTCATACCCAGCTACAGTAGCCGATCTTCTGGCGAAAATCCGCGCTGATCGCTTAGCGCTGGAAGCATTGATCGACCAGCTCAGCGAAACCCAACTGTTGACGCCGGCAGCCGATACCGGCTGGTCGGTCAAGGACCAGATGGCCCACATTGCCATTTGGGAGAGCGGGATCGATGGCCTGTTGCAGGGTCGCTCTCGCTTTGGTACGATGGGCTTGGATGAGGCCGATGTGGCGACCCATAACACTGACGGCCTCAACGATATTCTCATCGAGCGCAGCCGCCAGCAATCGCTGGCTGAGGTGATCACCTTTTTCAACGACTCGCATCGGCAGTTGGTCGCCACGCTCGGCCATTTATCGGATGAAGATCTGCTCAAGCCTTACGGTCACTACCAACCGGACCAATCGGGCGACTACACCGATCGTCCCGTGATCCATTGGATTGCCGGCAATACCTATGAGCATTACGCCGAGCATTATCCCCTCATTGAAAAGCAGTTGGCCTAAAATAAAAACCAGGTGACAGTCACTCGAATTTAGGAGTGACTGTCACCCTAAAGATCCTCCACGCTGCCGGCGCAAAGTGGCCGGTGAACGAGGGTGCGTTTCAACTTGGGGCGAACCCGACATCTCGAATCGCTGAGGCCGCTGAAACCGCTGATGTTTCAACCGACCATGTCATTAACGGTGGACTCATAGGCGACCACCGTCACCCGACGACGGCTCAGCGATTTCATTTTTTCTCAGCGCCTTCAGTGATTCGAGCTTGCCCCCAAAGGTAAATGCACCCGTGCACGACGGCTTCTTGACACAATCAAACATACGTTCTAAAATTCTTTTAAGCAAACGTTTCACAGTAGAAATGCTTAGGAGAGAAAGAATGACGGCAAGAAAAAAACCCTTCTTTGAAGGCGGTTCCCACATTGCCATGAAAGTTCCACCCTACCTCTTCGCCGAGACGGTGGACTTTTACAAAGAAGTGCTGATGCTGCCACTGCCGGAAAATTCCAACGGATTTTGGATTTGCAATCCGGTCAATATTATTCACCGGGTTGGCCGTGATGATTAAGGTTACTTTTCAGGAGAAAACGCCGGCGGCCTTCCATTTTAAATCAACGGCCAGATCGCACGGCTGGGTCATGCTGCGCCCGTTTAACTGGAATGAGGACGCCGGTCAATTGAGCCGCCTCCAGCAACTGCACAGCGGGCAAGTCGTCCGCTTAGGCATGATTGAGCGAGCCGGCGCGGTGCAGATCGAGGTCGAAGCCGCGCAGCCGCTGACTCCCGCCGAAGAGACCGAGATTAAACAGGCCGTACGCCGTATGCTCCGCCTCGATGAAGACCTCAGTGAATTTCACGCCTTTTACACCGAACTCGATGGATGGCAGTTGAGGCTGGAACCCGGCGGCGGGCGATTGCTCCGCTGCGCCACCTTGTTTGAAGATATAGTTTATACCCTCTGCACCACCAACATCAATTGGTCAGGCACTATTCGCATGGTTGATCGGCTGGTTACGGCTCTGGGCCGGCCTCTACCGGGCGATAGCGACAGCCTCGCTTTTCCCAGCCCGGCCGACATCGCGGCTACCACGCCGGAATTTCTGAAGCTAGAGACCGGCCTGGGCTATCGCAGCCCGTATGTGTGGGAATTGGCTGTTGCCGTGGCCGAAGAGCGGCTGGATTTAGCCGATTTCGAAGATCCCGACAAGTCAACCAAAGAGGTGCTGGCCGAGCTAAACCACCTGAAAGGGGTCGGTCCTTATGCCGCCGCCACTATCCTGATGATCCTGGGTCGCTACGAACATTTGGCCATCGACAGCGAAATGCGCTCGTTTGTATCGAAAAAATATTTTGGCGGCGAGCGGGTTACGCCTGGGCAAATTCAGACCATCTACGCGCCGTGGGGTCGCTGGCAATATCTGGCTTATTGGTTCGATATGCCGCCTGAATGATATGTAGACCCTCTGACTTGGCATGTACACGGCCTGCGCCACGTCCTACGTTCTACGCTCCACGCTAATGTGATCAATACCTCAAGATTTTTCCCCCTTCTTCTCTTTTGTAGGCTACCCTACAGAGGACAACCTCGCCGCTTGATAAAATTGTCGTCAGGAACAAAAGTTATCGGAGCAACAAAGCTTGCTTTGATCATGACAAAGCAAGCTTTGTTGCTCCAGATTTTGGAGGCAGCCCATGAAGCGCTATTTAGTCGTAATCGGTCTGATGTTGATGATGCTGGTGGTAGCTGCGGCGCAGTGCAGCGCTGCCGGGTCCAATCAAAGTGAAGTCGCAACGCCGATTGAATCAGCAACAGCTTCCATTAATAATGAAGAAGCGCTCGAGAACCGTGACGAAGAGCGGGCTGAGGTAGCCTCAAATACGGATAGCCCAGCTACGGGGATCGAACCGGAGCCTGTGACCGGCAGCAGCGAATCGCCCGCTGCTGCTGATGCCCTGACCCACGGCGCCGACGCCGCCTGTGATGATCCCTTTGCCGGCATTGGCTCAGCCAATCTGCGCTTTTACGCCGGCGTCTGGACGGCGGAGCAACTGGCTCGTGTGGTGGGAGAAGATATCATCAAGCCGGACAGCGGCCTGGCTACGAATTTCTGCCTGCACAACATCGATTACCGGGAGATCTTATCCGGCGGGCCGCCGCCCGATGGTATCCCGCCCATCGACAACCCCACCTTCGACCCCCTAGCCGAGGGTGATACCTGGCTAAGCGACAACCACCCGGTCATCGCTCTGGCGGTCGACGGCGAGGCCCGAGCCTATCCGCTGGGAATCTTGACTCGCCATGAGATCGCCAACGACGAGATCGCCGGGGTACCGGTGGCAGTCACCTTTTGCCCATTATGCAATGCGGGCATCGTCTTCAACCGTGAGGTCAACGGCGAGGTGCTGCGATTTGGCGTGTCCGGCAACCTGCGCAATAGCGATTTGGTGATGTGGGATAACCAGACGCTCTCCTGGTGGCAGCAGTTCACCGGCGAGGCTATCGTCGGCCAGATGACCGGTACGCAGTTGAACATTATCCCGGCTCAGATGGTCGCCTGGCGGGATTTCAAAGCGGCCTATCCTGATGGCGTGGTCTTGTCCAACAATGGCCGTAATTATGATGTGAACCCGTATACCAGTTACGACTCGTCGAGCCAGCCCTTCCTATTTAGAGATCGCAGCGGCCAGCCGGCAGCGCCCGATCCGCGCCTGCCGGCCTTAGAACGCGTGCTGGGCTACGCGGCGGGCGACACCGCCATCGCTTACCCGCTGTCAACCATCGCCGCCGCAGGGGTCATCGCCGATACTATCAACGGGCGAGACGTAGTTATCTTTTATGAACCGGGGGCGGCCTCGGCTTTGGACGACGCCAGCATCTCGGCCTCGCGCGAAGTCGGCGCGGCGGGGATGTTCAGCCCACAGGTCGAGGAGCAGTCGCTGACGTTCGATTACAACGATGGGACCATCACCGACCATGAAACCGGCAGCGAGTGGGATATCTTTGGCCGGGCCGTCCGCGGCGCGTTGACCGGCGCTCAACTGGAGCCAATGGTAAGCCACACCCATTTTTGGTTTGCCTGGGCCGCTTTTAAGCCGGATACGTCAGTTTATAAGGAGCCGGGACATTAGCATTTGAAATTAGAAAAGTTTCTAAAATGTGCTATATTCGACCAAGAAAAAGCAGGTATCGATTTCATGAAACCAACCCTCAAAATCTTTGTCGCTGAACACTGCTCAGGCTACAAGGCAGCGTTGGCGATTGTGGACACCATAAAACATCATTATCCCCAGGCCTTCACGGTTGAACTGATCCATCTGACGGACGCCCAAGCCGATATTCCGGATCGAGTTTTTGCCACGCCGACCTATATGCTCGATAATCAAATCGTCTCGTTGGGCAATCCCCGGCCGGAAGATATTACCCAATGGGTTCAGAAAAGTACGGTGTATCCATCCCACCCGCGCCGGCCACGTGAAGCGAAGTGAATATGGCTCTATTAGACACTGACAAAAAAATCAACTATCTCAAAATGGTCGATATCTTTCAAGATTTGTCCAGGGAAGAGATGCAAGAGATGGACCGGACGACGACCATGAGCACCTGCCGGCGGGGGAAAATCTTTTACCAGCCGGAAGATGCCAGCGAGGTTTTGTTTATCCTCAAAAAGGGTCGGGTTCAACTCTACCGGCTGTCGCCTGAGGGCAAGAAATTGGTCATCAGCACCATTGGGCCGGGGTCTATCTTTGGCGAAATGGGGATTGTGGGGCAAGGGATGCACAACGCCTTCGCCGAAGCCGTGAACGACTGCCTGCTGTGCGTGATGAGTCGCAGCGATGTCGAGCGGCTGATCCTCAACAAACCGCCGGTGGCCTTACGAATAATGAACGTGATGGCCCAACGGCTGAGCCAGGCGGAAGCGCAGTTAGAAGATTTAGCCTTCAAAAGCATTCCGGCCCGGCTGGCGCTGCTGCTGCTCCGGCTGCGAGACGAGCAGGGCAGCGACCATATTTACGGGTTCACCCACCAAGACCTGGCCGAGGCGATTGGCACCTACCGCGAGACCGCCACCCAAACCCTCAACGAATTTAAGGCCAACCACCTCATCGACATCAGCCGCAAGCGCATCGACATTCTTGACCCGGCCGGTCTGGAGCGTATGACCGAAGCCTAATCCTGGTGATAAGGCGAACCGATAGAAGTATGCTATAATCCGTCCATCTTAATGTAAGGATGGCAACGATTTTCTTTTCGATCATTCTCCCCATTTTTAACCCGTCTCAAGAGCTGTCCGCAACCCTGACCAGCCTGTCGCAGCAGCCCGGCCAGTTTGAGGTGATTGTCGCCCATCGACAATCGACCGTTAGGGCGATAGCGCCGGACGATTACCCGGTGGAGATGGTGCATTGCCCGGATGTTTCGCGAGGGGCGCTGCTCAATGCCGGGGCAGCTAAAGCGACAGGCCATCTCTTCCTATTCTTGTGGCCCGGCTGTCGCTTACCGGAAAAGGCGCTGCCGGCGATCGCGGCCAATTTTGAGGTGCTGCCGCAAGCCGTCGGCGGGAATTTTCACGTTACCTTTGAGGCCCGCACACAACTGACCCAGAGTTTGAAACACCTGCTGAAACGGTGGCGATACCACGGCCACTATTTCGGCCACAGCGGTATCTTTGTCCGCCGAGAGATATTTGAAGCCCTGGGCGGGTTTCGCGACTATGACCTGCTTGAAGATTACGACTTCACCCAACGGCTGGAAAAACAGGGGGCAACGT
>JACKAT010000065.1 GCA_020634935.1 Anaerolineales bacterium
GCCCAGGCCATAGCGTAGGGGTCTAACTCACCGTAGGCCGGGCAGACGCCGGCGGAGAGAGCGACTCCACGCGGGGCAGCCGGCCCTGGAGCGCCTTGAACGTCGAGCGGAACCAGCACGGTCGCATCGCCGGGGCCGTGGTTATCGACGCCGACCAGCGGTTTGACGGCAGTTCCACCCTGGACTTCATGATCGTAACGGCGAATGACCGCTTCTTTGCTGCGCACGTTAGGGTGCGCCAGCATCGCCAGCAAGGTCTCCGTCAAATCACCAGGCGTTGTCTCGACCGGCGTAGGCGCGGCTTCAAGCTGGGGCGGCGTCCACATCGCCTCAAGCGTACCCAACGGCAGGCCATCGTGCAGAAAATCGAGTGCCAGATCGCCGACCTGCCGGTCGTTGTAGAACAACTGCAACCGGCAGGTCGCTTCAAATTGCCCAATCGCTACGGCCTCGACATCCTGCCCGGCGCAGATGGCTTGAAAACGCGGCCAGTTATCGGGCGCAACGGCAAAGACCATGCGCTCTTGGGCCTCGCTCAGCCAGATTTCCCACGGGGTTAAGCCGGGGTATTTGAGCGGCACGGTTTCGAGTTGCACCTGTGCGCCCACGCCTTCTGACATCTCGCCGACGGCGGAGGACAATCCGCCCGCACCGCAGTCGGTGACGGCGTGATACAACTGCTCGTCGCGAGTGCGCAGCACCACTTCGAGCACCTGCTTTTCGTGAATGGGATGGCCGATTTGAACGGCGCTGCCGGCAGTCTGGCCGGTGGTCTGATCCATCTCCATACTGGAAAAGGTCGCCCCGCGCAGGCCGTCACGCCCGGTTCGCCCGCCGATGACGACGATCAAATCGCCCGGCTCGGCGCCGGTGGGGTGGCTATTGTGCGGCAGCAGCCCCAAACAGCCGCAAAAAACCAGCGGGTTGGCGGTGTAACCGGGGTGGTATAAGATCGCGCCGTTGACGGTGGGAATACCCATTTTGTTGCCGTAATCTTCGACGCCGTGGATGACCCCATCGGCGATGCGGCGGGGGTGGAGTACGCCGGCCGGCAGGTCGTCGTGGGCCAAATCGGGCGGGCCAAAGCACAGCACATCGGTGTTGGCGATGGGCCGGGCGCTGACGCCGAGGATATCGCGCACCACGCCGCCGACCCCCGTATTGGCTCCGCCAAACGGTTCCAGCGCCGACGGGTGGTTATGCGTTTCCACTTTAAAGGCCAGATCCCAGGTATCGTCAAAGGCAATAATGCCAGCATTATCGACAAAGGTGGAACGAATCCAGGGCTTGGCTAAACGGTCGGTCGCGGCCCGGATGTAACTCTTCAGCAAACCGTCGATGGTCTGCGTTTCCGGCGGCGACGTTGGGGCCGCGCCGGGGCGAGGGCCGGTGTAGGTAATCGTGGCCCTGAATGTCTTGTGGACACAGTGTTCGCTCCAGGTCTGGGCCAGCATCTCCAGTTCGACATCGGTGGGATCGCGGTTTTCTTGCTGATAGTAGGCCCGAACCGCCTGCATCTCGGCCAGGTTGAGAGCCAACCGCCGCGCGGCGCTGATGGCTAGCAGATCGTCATCGGCGGCATCGCGGAGGGGGATGACTTCGACCAATTCGCCGGGTGGCTCGGTGGGAACAAATGGGGCGGCAATCGGCCGGTTGAGGGTTACACGCTGAATGACCGGGTTGGAAAAAATCTCGACAGCCAGCCGGTGCAAGTCCGGCTCGGTCAACGGGCCATCGAGCCAATAACGTTGCCCGGTAGCCGCCTGGGTGAGGTGGGTCAAATCCAACAAATGAGCCGCGCGAACCAAATTCTCGGCGGCCGGGTCGGTGACGCCCGGCAGAAGGGTCACTTCGATGAAATGGTCGGCCAAGATAGCAGACTCGGCCGGTTGTCCCTGCTCGACCACTCGAAATGTTTCGGTGACCGGATCGGCCAGCATGGCTTGAGCCAGCCGGTCAAGATCGGCCCGGCTCAGTTGGCCCTGGACAAAAAATAAATTTTCCTTGACGCAGCGCCGTAGGTCGGTTAGACCTAACTGGTGAGCGGCGTTGACAAAGCCATCGTTGGCCGGTTCGGCCAACGAACGCGGCCTCACTTCTATCCGAAAAATTGAATTTTCCCTTGTTGAAATGTTCATGGATGCCTCTGATGAATGGGGCCGATAAAAAAATCAACTCCCGTTACCCAATAACTCAACGGGAGCTGTCGATGGTCTATCGAAGGGAAAGTCGCGAAACTTTACGCTGCTTCGTCCCTATTGTGACTATTTTTCGCTGATTTAATGGGTGTGGAGACACCTTACTATCCTACTGGTCTGACATTAAAAAATCTACTTCCATTGTACTAAAAAGAGTAGGCATGTCAATTTTCTCGTACTATCGGCAGTTCTGTCTAATTGATTGAAGATTGGGTTGAATTTAGTAAAATATGTAATCGTTTACAAATAACACCTTGCAATACAAGTCCCAGAACCATTGTCTATACGCAATAATCTCTCAATGTTATAATCGATCTCGAAAAATAGGGATCATTGCCCCCTAAATCGCCCTCAAATCAGGCAATAATTTCAAGCTAAACCTTAAGAAATGGGGTTTCCTCTTGACAAATTTACTGTAATCGATTACAATAATTGTAATCGATTACAGTATTATAGTGATTTGCAAAAGGCCAAAAATGGACGATGCAGCCCGAACTAAAGACCAACTGATCGAAGAATTAACCCGGCTGCGCCGGCGGGTGGCAGAATTGGAAGCCGGGGAATTTGAACGCGCCCGAGCCGAAGAAGAACTCAAACGACAAAATGCCGCGTTGGCCGCGCTTAATGCGATGGCCGTTATTGTCGGCCAATCCTTAAACTTAGAACAAATTGTCACTGCTGGTCTGGAAAAAATCATAGAGATAACCGGCGCGCTTGCCGGAATGGTTCAACTTGACGATAATAAGGGCCTCCAGAATAAAGAAACAGAAAAGATAGTAGTCAGATGGGGTTACACCTCGGATGAGACTATCGAGTCCAATCATTGGACCGGCTTAGAGATCCCGATTATCGCTCAAGAGCAAAGCCTGGGCCGGCTGGTGGTTTTTAAACCCACAGTTCAGAGCTGGCAAGATCAGGATGAGCAACTGCTGACCGCGATTGGCTATGAATTGGGCGTCGGCATTGCCAAGGCGCGTTTGTTTGAGGCAATGGAGCGCCAAAGCAGCCAACTGCGCGTACTCGGTCAGCGGGTAGTTGAAGCCGAAGAGGCGGAACGACGTCGCTTGGCCCGGGAACTGCACGATCAGGTCGGGCAAAGTTTAACGGCGATGGGGATTAATCTCGATATTTTGAGTAAATTGCTACCGGAAGATATCCCCCAGCCAATCATCTCTCGTCTGGATGATATGCGCACGCTGGTGACTCGAACCAACAAACGGGTTCGCGAGGTCATGGTCAATTTGCGGCCGGAGATGTTGGATGATTACGGCATCTTGGCCGCGCTGCGCTGGTCGGCGGAGCGGTTTACTAACCGCACTGGCATCCCGGTGCAGGTCGATGGCGAAGAAGCCGAGAGCCGGTTGTCGATTCACATTGAAAATGTCCTGTATCGGGTGGCCCAAGAGGCGTTGACGAATGTGGCAAAACACGCCCAGGCCACTCAGGTCACGATCAGCCTGACGTTCGACGCCGGTCGCGTCCGGATGATCATCACCGATAACGGGATCGGGTTTAGCCCTACCGAACAACCATCCTCGAACGAGACCCGCCGGTGGGGAACGGCCATCATGGCTGAGCGAGTTGAGGGGATCAACGGCCGCTTTAGTCTTCAATCAGCCCCAGGCCAGGGTACACAAATTATAGTGGAGGTACCGCGATGAGTATCAGAGTTTTGTTAGTTGACGACCATGCGACCATTCGGGAAGGTCTGTGTTACCTGTTGAATGCGCAGGATAATATTAAAGTGGTCGGTACAGCAGCAAACGGGCGCGAGGCCATCCACAAGGTAGAACAGTGCTGCCCCGAGGTGGTGGTGATGGATATCGCCATGCCCCAACTCAACGGCATCGATGCAACCGGTTACCTCAAAGCACAATATCCCCAACTCAAAGTTATCATTTTGTCAATGCATGCTTCAAGCGAGCAAATTTATCGCGCTTTACAAGCCGGGGCAATGGGCTACTTGTTAAAAGAGTCGGCCGGGCTTGAGGTGGCTGAAGCCGTGCGGGCCGTTTATGCCGGCCAGCGCTACCTGAGCGCGGATGTTTCAGACAAATTGATTGATGAATATATAGCTCAGCGCTCGCTGGACAGCGCTCGCAACCCCTTAACTCAACTCAGCTTTCGTGAGCGAGAAGTCTTACAACTGGTGGTTGAGGGTTACTCCAGTTCCGATATCGCCCATACGTTGAACCTGTCAACGCGCAGTATCGAGACCTATCGCCATCGCCTGATGCAAAAGCTAGATATCCATAATTTACCGGACCTGGTTAAGTTTGCGATCAATCACGGGTTAACCCCGCTTGAGCCATATCCACCGTCACCGTTAACCTGTCAAGAAAGCAACTAGTACACTGAGGCATAAATAGCTCTCCAGTTCGTAGTAATGGCTTTAGCCGTTTCTTTCAACAGCACCGCTAAAGCGGTTACTACGAACTATCCAGTTACTTACGCCGTGATGTACTAGGCTGCGGACAGCCGACAACCGACCGTTGACCGCCGAACTTCGACGAGCAGGCGGTTTTTCCAGCGGTCTGCGGTCAATGAGCAGCGGTCCATCGACTTAAGCACAATTCTGAAGGCTCAGATAGGGTCAAATCAAAAGAGCTTTAGGAGAGGAACCATTAAAATGTCGTACTTTTCGCCGATTAACTGTAGTAGATCCGCTACAGACAGATTAGCGCTTCTGAGCCATAATTCAGGCATACAAGGTCGAATTCCCTCTAGAAAAGACTTGGTTCACTTCTTTCGCCGCTTTCTTCCAGCATTTTATTCTTTATTTAATCGAAGCAAATAGAAGAAGAGACAATGTTGTCACTATTCATTACCGCGCAACCTCCAGCCAATACATGGCCAGGCCCTGGTCGAATCAGCGGTTGCCTGCTTCCAGCTAACCCGGATTATTTACCGATTTCATGGGTTCAGCCAGGAGCAGTCCCAGCATTCTGTCTCGATGGATTCTCCGTCTCCTCAATTGACATTGAAGCGGACAGCTCGTTTCAATTAAACCTCTTTAAAAATAAGCCAACTGAAAATAAAAGCCTTAGCGACTACAGGTCACATCATGGTAAGCGCGACAGCTTGCCAGTAGGGCCGGTTAGCCGATCCTTTAGTTATGAAAGGATACCGGAAGATGGATGAAATTCTGGTCATCGGCGAACACGAACTTGTCCGTAAAGCAATTTGTGAGCGATTAAAGATGGTCTTTCCCGCTTACCACATTTTGGGCGCAACGGCCGGGAAGGAAGCCATCGATCCGGTTTTACAACAGCCGGTTAGTCTGGTGGTCATCGATATTGATCCACCGACCGTTGACCGGTTAAAGTTGGTGCGCCATATTAAATCGGTGCGCCCCAAGACACCGATTGTCGTCTGGTCCGTTCATGATTGGGAAAACTATCGGACCGATGCCCTGGCCGCCGGCGCAGCGGCCTACGTATCAAAAAGAGAGCCACACGACAAACTCTTGGCCATTATGGTCAAGCTGCTGTCGGCCGATGAGGCCGATCCCCCGACGTGGCGTCCTGACAAAGAAGGAGGCAACTCACCCACGGCAATATAAAGAATTGAGGTTAAACCCGCATTTTAGTTCGTAGTAAGCCCTTTAGGGCTGAGGTATCGCTCACGTGATTATTACGAGCTTTTATTTACAAAGGAGTGAAAATTATGCAGCTAGAGAGTAGTAACGTTCAGCTTCAAACCAGGGTTGCTAACAAAGCTGAGGCAATCCGAGAAGTAGCCAATTTGTTGGTAAACAGCCAGTACATCAAAGAAGGCTACATTAAAAGTATGATGGCCCGGGAACAGGTGGCCAACACCTACCTGGGCAGCGGGGTGGCCATCCCCCACGGCCTGCCCAAGGATCGCGAAATGATCCTGAAGACCGGTATCGCCGTGCTGCAAGTCCCTGAAGGGGTGGAGTGGAACACCGGCGAAAGCGTCAATCTGGTCGTTGGCATCGCGGCCAAATCCGATGAACACCTCCAGGTGCTGACCAATCTGACGCGGGTGTTAGGCGACGAAGCCACCCTCAGCCGGCTGCGAACTACCACCGATAAAAATGAGATTATCACCCATCTGTCCGGCGCTAAGGCCAAAGCGGCCGGTCGCCCCGCCTCTGCGGCGAAACTGGCCGAATTCCCCAATTTTGTCGAAGCCACGGTGATTGGCAGCCACGGTCTCCATGCCCGGCCGGCCACCAATTTTGTCGAACTGGCCAAAGAGTATCAATCTGAGGTTCATGTGGGGTACAAAGATCAAGTCGGCAACGGCAAAAGTCTGGTTTCGCTCTTGAACTTGGGGGTTGAAGGGGGCGGCCTCATTAAAATTATGGCGAAAGGCCCCGATGAAGACGAGGCCCTTAAGGTCTTAAAGGCTGCGGTTGACAGCGGCCTGGGCGACGAAGAAGAGGAAGCGCCGGAGGTCTCTTACGTCCACGGCTGGAAGCCGGTGGACGTGGCCGAGACTATCCCCGGCATGTCGGCGTCTCCCGGGCTGGCCATCGGCCCGGTCCGGCAATATATCCATCGCAAAATTGTGGTGGAGGTCACGGCCAAAGACCCGGCCGCCGAAGAACTCAAACTCCATCAGGCCATCGCCGCCGCCCACGTCGAGCTGGATCAGCTCTATGAAGATGTCAAAGCCCGATCCGGCGCCGGTAAAGCAGCCATCTTCCGGGCCCACGCCGAATTTCTCAACGACGACGAGTTGGTGGACGAGACGATGGCCTATGTTAGAAAAGGCCACAGCGCCGGCTGGTCGTGGCAAAAGGTCATCAATGAGCGCGTCGAGTCGATGCAGCAGGTGGGCGACCCGGTCATCGCCGGCCGCGCTGTCGATCTGGGGGATGTCGGCAACCGCGTCCTCAAACTGCTGGCCGGGGCGGTGGATGACGAACCCTTTATTCCTGAAGAGCCGGTCATCTTGATTGCCGAAGATCTGACTCCCTCCGATACGGCCAGTTTGGACCCGGCCAAGATTTTGGGCTTTTGTACCGCCAGCGGCGGCCCCACCTCCCACACGGCCATCATCGCCCGGTCGCTTGATATTCCGGCGATTGTCGGTACCGGGCCGGCCATCCTGCACCAACCGGATGGCGTGCTGGCTATCTTGGACGGCGATGGGGGCAACCTCTATCTTAAACCCAGTAAGGATGACATTGAGTCGGCCCGGCAGGTGCAGAGCATCTTACAAGAAATGCGTGACGCCGAATATCGCACCCGCTACGAACCGGCCTTAACCCCCGACGGCCACCGGATTGAGATCGTGGCCAACATCGGCAAAGCAGCCGAGGCCGCCCAGGCGGTCGAAGCCGGCGGCGAAGGCGTCGGCCTGATGCGCACCGAATTCTTGTTCCTGGACCGGAACGATCCGCCCACCGAAGATGAGCAGTTCGAGGCCTACTCGGAAATGGTCAAGGCCTTGGCCGGCCTGCCGCTGATCATCCGCACCCTGGATATTGGGGGCGACAAAGAGGTGCCTTATCTAAATCTACCGGCCGAGGCCAACCCCTTCCTGGGGGTGCGGGGCATCCGGCTCTGTCTGTCGCGGCCTGACCTGTTTATGCCCCAACTCCGGGCGATCTTTCGAGCGTCCAAACACGGTCACATCAAAATTATGTTCCCGATGGTCTCGACGGTGGAGGATTTTATGGCGGCTCAAGATTTCGCCGAGATGGCTCGCCAAGAAGTGGGGGCTGAGCCGGTCGAAATGGGCATGATGATCGAAGTGCCATCCGCCGTGGTCATGGCCCGTGAGTTAGCCCAACAAGCCGATTTCTTCTCCATCGGCACCAACGACCTGACCCAATATGTCCTGGCGATGGACCGCGTTCATCCCATGCTGGCCCGCCGCGCCGACGGCCTGCACCCAGCGGTGCTGCGCATGATCGATCAAACGGTCAAAGCGGCCAACGAAGCCGGCAAATGGGTCGGCGTCTGCGGTGGGGTTGCCGGCGACCCCAAAGGGGCCATCATTCTGGTCGGCCTGGGCGTCACCGAGTTGAGCATGAGCATTCCCAGTATTGCCGCCATCAAAGCCAAACTGCGTAAAGTGACTTTGAAGAAAGCGCAGGCATTGGCCCGGCAAGCCCTGAACTGCCCGAATGCGGCCGCCGTTCGCAACTTGCCGATACCCTAGCCGATGAAAATTTATTGGAGCGACAAAGCTGGCTTTGTCACCCCGATCAAAGCAGAGCTTTGATGCTCCAGACCTTTATTTTCAAAGGAGTACGATAGTCTCAGATGAGACGAGACCGGGAATGAAAATATAGGAGCGACAAAGCTGGCTTTGTCATACTGACGGTCAGGTCAAAGTAAACTTTGACGCTCCAGGTCGTTATTTTCAAGGGAGTCGAACAGTCCTTAACCGGACGACAGCGAGAATGAAAATTCCGTAGGACAAACTTAAGTTTGTCCTACAAATCCATTTTCAAAGGAGGTTAATTAGTGAGTGACACGCTAAAAATAGCAACCATAACGCTAAACCCGGCCATCGACCGGACCGTCTCCGTGCCTAACTTCAAGATCGGTAAAGTCAACCGGGTAGTCCATGAACAGGCCAACGCCGGCGGCAAAGGGGTCAATGTGGCCTCGAATTTGGCCGACTATGGCTTCGCCGTGACCGTTACCGGCTTTTTAGGCACGGAAAACAGTCATATTTTTGAGCAGCTTTTTGCCCGCAAGCAGATTGAAGATCGATTTGTCCGCATTGAAGGCTCAACCCGCATCGGGATCAAGATTATCGATGAGGTTTACGAAGAAACCACCGATATCAACTTTCCGGGCCAGACGCCATCTGACCAGGACGTGAGCCAGCTTTTTGATGTTGTTGCAGCCTTGACCACTGAATGCGAGTGGTTTGTGCTGTCCGGCAGTATTCCGGCAGGCGCGCCGGAGAACATTTACCAAAAGCTCATCAAAGTGATCATGGCCAGCGGGCGCTCCGTGGCGCTCGATACCAGCGGGCGGGCGCTCAAGCTGGCCCTGTCGGCGGCGCCAACCTTGATCAAACCCAATCTGGACGAACTCCGCGAGCTAACCGGCAATCAAATCAAATCAGAAGCCAAAGTGGTTGAAGCGGCCCGGCAGTTGCTCGATCAGGGCATCGAGACCGTGGTGGTTTCGTTAGGTGAGCAAGGGGCTATCTATGTTGAAGCCAATCATGTGGTCCAGGTCATTCCGCCCAAGGTCACTGTCAAAAGCACGGTGGGCGCGGGTGATGCTATGGTCAGCGGCACGGTGGCCGGCAAAATAAAAGGACTGTCATTGGAAGAGTGCGCACGGCTGGCTACGGCCTTTTCGATCAGCGCGATTACCCAGGTCGGCTCCGGCCTGCCGTCTCTAGCGGCTATCGAAGATTTCAAAGACCAAGTAGAAATCAAATATTTTAATTAACCATCAGGAGGTAAAAATGGCAAAGATAATAGCAGTGACCGGCTGTCCCACCGGGATAGCCCACACCATTATGGCCGCGGAGGCCCTGAAGAAAACGGCCAAAGCGATGGGCCACGACATCAAAGTCGAAACCCAAGGGGCTGAAGGGGCCAAAGATGTCCTCACCGAAAAAGATATCGCCGCCGCCGACGTGGTCATCATTAGTTCCGATATCCACGTGGATATGAGCCGATTTGCCGGTAAAACCGTCTATGGCGCGACGACCAGCGAAGCTATTCGCTATACGCAGGGTGTGATCGAAAGCGCCTTGCAGGAATCCCAGGAAGAAGCCCCGCCGCCGGTAGCCGAAACGGTTGGCCCGCCCAAAGTCGAGTCAACGGCGGAGAAGAAATACATTATTGCCATCACCTCTTGCCCCACCGGCATCGCCCATACCTTTATGGCGGCTGAAGGGGTGAGAGCCGGCGCAGAGTCGCTGGGCCACGACGTAAAGGTGGAAACGCAAGGTTCAGTTGGCTCGCAGAATACCTTAACGCCGGAAGATATCCAACGGGCCGATATTCTGCTGATTGCCGCCGATACCAAGATCGACAAAAGCCGCTTTGTCGGCAAACGCATTTACGAAACCTCAACCAAAGCCGCCATTCACGATGGCGCCAAAGTGGTGGAGACGGCCTTGGCCGAAGCGAACGTTTACGGCGGGGCCGGAGCGGCCGGTAAGGCCGACCTGGCCACAGAAGTTGAGCAGCTCAAGAAGCAGCGCTCTGCCTCGCGAACCGGGCCTTACAAACACCTGATGACCGGCGTATCCTACATGCTGCCGTTTGTGGTAGCCGGGGGCTTACTCATCGCGCTGGCTTTTGCTTTTGGCGGCATCTACGTCTATGATAACACCAACACTTTTGGCTGGGCCTTGTTCCAGATTGGCGCGCCGTCAGCTTTCGCCTTAATGGTGCCGATTTTGTCCGGCTTCATCGCCTACTCCATCGCCGACCGGCCCGGTATCGCGCCGGGGATGATTGGCGGGATGTTGGCCAGCAGTATTGGCGCCGGCTTCTTGGGCGGAATTGTCTCCGGGTTTATCGCCGGTTACTTTGTCGCCTGGTTGAGCGGCGTCCTCAAACTGCCGCGCGGATTGGAGGGGTTAAAGCCGATCCTGATCCTGCCGTTGATTGGCTCGGCCGTGACCGGTTTGTTGATGATCTATGTCGTTGGTACGCCGGTTAAGGCGGCGCTGGATGCCTTGACGGCCTGGCTCAGCGGGATGCAGGACAGCAGCGCGATGGTCCTCGGGTTGATCTTGGGGGCGATGATGGCCTTTGATATGGGCGGGCCGGTCAATAAATCGGCCTATGCCTTCTCGGTCGGGTTAATCGACAGCAATATCTTCTTGCCGATGGCTGCTGTGATGGCCGCCGGCATGACCCCGCCGCTGGGTTTGGCGCTGGCCAGCACCCTGTTCAAAGATCGCTTCACCGCCGACGAACGAGAAGCCGGCAAAGCGGCCTGGGTCTTGGGCGCGTCCTTCATTACTGAAGGGGCGATCCCCTTTGCGGCCAAGGACCCGTTCCGGGTTATTCCGTCGATTATGGTCGGCTCGGCGGTCACGGGCGCGTTATCGATGCTCTTTGGCTGTACCTTGCGCGTCCCGCACGGCGGCATCTTCGTTTTGCCTATCCCTAATGCCGTCGGCAACTTGCCGATGTATATTGTCGCGATTTTGGTGGGAACCGTGATTACCGCCGGGATGCTCTTTGTAATGAAGAAACCTGTCACTCAGACGGCGGCTAAACCCGTGGCTGTGGCGGCGTCGGAAGCAGCGGCTTAACAATAAACAGCAGAAGCTAAATGGGTAGACCAGGGCCATGCTCTGGTCTACCTTAATCCTCAGATTAAAAATCCACGTAACGACTCAGCCAACCTGTCATTTCGAGCGACGCAGGAGTGAGACATCTCCCTAGCACACTGAGGCATAAATAGCTCCTCTGAAAATAGCGATCTGGAGCGTCAAAGTTTACTTTGACCCCAACGTGGGTGACAAAGCAAGCTTTGTCGCTCCAATAAATTTTCATTCTCGCTGTCGCCCTATAAGGACTGTTCGACTCCCTAGTTCGTAGTAATGGCTTTAGCCGTTATTATCCAAGCAAGATTGGTCGTTTCTCAGCCTTAACCTGATGAAGTAGCCCTCAACGGCTGCGTAGTGACGAAAGATCTGACGGCAATTGATCTGTTTCCTGTCACGAGAAGGGAGGTCTTGAGCGCCAAAGGTCCTTTCTCACAGCGAGAAAGGTGGTCTGGCGCGGCAAATGTCCTTTCTCACAGCGAGAAAGGACATTCGATGTGAAAAAGGGGGTTCCGCACGCTGGCGGAGGGGGGTCTGACTAGTCGAAGGTCGTTCCGCACGCTGGCGAAGGGAGGTCCAACTAGTCGAAGGTCGTTCCGCACGCTGGCGGAGGGGGGTCCAACTAGTCGAAGGGCGTTCCGCACGCTGGCGAAGGGCGATCCGAGTAGTCGAAGGTCGTTCCACATAGTACGAAAGGATGGCGTGGCTCTTTGGGATGGTGCGGGGTGCACCCGAATATGACGTAGCGCGTAGTTCGTTGTGTTTCGCCTACGGAATACGTTGGTGGTGGGGCCAATTTGCGTCATCCGCGAGAATTTTTACCCCAGAGAACACCAAGGCGTTGTCCAAGAATAATTTAGTAACCTGAGTTCGATAATTAGAACCGAGCATGTCATTTCGTAGCCGGAGGCGGAGAAATCCCTCAGGCATAGCCATAGCGAAGCATTCGCCGGGAAAATTTGACGTTGTCGCTTCAAATTTTCCCCGCCAAATTACTTTTCATTGTATTGTCACCGGGATTTCTCCGCTGGCGCTCCGAAATGACATGAAGGACATGAATTTCCGAACTCAGGTTAAGATCGACCCTTAAATAACTTGAGCCGTCAGACCGGAGATTGGAGATTAGAGATCAGGCGATTGGCCTTAGAAATCTCCCCATCGCCCTATCTCCTTATCTCTATCTTCAGTCTTGCTGAAGTTATTTAATTGCCATTCCTTAGCATTTTGGTGATGTCGAATAGATGACACGCCTGAGCAGTTACAAAATCACTAACCAACTTTTAGCAAAAGGAGAGAAATCACATGCAGGTTAATCCGGGCATTTTTAAAGCCTATGATATCCGGGGCATTTACCCCACCGACCTTAATGAGGAGGTGGGTTACGCCATCGGCCGGGCCTTTGCCAGCTTTTTGCAGGTGGATACCGTCATCGTCGGGCGCGATATGCGGCTATCCGGCCCGCAGATGTTCGACGCCGTTACCCGTGGTCTGATGGATCAGGGGGCCGATGTGATCAACGTCGGCATGGTTAGCACCGACCAATACTACTACGCTTGCGCGACGCTGGGCCACGCCGGAATGATGGTCACGGCCTCGCACAACCCCAAAGATTACAGCGGTTTCAAAATGGTGCGCAAAATGCCGCAACTGCTCAGCGGCGACGAGGGCATTCAAGACCTGCGCCGAATTGTGGAAAATGATGCTTACACCACCCCTGCTCGCCAGGGCAGTATGACCACGGTCGATCTGAGTGAAGAGTTTATCACTATGGTCTTGAGCCTGATCGATGCCGAGTCGCTGATGCCGCTCAAAGTTGTGGCCGATACCGGCAACGGCATGGTCGGGCCTAGCCTGAAACGGGTTTTCGAGCGGCTGCCCTCGGTTGAACTGATCGGCATGTACCTCGAACCCGACGGCAGCTTGCCCAACCACGGCCTCGATCCGCTCCAGCCGGAAAACCGGGCCGAACTGCAAGCCCGCGTGCCGGCCGAAAACGCCGACGTCGGCTTTGCCTTTGACGGCGACGGCGACCGGTTTTTCACCATTGACGACCGGGGCGACTTCATTTCTGGCGACTTTATGACCGCCCTACTGGGTTCCTATTTGCTGGAGAAATATCCCGGCTCAAAAGTGCTGTATGATGTGAGGGCCTCGTGGGCGGTACCCGATCTGATCTCGGACGCCGGGGGGACGGCGCTGATGGAGCGAGTCGGCCACGCCTTTATCAAGGCGCGTATGGCTAAGGAAAACGCCATCTTCGCCGGTGAGGTCAGTGGTCACTACTACTTTAAAGATTTCTTCTTTGCCGATTCCGGTATTGTGCCTGCGCTGTATATTCTGGAAATGCTGTCTAAAAAGAAGGCCAAACTGTCTGAACTGCTGGCGCCGCTGGAAGCGGAATATTTTATCTCCGGCGAAATCAATACCCGGATTGCCGGCGAGCCGGCTGCGAAGATGAAAGAGTTGGCCGAAATGTTCAACGACGGTCAGATCGAATGGCTGGATGGCGTGTCGGTGACCTACGACGATTGGCACTTTAACGTCCGCCCGTCCAACACCGAGCCGCTGCTGCGCCTGAACTTGGAAGCCAAATCAAAAGCGTTAATGGAAGAAAAGCGTGATCAGATTTTGGAGATTATTCGATCCTAGTCAGGTGTAAGTGATAAGGTTTCTTAAAATGAAATATAAGCGCATAGGGGAATAATAATGGATTCCATCTATATCTTCGGCCATAAAAAACCGGACACCGACTCGATTTGCTCGGCTATAGCCTACGCCCATCTGAAGAACACGCAAAATGATGCGACCTACGTCCCGGCTCGGCTGGGCGATATCAACCGCGAGACCCGCTTCGTGCTGGATACATTCGATGTTCCCGACCCCGAGTTTATCCCGCATGTGTTTCTGCGGGTGGCGGATGTGATGAACACGGAAATCATCAGCGCCCCCGCTACCTGCACCATTCTGGATGTGGGCCGGTTAATGCGCGAGCATCGGGTTCGAGCGGTGCCTATTATTGATGAATCCAGACGCGTTCAGGGCGTTATCACCGAAAATATTCTGGCTCGTAACTATTTAAAAGAGTTACACGTTCAAGGCTTAGCCGACACCCCAACGGAGTTGGGTAGAATTACCAGGACCTTAAATGGTCGACTACTGGCCGGCGAGCCGGCCAAGCGGGTCTCCGGCAAGGTCGTCATCGGGGCTATGGCGCCGGACGCGATGGTCAAGTACATTGCGCCCGGCGATCTGGTGGCGGTCGGCAATCGTGAAAATGCCCAGGAAGCGGCCTTAAACTGCGATATCTCTTGCCTGATCATCACGGGTGACTTTGATCCCTCGCCGGAAATTCAGCAGTTGGCTTGTGATAAAGGTTCGGCCATCATTGTGACGCCCCACGATACCTTTGCCGCGGCCCGTTTAATCAACCTGAGTATATCGGTCTTACAAATGGTCGGCACGAATTTTATCACGGTTACCCCCGATACGCTGGTCAAAGAGATCACCACCGAGGTGGTTGGGACGAATACCACTTTCGCTTTGGTCAATGACGCTGACGGCGTTCTAGTGGGCATGGTGACCCGGAGCAATCTGGTCACGCGCCGGCCTCGCCGGGTGATTCTGGTCGATCATTCGGAGCGCAGCCAATCGGCTGAAGGGATCGAGAAAGCGGAAATTGTGGAGATTTTGGATCACCACCGCTTAGGGGGATTGGAAACGGCCCAACCGATGCTGGCGATGATTGCGCCCGTGGGCTGCACATCCACGCTCGTGTTGCGCCGCTACAAAGAATTGGGGGTGACGCCGCCTCGGGCGATGGCCGGCCTGATGGTGGCCGCCATTTTATCCGATACGATGCTTTTGAAATCGCCTACGACCACGCCCGAAGATGTGGCCGCCATTGATGACCTGGGCAAGATACTGGGCGAAGATCCGCTGGCGTTTGGCCGGCGGATGTACAACGCCAAGTTCGACATCGAGACGCTGTCGCCGGACGTTCTGGTGACCAGCGACCTAAAAGTGTTCTCACTTGGCTCGAAAACGGTCGGCATTGGTCAGGTGGAAGTGGCCGATAAAGAGGTCGTGCTGTCGAGAAAAACCGAAATTCTGAAGGCTATGCATCAGTACCAGACCGTGCATCATTTCGATTTGCTTCTGCTTATGGTTAGCGACATTTTACTCGAAGGCACCGAACTGATCGCGGTTGGCCAGACGCGCACGGTGGAAAAAGCCTTTGGCGTATCGCTCAAGGAGCAGTCAGCTTTTCTGCCCGGCGTCCTCTCCCGAAAAAAACAGATTGTGCCGCCTATCTCCAATGCCCTCTAACCAAGTGACTGTCACCTGGTTTTTATTTTATAACTCAAGTTGCCACCCAATGTCATTAAGCTAGTGTAATGGAGTCGAGGCTTTAGCCGGCTGAAGCCTCGACTCCGGTCTAAACTTAATGACATTGAGTTGCCACCTTGATGCCCAAACGGGGAGTAAGAAGTAGGGAGTAGGGAGTAGAAGGCAAAAAACGGCTTACTTCCTACTCCTTACTCCTTACTCCCGGCGTACTTAGGGCTGTAACGTTGGTTTTTCCATTATTCCTGAGCAAAGTAGCAACAGGGGTTTTTATATGTGATGCTGCCTCGCGGTTGACAAGGGATTATGACCTCCCTATAATCCTCAAGATTTTGATTTTATAAAGGCAGGCACCCCGATGACCGTACAAAAAAGTTTTGTTGAAAAATTAACCGACCGGATCGAGCGCAACAACTCGCTGCTGTGCGTGGGCTTAGATCCCGATCCGAAATCCTACCCCGCCGCTTTTCCGGCCACGATTGATGCCCCCGCTTTGGCAGCCTGGGGCCGCCGGCTGATCGAGCAGACCGCCGAGCTAGTTTGCTGTTACAAACCCAATTTCGCCTTTTACGAACAGTATGGGCCGGCAGGCTTAGAGGCGCTGCGCCAAACTATCGAGGCCGTGCCGGATGGTATCCCAGTTCTGCTCGACGCCAAACGGGGCGATATCGGCAGTACGGCGGCGGCTTACGCCCGGGCCGCTTTTGAGATTTGGGGGGCGGACGCCGTAACCGTTAGCCCTTACCTGGGCCGCGACAGCATCGCTCCCTTCTTAGACTATCCGGGCAAGATGGTTTTTGTGTTGAGCTACACCTCCAATCCGTCGGCCCAAACGATCCAAGAATTCGGCGGGGAGACGAACCGGCTGTTTGAGCATGTGGTGAAACAGGCGCAGACTTGGGGCAGCGTTGAACAGGTGGGCTTTGTCGTCGGGGCCACCCAACCTCACGCTCTGGCCCAAGTCCGGCGGTTGATGGCGGGCGGGGGCCATTGGATCCTCGCGCCGGGCGTCGGGGCGCAGGGAGGCGATCTGTCAGCGGCGTTGGCGGCGGGGCTGAACCAAAACGGCAGCGGGTTGATTGTGCCGGTCTCGCGTGGCGTTATCTATGCCGACAAACCGGGTCAGGCCGCGCTCGCGCTGCGGGATGAGATCAACCAGGCCCGGCAAGCCATTTCGCCGCCCAAGGCCGAGGCCGGATCGCCCTATTTGGATCTGATTATTCAACTGCATAAGATTGGCTGTATTCAGTTCGGGCAGTTTACCTTGGCTTCGGGCAAACCGTCGCCGATATATATCGACCTGCGCCGGATAGCCGCCTCGCCGGCAGTTCTCAAAATGGCCGCGCAAGTTTACGCCGATCTGATTCGGCCGTTGACCTACGATCACATTGCGGCCGTACCCTACGCCGCGCTGACCATCGGTACGGCAGTGGCGCTGGAAACAGGCCGGCCGTTGATTTATCCGCGCAAAGAGGCTAAAGCATACGGGACAGGCCAAACGGTTGAGGGTGTTTTCGCAGCAGGGGATAAAGCGGTCATCATCGAAGATTTGGTCACTAGCGGCGGCAGTGTCATAAAAGCGGTCGAGCAGTTGAAAGCGGTCGGGATAACCGTGACCGATGCCGCAGTCCTGATCGATCGGGAGCAAGGCGGCCGGGCCAATTTAGCCGCAGAAGGCTGCCAACTCCACGCCGCCTTACAGTTATCCGATATATTGGCCACCTTATATGCCGCCGGTCGCATTTCCGCCGAGCAGTTGGCCGAAGTCAAACAATACCTGGCCTCGTAAAAAGAAAAAGCTATCCATCACGCGTGATGGATAGCTGGTCGCCAACAATACAATAACAATGAATGGACGTAGTTAGACCAGTCGGGTTAAATCTTCAGCGGCCCGTTTCATATCCAGGAAAATTAGCCCCAGTTTGGCGTCGCCGCGAGCCAGGGCGGTGAGCACGGCTTCTTCCCCAATGGACATCAGAATAACATAGCCATTATCACCCCGAATGTAGACTTGGTCGAGCGTGCCGCGCCGTAACTCGCTAGCAATTCGCTCCCCCAGTGAGAGCATCGCGGCGGACATGGCCGACACGCGGTCTTCTTCTACATCGGCGGGCAAAGAGGAGGCCATAATTAACCCATCCACACTAACAACAGCCGAAGCCTCGATATCAGCCGTACCGGCCTGTAAATCTCGTAAACGCGCTATCATTTGTTCAGTTCGAGATGCCATGATTGTGTAATTCTCCTTTCAACGTCAACGGGCCTGAGCCGCCCGGAAGTTACTCTTGAAAGTGGTATGATATTGCTGTTAAACGGGGCCAAAACCCGTTCAAATGGAACAAATTAGGCTAAATTTAGTTGATAATGATTTCATCAACTTGACTTAACATTATTAGCTAAATCATAATAGCATAAGAAAAAAACTATGTCAATGAAACGGGATTGCTCCGTTTTTTTATCAGTTGAAAAGCCTGATGGAATAGTGGGGCAAGGTTCTGATGAGGAACTACTTTATTATGACAACAACCCTAATTAAATCCCTATATTTTTTTTAGTGGGGTAGCAACCCTAAATCTGAGGATTGGACAGGGTTAATACGACCCTATCGGATTTAGGTCTGGCCGGCTTCCCAATCAAAGAAAGCTTCAATCACTTGCCTAAATAACGGCGCGGCCGCTTGCGAGCCTTCCCCCCCATGCTCTAATAACACCGCCGCTACCACCCGAGGCTCGTCGGCCGGGGCATAACCGGCAAACCAGGAATGAGGTTCTTTCTGACCCGACTCGGCGGTGCCGGTTTTACCGGCCACGGTGTAATTTATCCCGGCAAATGCCTGGCGAGCCGTTCCTCTGGCGCCGCTGGTAATATCCTCCAAGCTGCCCCGAATCAACGCCAAATTTTCAGGGCTGATGGGCAATTTCCCTCCTTTTTCAGACTCGACCACGTCTTCACCGCCATCCACGTGGACGGTCCTTTCCACCACCCGCGGCTGCACCAGTTGACCGCCGTTAGCGACGGCGGCCAGCATTCGAGCCACCTGGACTGGGGTAACCAGGGTAAATCCCTGCCCGATAGCGGTGTTGACGGCGTCGCCATCATATAAAGGCTGGTTTAAGGCGGCGCGTTTCCAGGCATCATCCGGCACCACGCCAACGCTTTCTTCCAACCCGATAATATCGGTAGGCACACCTAACCCGAAGGCGCGGGCCAAATCTGGCAGCAGTTGGGGATTGCTGTGATGAAGGGCCAGACCCACCTCGTAAAAAACCACATTACAACTTTGCGTCAAACCGTCGATCAGGTTGATTTTACCGTGGCCGGTTTCCAGCCAGCATGTTTTTTCAAAAGCCTGACCCAAACCATGCCACTTACCGGTGCAGGTAAATGTCGTGTCCGGCTTAAGGCCGAGTTTCTCCAACCCGGCCGCTAAACTGGCAATCTTGAAGATCGATCCCGGTGGGTAAACGCCCTGTGTGGCCCGATTGACCAGGGGGCGATTCTCATCGGTGTTGAGACTGCTCCAGAGGGCAGGATCGGTGTTGGCGGCAAAGACCGCCGGCTTGAATCGGGGGAAGCTGGCCAGGGCGTGAATGGCTCCGGTATAAGGATCCATCACCACCACGGCTCCTTTGCGCGGGCCGAGCAGCCGCTCGACCGCCGCTTGAAAAACCGTATCCAGGGTTAGATAAACGCTGCTACCCGCCCGAGAGGTGACGGTTGACAGCTCAGACAGAACCTGTCGCGACGGCAGCGGCGCTAATGTCACCAGCCGCCC
Source organism: Anaerolineales bacterium (assembly GCA_020634935.1). Taxonomy (GTDB): domain Bacteria; phylum Chloroflexota; class Anaerolineae; order 4572-78; family J111; genus JAGRBY01. The sequence continues at coordinate 19,555 of JACKAT010000065.1, forward strand.
GCCGCGCTGGCCGGCCAAGTCCAACTCGCCCCAAGCCTCGACGCCGGTCAGGCCAACCAGTTCATCGCCCTGATAGCCGCGCGAACGATAGTACTCTTCTTGCCCGGCGGGAATGGCTCCCATATAGCCCACTACGTGAGCCGCCGTATCAACATCAGTGTAAGTGCGGACATCCCGCGCCCGCCGATCCACGCCGGTCAGGCTGTTAAGCAAGTTGTCATACTCAAGGCTGGTTTCAAAGGTGACATCATCAATAGGCACAAACCAGTCAGGCCGGGCGGCGGCAATTTTTTCCCGGATCTGCTGCGGCTGAACGGTGGTGATGGCGGCTAATTGCGCCACTACCCCGGCTTCGTCCTCGATAAATTGCGGCACCACGCCGATCGTGACGACCTGTCCCTGGGAAGCCAACGCGTGGAAATTTTTGTCGTAAATATTACCTCGGGTGGGTTGATCGCCAATAAAGGCCAGCGTAACGCCTTCGCCAAGTTGAGGCAAAATCAGGGGTCGCTGCCAATCGATACCCCACCGGCCGTTTTCAAAGGAGAGCTGCATTTGATTGTTGGCGTCGATGGTACCAAACAGGCGCGTCTGCCAGCTCGATTGAAATAGGGCCGAGGCGTGCAGACCATCGTGCAGCAGCGATTGAATTTGCACCTTGACTTGCTCAACCGTAGCTTCGGTCATGGCCTGCTTGTATTGGGCTTGAAAAGCGGCGGCGGTGATTCGAGCCTGAGAACTGGGGGTCAAGAGATTATACATCGTATCAAAATCACCGGTCTGCCAGGCCGACAAGTAGCCTTGAACAATGCCATCGGCTCTGGGCAGCGGCGTGGGGGTGGGAGTCGGTAGGGGGGTTGCGGTCGGCCGACCAATGAGAGCGCCGATGTCGGCCGAACAGCCGCTGGTTAATAGGACAATACCTAACCCTTTTAGAAAGATGCGCCGGGGGATTTTGAAAGTAGACATAATGAAATTATAGCCTCGACTCAATACGGTGCCAAACAAAAAAGGCAAACTTTCAAAGTAAGCATTCGGCCCTTAGCTGTCAGCTATCAGCTTTTTTTCTTGTTCTTGCCAATTTTTGGGCTACAGAGCCGGTAATGATGGTTGAACCGCCGTCTTTAGCGATAAAGCTGGCGGCTGATAGCTGAACGCTTGCTTTTCAAATTCTATATCTAGTAGAGCCTTAGTATTATACTACAATATGTAGTATTTAGTTAAATTTTTATCTAACGATGGGGTTCTAATTAGGCAGAATGGATATCGCATCATTGCCTTGTTAATTTCAGCCTGAAATCATTTTTTGTGGTATGATAGGGATAGGCTTGAAAATAAGGCCACACCACGTTAGAATTTATAGACTATGAGCCGATTTGTTATCCGCCTCATTCAAAACCACATCGACGCGACTGCCCTAATCGTATCAGCGATTGGCCGGCATTTAACCTCCTATACGCTGTCGATTGCCAGAGATATCACTGAAGCCATTAATGAACCGGTTCAGGCGAGTGTCGTTTTGCTCAACCTCGATCAACTCTCGGGAGCCATTATCTCTGACCTATCACGTCTGTGCCATCAATACGAAGGCGCCTCGATTGTATTGCTGGTCACTTCTCCGACGCTAGACCCTCGTCAGGAAGAACGTCTTATTGAAGCGCTTGATCACGGCGCCAGTGATTATTTTTATCTCACCCGAAGCGGGCTGCTTCTTTTAGGTCGATGGGTATCCCAGCAATATCACGTTTGGATACAGCATCAAGGTGAACTGAGTTTATCGGTCACGGAGCTGATCAACCGGGCCATTATCAACGACAAATCAGATATGGCCATTCAATTTGTTGGGGCGAATCGCAAAATTAGCGGGTGGAATACTACCGCCGAAACTTTTTTTGGGATCAAACAAAAAGATGCCCTTGGTCAAATGGTCGATACCTTACCTCTCCCCGCTGATGATCTCAATCGACTCAAAGATATTATCGATCAGGCTCAAACGACCAAAACCCCCTTTTTTATCTCGGTGATGCCCCTCGAAGGACAACGAGCCACACCTATATGGGTTGACGTCCACGTTTATCCTATATTTCCGGACTTATGCCAATCATCCACCGAAGAGCTGCCGGATGTCTGTCTGGTCATAAGCCGAACAGACAATATTGACCACCTCGAGCGCAGCACCATTCAGCACAACCAGGATCTTCAATTATTACAGGAGACCAATCGGCAAATCTCAAGCGAGTTGGAGTTACAGCCCACGCTGGTTAAAGCGGTGGAACAAACCAAATATCTGCTTGATGGTGACAACTGCCAGATTTATCTGTTGGAAAAGGACAATAAAACTTTACGACCGGCCATTGTGTTGGGACCTTTGGCCAATCCGATTAGAGCCATACCGTTACGGCTCGATCGAGAGCCAATCAGCAGTCTTGTCTCGGCCAGCCGGGCGACCCTCTGGCAGGCGGCCGACTTAGGCGATGTAAGCCCCTACCCGGACAATTATTATTTATTGGCTGCACCGTTGACCGCCCTCAAAGGAACCATCGGCCTGATCATTGTCAGCCGGCAGTATGCCTTTACCCAAGACGATCGTTTCTTTTTTGAAAGTCTGGTTCAGCAAGCCTCAGCAGCCATTAATAATGCTCGCCTGTTTGAAGAAACCCAACGCAGCTTGAAAGAGCTGGCTATTTTGTATGAAGCCAGCCAGGCCATTTCAACCCATTGGAACGATCAAGATGTTTTGAATACCCTAATTCGACACACCGTTCAGGCGCTTGATGTTAGCCGCGGCTTCATTGTGAGTTGGGATAAAAACCAAAACAAAAGCTATATCCAGGCCGAATTTATCAACTTTGCCAAATCGCCGTTGAAACCGCCCAAGGTTAGCCGGATTATAGAACTCACCGAACGAGCGGCCCTGATTACTCTGATTGACCAAAAACGCCCTGTTTTTCTTTACCTCAACAATCCCTCCCTGGATGAGATTGAACAGAAAGAGATGCAGCGCTACGACTGCAAAGTGAGACTGCTGCTGCCGCTGGTGGCCAAGGGGCAGACGGTCGGCTGGGTCGAGTTGTGGGAAACGGAGCAAGAGCGCCACTTCAATGCCGATGAAGTCCGCCTGGCGCGCACGATGTCCAGCCAAATTGCGGTCGCGCTGCAAAACATCCGATATTTGGAACAAACCCAACGCACCCTGGAAGAAACCACGGCCCTGTACCGAGTCGCCAGCGCGCTGACCACCCCGCAAGACCCGCAGGCCATTATCAGCACGGTTCTCCAAGAATTTCTCCAAGCGCTAAGTTTTAGACAAGGTTCGGTTGTTATCTTTGATTATGCCATTAAAGCGGGTGTCGTTAAGGCCCGCATTCACGATGATTTTCCGGTTCGCCCGCCCGAGGCGGCCCAATTCAGTCAGGCCACAGCCACAAAAATCAAACATCGCATCCAGGAAGGCTATCAAATTCCGTTACAAAACAATCCGGTTTATGAGCGGCTTATGCGGACCAACCAACCGGTTATCATCGACAATCCCAAAGCAGATTGGTTGACTAATCCGCCCTCGTTCCTGCCTGATCTGGTCATTCCCCCGGTGGGTGGCTGGGGCGATGAACAAGCCTTTAATATTTTGATTGTGCCGATTAGAATTCGCGAAGAAATTATCGGCGTCTTGGTGGCTGAGAATACCCGCCATAATCGCAATTTTGACCAAACCGATATTTCAACCGGGCAGGCGATGGCCGACCAACTGGGCGTTGGCTTGCAGAATGTGCGCTTGTACGAGTCGGAGTATCGCCGCCGGGAGCAGGCCGAAACCCTGCGCGAAGTGGCGGCGGTGGTCAGTTCCAGCCTCAACCTTAACGAGGTTCTGGAACGCATTCTCGATCAACTGGGCCGGGTAGTCCAATACGACAGCGCGGCGATCCATTTGATCGAAGGCAGCCAGCGCCGAGTCATTGCCGGACGGGGGTTTAGCCGTTTGGAAGACCATATCGGGTTGACGTTCCCGGTTCATATCGAACCTGAAAACGAGCCGGGAGCCATCGCCATCCAAACCCGGCAGCCGCTCATCTTTAGCGATATTTCCGGCAGTTCGGCTTCCTTTAGAGAAGGGCGTCACAGCCATATTAAATCGTGGATGGGGATTCCGCTCATTGCCCGGGATAAAGTCATCGGTTTGATCAGCATCGACAATTCTAACGTCGATGCCTATACCGAGGAGGATTTGGTGCTGGCCCTGGCCTTTGCTAATCAGGTGGCGGTCACTCTGGAGAATGCCCGTCTGTACGAGATTGAAGTTCGTGAGCTAGAACGGGAGTTGAACATTGCCCACGAAATTCAAGAGACGCTGCTGCCCCAATTTATTCCGCAAATCCCCGGCCTCGACATCGCCGGCCGCATCGAACCGGCCCGCCAAGTGGGCGGTGACTTCTTTCACTTTTTCTCAACCAAAGATGAGGAGTTAGGGGTGGCCATCGGGGATGTCAGCGGGAAGGGGATACCGGCCGCGCTCTACATGGCCGCCGGGATCACGGCGATCGACACCCAAACCGGCCCAGGGGTCACCCCCGGCGAACTTCTTAACAAATTGAACACCAAGCTCTACAACCGGCTGCGCGAAAACAGAATGAATATCGCCCTGCAAGTGGCGACGTTTGTACCCTTACCCCGCGAAAATGATATACCCGAAAAAGAGCCGCAAGCCAGAGGGAGCTTAATGACCGCGGCCAGCGCCGGAATGATTGCCCCCATAGGGGCCACCGTCAACGGCTGTACCTACTTGCCCGTCGGCGGCTTACCTATTGGCGCGCTGCCGGCTTCACAATATACGTATCAGGACGATATGTTTTTACTTGACCCGTTTACTACCATTATCTTTACCAGTGACGGTATTGTTGAAGCGCAAAATAATCAAGGCGAACTATTTGGCTTTGAACGGCTAGAAAAAACCATTCTTAATATTGTCCACACCCGGGATGCCCAAGAAATCGCCGATTACATCATCGATGCCGCCCAAACCTTTACCGGCGAGTCGGAACAGCACGATGACATGACCGTAGTCGTCGTAGTCAAAAAATAAATGAGCCTCACCTGGAGCGTCAAAGTAAACTTTGACCCAAACTTGGAGCGTTGAAGTAACCTTTAACTAACCAAGCTGAGCTTTGTTGCTCCTCAATCACTCACCCGCCAATTTGGGGTCGATAACCCCCTGAAAAACCTCAAATGGCTGAGATCCCACTATATAATCGCCATTGATATTAAAAACCGGTTGGCCTCGAATACCGGCGTCGATGCGAAACTGATCTTGAGTTTGCACCATATCGAGATGGCGCTGCTCATCTAGACAGGCATTGAACTCGGCTGTATCAAAGCCAGCGTCGGCCGCCAACTGCTTGAGCGTAGCCTGGATATCGCCATACCAAAATGAGTCTTGATTTTCAAACAGAGTATTGTGGAATTCCCAAAATCGATCCTGATCAGCCGCACATTCGGCGGCCTGGTGTGTCTGCAGCGATCGATCGCCGTGGTTGAGTACAGGGGCAAAAATTAACAAAACCTGACCGGTTTCGACGTAGGTCTCTTTGATAGACTCTTCAGTACCTAACACGTAGGTACGACAGGTCGGTCACATAAAATCGGAAAAGTCGACCAAGGTAATCGGCGCGTTCGGGTTGCCCAGATACATCAAATTCTCGGTGGTCCGGCCATAGTTGCTCAACCAGTCCGGCTCAGGTGTAGGGGTTGCCGTGGGGGCAGGCGTGGGCGTATCCGTGGGGGCAACCGTGGCTTCTAGCTCAACCACCTCCGCCACAGCCACATCAGCCGCTGACGAGGCCGGTGGATCGAGAACCGCTTCGGTCGGTGTGGGCGGCGGTAAAGTCGATACGGCAATTTCGGTCGGAGTCGGTTCCGGCGGCGGCGCGACAAACGCCCCAGTACAGCCAGGCAAACTTAACGCACCGCATAACAGGACAATAAAAAAGCATCGTTTCATGAACGGCATAGCCCCCCCATTTTTTACTTGATATAATATTTTCGCCGGCCTGATCATGGAGTTTATAAGAGTTTAACGATTTGTAGAGCTTTATGAGTTTTCAAGTTAGGACTTACGCAGTTGGGTGTAACGAATAAGGTGACAGTCACGTCTTGCCGAAATGAACGTCCGCTTAGCCCAAACAAATCGATTTATCGCGTCTAAGTGACGGTCACTTTTTGAACTGCGTAACTCCTACAAGTAAAATAGGGGGTGAATTTTGTTTAAGAATAGCCCGACCACCTATTAAAAACTCATAACTTCATTAACTTTAAAACTCTATAAACTCGGATATGGTTGAAGGTGACAGGGGGTAAGCAGCATTACAAAACCGCCTTTGCTATTTACCCCCCTTTCAATACAATACTCCTAAATTCCCAAAAGGTAAAGTTTTATGACAACTGATATCAAAACGGTGCAACTTTTTGTTACCTGCTTGATCGATAAATTCTTTCCGGAGACCGGCTTGGCTGTAGTCGATATCTTGGAGGCGTTAGGGCTGACCGTTGAGTTTCCTCTAGCGCAAACTTGCTGCGGGCAGCCGGCCTTCAATGCCGGTTTTTGGGATGACGCGCGAGCCATGGCTCGCTATACGATCGACGTGCTCGCCCAAAGTGACGCCCCCATTATTATTCCCTCCGGCTCTTGCGGCGATATGATTATCCACCATTATGTTGACCTACTGGCCAATGATCCCCACTATGCCGCCCCGGCCCAAGCCGTCAGCACCCGAACTTACGAATTCACCCAATTTTTGGTGGACGTGCTCGGCGTCACTGACCTTCACAGCACCGCGACCGGCTGCGTCGCTTACCACGCTTCCTGTCACGGACTACGGGGTTTGGGTCTCAAAACCCAACCACACCGATTACTCAAGCAGGTCGCCGGCCTGGAGCCTAAAGAATTACCTGGCTCGGAAGAATGTTGTGGTTTTGGTGGTCTGTTCGCCGTCAAAATGAGCCAAATTTCCGGGGCGATCTTACAACGCAAACTCGACAATATCGAGGCCAGTGGCGCGGATATGGTTGTCGGCACAGATGTTAGCTGTCTGATGCATATCGCCGGCGGTTTGCGGCGACGGGGCAGCGCGATCAATGTTAAACATATCGCCGATATTTTGCGAGAAAGATAAAAGTATGGCCGTTTCAAATGTAACCTTCTATGAGCGCGTAGAAGAAGCGCTGCACGACCGCCAGCTCCAAACAGCGTTGGATATTTCGACCACCCGCTTTACCACTGGCCGCCAAAACGCCCTGGCCGCCCTCCCGGAGGCCGAAGCGCTACGCGATCACGCTCGCCGGATTCGAGCGCACACTATCGCTCATCTGGATCGGTATCTGGCCCAATTTGCCGACTCGGTTGAACGGGTCGGCGGTCAGGTTCACTGGGCCGAAACGGCCGCTGAAGCCAACCAAATAGTGGCAGAACTGGCCCTCAGTCGCAATGTTAAAAACGTTGTTAAATCAAAATCGATGGTGAGCGAAGAACTGCACTTGAACCAGACCCTCGAAGCCAATGGCATGAAGGTAGTCGAGACCGATTTAGGCGAGTACATCGCCCAGTTGGCCGGGGAAAAACCCTCGCACATTATTGCTCCGGTCATCCACAAAACCCGGCAAGACGTAGCCGATCTATTTCGCCGCAAACTGCAAGCTACCGACGCAGATTTAGCCGATGTCCCCCACATGACGGCTTTGGCCCGACGCGTCCTACGCAGCGAATTTCTACAAGCCGATATGGGCATCAGCGGCGCTAACTTTGCCGTAGCCGAAACTGGCAGCATCTGCCTGGTAACCAACGAAGGGAACGGCCGGCTGACGACCACCACGCCCCGTCTGCACGTGGCCTTGCTGGGGATGGAGCGCCTGGTTCCGACTCTGGAGGATTTAGGCGTAATGCTGCAAATTTTGGCGCGCAGCGCTACCGGTCAAAAAACTAGCGTCTATACCAATATCATCACCGGCCCCCGTCGAACCACCGCCGGCCAGCCGATTGAACCGGACGGGCCTGATGAACTCCATATCGTCATCATCGATAACGGTCGCAGCCAAATCTTGGGCAGCGAACTGGCCGAAATTTTGTACTGCATTCGCTGCGGAGCCTGTCTGAACGCCTGCCCGGTCTACCAGCAAATTGGCGGGCATGCCTATAACAGCGTTTACCAGGGGCCGGTCGGCTCAGTCGTGACGCCCGGTTTGTATGGCCTCGATCCGTGGCACGAGTTACCTCAGGCCAGCACCCTCTGCGGCGCGTGCCGTGAGGTCTGCCCGGTGCGAATTAACATTCCGCGGATGCTGCTCAAACTGCGGTCTGAAACAGCCGAGGCGGGTTTAAATCCCGATTGGCTTAAAAGGGGACTGCGGTTGTATCGCCAGACAGTCGTTCGGCCTGGTTGGTACCATTTGGGGGGCCAATTAACAAGCTGGCTTAGTCGAAAAATCGCCGATAACGGCTGGTTCAAAAAACTCCCCGGCCCTTTGTCCGGTTGGACCGACCATCGCGACTTTCTGGCTCCGGCCAAAAAATCATTCAGCCAGCGCTGGCGTGAGGAGCGAGAGCAATGAGCCAACGAGCCGCATTTCTAAATCGCCTTCGGAGTCGATTACCCCAGGCCAAACTACCGGAGGCCGATCCGAACCATCCCAGTTCATTTCGGGGCTATACGTTCGCAGCAGATATCCCTCCGGCCGATCTGGTGGATCGATTCACCCAGGAGTTAAACGCTCTGGCCGGGCAGGTTTATTCCGCGAAAACCAGTCAGGAAGTAACGAAGATTATTCGGCAGATTTTGAACAAACATGGAGCCAAACAACTTATAAGTTGGGGAAGCGACTGGTTAGAACCGAGGCAACTTGTGGCAACACTAACCGCAGCGGGGATTGAAATTGTGGACAGCGAACTCCCAGTGATTGCAGCCGACCGCAAAGTCAAGCTAACCGCGTTGGACAAAATTAAAGTGGGGCTGACCGGCGCTCACGGCGCTCTGGCTGATACCGGCGCCATTGCGCTGATCAGCGGGCCGGGACGGGGGCGGTTGGCGTCGCTGCTGCCGCCGGTTCACATCGCTATTTTACCGCAGCAGAAACTTTATCCCTCGCTGCCAGCCTTTCTGGCGGCTCACCATGAAGCGACCACCGCCGGCAGCAACCTGGTCTTTATCGCCGGCCCCAGCCGTACCGGCGATATTGAGATGACTCTAACAATGGGTGTTCACGGGCCGGGCGAACTATACGTCATCCTAACCCCGTGAGATCACTTATTTTGCAGGACGTATAGCAACGCCATAGCGTAGACATCGCTCACGCCAAAGGCTTCAAAGGCCAAGAACTCCCCTTTAAATCGAATTTCGCAGCGGTAGCCGTCGGACGTGCTGATCAAAACTAGCGAGGGTTCAGCCTCACCCACCAAGTGTCTTTCTAATTCCTCGCGTAACTGGCTCTCGCTGGGCAGCCAGACCAATTCGGTCACCCAAACATGGTCCAACGCCCATTCGACAGTCCCGTGAAAGGTAATGGCTAAATTGCCTTGCAGTTCTTCAACCAGAACGGTCATATCCGTGACCACAAAGACCGTATCATCGAAGCCACGATCGGGGATATGGAAAAAATCGTTCTTCTGGAGCTGCCATTCTAAACCTACCGCTTTTAAATGTTGGGCCAAATTTATTGATAGCATGAACGTTTCAACCTTCCTCTTTTACGGTCATCGGCAGACCGGCAACCATGAATATGACTTTGCTAGCTTCAGCCGCTAAACGCTGATTTGCTCTTCCCAAGATGTCACGATAAACTCGTCCCAACGGATAAGGCGGAACGAGTCCCAACCCTACTTCATTAGATACGATAATGAGGGGGATGTCAAGATGCGATTGGGCGGTTATGAGCGACTCGATTTCTTTCTGTACGGCCGCATCGATGACGGTTTCCGGTTCGGCCTCCTGCGCCAACAAGACGTTTGAAACCAAAAGAGTCAAACAATCGAGCAATAATACTTGGGGTTGCTCGGGCAAGGCCCGTAAGGCGCGGCCGATATCGCGGGATGCTTCTAAAGTTCGCCAATGAGCCGGTCGCGATTGACGGTGGACCTCAATCCGCGCCGCCATCTCTTCATCCCCGGCTTCGGCGGTGGCGATGTACAGGACACGCCGGCCCATTTCGGCGGCTAACTTTTCTGCGTAACTACTTTTGCCGCTACGAGCACCGCCCAAAATCAAGGTTAAACCGGCCAATACCAACTCCTATACGCCCAGAAATTTGTATAGTTGTCATATTAACATTATAGCCTGAGGTATGGCAAGTTATCAAAAAATTATGAAAATTTAAAGGCCTAAAATAACGACCGGTTCCGGATCAAACCAACGTAATTTCTAAAATTGATCAAAGGAAAATTCAACCACCGGCGTATAATCTTAAGGTATTTATGACACTTTTTAACCAAATTCCTGGCATTCAAGTCGGGCATGCCCAAAATTTAACGGCCGCAACAGGCTGTACTGTAGTTTTGACCCCCGCCGGAGCCGTTTGCGGGGTTGATCAGCGCGGTGGTGCGCCGGGTACACGAGAAATAAGTCTACTTCAACCCATGCATTTGGTTGAAAAGGTAAATGCGGTCTTATTGGCCGGCGGCAGCGCCTTCGGCCTGGCCGCGGCAGATGGGGTGATGCGCTGGTTGGAAGAACATCATATCGGCCTGGATGTAATCGTTGCCCGGGTACCGATCGTTCCGGCCGCGGTTTTATTCGACCTGACCATCGGCCGCAGTGACATTCGACCCGACGCGGCGATGGGCTACGAGGCTTGCCAAAACGCTGTTAACGAGACTTCAGGGCTGTCTACCGGCTCTGTGGGAGCCGGAACCGGCGCTACGGTCGGTAAGATAATCGGGCCTCAGGCGGCGATGAAAGCGGGTATTGGCGCCGCCGTGATCGAGGTGAGGCCCAACCTATTTGTGGGTGCCCTCATTGCTGTCAACTGCTTTGGCGATGTCATCGATCCCCAATCGGGGCAAATTTTAGCCGGAGCCCGAAAATTGCCAGACGGGGGCTTTGCCAATACCATGCAGGTCATGAAACAGACAACGGGAGCCTACATCCGACCTGGGAACACGGTGATTGGCCTCGTCGCCACCAATGCCCCATTGTCAAAAGAGACGGCCAACAAAGTAGCACAAATGGCTCATAACGGGTTGGCGCGCACGGTCAGACCAGCCCACACGATGTTTGATGGGGACACCCTGTTTGCTTTATCGACTGGCACGGGACAGTTAGGGGATGTCAACTTGATCGGGGCTTTTGCCGCCGAGGCTGTGGCTCAGGCCGTGGTCGACGCGGTGCAGCAGGCCACGTCTCTGGCCGGGGTACCGGCCCTCCGCGATTTAATAGCTAAGGTCTAGCCATTTAGCTATCCTTAAAAACGCAGAAGGGTAACTGTGGTTAGAACCTTTTGGAAGGAATGGAAATAGTGATGGTTTCTGTAACCTCTGAACTAGAAAATTACGTTCTCGACGAGGAGTTAGGTCGAGGCGATTTGACAATTGCCTATCAGGGGCATCGTAAAGCCGATGGTAAAACTGTAGCCATTAAGGTGGTTGCCCCGCAGTTTATGTTCGACGATTATTTTGTCCAGCGCTTCAAGGACATTACCCGTCAAACCCTAAAATTAGAGCATCCCAATATCGTTCGCACTTATGAGGTTGATCAGGAAGAGAACACCCTTTATGTTGTCCGAGAATTTATCGATGCTCAACCACTGTCAAAAATTATTAAAGAAGGCCCTCTACCCCCCCAGCGCATGCTGACTATTGCCCGTCAGATCGCGGCAGCCCTCGATTATGCCCATCAAAAATCGATTATGCACGGCGACCTATCGGCTAAACGAGTCTACATTGGTCCGGACGATCACGTCACCGTGGCCGATTTCGGACAGACGCAGGCTATGGTCGGCACCAGCCTGGTCAAACAAGGCTTTGCCATTGGCTCGCCGGAAACACTGGCCCCGGAACGGGTTAAAGGCCAAGGGCCGAGCCGTTATTCCGATCTGTACTCGCTGGGAATATTGTGTTACCAAATGCTCAGTGGTCAACCGCCGTTTACCGGTGAGGTTGCGGCGGTGCTGCATGCTCAAGCGTATGAACAGCCCCGCCTGCTGCATGCGGTTAATCTGGATATCTCTATTCCGTTGAGTGAGGCCATCAGCCGCATGCTCTCAAAAGGGTTGGAACTGCGGTACACCACCGGCGCAGAATTTACTCGAGCTTTGACAGCGGCGACGGAGGGGTCAGCCCCAGTGCGAACGTCATCGACCGCCAAGCCACAACTCACCGGAGTTGAACAGGCCCCTGTCTCGATTTTTAGCCAGCCGTGGTTGTGGGGGATATTAGTTGTGCTTCTGATTTTATTCCTGCT
>JACKAT010000066.1 GCA_020634935.1 Anaerolineales bacterium
AAACCTAACATTCTTGAATTTTTTAGGCACATTCTCTGAATTTTCGACCAATTATCGCCCAAAAATTTAACTTTTCCAACGCAAATATAACCCACCCGTTTTTTGAGGCCCTAAAGATTCTCATATCGGTGTCCAAACCGGGGAATAGGGAGTAAGAAGTAGGGATTAAGGGGGAAAACCCGAATAATAAAAAGCTCAAGGTCCACAACCTTGAGCTTAAGTTGTTCTGGAATAATGTGGGTATCTGGTTGGAGATTGGAGATTGAGCGATGAGGAGATGAAGCCAACTCAATCCCCTCATCGCCTCATCCCCAACCCGGTTTTTCAACTACCGTCCCTTACTCGGTCGGTAGTTTGACCAGGTAGAGATTGTTACTATCCAGCACGAACATCTTGCCGCCGATCTCATCGACGTAGATATTTTGCAGATTAGCAAATGACACGGCCTCGCCGGCGCTGGGTTTGAACTGGCGAACAAAGCTGCCGTCTTTGTTCAACTGAACCACGCGATGGTTGCCGGCGTCGGCGATGTAGATGTGCTGCACATCCTCATCCGGTTTGGTAAAGATGGCCACCGGATTATTGAACGGCACATCCAGGCCGGTGACGTTGAATTCGGCGGGTTGGCCGCCCTGAAACTTGGCGATACGACCGTCCTGATAGAGAACGTAGACCGCGCCATCGATAGCCAGATCGACCGCGTTGCTCAAATCGACAGGCACATTAGCCGCGAAGTAGCTTTGGGGTGGGGCGTTATAGCCGTCAACCGTGGGCAGATAACGCAGCAGTACATTAGCCTGCGGGTCCAGAACATAAAAGTTACCAAAATAGCTATCCACGGCCACCGGTAGTTTCAAAGCATCGGCTGAGGCTAACAGCGACGTTGCCAAGCCCCAATTGGTGCTGTATTCCAACAGCCCGGTACTGTTCAAGACCACTAAATCGCTCGTCTGGCGATTGCCGCCGGTGGGCATCCAGGTCATGTCGAGCAGTTCGCCCACCTGAATGTTGTCTACCTGCTGACCTTTGGCCGCGATTAACACCGTCTCGCCATCGGGCAGCAGCGACACGCCTTCGTTGTCGAGGCTGTGGTGGTAAATGCGGTCGTTGCCTTTATCCAAAATGTAGATTTCCACGCCCTCAACCACAATGCCGCTGGTTTGAGTGCCGGCGTCGGTGTACTGGCGTAACTGCTGCACGGCATCGAGCCGCTGTACGTGGCCGACCCGGTCGGTTTCGGCGGCGATCTGCTGGCGCATCGCCGTAATTTCGGGATGCTCTTCGTCCGGCTTGACTTGTTCGGCTTGGGTGAGCGCGGTTTCGGCCTCGGCCATTAAGCCCAGCGCTCCCGCCGAGTCAACTTCGCGGGCCTGCTCGATTTTGCTCTGCGCGGCGGTGAGGTATTCGGTGTACTCGGCGTCACGCAGCCGTCCTTTTTGAATATAGCTAATGCCGACGATGATCGCCACCAAAATGGGGATCGCAATGGCGATATTTCGCAGCAGCTTCCACGGGACGGTCGATGACGTTTCCGTTTGGGCCTGCATGCCGGCCTGACGCGGCTTTTGCTGGCTAGAGGCCGGCAGCACCAGCCGGAATAAGGCTTTGAAGGCGTTGCTAATCAGCAGAACCAGCATCAACAACCCCGACCCTAACCCAAAGACAATCGTTTGCAGCAGCGACCGGTCAGCGGTGGACTCTTCGTCCTCATCGGCATACTCGCGTTCAAGGAGCGTGCTTTGCGGCGCGGCCGGGTTGGGAATGTAAGTACCTGGACCATGCCCTGTCTCTGACCGACTGGTCTTGTGATGCGGGGTAGACCACTTTTCACCCTGATAAGGCCGGGCCATCGGCTTTTTAGTGGGGATGATGACCGATTCCTCTTCAAATTCCTCTAACTTCTCTTCGAATTCCTCGCGCAACGGCGGTGTCTCGATTTTGGCGGCGGGTGGTTCCGGCCACTCATCCGGTTCGGGACGAGTTTTGAAGCGATCCAACCAGTGCATCGATTTTTGGAAGATTGAGGTATTGGCAAAAACAGCCGTCCGCTCGCCGATCGCCTGAACCGGTTCGCCGGCGGCTTCAACCGGCTCGGGGCGGGGTTCAACCGGGATATCGTGACTGCGGCGATTGAATATGTCGCTCAGCTTGGACGGCGTCGCCAATTTAAACGGGCCATTTGAGGCCGCCGCCAATTCGACGACCTCTAAGATGAGCGCTGAGCAGTTTTTCGCCTTAGCAGCCTCCCCCAGTTTTTTAACGGCCGCTTTGACATCGCCGGAGTCAACCGCGTGGACCAGATCGCTTAGCGGGAGTTGGCCGGCCAGCCGGCTGTCGGCCAGGACCAGCATATCTTCCGGCTCAACGCGCACGTGCTGGAGCGTCGGCTCAACAATTTTACGCAGTCCCAAGGCCGACGCATCTTCGTCTTGACCCGGCCCCATCGCCTCATCCAACCAGACCGAGCGCGCCGGGTAGCGCCGGACGTGATCGCCCAGCACCGCAAAGAAAGCGGTCGGGCCAATCTGGCCGACAAAGGCGTCCTCCTGGCACGAGACGACAATGACCGCGCCGCCGACCACACGTTCTTCGACGTCAACCTTAAGGTTGCGGTGGTAAAGGAGATCGTTGCCGGCCTGGATAGCCCGTCGCAAACTGGCCGTGACGGAGCCGCGAGCCAGGTAGTAGTTGTCGCGAATGGCCTGGGCCAGTTTCTGCTCCATCGCGTCGCGGTTATCAATATTGCCCTGGATCTCGGTCACGATGAACAGATCGCCTTTGCCGGCTCCCGGTGCATCGGCCGCTTTTGGCTCGCGCACGGCCACCTGATTGGGCGCTTCTTGTCGCCAAACCCCTTCGCGAATACTCAATTGACCTATTACGGTAGTAATTTCGGCGGTCATACAGTTAGCCTCCCCGTCCGTGAGGAGTAAGGAGTAAAGAGTAGGAAGTAGGGAATATGAAGGAATGTACTAGTACTTTAAGGCGGAAATGGCTCATTGGTTGGTTCGTAGTAATGGCTTTAGCCATTCCCGAGATAGTCCCGCTCAAGCGGTTACTACGAACTATCCAGGTTATATGCCCTGATGTACTAGTTTGTACCTTACTTCCTACTTCCTGCTGCCTACTCCTTGTTTGCCACGGACGTTTCCTACTCAAACTCTCTTATAATTGAAACTACGTTTTACTCCCACTCAATAGTGGCCGGCGGTTTGCTGCTGATATCGTACACCACGCGGTTGACGCCCTGAACCTCGTTAACGATACGGCTGCTGACGCGGGCCAGTAGGTCGCCGGGAAGTCGGGCCCAATCGGCGGTCATAAAATCATCGGTGGTGACGGCCCGGATGGCGACGACGTTGCCGTAGGTGCGATAGTCGCCCATCACGCCGACCGATTGCACCGGCAGCAGCACGGCAAAGGCTTGCGATGTTTGATCGTACCAGCCCGAACGCCATAACTCCTCGATGAAAATGGCATCGGCGGCGCGCAGCGTTTCCAGCCGATCCCAGGTGATGTCGCCCAGAATGCGCACGGCCAAGCCGGGGCCGGGGAAGGGATGCCGCCAGACAATGTCGCGGGGCAGCCCTAACGCTTCACCCACCGCCCGAACTTCATCTTTAAACAGAAACCGGAGCGGCTCGACCAACTCGAACTGCATATCCTCCGGCAGCCCGCCCACGTTGTGATGAGTTTTGATTTTGGCGGCCACGGCCTGTTGATCGCGGCTGGCGCTCTCGATAACGTCCGGGTAGAGCGTGCCTTGGGCCAGAAAATCGACCTGGCCCAGCTTGCGGGCTTCGGCCTCGAAGATGCGCACGAACTTCTCGCCGATAATTTTGCGCTTGGCTTCGGGATCGGTTACGCCAGCCAGGCTGCTCAAAAAATCTTCGGTCGCGTCGACCGCGATGAGCCGGGCGTGCATCTCTTGCTCAAAGGTCTGGACCACCTGCTCCGGTTCGTTTTGGCGCATCAGGCCGTTGTTGACAAAAATACAGGTCAACTGGTCGCCGATGGCCTGGTGCAGCAGCGCCGCCACCACCGACGAGTCGACACCGCCCGACAGCCCGCAGACAACCTGTCCGTCGCCGACCTGCGCCCGGATTTGGCCGATGCTGTCGTGGATAAAGTTACCGGCCGTCCAGCCGCCGCTACAGCCGCAGACCTCGTACAAAAAGGAGCGCAAAATAAATTTCCCGGCGGGTGTGTGCGTCACCTCCGGGTGAAATTGCAGGCCGTAAAGTCCTCGGGCCGGGTCGCCGATGGCCGCGTAGGGCGAATTCTGGGTCCGGGCCAGCGATTGAAAGCCGTCCGGCAGTTTGGTGACGCGGTCGCCGTGGCTCATCCAAACCGGCATCCGGGTTTCGACGACCTCGCTGAAAAGGGGGATCGTCTCGGTGTCAAGCAGCTCGATTTCGGCCAACCCGTACTCGCGCTCGCTGCCGGGATCGACCTGGCCGCCGAGTTGGTGAGTGAGCAACTGCATGCCATAGCAAATGCCCAACACGGGCTGGCCGGCCTCCAGCACAAAATCGGGCAAATGGGGCGCACCTTGCGCGTAGACACTGGCCGGCCCGCCGGACAGAATGTAGCCTTTGGGCTTAAGGCGCTCGATGTCGGCTTGCGAGGCGGTGTAGGGAATGAGTTCGCAGTAGACGTTCAACTCGCGCACCCGGCGGGCAATCAACTGGCTGTACTGCGAGCCAAAATCCAAAATGACCACGGCCTCCTGGGCCAGCGTGTTATCAAGCGAGGCGACGGTCATCAGGGCGATACTCCTTCGGCAAAAATAATCTCGTGGTCGGTCATCTGTTTGATAACGGCCAACGAGCGGACCTGCAAGTCCATCGCTTCCAATTGAGCGCGGCCACCCTCAAAGGATTTTTCGATGACAGCGCCCACGCCCACAACTCTGGCTCCGGCTTTCCGGGCCAGCCGGACTAAGGCCATAATGGTGTGGCCGGTGGCCAGGAAATCATCAATGATCAGCACGCTGTCATCCGGGCCAATAAATTCGGGCGAGACCATCAGATGGACCTCTTTGCCTTTGGTGTGCGATGGGGCGGTGGTGACATACATATTTTCGGGCATGGTGATCGGCTTGGTTTTGCGGGCATAGACCACCGGCACACCCAAAGCCAGCGCGGTAGTCAGAGCCGGGGCGATGCCGGAGATTTCCGCGGTCAGCACCTTGGTAATGCCCATCGCGCCGAAATGGGCGGCCAGCGCCCCGCCCACAGCCAGCATCAGCGCCGGATCGACCTGGTGGTTGAGAAAACTGTCGACTTTGAGGATACCATTCCCCAAATTTTTACCTTCTTTTTGGATTCGTTCTTTGAGTGCTTTCATAGTTGTTTATATTATGACAAGTTTATTGTATCACAAGGTTAAATTGAAATCAAATATTATGGCAAGCTATCGCCGAATTAGCAGATATAGTACTTCCTTCCTTATTATACCACAATATATAGTATGCGATAGATTCGAGAATCATAATTTTAAGGTTGGGAAATATAAGCGGTCAGCGATCAGCATTCGGCAGTCAGCGATCTCACCGGCGATAACCTTTCAATTATGATATTGTCGGTTGTCCGGTTTGCGCTACCTTTATAAGGCGCTACAATCTTGAGACTCGGAAGGGCCTTATCGTAATACCCAAACGATTTAACCGCAGCTCGACCAATCCAAAGAATCAAAAAAGTATGCGAATGTATCGATTTTTAATCCTGATTTTTTTTATATCTAATTTTTCTCTTTTTCTGGCGGCGTGCACCTATCAAGACTGCCCACCGGCGTGCGCCGAGGTTGATCTGCGCGGATGGTCGAAGCCGACGTTTGATTTAGCCGGGGCGGATTTGAGAGAAGCTAACTTGGCGGAGGTTCAGTGGGGAGGGCCGTTGCAGGAAGGGGTTAATCTGCGCGGAACCAACTTGTCAAAGGCTAATTTGATGGCAGCCGATCTGAGCGGTGCCGATTTAAGCCAGGCCGATTTGCGAGGAACTAACCTGATGGGGGCCAATCTACGAGGCGCACTGTTGATCGATACCCAAGTTGATGATACGACGCAGCTTGATAGCAAGTGGCGGTTGGTGTGGCAGTTGGTCAATCAGGGTGGGGTCGGGCAAAATTTTAAGGGCGTGGATTTATCCGGCGCTAATTTGTGGGGCGTCGATCTGCGGGGCGCGGATTTGAGCCAGGCCCGGCTGGATTGGGCCAACTTGCAGCAGGCCGCTCTGGCTGGCGCTAATTTGAGCGGAGCGCAGCTTAATTGGGCCGACCTGCGTCAGGCCAATCTCACTCAGGCCGATCTATCGGAAGCCGGTCTCAAATGGGCTGATTTTCGGGCGGCTAATTTAACGACCGTGAACTTGACCCGCGCCGATGCTCGCGGGGCCTGGTTTACCCAGGCCACTATCGAAGGTGTCAATCTCCAGGATACTTGGCTAAGTGGCGCAATACAACCTGACGGAGCCAGATTTCAGTAACATAAGGGAAGTTTGAGCTGATTTTACGCCGCTTGTTGCAGGTCTTGCTCAGGATATTGCTGTGTTACTGAAAGTTTCGTCTTTTCATACCGGCTGAGCAGTTGCTTATCGCTGCCTTTAAAGCTAGCAATGGTATTTTGGGCGCAAGCCGCGCAGCCTCGCTGCGCCCGGTAACTGTCCATTTCGCAAGTGAGACAGCCACCCAGTTTGATCATCATCATTGAAAAGGAGATCGTTTCTGGATGGGTTTCCGGCAGCATGGCGAGGTGGTCAACCAGTTTGGCCCATTCGTCATTGCGCAGGTTACGCAGCTTGGAAATCAAGCGCGGGGTAAATAGTAGGTCGTACTTTCTATAAACCTGAGGAATGTCGCTCATAGTCTGTCCTAACTATTCAATCATGGGGTCGAATATTTCAAAAATAACAAATTGGTCATTTAAATTATAACGAGCCGATATGCTCATGTCAATAGCGCTTTCCAAGCTGACTTTGTTAACTAAATAGTTTTTTTATTTTTTTTACTTTTTAACTGTTGACAAAATTTTGGCTCACAAGTAAAATATCCTTGAGAAATCTATCGCAAACCCGTTATTATTTTACAGTTAACCCAATTAGGAGGCGTTTCAAAATGATCACATTGACGGCATCAGCCGAAGATATGCTATCTAAGGTTATGACGGAAAAAGGGCTTGATGGTTATGCTCTGCGAGTGTTTGTATCGGGTGGCGGCTGTTCAGGTTTGTCCTATGGGATGACCTTTGCCGAAGGGCCAGAAATTGGTGACCAAATTTTTGAGTCCGGCAATGTCAAGGTTGTGGTTGATCCCGGCAGCATCTCCTACCTCGATGGGGCTGAAATTGATTATATCGACAGCCTGATGGGCGGCGGGTTTCGCATCGAGAATCCCAACGCGGTTCGCTCGTGCGCCTGCGGCAGCTCGTTCCAAACTTCAGCCGGTGAACAGGGTACACCCTGCTCTAACTAACCTTTTATCGTGAGTTTTCATCGCTCCCGTATGATTCGCATGCGGGAGCGATTTTTTTGTTTCAGGCCGGTCATCTGGGGTTAATTATCAGAATTTGACCAATATTTGATTAGAGTCTATCGTAAAGGTTCTTATTAAGATGTTACGCTGCTAGAGGCAAAGAGAGAATGTTCAACTTCTGGTCACAAAGTACCCAAAAATCGAAAATCGTTTGGTTAGATTTGGGGGATTTGGGCGATCTGGTCAAACCCGACGGGCCGCACGAGCAGTGGCAGGACCACGGGTTGGGGCTGCTGCGCACCATCCTCCATAATCATGGCATCAACACCGACTTGCTCTCGACCCGAGCCGTGACCTCGTGGGATCAACTCCGCAAGCAGTTGCAAGGTTACGACATACTTATAATGAACGTGCGGAGTTACACCTTCCCGGTGGCTTACAAGTCGGCCAAAATCTTTAAAGGGATCAACCCCAACGGACTGGTGCTAACCGGCGGCATGCACGCCACCGTGGCGCTGGATGAGATGACGGCCATTCCTGAATTTGATCGCATCTGCCAGGGACCGGGCGAAAATGTGATTGTTAATTTGGTCAACGATCCGCTGTCGTTCCCGCGCGTGATTGTCGGCATCGGCTCAAAATCGATGGCCGAGTGGCCGATGATCGACCGCACCCTGTGGCCCAAGCCCCACCGCCGGCTGCGCCGGAAGTTCAATTGGCCCCTGGAGCCGGAATGCGGCTGGGGACCGCCGCCCGTCGCCACCATTATCACCAGCCGGGTTTGCCCCTGGCAGTGTGTCTTCTGCAACGAGAATTCTTACATCCCGAATATGGGCCGCCGGCCGGTTGACATGGTCATCGACGAGTTGAATTACTTGGATGACAAGTTTGGAGTCGGTTCCATCGTTATTCACGATTCGATGTTTTTTCAGAATCCCTCGTGGTTGGAGGAGTGGATCGATAAGTATCCGCGCAAAGCCAACAAGGTCTGGCCGTACTGGGCTGCCGGTCGCTCCGATACGGTTCGCCAGTGGCCTGAACTGTTCGAGGCGTTGGTGCGAGAGACCAACTGGAACACCATCTCCATCGGCCTCGAGTCCGGCAGCGACCGCATTTTGCGCCTGCTCAATAAAGAATGTACGGCGGAAGACAACCAGTTCACCATCGATTTGATTAACAAGATTGGCGATGACTACCGGCAGATGGGCAAGGAGCCGCCCAAGCTGTGGGCCAACATTATGCTCGGCATTCCCGGCGAAACCCACGAAGACGCCTTTGAAACGATGCGTATGCTCAAAACCATGAAATATGTCTTTCCGTCGATCTCCTACTATGCGCCTTATCCGGGTTCGGCTTTGGGGTACCAGCTTATCGCCGAAGGGAAGAGTATGATGACCAAAGAAAATTACCACCGCTTCCCGGATGACGAAAAGGTTAAAGGGGTGGATTATCAATTTTATCGCGCGCTGCTGGCCGGCCAGTACGAAGACGAAATCAATCGTGGGCTCGATGCCTACGCCCGGCAAAAATCGAGCGCCTTGCGGGAAGCGTTGGTGAAGGCATGAGCAGTTTTAGCAATCCCCACTATATGTACCTGTTCGAGATGAAGAACGGCAAGCAAAAGCTGGCCTATGGCCGTTCGCCGGAGGATGCTTTGGATATTTTGCGTATCCGGCTGTCGGATGAGGAGATGCAAGAGATTATCGCTGATAAGTTTGTCAAAATTTCTCAGCGCAAGATGCAGCAATTTGTGGATAATTTGGGGTAACGCAAGTTGCTACCCTGCCAGACCTGACAGGTTTTGGAATTACCGTTCAGAGAAAATTAGGCCAATTCGGGCCATTTAGCCGCATTAAGGCTCATTTGAAAACCTGTCAGGTCTTGTTCGCGGACAGCTAGCAACTTAGGTTAGATAGGTCGATATCACGAACGATTCAATGAGGAACTGGTGTTATCCAGTTCCTTTTTTTGCCTTAAAATGAGTTAGATCATGATGAAAT
Organism: Anaerolineales bacterium; assembly: GCA_020634935.1. GTDB lineage: Bacteria > Chloroflexota > Anaerolineae > 4572-78 > J111 > JAGRBY01. Next base: position 9,471 of record JACKAT010000066.1, read on the forward strand.
TATCTAACACGCAACAGCACGTGTTGCTGGGTTTGATGCAAGGCGCAACACTTAAAGCGCACCGCTACTTGGATGGAACCAAAAGCTACAAACTCCATTTACTGGATGGCAACGTCGAAACCGTATCCAGCTCTACGATGGATGCGCTTAAGGGTAAAGGGCTAGTCGATAGCAATAAGAAGTTTCCGGCGGCCACCTATTTGCTAACGGAACAGGGACGAAACGTGGCCAAGAATTTGGATGACGGTCCTGTTCGTCCGCTCTCGGCTAAAAATTATGGGTGAGTGCCTTGGACTACATCCCATAAGGACATAAATCTGCTTATTACAGGTGTGCGACATAAACTGCGAGACAGCAATGAGAATGGAGATGTACCGGAGCGACAAAGTTTACTTTGTCCTTACCGTGAAGGACAAAGCTTGCTTTGTCGCTCCAGGATTTTATTTTCAGGGGAGGCAATAGAATGGACTCAACCTTAGAACAAAACAAAGCTATCGTCCTCCGCTTCAATAAAGAAGTGATTGAACAGGGCAATGTTGAAACGTTTTATGCGCTTGTGGCTGAAGATTTTATCAACCATTCGGCCCCACCCGGCGCTCCTAACGGCCCTGAGGGGATGATTTACTTTTTTACCCAAATTCTTCGCCCGGCTTTTTCGGATTTAAAAGCGGAGATTTACGATCAAGTGGCCGAGGGCGATAAAGTTACCACCCGCAAAGCTTTCTATGGAATCCACACCGGAGAGCTAATGGGCATAGCGGCCTCAAACAAAAAAGTGGTGATCGAGGTCATTGACATCGTCAGGTTACGTGATGGGCAGTATGTCGAGCACTGGGGCATGAACAATATGCAAAGTGTGATGGCCCAACTGGCCGCCAGATAGTTTTTTGATAAATAGCCGGTTTGTGGTTAAGAGCGCTAATCATTTGTTATTTCGCTTTTTGATAAGAATAAGACGACGCACGCAAAATGCGTTTAGGCAAAATTGCGTACCCGCTCATCACCGGTTAAGTTTTTTCTACTATTGCGCAATTGAATTGCTTGCTTTATAGTAACCGGGTGAACGTTAAGGGCGATTTCGTGCATGAATCACCAAACTCGATTTTGCTCTCAACCTAAACCTATTGTAAAATTCAAAATTATTATAAAGACTGTTATAAAAATTACCTGCAAGGGAGGTAACAATTATGCGAGTGATGCTGGTAAACCCTCGCTTCCGACTACCCATCGATACCCGGACAACGCCCCACCTTGGCTTAGCTTACCTCGCGGCTGTTTCCGAACGGCGTGGCGATGACGTGCTGTTGTTTGATGCCGATGTAGAAAATGAATCGATTGATGAGGCGGTGCGCCGTTTACAGCCGGATATTGTGGGCATTACGGCCAACACGCCCCAGGTGAAATCGGCCTGGCGCACGGCTAAAGCGATCAAATCGGTTAAAGATATTCCCGTGGTGCTGGGCGGCCCGCACGTGTCGGTGCTGCCGGCGGAGAGCGTGGCGCGGCCGGAAGTGGATGTGGTCGTTCGCGGCGAAGGCGAAGATGTTTGGGTTAAATTGTGTGGCATTGTGGAAAATGGCAAGGCCGGCAACCCTAACTTCAGCGCGCGCGATCTGCTTGATCCCACCGCCGGTCTACTCGACGGTTTGTTAGGGATTAGCTATTTCACCACCGACCAAAAAGAGCATCACAACCCCGATCACCCACCTATCGCCGATTTGGATACGTTGCCCTTCCCAGCTTATCACTTCTTTAAAATGGATCGCTACACTAACCTCCAACCGGCCACCGACGCTATCGACGGCGCGCGCTCTTTCTCGGTGATGACCTCGCGCGGCTGTCCTTATCGCTGCACGTTCTGCTCGCAAAGCATTATGCCGATCAAGTGGCGAGCGCGCAGCCCTGAAAGTGTGCTGGCGGAGTGGCAGCATTTGGTTGAGAATTTCGACGCTCAGGAAATTGGCGTGTTGGATGACTCGGCCAATATTCAGGTTGACCGGTTGGAAAAAATCGCCGACCTGTTTATCGAGCACAACGTTAATCACGTTCCCTGGATTTTTGTCAACGGTATCCGGGCCAATCTGGCCACGAAAGAGCTGTTGGGCAAATTGAAAAAGGCCGGCCTAAAGCGAACCGCCTTTGGCGTGGAGAGCGGCGATCCCGACGTGCTGCTGTCAATCGACAAGAAGATCGATCACGACACCATTCGCCAGGCTTTCAAAAACGCTAAATCGGTTGGGCTGGAAACCATCGGCTTCTTCATCATCGGCCTGCCGGGCGAAACCGAAGAGTCGATGGAAAGAACGATCCAATTCGCCTGTGAAGTCGATCCGATGATCGCCAACTTCTCGATGATGACGCCTTATCCGGGCACCAAAGTTTTCGAGATTGCCAAACGGCAAGGCCGGCTGCTGCTGGATGATTGGGAAGATTACGTCTTCTTTGATGGCCGCGCCCGCTACGAATTGGGCGATATGACGGCTGAAATGATCGAGCGTAAGTGGAAAGAGGCTTATCGCCGCTTCTATCTACGTCCGCATCGGGTGGCAGGGACGCTGATGCGCAAAGATTTCTGGATCAATTGGCGGCGGACCTTTAAAGTGGCCTTTAACACCCTCTTTCCCAAGAAAGAAAAAGCCGAACTGCGTAAATCTGTTGAAGCCGAAGTCGCCGTCTAAATGGCGGTTGCTAACCGGAGGAAATTTTGAGAGTTTTACTAGCCAGTCCCGAATCGGAAGTCTGGAATAGTCGTAAACACGTCCATATGGGGTTGGGCTACCTGGCCGGCTCGCTGCGCGCTCACGGATACGAGTGCGAAATTTGGGATGCGTCGGTCGAGGAAGACGTGGAAACGTTTGAGCAAAAATTGGCCCGTGACCCGTTTGACATCGTCTGCCTGTCAGCCCCAACGCCGTTGATTGTCAACGCCTGGGAGTCGGCCGAAACCGCTAAAAAACACGGCGCGATTACCATTCTCGGCGGCCCGCACCTGACCCTGATGCCGCATGAGTCGATGGAAAAAGATCAGGTCGATCTGGTGGTACGTGGCGAAGCCGAGTACACGATTGTCGAAATCATGCACGCGTTTGAAAAACAAGCCGAAATTAACCGCGCGCGAAACCAGTCGCCAATCTCACAATCTACCACTCTCCAATCTACCATCACCCCGCGCCACTTCGATACCGAGGCCGGCTGGGGTAGCATCATGGGGTTGTCGTGGCGTAACGAGGCCGGCAAAATCTTGCATAACCTAGATCGCCCGCTGCCGGATGATATCGACGCGCTCCCGTTTCCGGCGTTCGATATGTTCAAAATCGACCGCTACACCAACCTCAATCCGCTGACCGAAGGGCTGGATATGAACGCCCGGACGTACACCATTGTGACCTCGCGGGGCTGTCCGTACAAATGTACGTACTGCTCTAAACCGATCACCGGCGACACCTGGCGCGGGCGCAGCGTCGAGAATGTGTTGGCCGAGTGGGAGTGGCTGGTTAAAGATTTGGGCGCAACGGAGATCGGCATTACCGACGATATCTGGAATTTGGATCGACAGCGGGCTAAGGATTTATGCCGGGCTATCATCAAAGCCAACTTGCAAGTGCCGTGGGTGACGGTTCATGGCATGAAGGTCAACAACACCGATCAAGAGTTGTTTCACCTAATGAAGCAAGCTGGCTGTAAGCGAGTCGGTTTTGGGATTGAAAACGGCGACGATTGGATGCTGCGCAACGTGATTAAAAAAGGCCAGACCATCGATATGGTTCGCCAGGCGGTGAAACACGCCAAAACCGCCAAGCTGGAAACGATGGGCTTTTTCATCTTCGGTATGCCCGGCGAAACCGAAGAGTCGATGGAGAAGACCATTCGGCTGGCGGTGGAACTCGACCCTGATCTGGCTCACTTTATGATGGCCGCGCCTTTCCCCGGCACAGAGATGTGGGACACTCTGGTGGAAAAAGGCGATGTCTTCTCGCACAATATGGATTGGTCACAGTTAGCCATCCAGGCCGACAAGGCCCATTTTGCCTTCGGCGACCTGGATAAGGCAACGGTTGAACGGAAATGGCACGAGGCGCACCGGCGCTTCTACTTACGCCCTCGCAGAATTGCCCGCATTGTGGCTCGCAAAGATACGTGGCTGCGTTTTCCCTACTATCTCAAAACCGCGGCGAACATGCTCATGGGCTTAGGTGAGCGCGAACCCGCCGCAGCATAATTAGAACAACGCGCTATGCTTAAACTACTGACCAAACTACCGCTCTACTGGACTTATCGCCAGTTTGGCTGGCCGACCATGCTGCCTTTCTCGATTGTGGTCAGCGTCAGCTATCGCTGCAACAGCAAATGCAAAACCTGCGACGTGTGGCGCAAACCCAACGATGACATGACCTTTGAAGAGTGGGATAAAACCTTTGCCAAGATTGGTCGAGGCCCACTCTATTTTACGTTCACCGGGGGCGAACCGTTCCTGCGCAAAGATACGGTCGATCTGGCCCTGTCGGCCTACGAACACTGCCGCCCGGCGGTGATTACCATTCCCACCAACGGCATTTTAACCAAACGCATTATCGACAGCGTCGAGCGCCTGTGCGAAGGCGCTCCAACGACCAACATCGGCATCAACCTGTCGCTGGACGAGGTCGGTGAGCGCCATGATGAAATTCGGATGGTGCCGGGTAATTGGAAGAAGGCCATGCACACCTGGTCGGAGTTGAAAGCGCTGCAAAAGCGGCACAAAAACCTGGTGCTAACCAACCACACCGTTATTTCCAATTACAACATCGACCGTTTTTTTGAGATTTACGCCGGATTGGAATTTTTAAAGCCGGACAGCTATATCACCGAAATCGCTGAAGAGCGGGTTGAATTAGACACCGTCGGCTGGGAAATTACGCCGATGGCCGAGAAATATGGCCCGATCGCCGACTTCCTGAGCGAGAAAGCCCACCAACGGCGGGTATCGGGTTTTGCCAAGATTACCCAAGCCTTTCGAGCCGAATATTACCAACTGGCCAAGCGGGTGCTGTATGAGCAGCGGCAGGTGATCCCGTGCTACGCCGGCTGGGCCAGCTGCCAGATCGCCCCCAATGGCGATCTGTGGAGCTGCTGTATTCGGGCGGAGGGCGTGGGCAACCTGCGTGAGAATGATTACGACCTGCGGCGGATCTGGACCGGCGACGCTATGGCTGAGCTCCGGGACAGTATCTACAACGGCGAGTGTCACTGCCCAATGGCCAATGCGTCCTATGCTAATATGCTCTTACACCCCCCCACCATGGCCCGAGTCGTCTCAACCGTGGTTTCCCCGTAGACTCAACGTTGCCTGACCCTTAAGTCGGTATTATAATCCTCCCTGCTAAAAAACGGCCTGAATGGCAGCAAGATTGGTCTAGTTTAAGCAATTTGATCGAAGTTGCGGCTCAAATGGGAGAACTAGTCTAGCAGCGCTACTGTCGATTCATGGAAACTGGACCCATCTATTGGTAAATGAGCCTTGCTGCCTTAAGGTGAGTTAATTGGACAAGATAAATTCTTCCTGTAGAATGAAGGTTTCAGTAGGAAGTGAGTACATGCTCTTGGGGACATAAAGATTGGCGTGTACAGATCGTAGGCCACTGAACAAATCCATAATATTAAGGTAGAAGGAAATGCCCGAAGAATCATCAAAAAGTGTACAAGGTGACGCTGCCAAAGATCATTTCTCAGTGAGACACCCCGAAGGCAAATCTGAGAAGTTCCCCTTGCCGGAGGGCGAAGGCGCCATCATTAAGGTGGGCCGTGAGTTGGATAATGATCTGGTCCTGACCGACCCGCGTTCCTCCCGGCACCATGCCGAATTCCGGCGTACGGGAAACATTTGGGAAGTGAGAGACCTGGACAGCGCCAACGGCACGTTCATTAACAATGAAAGACTTGAGCCGGACATATGGACCAAAATCACCCCGCGTCAAACGGTAACTATCGCTGAAACCCGGATTATGTGGGAACAAAATTTGGCGGCTCAATCCACCGTCGAGATGAAACGTCCGCGTGATATGACCGTCCCCAGTGCGGTTCCGCCGCCGGTGGTCGCCCCCAGTCCGGCCCCAGCTGCGGCTCCCGTGCAGGAAGAAAAGCGGCCGCAGACGATCATCACGCCGTGGGCCATCGGCATTGGCCTGGTGGTGCTGCTGCTCATTATCGCCGGTTTGGTGTTGATGTTGTCCGGCGGCGGCAGCGGCGATGATCTGGCCAACCAGCAGCCGGTTACGTTCCAAACCCCCGGCGCTGGCGACGGCCGTGGTGAAGGCAGCCTGGAGGGACAATCGTTGGGGAGCGGTCCTACCTCCACGCCGACGCCGTCCGGCCCGCAGTTGGCCATTCCGGTGTTGGAGATTGTCTCCAGTCAGGTCAGCCCGATCATCTTTGGGGCGTCGCCCAACACCACCGAAGCCTACATTTTTATCGATGTTCGCGCGCGAAACGCCGGGAACATTCCGTTCGAGTTTTCGATCAGCAACTTCTCGATGCGCACCCGCGATGGGCTGACCTTTAGCGAAGCCGGCTCTAGCATCAGCGAGAACTATCTGAGGCAGTTGGGGGCGATCGACCGCTTTGAGGATCTGTCGCTAACGCCCGGCGGTAGTGTACCCGGCAGCTTGGTCTTTCAGTTAGAGATCGGGACGTATGATCTGGAATTGGTCTTTGAAGCGCCTAATCTCGATCCGGTCTACTTGAGCCTCGGTACGATCAACATGGACCGGGACCTGAAAATCGCGGCCGGCACCCCGGCGGCGGTTTATGATGAGGCCGTCGTCGTGCCTACGACGGAGACTGAGCCGACGGCGACGGTAGCGCCAACGCCGACGCCGACCCGTCCGGCGCTCATTCCCGCTCCGGCCCAGGTGTCTCGCTCCGCCCTGGCCGGAACGATTGCCTACGCCAGCTTCGACGGCGAAACCTATAATATCTACTTTGGTGATGTCGGCAGCGGCGAGTCCACCTTTTTCCGCAGCCAGGCCAGCCAGCCCGCGTTTAGCCCCGATGGGTCGCGCATCGCTTTCCATTCGTGGGATGATAGTTCGCGCGGCTTGATGACGATGGATGTATCCGGGGCCAATGGCATTATCGTGGCCAACTTCCTGGAAGATCAACTGCCCACTTGGACCGCCGACGGCGACGAAATTATTTTGCTGTCACGCCGTTCTGGTGACCGCAAGTCGAACTTGATCAAAGTTGGCAGCCGCCAAGAACGGACCGAAGGGGTTATTCTCGGTGAAGGTGAGTATCCCACCATTGGTAAAACCGGACGGATGGTCTTTAAAGGCTGGGGGACAACGGCCTTTGGCTTGCGCTCGTCTACTGATACGCTGGAAGATATCGAAAGCATTACCACTGTCGATACCGATACAGCGCCTGCCATATCACCCGATGGGGAAAAGGTCGTGTTTATGTCGCGGCGTGAAGATAACTGGGATATCTACGTGGCCGATGTTGACGGCTCCAACTTGCAGCGGCTAACGGATGATCCGGCGCAAGACGGTATTCCGACCTGGTCTCCTGATGGCAACGCCATCGCCTTTGTCAGCGATCGCGGCGGTATCTGGGCCATTTGGGTGATGACTCCCGATGGTAATGGCAAGAGCCAACTCTTTACCATGCCCGGTTCCGCCGACGGCTTTGTCGGCGGCCCCAATTCCACCGATGCCACCCGTGGCTGGGCTGAGGAGCGCATTAGCTGGATCAGATAAAAGCCTAAGGGTAACTGTTCAGGTGACTGGCACTTTTGCTCTATATGGAGCACGTTGAATGGAATACAACAGTATGAGGTTCGCGATCAAGTGCCAGTCACCTACCTATTTTTGATAATAAAGTTGATAAAAAATAGATTAATTGACAAATAACAAGTCTGCTCTATAATCAAACGAACTTGTTAGACCCTTCACAAGGAAGCTCTTTTTAGGAGGAGGCTGTCTGTGGCAAAGGTTTTGTGGGTAGAAAAGCAAATCGATTATGAACCGCAAGGCGTCATGTCGATCTCGGCGGTGTTGAAAGAAGCGGGTCACGACGTTCAACTCACCATCGTCGCGCAAGAAAACCCGGTTGAATATGCCAAACATTTCCAACCGGACATTGTCGGTTACAGTATGATGACCGGTTCGCAGCATTATTACTTTAAAGTCAATCGAGCCATTAAAGAGGCGCTGGGCAACCAGGCCCCCCTGTCGGTTTTCGGCGGGCCGCATCCCACGTTCTTCCCCGATCTGATCAAAGAAGACGGGGTTGACGGCGTCTGCGTGGGTGAGGGCGAAGGCCCGTTGGTCGATTTGGCCAATTCGCTGGACAAAGGCGGGCTTGATCCCAACATCCCCAACTGGTGGTTCGATATCGAGGGCGAGATTGTCAAAAATCCGGTGCGGCCGCTCATCCGCAAGTTGGGCGATCTGCCGATGCCCGACCGTGATCTGGTTTACGGTAAGCATGACGTTACCCGGCGCAGTCCGATCAAGCATTTTATGGCCAGTCGCGGTTGCCCTTACAACTGCACCTACTGCTTCAATCACGCTTGGTATCAAATCTATACCCGTGAGAAACGCGGCTACCAGCGCAGCGTTGAATCGGTCGTTGAAGAAGTCAACTGGGTGCGGGAGCGGTACCCGTTGGAGCAGGTGGTCTTTTTGGATGATCTGTTCATCATCTATGTCGATTGGCTGGAAGAGTTTGCCGAAATATTCCCCAAAGAAGTGGGCCTGCCCTTCTTCTGCAACGTCCGCTCGAACCTGATTACGCCGGAAAAAGTGGCGCTGCTCAAAAAAGCCGGAGCCAATACCGTTAGTATGGGCATCGAGGCCGGGAATGATCGGCTGCGCAACGATCTGCTCAAACGCAAGATGTCGCGGGAAACCATCATCGAGTCAGGCCGTATGCTGCACGAAGCCGGCATCAACCTGACTGCCACCAACATTCTGGCCCTACCAACGGCTACCCTTGAGGATGACATCGACACGATGCGGCTCAACGCCGAGGCCAAAGTGAAATATGCCCACGCCTTCCTGTTCCAACCCTACCCGGCCACCGAACTCGGTGAATTTGCCAAAAAGAACGGTCACATGGCCGGCAGTTTTGAAGATATCGGGGCCATCGCCTGGGACAGTTCCATTCTGGTGAGAAGCGAGGACGAAAAGAACCAGATGGAAAACTTGCAGCGCTGGTTTGCCATCGGGGTGGAGTTCCCCTGGATGGAACCGATTATCCGCCAATTGGTCAAAACCCCGCGCAATAAAGCGATTGACAGCTTGTACTGGTGGATCCACAAGTTGTGGAAAGGCTGGGCCATCACCCGTCGGGTCCATCCCATTAAGATTACGCCCAAGGTGATTTTGGAAAACGCTAGGCACTTCCTTCAGATGGAAGCGTAAGGTTAGTTTAATCGATAGACACTTAAGTAGTTTTCAACTCTAAGTTGTTACATTAATTTAGACAGAATTAACAGGATTAATATGATTTTTCCTTATTTTAATCTTGGAAATCCTGTAAATCCTGTCTATTCATCCTGGTCTCAAACTCACAAGTTAGTTATGAAAATTACTTAATCAATACACCATCAAAGATATCGGCCATTTGCTTTAGTTGCTCGTTAGTGGCGGGTTGGCGAATGATTAATAGCATTGCTACAGAGTTGTCTTATCGAGGGTTTGATAATGCACTCTAATTCTACCATACTTATAATAGTTTGACGAGAGAAACAAACAAGCGTACCGAATTTTCGGTACACCTATTATTTGCTCGATGTTCCTAAGGCCGGTTCTCTGGTTTCAGAAACGATCTTTCCCTGTGATCTTTCCACGCTGCTGCCCGCTCTCTCCCTTGTCCGGCACAAACAAGCCCGTAGGCGGTCAGTAAAATCATCACCGGTGTGACGGATGGCTTTCCTTTCTTGATAAATATTTGTAGATGATATGAAAATAAATAGGTTTAAATTTATTTACCAATAATGTGTGCAAATAATGGATCAGGAACAATTACTAAATTCTTTACCGCTATGGGCGATCCCATTCGTCTCCAAATTGTTCTCTTATTGCGGGACCAACCACTCAATGTCGGCGACATTGCTAATCAGTTCAATATAAGCCGGCCTGCCATCTCACACCATCTCAAAGTTCTCAAGGAAGCTAAAGTGGTGCAAAGTGAAAAGGCTGGGCAGGAATTTTCATAACCCCTTTTTACATCGATTTGTACCCCGCGTACCTTCCCCCTTATTCAACGTCATTTGGGGGTTGCTCAACTTTTGTTTATCAAATTTTATCTTATCTTGGGCGAGGCCAATTGACGTGAATCTAGATACTTTACTATTTGGTATGGGCTTTGCTTTTGCTGCAATTGGACTGTCAATTTTTTTCAATCGGTAGAATTTAGGAGAGGGAGGGAGATTTATCTTTTATTACAGAACTTACGCACATTGTTAATAAATCAGCCTCCAAGTTATACCTTAATCCCATAACCTTTCGCTTCCTTCTTAGCCCAGTCGGGAATTGGCGTCGGCGCAGCGACGGGTGGCAGCTTGGCTAAATTCTCGGGTGAGGGATCGAAGTTGAGCGACCGGCTCAACCCTTCGACCACGGTCTTGAGGACAGTAATGCGGGCATACCCTTTATCGTTGCCGGGTACCACCGTCCAGGGAGCGTGCTCGGTCGAGGTTTTGGCGATCATATCTTCGACCGCCGCCTCGTACTCATCCCATTTCTTGCGGTTGCGCCAATCTTCTTCGGTCAATTTCCAGGATTTTTGCGGCGTCATGCGGCGGCTTTCAAAACGGGCCAACTGTTCATCTTTGCTGATATGGACCCAAAACTTAAAGATAATGGTGCCAAAATCGACCAACTGCTTTTCGAATTCGTTAATCTCGCCATAGGCGCGCTGCCATTCTTTGGTACTGCAAAAGCCCTCGACCCGCTCGACGAGGACGCGGCCATACCAGGTTCGATCAAAGATGCCAATCTCCCCTTGGATCGGCAGCCGACGCCAAAAGCGATAGAGATAGTGCCGGGCCGCGTCATCCCCTGTCGGCGCCGCGATAGCGTGAACCTCATAGCTGCGCGGATCGAGGCGGGCGGTCAGGCGTTTGATGGCCCCGCCCTTGCCGGCGGCATCCCACCCTTCAAAAACCATCACCACCGGCCGCTGCTGGCGATAGACCTCAAAACCTAGGGCGCGTACCTTGGTTTGATATTCATCCAACGCTTGCCGGTATTCCTTCCGTTTGAGCTTTTTTGAGAGATCAATGGTTTCTAACATGGTTTCTCGTCCTATGTCTTCTTATTCTTTTTCAGGCGAGGTGACTGGCACTTAATCGCCGCAATTGTAACGTCATATACCACTCAATGGTCTCGATTTGAGCCAAAGTGCCAGTCACCCGGCGTAGTTACTTCTTTTTTTTCTTTTTCTTATCTGTTTTCTTGTGGCTGATGGCGGCGGCCTCTTCCAAATCGTCCAGGCTCAGCCACGGCGTGGGGGTCACATCGAGCACCGCTTCTAACCGATTGATGATCGCCCGGTAGACGGCGTAAAAGCGGTAGTTCTGATCGGTGGCGGGAATGGCCGACCACGGCGCGTGGGCCGTGTTGGTTTTGGCCATCATCTCCTCAGCCGCGGCCAGATAATCGTCATAGCGGCGATGCTGCTCCCACTCCTCGGCCGTCACCTGCCAGGCTTGGGCCGGGTCTTGGGTCAAGCGGATAAACCGGCGTAGCTGCTCTTCAGGTGAGATGTGCAACCATAATTTGATAAAAATCGTGCCGTCATCGGCCAATAACCGTTCAAAGTCGTTGATATCGTCATAAATGGAGCGGCCATTGAGCGATATCGGCTTGTCCTCTTTGATGCGCTCAACCAGCACCCGCCGGTACCAACTATTATCAAAGACGGCCATTTCGCCAGAGCGGGGAATTTTGAGCCAGAAACGCCACAGCCAGGGCATTTTGGTTTCCAGGGTGCGGGGTGGGGTAATTGAATAGGTCTTGAAGCCGCGCGGATCGAGCTGGCTGGTCATCTCTTGAATGGTCGAGCCTTTTCCGGCGGTTTCCCACCCCTCGAAGACAATAATGGTGGGTACTTTCGTATCGAAGGCTAACTTCTCCAATTGATAGAGACGCTGCTGCAAAAACCGGCGGACATGCTTAAACGCCGTATCCGACAGCGATAGGGATAAATCCATTGTATCGAGCATCGTTGCTTTTTCCTCCTGGGGTAGGGGCCTATTATAACACTGAGCGCCTTATAACCCCAACTGGCGAATAGTGTATGGGACCTAGGACGTGGGATTTTTCGTTCTACGTCCCACGTCATTTTTCCTCTCAAACCTTTTGCGGCAAGGCTAGTTATGCTATACTTGACGTATCTTCGTTTTTCGGCCTCATCTTTTTCACCAGCTAAGAAGAGTCGTTGGGCGGTTAAATTCTATCGCGAGATTGTCTAAAATTCTAGACGTGGTAAAATAATCACTGATAATTTTATAATCCCTCGCTATTCGCTGTTTAACCGCAAAAAATGTCATCAATCAAACTCAATATGAGTTACGCAGTTCAAAAGGTGACAGTCACTTGGGCGTGATAAATCGACTGGGTTGGGCTAAATGGACGTTCATTTTCGGCCAAAAGTGACGGTCACCGGGTTCGGTACACCCAACTGCGTAAGTCCTACTCAAATCAAACCATCGAAGAACTTTGCAGGCTATTTTTGAAAACCCTGTTCGAGCCAACATCGTTTGGAAAGATATCGAAAACTTGCTTGTAGCTTGTGGGGCAGAGATAAGTGAGGGGAGAGGTTCAAGAGTTCGTATTATTTTAAATGATATAAAAGCCATTTTCCACCGTCCACATCCTCGAAAAGAAACGAATAAAGGTGCGGTGGTATCAATGCGTCGGTTTCTGACGGAAGCAGGAGTGACACCCGATGATGGAATATAAAGGCTATTTGGGCCAAGTTGAATTTGATGATGAGGCCAGCATTTTTCACGGTGAGGTCGTCAATATTCGGGATATGATTACCTTTCAAGGTCAATCTGTGGCTGAATTACGACAGGCATTTGAAGAATCGGTGGAGGATTATTTAGAGTTTTGTGCTGAACGGGGAGAAGAAGCAGAGCAACCATTTTCGGGCAGGTTTACCGTACAGTTGTCACCGGAAGCGCATCGGCGGGTAATTCTTGCCGCCACCAAAGCCGGGAAGCGGGTAGATAGTTGGGTAGCTGATGTCCTTGGGCAAGCGACACAAGGATAAAAGCAGATAAGCCAGCCAATATACTGCCCAACTAATCATTTCGCGCGAATTAGTTCAGTCTAAATCAGAAATAACGTTTAAACGAAACGTTGAAGACAAAATGACCGAACTTACGAAAACCTGTTCGGTCTTTGTATAGCTACAGACGTATAAGGAAGCGACCAAGCTGGCTTTATCAAACAGAAGCGACGCCAGCTTGGTCGCTTTTGAATTTTTATGAGGCGCGAGCCGGATTAGGCCAGCCGCTGGGCTGATTGTGCCGGGGGCGACGCCGAATAAGTGAGGCAAACGGCGGAATGGGTGAGGCAAACGTCGGAATGGGTGAGGCAAACGGCGGAATGGGTGAGGCAAACCTCGGAATGGGTGAGGCAAACGGCGGATTAGGTGAGTCATTCTCACGAATATATAAGACAACCAACGGAAATATAAGACAACCCAACGGAGATGTGAGTCGACCCAACGGAGATATAAGACAGGCCAACGGCTTTATAAGAGTTCAAACGGTAATATAAGACAGCCCAACGGATATACAAGACAACTCAACGGAGATGTGAGTCAGCCCAACGAATATATAAGACAACTCAACGAATATATGAGTCCGGCGGCGGATTAAGTGAGTGCCTGAAGGGGATATATGAGTCCGGCGGCGGATTAGGTGAGTGCCTGAAGGGGATATATGAGTCCGGCGGCGGATTAGGTGGCTGTCTGAAGGGAATAGGTGAGTCAGCCGGAAGAGGATGACGGTCGTCCGTGGGATTAACTCAGCCGGTGAGGGGAAGGGGGCGGCGCGTTAGGTAGATGAGGAAAAGGGGGCGAAGTTACACCAATAAGTTTCTCGTAAATGTGGGATGTGTGACGTAGCCATCCTACGTCCCCCCATATACCAGGTTAGACAAAGCTTCAAAATTTGAGCTTAGTATACACGTTCTTTATGTACATCACCGGCAGCTACCGTAAACTCAAACGCTCTATTCCCCTGACTATCGACAATATAATAACCACCACCGGGTGAATGAGCTTGCCAAGTGTAAGTGCCTGGATCGATGGCGACAGTATCAAAAACGTACTCACGACTAGGTGGTTTAGCCGGTACTTGTAAAAAGTATGGTCCAATATCTATGTTCCAGTCTGTACCGGTGAAATTATAGAAAACAAATAAAGCTTTGCCGGGAGGAACCTCAAAACCGGACGAAGTGGTATCCTGAGAAGGTGCGGTGGTGGCAATAGGGGTAGAAGCGGGAGCACAAGATTGAAGTTGGTTTGGCTCTCTGATGATGATCTCCGGTCGCCCTTCATACGTTTCAACCAGACCACGTAGGATTACACATTTCCCTCCCAAGTTGGCCCAACTGTGATCAAATGATACGCCATAGAACACCGTGTAGTCCGTTGTTGAAAAATTGATAAAAAAGGCTTCCTCTGAGTCATAGGTTGAGGCCACAACCCCCCAAATACATGTATTTTGACCGATATACTCTTGCGCCTCAGCCCAAAAGGCGCATCCTTGAACTTTTGAGTAGACAGGAGGGGTAGGGGTTAACTCCACTTTTTGTTTTTCTTGGAGGCGTTCCAAAATACGGTCCACATCTATCTGCCCTGAAATGGTTGATGACGGCGTCGGCGTCGTAGTTTGGGCTACTTCCACATTTTGCAATGAGCCAAGTATTTGAGTGTATTCGGGAAGTCCTGAAATCCAACCCATATTCCCGCGATCATCAATAATTACTTGCAGCCAGTCACCTGTTGAATTAACTCCTACAACCGTGGCTACATCATCAGCCGACAATTGATCGATGATGGTGTAATTTGTTCCCGGCCCTGATCGAACATTGAGAACCGGAACAACTACTTTTGCCAGGGTGCTATCTCCCCAATCGACATCGGATTGCATAATGTCGTAGATGCCAACTTCTCCCTTAGCAAGTTTTGCCAGATTACTTCGGCCCGTCACATATAGCGTGGCGGAACTATCAGATGGGCCTGGAGAAATTACTTCAATTCTACTAAGCCCCCAGTCATCAGCCTCGCCTGCGTTAGAAATTATAGCCCCCGCTATAATCAGACTAGTGCCCAAATCCACAAACTCTTCAACGGGATCATCCCGTGCCGACGACACGGTGAAAATTAAATTTTTTCCATCTAAGCGTACCTCAAGGTCGTGTAAATATTTATGCAGAGAGTCGTATTCCGGTTCCTCAGTCAAAAGCGCTAAAAAAGCGAGAACTTCTTGCTCTCGTTCTCCTGCTAGTGATACATTCGTTGGTTCCGGGGTTTTTGTCGCTGTAGCTTTTATCTTTGTAGCTTTTGCCTTCGTAGCTTGAACAGGTGAGTCTGCAATTGGGGTGCAATCACTGAGTAGCCCCATAGTAAAGATCATTAAGAAAATAAAAACGTTGAATTTGATCATTTTTGTCATAATCAAGCATCCTTTTTCTGATATGACCGGGTCGACAAAATGCTTTTTAGATAATTTTATTCTAACCTACTTTCCTTTTTCTTTGTAGGTACTTTCCTCCTTACTTTTAAGGGGACTTTTGGGCAAAGTTAGACTTATTCTAATTTCATGTCTTAATCCAACCTATGGTTCCTACTGTCGATACCCATTAGCCCCGATTGGCAAGTCCAACTGATTGCAGATTACCCATTGCGAGGTCAACGGAAACGTATATGCCCTTCGGCAATTCCAAATTTGGAACTGTCACCCGTACTCGAAATTGGCTTTGACACTGCGTTCAATTCTACTATAATGAGCGAAATCGTTCCCTAACGATAACCATTCACCTGTGGGTAGCTCATGACCATTCTCGTTTTCGGCAGCCTTAATATGGATTTGGTAGCCCGGACGCCGAGGCTGCCGGCTCCGGCGGAAACCATCACCGGCCACGAATTTTTCACCGCGCCCGGCGGTAAAGGGGCCAACCAGGCCGTGGCCGCCGCTCGCTTGGGCGCGCCGACCAAGATGATCGGCCGGGTGGGCGGCGATGGCTTTGGCGAAGCCTTACGTCGCCAGTTGGCCGAAGCCCAAGTGGATATCACCCCCGTTGCCGTCGACCCCGAAGTTTCATCGGGCGTCGCCATTATTGCTGTAGATGATGCGGCGCAGAATAACATCATCATTGTGCCGGGGGCCAACGGGCGAGTCGGTCAGGCCGATTTGGACCGCTTGAGTGAGCATCTACCCCAAGCCAAGTTGCTCTTGCTCCAGTTGGAGGCGCCGCTGGCGGCCTCGCTGGCGGCGGCCAAACTGGCGCGACAACATAACGTGACTGTCATCCTCGATCCCGCCCCGGCGCAACTATTACCGGCCGACTTCTACCCGCTGATCGACATCATCACTCCCAATGAAGTTGAAGCCGGCCAACTGGTTGGCTTTCCCATAAAAACCCAAGACGACGCCCAGCGTGCCGCCCAACGGCTGCTGGCGCGAGGCGTTAAAACGGCGGTTATTAAGCTAGGTGCAGTGGGGGTGGTCTACGCCGCCGCCGAGTCTGCCGATTTTGTCCCGGCTTTTTCAGTGCAGGCGGTTGATACGGTCGCCGCCGGCGATGCCTTCAACGGCGGTCTGGCCGCCGGGTTGTATGAAGGGCTGGCTTTGCCGCAAGCAGTTCGCTGGGGCGCGGCGGCCGGCGCGCTGTCGGCGACCAAAGCCGGCGCCCAACCATCCATGCCTACCCGCGCCGAATTCGATGCGTTCCTGGCCTCATCTCAATAATGCAAGGTGGTGTAAGACAAACTTAAGTTTGTCTTACACAAACCCGGCATTTTGTGAAGATACTATTTCGGAACCAAAATACCTGATGGAGACTCATGAAACTGATCGTTGATACGGATGTAGGTATCGATGATGCTATCGCCTTATTAATGGTTCTGGCCCAGACCGATATTCGGCTGCTGGCGATTACCACGGTTGCCGGCAATGTTTCACTTGCTCAAGCCACCCAAAACATCAAAACCATTCTCGATATCGCTAACGCGCCGGCAGTTCCTATTTATCAAGGTTGTGCCAGACCGCTTATGCGCTATGCGGCGCTGGATGCAATGGATGTTCACGGCGACGATGGTCTGGGCGGGGCGGGTCGAACCGACTCCCCGCGCCCGGTTAGCGATGAACCGGCCAGTTTAGCCTTGCTGCGGCTGGCTCGGCAGCACACCGGCCGGCTGACGCTGTTGACCCTGGGGCCGCTAACCAATATTGCGCTGGCCATTCGGCTTGATCCCACCTTTCTAACCCATTTTGAGCGGATCGTGATGATGGCCGGAGCGGTTGACGTGCGCGGCAATACCTCGGCGGTGGCCGAGTTCAACATCGTGGTCGATCCGGAGGCGGCTCACATTGTTTTTGACGCGTGCCACCGCGCCGGGGTAACGGTTCAACTGATTTCCTGGGAGGCTACGCTGGCCCATCCTTTGACCCCAGAAGCGTGGGCGGATATCATTGCCGGCGACTCCCCGGTGGCGCGGTTGACGCAAACCATGACCGATTTTCTCAATGAGCGCCGGGTCGAGTACAATGAACCCCACATTTTGTGGCCTGATCCGCTGGCAGCGGCGATCGTCTGCCGCCCGGAAATTATTCTCAACCAAGAAGTGCGCTCGATTGCAATCGAGACCGGCCACACCCTGACCCGCGGCCAAACCGTAGTCGATTATCGTCACCGGCCGGACAAACTACCTAATGCTCAGATTATCCGGGAAGTCGACGGCCAACAATTTCGTGACCTGCTTAGAATGGCTGTCCATCATTTCGGTGGCGCTTAATTTAACAGTAGAACAAGTCGCTGACTTGTTCCTCCCCGGATAAACCAGCGACCTGCCCTACAAAATCTATTTTTGTGTTTTGAGAAAGTCAGCGGGTAACACATCGGAGCAACAAAGCTTGCTTTGTTATTCGCCGATTAATGGTTGTTTTACAATTACATATAGGAGAAGAGAAATGAAGCGAAATTTAGTTTTAATACTGCTGGTTCTGGTCACCGCCCTGGTTCTGGCCGCTTGTGGCGGCAGCGCGCCGGCCCCCACCAGCACCACCAGCAGCAGCAGTGCTGAACCAACCGAAGAAAGCGCCAGTTCCGCCACCGAGAACGACGCCGGTGAAGCGCCGCTGAAAGTAATCTTGTTTGTTAACGGTTTGCTGGGCGATAAATCCTTTTTCGATTCGGCTCAGCGCGGGGTCGATCGCGCGGTCAAAGATTTTGGGATTGAAGCTAAAACGATTGAAGCCGGTGATGACCAAACCCAGTGGGAGGCCGCGGTTATCGATACGCTCGAGAATGAGGATTTCGATATTTTAATTGTCGGCACGTTTCAAATGATCGAGTATTTAGAGCGCTTCGCCCCGCAATATCCCGATAAGAAGTTTATCATTTACGATGCGCCGGTTAATTATGAGAGCGGCTGCTGCGACAACGTTTATTCCGTAACCTATAAACAAAACGAAGGTTCCTATCTGGCTGGGGTGTATGCAGCGGCCATGACCACCCAGGATATTGATGGCATGAACCCGGAGACGGTTATCGGGTCGATTGGCGGGCAAGAAATTCCGGTAATTCTCGATTTTATGGTGGGCTACGAACAAGGCGCTAAAGATACCAATCCGGATATTCAGATTATCCGCCAGTTTGCCAACAGTTGGGATGACCCGGCTAAAGGCAAGGAGTTAGCTAAAGCGCAGTACAGCCAGGGTGCGGATATCGTCTTCCAAATTGCAGCCGGCACCGGCCAAGGCGTTTTTGAAGCCGCCGCCGAAGACGGCCACTACGCCATCGGCGTCGACTCGGATCAGGCGCTCATTGTGGAAGACGCCGACCCCGATCAGGCCGCCCGAATTTTGACCTCCATGATGAAGAACGTCGATAACTCGCTGTACCGGGCTATCGATTTGCATTTGAAAGGTGAACTGCCTTACGGTCAAATCGAAGAGTTGGGTATTGCCGAAGGCGGCGTTGGCCTGGCCCGCAATAAATATTACGATGAGCTGACGCCCGATGATGTCAAGACGTTGGTAGACGAGGCTGAGAAAAAGATTCTCGATGGTGAAATAAAGGTGGAAACGGGATTTTAGCGGAATCAGGAGCGACAAAGCTTGCTTTGATGCTCCTGACTTTTTCTTTCAGGGGAGATCATGCCCAACCTTATCGACATGCGCGATATCATCAAAGTGTACCCCAACGGCGTCGCCGCCAATCGGGATGTGAATTTCTCGGTGGAAAAAGGGGAAATTCACGCCCTGGTGGGCGAAAACGGAGCCGGAAAAAGCACATTGATGAAGATTCTCTACGGTCTGGAGCAGCCGACCGGCGGGCAGATTTTTCTCAATGGTCGCGCCGTGACCATCTCCACCCCCCATCAAGCTATTGCTTTGGGCATCGGCATGGTTCATCAAAACTTCATGCTGATCCCCTCTTTCACCATTGCCGAAAATGTAGTGCTGGGACAGGAGCCGATCAAAGGCCAATTGATCGATGCCGAAGCGGCGATTAACATCACCCGGCAATTAGCCCAAGAATACGGCCTCGAGGTCGATCCAACCGCCAAAGTGGAAGCCACGCCGGTGGGCATGCGCCAGCGCGTCGAAATTTTGAAAACCCTCTATCGCGGGGCCGACCTGCTGATCTTAGACGAACCCACCGCCGTGCTGACCCCCCAGGAAACCGATGACCTGTTCGACGCGGTGCGCCGGCTGGTCAGCCAGGGTAAAACCGTGATTTTTATCACCCACAAATTGATCGAGGTCAAAGAAATTTCCGACCGGGTGACGGTTATGCGCCACGGTGAAGTTACGGGCCGGGTCCAAACGGCGGAGGTCAGCGAAGAGGATATCGCCCGCATGATGGTGGGCCGGGATGTGCTGTTTCGGGTGGAGAAACCCCCGCAGCAGCGGGGGGAGGCGGCGGTTCGGGTTAGCGGGTTGAGTTATGTTTCTGTCACCGGACGCCCCCTGCTGCGGGATGTATCGTTCAACGTTTATCGCGGCGAAATTTTGGGGATTGCCGGCGTGGAGGGCAACGGCCAAACGCAGTTGGCCGAACTGCTCAGCGGTCTAGCCGCGCCCACTACCGGCGCAGCCACCATCAACGGCCAATCGATTCTGGGGCGGGGGCCCCGTTACGTGCGTGAGGCCGGTGTGGCCCACATTCCGGAAGACCGGTTAACTAACGGCGTCGCTCTGGAAGCCAGTATCGCCGATAATTTGGTGGTCGATCGTTACTACCGGCCCCCGTTCACCCGCCGGGGGGCGATGAGCTTGCGCCAAATTCGCCAGCACGCCGAAAATCTGATGCAAAAGTTCGATATCCGCGCAGCCGGAGCCGGGGCGGCGATCGGTTCGCTGTCGGGCGGGAACATGCAGAAGGTGATTATCGCCAGGGAGTTTTCCGCCGATCCGGCTCTGCTGATCGCCGCTCAGCCGACGCGGGGCGTCGATATCGGCGCGAGTGAGTTTGTGCGCCGACAGTTAGTCGAGGCCCGTAACGCCGGTAAAGCGGTGCTGCTCATCTCGGCCGATTTGGCCGAAGTGTTCAGCCTGGCCGATCGGATCGCTGTCATGTACAAGGGAGAAATTGTGGCTATTTTCCAAAATTCGCCCGATTTAACCGAAGAAGCATTGGGGCTTTACATGCTTGGACTTAAACGACAAACGCCGGCAGAAATTGAGTCGCAGCTATGAAGACCACCCGCCGGCAAATAACGCTGGAAATCGTGCGGATTGTATTAGTTGTGCTTTTAGCGCTGCTGCTGGGCTTTTTTATCACTACGCTGGTGAGCGACGACCCGGTTGGGGCTTACACCGAGTTTTTGACCGGCCCGTTGCCCAAAATTTCCATAAACGATGACGGCGGCTGGCAATTGCGGGGCGTCAATCGCTTTGGTAACTGGATTGAGGACAGCATCACCCTGATTTTGCTTGGTTTGTCGGTCGCCATCGTTTTTAGCGCCCGGCAGTTTAGCTTGGGAGCAGAAGGCCAGCTTTTTTTAGGCGCTTTAGCCGCGGGAGCGGTTAGCCTCTATTTCCATGCCCCGGCGGTTATCCATATCAGTTTGGCCTTGATCGCCGCCGGAGCGGCCGGTTTTGTGTGGGGCTTGATTCCCGGCGCGCTAAAAGCCTACCTCAACGCCGATGAGATCGTCAGCACCCTGATGCTTAATATCATCGCCATTCAATTCTACCAATTTATTTTGACCCGCTACATGCGCGATTTCACGGCAGGTTACATCGGCACCGAATACTTTCCCGAGACAGCGGTACTGCCGGTGGTGATCCCCGGCACGCGCGTAACGGTGGCGCTGTTTATCACCATCGCGGCGGTGGTGGCCGTGTGGTTTTTAATGTCGCGTATGCCTCTGGGCTACGAGATCAGAATGTTGGGGGCCAATCGCAAATTCGCCGAATATGGCGGCATCAAGGTTAAGCGGGTCATTACCCTCAGCATGGCGATTAGCGGTATCTTGGCCGGGCTGGCCGGCACCCATTTGTCGATGGGGTTGTTGAAACAGCTAACGCTTTCCCTGTCGCCCAATATTGGTTTTGAAGGCATTGTGGTGGCGCTACTGGCCCGCAACGATCCCAAATGGGTGCCGGTGGCCGGGTTGTTCTACGGCTATCTCCGAACCGGGGCTCAAATTATGGAGCGCTCTTCGGATGTAACCCGAGAGATGGTTCTGGTCATTCAAGCGATTATTATATTGTTCATCACCGCCGAACGGGTTTTGCCGCTCATCCAGCAGTGGTGGCAGCGCCGCCGGTCGCCGGAAGCGATCCTGGACAGCGTCGAGGGGGTGGGCGATGTCGCTTGATACGGTTTTAGCCAGTATTTTTTCGGCGGCGTTTATCGCCACCATCTTGCGCACCTCAACCCCGATCATCCTGCCGGCGATGGGCGGCTTGATTTCTGAACTGGCCGGCGTCATCAACATCGCCCTCGAAGGCATTATGCTGGCCGCCGCCTTTTTTGGGGTGGTGGTCGGGGCGTTGGGGCCGGAGTGGCTGCCGGGCCTGCCGGGGTGGATTTATCCCTGGCTGGGCGCTTTGGCCGGGATGGCCGTGGGCCTCGGCCTGGCTTTAATCATCGCCTTCTTTCATCTGGA
>JACKAT010000067.1 GCA_020634935.1 Anaerolineales bacterium
AGCGGACGGTGCCGGTGTCGATGAGGTTGCCGATGCTGTCGCGCAACTCAACGGTGACGTTGGTGGTTTGGAAGGTGACGAGAGGGTCGTCAGCCACATTCTGGGTGATGTAGGTAGCGGTTCCACCATAATTCATCTGAAACCGGTAGCTGCTGGGTAGCAGTTCGAGACTGACCTGGCCGCTTGAGGTGGCGCCGAAATCTTTCCAACCGCTGGCGTAGTAGCGGACGGCGGTGTCGATGGGTTGCCGATGCTGTCCACTCAACGGTGACGTTGGTGGTTTGAAGGCAAGGGTCGCCACTTGGTGATGTGGAGCGGTTCCACCATATCTGAAACCGGTGGCAGCAGTTCGAGAGACTGCCGCTTGGTGGTAATTCCAACCGCTGGCGTAGTAGCGGACGCAGTCGATGAGGTTGCCGATGCTATCGCGCAACTCGACGGTGACGTTGGTGGTCTGGAAGGTGACGAGAGGGTCGTCAGCCACATTCTGGGTGATGTAGGTAGCGGTTCCACCATAATTCATCTGGAACCGGTAGCTGCTGGGCAGTAGTTCGAGACTGACCTGGCCGTTTGAGGTGGTGCCGAAATCTTTCCAACCGCTGGCGTAGTAGCGGACGGTGCCGGCGTCGATGAGGTTGCCGCTGCTGTCGCGCAACTCGACGGTGACGTTGGTGGTTTGGAAGGTGACGAGAGGGTCGTCAGCCACATTCTGGGTGATGTAGGTAGCGGTCCCACCATAATTCATCTGAAACCGGTAGCTGCTGGGTAGCAGTTCGAGACTGACCTGGCCGCTTGAGGTGGCGCCGAAATCTTTCCAACCGCTGGCGTAGTAGCGGACGGCGCCGGTGTCGATGAGGTTGCCGATGCTGTCGCGCAACTCGACGGTGACGTTGGTGGTTTGGAAGGTAACGAGAGGGTCGTCAGCCACATTCTGGGTGATGTAGGTAGCGGTCCCACCATAATTCATCTGGAACCGGTAGCTGCTGGGCAGTAGTTCGAGACTGACCTGGCCGTTTGAGGTGGCGCCGAAATCTTTCCAGCCGCTGGCGTAGTAGCGGACGGCGCCGGCGTCGATGAGGTTGCCGCTGCTGTCGCGCAACTCGACCGTGACGTTGGTGGTCTGGAAGGTAACGAGGGGGTCGTCAGCCACATTCTGGGTGATGTAGGTAGCGGTCCCACCATAATTCATCTGGAACCGGTAGCTACTGGGCAGTAGTTCGAGACTGACCTGGCCGTTTGAGGTGGCGCCGAAATCTTTCCAGCCGCTGGCGTAGTAGCGGACGGCGCCGGCGTCGATGAGGTTGCCGCTGCTGTCGCGCAACTCGACCGTGACGTTGGTGGTCTGGAAGGTAACGAGGGGGTCGTCAGCCACATTCTGGGTGATGTAGGTAGCGGTCCCACCATAATTCATCTGGAACCGGTAGCTCTGGAGTGGGATGGCTTGCTCAACGCAGCCATCGGCTCCGGTGGCGCCAAAGACCTGCCAGCCGCCGGCGTAGTATTGGACAACGCCACCGGCGATGCCTGTTATTCCGTCGCTTTGGTAGAGGCAAACGGTCGGCAAAGAGCTGGCCTCGGCTACGGTGAATGCTGCCTGAGCTTGCCCGGTAGATGCTGTGTGACTGAAGCGAGCGGTATTGGTGATGGTCAGCCCGGCCGGAACATCATCGGCCACTATCGCTTCGAGGGTGAAGGTCACCCGTTCATTAGAGGCAATATCCACGGTTGTCGCCAGATCGTCTCCGATGAGGTAAGCCGGTAAGGTATCGGTCACGACTACGCCGGTAGCGTCACCTCCACTGTTCTCTACCACAACGGTGTAGGTAATGGGGTCGCCCGGCTGGACAGGATCGTTGAGCAGTTGGACCGTTTTATTGATCGAAAGGTGACTGGGAAGGCTCTCTTTTTCATTGCTGAAGGTGCAGATGACGGTCTCTTCATCGTTGATTATGACTGCCAAGTTCGTGTTACTCACCGAGAAGTAGTCGCCCGTACCGCCCGTGCAGGCGACATTATCCAGCAGCCAATCCGTGGATAGCACTTCGCTAACCGTGTACTGGCCGATGGGTAAGTCGGAAAAGGTAATGCTGTGATCTACATCGTCGGTTTGGACAGGCTCATCATCCAGGGTGAAACTCTGGCTGCCGGCGCCGGGAATATTGCTGGTAAAATCGAAGTCTGTGCCGTCGGCGGGGACAGCCGCTTTGACGATGGTCAAGCTACCCGTTTTGAGGGTGTTGGTAATGGTACAGGCGGCAGCCTCGGCCGGGCCGACGCTAACCGCGCCATCTACAGCACAATCGCCGCCGATTTCCACATTGTAGTGAGCCAGATCGGTTTCGTTTGCGCCCAGTTCCCCGATCGTGTGAAGCCCGGCGACGACCTCCACGGCTCCGGTCGTGGCTCCGTCACCGCCCGCGCCATAAATTACGCTGTCAATCGTCAGGCTGAAGACGCCGGTGTCGGTGGCCGGGACTACGACCTTGTTAACGGTGATGGTTGGGGCGATGTCATCATTGTAGATGATACACTCTTGGCGGTCTCCTACTCCGACAGATACCTGGCCATTTTGGTCACAGCCCCCGCCAAACGATTGAACGTAGCCGGTCTGATTAGTTTCGCTGACAGTATGCACGCCCGCGCTAACCAGGATCGCTTGGCCGGAGGCAATCGGGGCGCCATCGATAAACAGGGGGAAGTCGCTAACCACCGCTGTACCGCCGTTGTCATTCGTGATGATTTTGGTCACCGTTAACATGCTTTGGCCGGTGTTGGTGAAGACACAGGTAATATCATCGCCCGCTTCCGGCGAGATACGCAAGCCATCCGTTACCGGGCTAAAGGCGACCGGATTGCCGTCATCGCCGGTACAGGCATTAGGGGCGAGACTTAATACCCAATTGTCCGGCACGGTTTCGGTGACGGTGTAGTAGTCGCCAACCGTCAAGCCGGCGAAGGTGATGCTTTGGCTAATGCTATCGGTCTGGCTCGGTTCGTCGTCTAGTGTGAAGGGAATGTCGCCTGTGAGACTTGAACCGGCCAACGTAAAGTCGAAATCGGTTCCATTATTGGGGCTAGCGATTTTGGTGATGGTGAGCGATCCGGAATCGCGGTAGTTACTGACGGTACAACTGGTCGCTTCGCCATCGCCCAGCAGAATGCGGACTCCCTCCCCATTGTTGATCGAGGTCACGTTGGCATCACCTTGGCAGTCAATGCCGGTGATTTGCCAATCGGACGGGACAAGTTCGGTAATATTGTATTCCCCGACCGGAATATCACTGAACTCGGCCACATTGAACGCAATATCGCCGGACTCCTCCGCTTCATCGTCCAGAATGAAATGGGATATAAACCCTGGAATTGGGGAGCCATCATCCAGCGCCGCCGTTGCTTCAAACTCAAAGTCCGTGCCGTCTGGCGGGTCGCTGACCAGGGTGATGGTGATGACGCCGGTTTGCCGCCGGCTTTCAAAGGTGCAAGTCATCTCTTCGCCGGACGCCAGTTCGATATTGGCTTGAGCTGTCGGCAGGCTGGTTGAAAATTGGCTGGCCTCGCTGCCTGTGGCCGGTTGGCAGGTGATATTGTCCAGACTCCAGCCGGCAGGGGTGACGCCGGTGATGGTGTAGCTGCCGGGCGTGGTTTCTATTTTCTTCGTTTGCGCGGCTTTGAGGGTAATGTCCGCGTTATTAGGAAGGCTACTGCTGAAATTGAAATCGACGTTTAAGGGATTGTCGCTGCCCGTATCGACCGCGACCAGATTGATGATGCCCTTAGCCAGCGGCGTACAGGTTGTATCGGTCCCTAAATTCATCAGCGGACCGCTGCCCGAGAGCGTTGTTTGAGTGCAGACCTCATCATTGGTGGAGGGCGTCTGCACACTATTGATCTCAGCCTGGAACGTGATCTTCACGCGCTGATTGGCATCGAGCGACCCCAGCGCGACGGTGAAGGCCGGCACATTGAGTGGTCTGGCCAAGCCGGCGTAGCGTTGGCCGGTTGATAATCCGGCTACGGCGATCTTTTCCATCGGCGCGGTTGGGCTGTAGGCCACACCCCCCACGACAATAGTGACCGTAGCCGGGTCTTTGTCCCCTTCATCATCAACGACTTGGTAGATGAACGTATCTGACCCCTGGTAACCGGAAGGCGGCGTATAGCTGAAACCGCCGTTAGCCAAGACTTGGAAGGTTCCGCCGTTTGCGCTGGCGCCGGAGGCAGGCACGACCGAAACCGCGCCCCCGTCCGGGTCATTGTCATTGGCCAACAGGTCGCCGGTTCCATCTGGCACGGTCAGGCTACTATCAACCCCGGTCTGGTAGCCGCCGTCGTTGCGGGCAATAGGGCTGCTGAGGAAATCGCCCAGCGAATTGTCGCCCCGCTCGATCTGCTGCAAGGTGCTGTTGGTATCCAACGTGCTACTGAACTGCACGTTGGCGGCCGGCCCGTCGCCGTTTTGGATGTTCATGGTATACAAGATACTTTCGCCGGGGTCGACCTGGCCGTCGTTGTCACTGTCATAAGCCCTGAGGGTAAGGGGGCTGGTTTCAAGGCGGTTGGTGAAGATACAAGTGGTATCGACCCCGGCCATCGTGACTGTCACGCCGCTGCTGGTCTCGCTGAAGTTAGCGTTATTGTCACAGGACACGCTTTCCAAAGCCCAACCGGCCGAGACAATTTCGGTGATGGTATAGTCGCCGGCGGGCAAGGTGAATTCTTGGCTATCGCCGATACCCAAACTGAAGTTGCCCACCGAGGCCGAACCGCTAAAGTCAAAGCTGGTGCTGTCGCTAATCAGTGAGGTTTTGGCAATGGTGAGCGTGGCCGGTTTTTGGTTGCTGAAGATGCAGGTGATATCCTCGTCAGTGTCAATTGAAACCGACAGAGTTTCATCAGTGAGGCTGAAGAAGTTGCCGCTGCCGCCGGTGCAGACCACGTTCTCCAAGGCCCAGTCGTCCGGTAGTTGCTCGCTGATGAGGTAGTCGTCGGCAGCCAAATCACTGAAGGTGAGGCTTGATTCAATGTTGTCGGTTTGGGTCGATTCATCATCCAGCTTAAAGGTTGTAGGTGGCGTGGTTAC
This sequence comes from Anaerolineales bacterium, assembly GCA_020634935.1. Classification (GTDB taxonomy): domain Bacteria; phylum Chloroflexota; class Anaerolineae; order 4572-78; family J111; genus JAGRBY01. Next base: position 5,081 of record JACKAT010000067.1, read on the forward strand.
TTTGCGAATACGGCGGTTAAAAGCGTCAGCAATGTAAACGTTGCCCGCGTTATCTACCGCCACACCATACGGATAATAAAACGAAGCCTCAGTCGCCGGACCACCATCATCCGATGGATCATAACCGTATTCTCCATTACCGGCGATCGTGGTGATGATGCCATTGGTCCCCACCTTGCGGATACGTCGGTTGTAATAGTCAGCAATGTAAACGTTGCTTGCACTATCTACCGCTACACTATACGGATAATAGAGCGAAGCATCCGTCGCCAGGCCGCCATCATCCGTTGGATCATAACCGTAACTCCCATTACCGGCAATGGTGCTGATGATGCCATTGGTATCCACTTTGCGAATACGTCGGTTATTATGGTCAGCAATGTAAACGTTGCCCGCACTATCTACCGCCACACCATACGGATAATAAAGCGAAGCATTAGTCGCCGGTCCACCATCATCCGATGGATCATAGCCGTAACTCCTATTACCGGCAATCGTACTGATGATGCCATTGGCATTCACTTTGCGGATACGGTGGTTATAATGGTCAGCAATATAAACGTTACCTGCACTATCTACCGCGACACCAGTGGGATAATACAGTCGGGCGTTAGTGGCCGGGCCACCATCGCCGCTAAAGCCAGAACTTAACTGCCCGGCAATTGTGGTGATAATACCATTGGTATCTACTTTGCGGATACGACTGTAGCGGCGAGAGTAATAAGAAGAATAAGAAGAATAAGAATAAGAATAATAATCAGTAATGTAAAGATTGCCTGTGCTGTCTACTGCTACGCCTTGAATGTTCCCCAGCCGGGCACTGGTAGCCGGCCCACCATCGCCGCTAAAACCATAGCTCCCGTTACCGGCAATCGTCGTGATGATACCATTTGTGTCCACTTTGCGGATGCGATAATTATTAATATCAGCAATGTAAATATTACCTGCGCTATCCACCGCCACACCTCTTGGATTGTAAAAGCTGGCACTCGTAGCCGGTCCGCCATCGCCACTATAGCCGTAGCCGCCATTCCCGGCAATCGTACTGATGATGCCGTCTCCCGGTGAGCCAAAACTAAAGCCAAAGTCCGTACCATCAGCGGGGGCGGCCTTTTTGATAATAGTGATACTATTGGGCTGAAACTGGTCGTTGGTGAAAGTGCAGGTCGTGTTTTGGCCGGCCATGGTCACGGTTACGCCGCTGGCGGTTTCGGTAAAGGCCACGCCGTTATCGCAACTGACGCCGTCCAAGTTCCAGCCGGTCGGCGCTGCTTCGGCAAGGGTGTAGCTGCCGGGGAACAGGTCAAAGGATTGGCTGTCGCCCAGGTTTAAACCAAAGTTGCCGATGGGGGTCGTGCCGCTAAAGTCAAAGGTGGGCTGCCCCGTATCACCAGTAAAGGCTCGATTGACGATGGTCAGCGTCGCCTGCTTTTGGTTGGTAAAGGTACAGATCGTGTCTTCGCCAGTTAGGGTTACAGTCACACCGCTGGCGGTGGCGGTGAAGGCTGCGTTGTTGTCGCAGGTTACATCGGCTAACTGCCAATCAGCCGGGACGGTTTCGGTGATGGTGTAGTCGCCCACAGGCACGCCGGTAAAGACCATCGTGTCGTCAATGTCATCGCTCTGGAGCGGTTCATCATCCAAGGTGAAGGTCGCACCGCCGGGAATATTGGAGGTAAAGGCAAAGGGTGTGCCGTCGGCAGGCGTGGCTTCTGTGACGATAGTGAGGCTGCCGGTTTTGAGCGTGTTGGTTATGGTACAGGTCGCGGCCTCGGCCAGATCGACGGTAACCGTGCCGTCGGTCGCGCAGTCGCCGCCGATGATTGTCTCGTAGCCGGCGAGGTCAGTGCCGCTTGCCCCCAGTTCGCCAATGGTGTGCGTCCCAGCATCGACTTCAACGGCGCCGGTGGTCGTACCGTGTCCGCCGGTCGCATAGGTTACACTGTCGATGGTTAGGCTAAAGGCACCGGTATCGCTGGGTGGGGCGAGCACTTTGTTAACCGTGATGGTCGGGGCGATGTCATCGTTGGTGATGGTACACACGACGTTTTCACTGCCGTTGACCGTCACTGTATCGCCTAGGGCTGCCGGACAGCCGTCTCCGGTGATGCTGACAAATTCATAGCCCGGCAGTCCGACTTCGGTAATGGTGACCACGGAACCGGCCGCAAAACTCACAGGCTCACCGGAATTTACGGGGTTGTCGTTAAGGCTTAGACCAAAGGCATTGACTCCCGCCGTCCCGCCATCGTCATTGATCACCGATTTGACCAGAGTAACCGTCCCTTCCGTAGCGCTGGGATTGATATTTTCAAAGGTACAGGTGATAGTTTCATCAGCATCGATGGTTACGGTGAGATCAGCGCCGTTAAGATCAAAATAACTACCGCTGCCGCCGGTGCAGGTGACGCCGGAAAGCTCCCAATCTGCGGGCAGGACTTCGGTGATGGTGTAATCACCAATGCGCAGGCCGGTGAAGACAATTGTGTCATCGATATCATCCGTTTGGGCCGGCTCATCGTCCAGCGTAAACCTTTGGGTTGGGCTGTATTTGCCAATGGTACCACCTGCATTGATCACATAAATATTGCCTGCATCGTCTATAGCGACCCCTACTTCAGAGGTACCGCCAACGTTTGCACTAACGGAAAGATTTGTCGGATTGCCTGAACTGTCATATTGCTGCACCGTGCCGTCTTGGATAACAATATAGAAGTTACCGGCGCTGTCCATGCTGATGCCATACTCAAAGCCCGCGCCTGTCGTAAAGGCAAAGCCGGTGGGATTACCGCTGTTGTCAAATTGTTGAATATTACCGGTACTTGTAAGTATATAGATATTGCCGGCGCTATCTACGGCAATGCCGGTCTCGGTCCCGGACATCCCTGAGTTAAACGATAACCCGGTGGGTGTGCCTGTGCTGTCGTACTGTTGAACATTGCCGTTCGCATCAACCATGTAAAAATTGCCGGCGCTGTCCAAGCTAAGGCCGGCCGGCGTGGTGGGCAGGACCGAGTCAAAGGTAAAGCCGGTTGGGTTACCACTGCTGTCAAATTGTCGAACGGCCTCATCAAGACTACCGATAAGGACATAAATATAGCCCTCGTCATCTACGGCGATATCGGTACCGATGCTACCGGGCAACCCGGCGGAGAAACTATCAACCTGGGCATAATTATCGCCGCCGGGAATCGTGCTGGTAAATGTAAAGTCGGCGCCGTCGGCGGGAGTGGCTGATTTAACGATGGTTAGGCTGCCGACAGGGTCTATGCCTTCACCTTGAATGGCAAAGCTGTAGGGGGCTTCATCGCTATCATCGTTGGGGATGGTGACTGTGGCTGTACGGGCGCCGGTCACTGACGGGTCGAAGGTGATCTCAAATGTCGTCGTTCCTCCGCCGTTTATAGGGGAATCGGGTTGGCCGGTTACGGTGAAATCCTCGGCGTTGACGCCGCTGAGCGTCACTTTGTCCGGCGTTCCGGTTAAAGTGAGCGCACTGTTGCCGCTGTTCTCGATGGTGAAGGTATGGACTACGGTCTCGGAGTTGATATTGGCGCTGCCGAAGTCTGTGTCGGTTGTCGTCGAGGGTGTAACATTTCCGTTGGCAACCTCCTGCCCATTGCCTATGACGGTGATTTCCGGTGCTGGTGGGGCAATGAAACCAAAATCAAACACATAGGCCGACCCGGAATATTGGCCGTCGTCACTATCCTGATAGGCGCCAATAACGGTGGTGCTCCCATCAACGGCTACGGCATAACCGAACCGGTTTAATGTTTCGGCATCAGAGGCAAGTAATTTTTGAACTTCACCCCATTGGTTGGCTCCCCCCTGGTTGCGCTCGAAAATGTAGGCCGAACCGGTCCTGGTGCCGAAATCATCATCTTGATGAGCGCCAACGATCACCGTATCGCCGCTGATGGCTACCGCGTCGCCAAACCAATCACTTTGGGCTGCATCAGAGGCAATTAGTCTTTGCACCTGGCCCCACTGGTTAGTTCCACCCTGATTACGCATAAAGACATAAGCTGCGCCAGCCGACCCGATGCCGGGAGTACTGGTACCAATAGCCCCTACTACCACTGTATCATCACTAATGGATATAGCTTCTCCAAATCTATCCCCGGATCCGGTATCGGCGGCATTAAATTCCGTTACATATCCCCACTGATCAGCCCCGCCTTGGTTGCGCTCAAAGATATAGACTAACCCAAAATTGTTGCCGCTTTCATCGATAAACGGAGCGCCAACAAACAACGTATCACCGCTCAGAGCCACAGCCGTACCAAAGCGGTCGCCGGTAATTGAGGTCGTGGCGGTTATCTTCGTGAACTCGCCCCACTGATTGATCCCGCCCTGATCGCGCTCAAAGACATAGGCCGAACCGGAGAATTGGCCAGTGTCACTATCTTGATGCGCCCCCACAACCAACGTATCGCCACTAATCGTGACGGAAATACCAAACTGGTCGGCAGCGGCGGCATCAGAGGCTGTAATCTTCGCGACTTCACCCCACTGATCGGCCCCACCTTGGTTGCGCTCAAAGACATAAGCCGAGCCAGAACCGGTTCCAGCATCATCATTTTGAAATGCCCCCACAACCAACGTGTTGCCATTGATGGCGACGGCATTGCCAAATCTATCGCCGGCGTGTTCATCGGAAGGGGCCAGTTTTTTAACCAGACCCCATTGATCGGCTCCGCCCTGATTGCGCTCAAAAATATAGACCGAACCGGCCCCAGCACCGATGTCAGTATCGTCGCTGGAAGCCCCAATGATCAGCGTATCACCGCTGATGGCGACGGCATCCCCAAACCAATCACCGGCCGCTGCATCCGGCGCGGTGAGTTTTATAACTTCGGTGGCGCTAAAGATTAGACTCTGCACGACGTTAGATGGTTGGTAAGTGGCGGCGGCAGTGTCGTTTGGCTGTCGCAGAAGGCCAAGCCACTTGCTCTGGGAAAGTTCAGGTGGCAGATTGGGGATGGCGTTAGTAACTACGGGTTCGATAGGATTGCCGTGGCCGGTTTCCCTATCGCCGTTTATGGTCCCGGCGTCAGATATAGAAGCGGTAAGGCTCGAGTCGCCAAAGACTAATCGAGTTCTGACCGGGGTAAGGAATAGCCCTATCGCTAATAGGGCTGCCAGAAATATGGAAATTCGCCCTAATGATCGCGGTTGGAATTTTAATCTGGAATGGTTCATTTTCCCTCTTCTCCGATGTCGTTAGATTTGGTCGTAAGGTTATGATATTTAAGTTTACACGTGATTTCTATGGATACCGTAGGTTTTGACTAAAAATTATGTTTGTATTTTGCTCAATTTCTTTGCTGTAATTAAGGCCTTCACAGCGATCAGATTGAATGGGTGTCCGTCAGCGAATATTAGGATTGTGACCAAGGCCAGCCAGGGCGCCTCTTGTCGGGGATCGGCCTTGAGCTGTTAGTCGATTCCAAACCCTTTCCCGATGGCGAGAGGCCTTTGCGGGTGATCGTAATGACATCCACCCGCGCTGTTAGGGCGGGTGGGGCGAACCCCTGATCCACTGAATGGGCTGAATGCATTGAGGTGGCTATGCATACTTCCGTGAAATCACGTCAATCAGCGCCTCCGTGATTCACTCCCACCCCACCGAATGGGACAGACGCATTTCCAAACCGCCGGCTTTTTTTATAGAACCGGGGTGCCGGAGAATGGGGTGAAGCCAGCGGGAAATGTTGGGTCTCTTTCATCGCCCCCAATCTACGTGACTTACCTAACGGAATCAGGTAAGTTTTTTAATGTTCATGCCATTTTGAGGTATTGGTGTGTCGTTTTGATACAGGAAGCGTACAGCCAGGTTTGAAGTAAACCGTTACAGAGTGCTGTTCCAGGCCAGAGTCATTTACACGATACTTTTTCAAAAGTAGGGATAGTGGCGTAGAACCGTTAAGTAATTTCCCCTGTAAAAGGTTTAGAAGAAAAAGTCGATAGCTCTGAAGTTTGGCTTGACGCGGCCAGATAGCTGTTTCCTTTCTTTTTTCGGCTGACCGTTTCTTCACACTTTCCACATTTCTCAACAATTCCCATATGCAACTCCTATACTTCCTGCATAAACTTGTCATATACCCCAACGGTTTATCGGAATACGATAGGGTTATCTAAACAAGCCAACGCTTTAGCTCAAGAAAGTGAGATACTTATGGCCACCCCCATCGAAGCATTCCGAGATTTTGGACCCCGACTTAGACACAACCAAACCCTGGACGAGCGTGACTTGGCTAAGTGGATTGCCATGCGCACCAGTATGAATCCCAACACGGTCAACCTGGCTCTGCTCGAACTCAAAGATGCCGTTGTGTATCACGCCCACCAGGGCACGCCGCTCAAGCTGCCGGGCCTGGTCCGCATCGCCCCCTCCATCGACCGCCACGGTAATATCACCCTCAACCTGCGCCTCGATCACCACTTGAAGCGCACCGTCAACAATATCAACGAGTACACCGGCGACATCATCAACCGTGCCAACATCGGGATCACCGATGCCGCGATGAAAGCCTTGTGGGACGCTGCTCACGCCGATAATCCCCTGATTTTCAAATAAAAACCGTTTTGCCGGTGTTCCACCGCCCTGGCGCTGCCCACCCCCACAGCGTCGGGCTTTTTTGACCCAACTGACCCCGTTCCCCGCCCCCGTCTTCCTCACGCTACCCAGTTAAATAGGTCTCATTCTCTACTAAATCAGTCTGAGCTATCTACTAAAGTAGGTCAAGCTGCTTAATAAGGTAGCTCGAGTTTCCTAACTTAGGTAGCTCGAGTTTCCTAACTTAGGTAGCTTGAGTTTCCTAACTTAGGCAGCTCAAGCTACTTACTAAGGTAGGTTGAGCTACTTTATAAGTCAGCGCGAGCGATCTACTAAACCAGTCGGAGCTACCCGGTAAAATCGCAGCTTACTCACGGGGCGTAAGTTCTCGTAACGCAGCTGAGTTGTGGCATCGACCCAACCTACGTGACTGATCAATGCGTCGATCAGTCGATTCCAAACTCAGAATCGATTGATCGACGTCTTAAATGGCCGATATCAAACCCTTTTCCGATGGCGAGAGGCTTTTTCGGGTGATCGTAATGAAACTCCACCCACCCTAACAGCGCGGGTGGGGGGGCGAACCACTGGATCGCTGAATGAACTGAATGCACTGAGGCTGGTATGCATACTTCAGTGATATCACGTCAATCAGTATCTCAGTGATTCAACCTCCACCGCACCGAAGTTGTTGGGGCTCTTTCATCGACCCAACCTCTTGAACGCATTGAGATGATGATTACCAGTTTGGAAACACAAACGGCGGTCTTTCGGCCCGGATTTTATCGCACTTTTCTTTGCGCCAATGGACGCTGGTGAGCATAACATTATTGACGCGAACGGTTTCCATCAAATCTGTATCCCAATTGAGGCTGCTGGGGCCGCTCAGGTTTTCGAACCCGCTGATAAGTTTGAAGGGGGAACTCACGATCATCGCCGATTTACGGCTAGCCAGTTGCGAACCCATGGTTGAAATGCACCAGTTATCAACTTCTTCAAAGGCAAAACTCCCCGCTTGTACTGAACTCAATTCAGTTAATCCGTATAGCGGACCCATAAAAAAGCTTAGAACCCACATAAAAGTCTTGCCCATCTCAATATCTTCTTCTCGTCGAAAGTTGTAATAAACATTCGGTTTGTCGCGCATCAACGTGATGAGGTTTTGCATGATCGGACGAGCCTGTACTAAATTAGCGCGGCGTCCATGGAAGATATCAAGCACATTTTTTACGGTTGATACGCCGCCCACTACCAGCAGACCGTCATTGACCAGCGTCCAGACCCACGGTTCAAATTTATCGAGGCTAACATTTTTGTCGTAGCCGATTAAATATGGGGTGATTATCATATAAAGCGTGTCCTCACCATAACTTTCAACCTGTTCGATGTCTCGGGCTGGAAGGCTCTCGAAAATAGCCGGAGCTTTATGGGTGTAAATCAACATTGCTGCCGAACTGTAATCTACAGAAACCAGGGCCACCTGAGAAACGTCTTCCGGTTGAAGCTCAACTGAGACAAAGATTGGATCAATAAGTTCATTGATACGATGGTGAGGCAAGATAAATTTCAAGCGGGTATCTTCCCGCAGACGAAGGTCGGTTAGTACGGCAGCGCCGGTTGTTTCTGCCGGAAGCAGGGCATAGGCATCTACACGTTCATCATCATAGGGTAATTCTGTAAGCGCCACATAAAGGGTTACCGCCCCATAGTATAAACCACACACCAAAAATGGCGTCAGAACAATTGACAGGCAACAGCCGAACCATTTTTTCTTCATTTGACACCTCCCATATTATTTTTCGGGCCAGGGTTTCTGTAGAATATTTTCAGCAGCAGCGCCAGCACCAGACCGCTGCCCCCCAACAGAAACATCAGTCCGGCCTGAATGAGTACGGATATCAGCCAATTGAAATGTAAGGTGTATATAGCATTGGTGACCAGCTCGATGGTTAATTGCCCCAATGGGTCTTCACTAGTACCAAGTCCGTCCAGCAGGTATTGCAGCCAATCTAAGATTTGAACGAAAATGATCAGGCCAACCACGGGTGTAACGACCCCGGTAATCAACAGTGTGCTGCCGAACCAGATGCCCAGGCTGTACAGCGAGCGCACTGTCAAGAGGGCAATTATGGCCAGCAAGCCCAAGGGAATCAGCCACAGTAACCACAACCGATCTAAAACTTGAAAGGCTCGAATGATAATCTCCGCATCAGATGCTGTGGTTGGCGACCACTCTTCGCGAAAGATACCGCCGTTGGCCAACAATTCGGGATCGCTATTGAATCCGGCAATAAGGGTTGTGTAAACTTGATCGGCCACTTGTGACACCGGTACACCGGACGGCAGGCACTCAATCTCGACATTGTGCTCTTGGTTGTATTCAAACGTAGGAAAGTATGAAGGGGGACAAGGCGGATAGCTGCCGACGATAATGGTCATCGCTTCGTGTCCGGTCTCACTCCGGAATCTTTCCAGAAGCGGTCGGAAATCGAACTCGTAGGCATCGGTCCGGCCCGCTTCCAGAAAGTTGAAGATATTGTCGATGCCCTGGTCTACGGCGTTATCAATCCAATCTGGCGGCACAAGCAGATCGACGGCATGCCGGATGGCGATGGAGTCGATCTCCGGTGGCGGTAGGCTCTGGGCCAAATACTTCTGCCGAATATCCTGTTCAATAGACTGAGTCATAAATTCACGCACGAATTCATCCAGGCTGACGGCCGACTTAACACTTATCCGGCTGGCAAATGTGAACGACAGTCCGGTAACCAGCACCGCGAGGATGGCCGTCACTATGAACGTCATTACCACCGGTACGGCCAAAAGCTGCAAGCACCCGTGTGCTGTTTTGTTTCTTTTCTTTTTCATCGAGTTACTCCCTTGGTTTAGGGCTGTTAAACGAATTTTCGATCACTCAACGCCGCTATCACCGGACATCACCCTCATTTGGTCTTGGCTGCTGGCTCTTTTGATAGAACCGGGCTGCCGGAGAATGGGGTGATGCCAGCGAGAAATGTTGGGCCTCTTTCATCGACCCAACCTACTTGCTGAACCAGTAAAATTAGCGCCCATTAGTGGCTCAGTAGTTCATCCCCGCTACTCTATCCTATCACCACCAACTGCACCGAATGCCTATGGACACATGTCATCCAATGTAAGCGTGACCTTGATTACTAATTCTTTGAGACTATAGGCAGATAGACGTAATTACTACCACTAAATTTTTGGATGCGGTCGTTACCTGTATCAACCACATATACATTACCTAGATTGTTTACAGCTACATCCCGGGGAAAATTGAACTGACCGTCGTCACTTCCCTGGGATCCCCAAGCGTACAGAAAAACACCGTCACTAGTGAACTTCTGGATGCGATGATTCTCCTCTTCAACAACATAGACATTGCCCGCCCTATCGACAGCAACACTTTCCGGTTCATTGAACTGACCAGTGTCATTGCCAAAGGATCCCCACTTAGCTAAAAAGGCGCCGTTGCTATCAAATTTCTGGATACGGTGGTTCTCCTCGTCAGCAACGTAGACATTACCTGCACCATCGACAGCTATCCCGAGAGGATCATCAAACTGACCATTGCCACTACCAAGGGAACCCCATTTGGTGAGAAACGTACCGTTGCTATCAAATTTCTGGATACGGTCATTATCCTCCTCGGAGACGTAGACATTGCCCGCCCTATCGACAGCAACGCTTTCCGGTTCATTGAACCGACCATTGCCGCTGCCAAAGGATCCCCATTTGGTCAGAAAGGCGCCGTTGCTATCAAATTTCTGGATACGGTGGTTCTCCTCGTCCGCGACGTATACATTACCTGCACCATCGACAGCTACCCCGAGAGGATCATCAAACTGACCATTGCCACTACCAAGGGAACCCCATTTGGTGAGAAACGTACCGTTGCTATCGAATTTCTGGATACGGTTATTGTCTCGGTCAGCCACATAGACATTGCCCATTCGATCAATGGCTACACCTCTCGGGGCATCAAATTCGCCGTTATCGGTCCCAAATGAGCCCCATTTGAGAGAAAATTCTGGCGGGCTATCGGCCCGTGCAGGTGTCGAAGGTAAGGCCAAAATCAAAATCAATATTGCTATCGCTACGGTTAGCGTCATACATAGGTATCTCAACTGTTTCACTCTGTTCCTCTCTCTCTACTTATACTGCCAGTGGCAGGTAGACCGTCCGACTGCCTCTCCCTGGCGCTAGAAGATTCCACTCATAAGTTTTTGAGCCATCCCTACTTCCCCATCCGTAATTCTTCAACAAGATAGCTTCACTATTGATGGTAACTTCATTTACGTCTGGCTATTGCTCGATTATCTGGAATTGGTAGGTGCTCGTGGTATCATCCTGGCCAAAGATGGTTAGGGTATAATTGCCGCCTGAACTGAGGGTAAAAGGCCCATCGTCACTGAAGTTGGCCCGACTGGCGACGAGGTTGCCGTCGGCATCCTCAATCCGCCAATTGACATCCAGATAACTGGCCGATGTGCCTTGAGCATCAAACGATATCGATTGACCGGCTGAAGCGGTGAACGTATAGATATCTTGCACACCGGGGGTTTCGATGTTGCCTGAACCGTTGCCCGGATTGGTGGTCGAAACGACGTCTCCTATGTTGATGGTGAACTGGTCTGGAGGAGGAACATTCCACACCTGGAATTGGTAGGTACTTGTGGTATCATCCTGGCCAAAGACGGTTAGGATGTAATTGCCGCCTGAACTGAGGGTAAAAGGCCCATCGTCACTGAAGTTGGCTCGACTGGCGATGAGGTTGCCTCCAGCGTCCTCAATCCGCCAATTGACATCCAGATAACTGGCGGATGTCCCTTGAGCGTCAAAGAATATTGATTGACCGGCTGAAGCGGTGAACGTATAGATATCTCGGACGCCAGGGGTTTCGATGTTACCTGAACCATTGCCCGGATTGGTGGTCGAAACGATGTCTTCGATGTTGATGGTGAACTGGTCTGGCGGCGGTACATTCCACACCTGGAATTGGTAGGTGCTCGTGGTATCATCCTGGCCAAAGATGGTTAGGATGTAATTGCCGCCTGAACTGAGGGTAAGTGGCCCAACGTCACTGAAGTTAGCCCGACTGGCGACGACCTTGCCTCCAGCGTCCTCAATCCGCCAATTGACGTCCAGATAACTGGCGGATGTGCCTTGAGCGTCAAAGAATATTGATTGACCGGCTGAAGCGGTAAAGGTATAGATATCAATCTCACCGGCGGTGCTGATTTCGCCGTTGACCACATCGCCGATGTTAATCGTTGTGGCCCCGGAACCATCATCATTGAAGAAGTCAAAAAACATAAACACCGAGTCCCCTGTAGCCGGCCCGACGCCCTCAAAAGTACGAGTCTGGCCGCTGCCGGTGTCGATGGCCAGGGCGGTGAAGGGTTCGCCTTCCGGGATGAAGGGAACGAAGAAATAGCCGCCTTCATCGACTAGGCCGGTGAAGGGCGTGGCCGAACTGCCGGAGAAGATCTTGACGACAATAGGGACAGATGCCTGACTGGTGCCAATTCTTTGAATGTTTGCCCCACTTGCACTCTCGGCCCCTCCAGCATTGCCACAACCATTTCCACCAGGGGGAGGAGCAGCCCCCATGCCCGTTCTGCCTGGTCCAGAATTATTTTGAGCTGGCGTACATTGAGAATCACATTGATTACTAGCTCTAATATCTGGTTTAAATCCTAAACCTGCAATACTTTGATCACCATTGATGTTTAGTGTACTACTAGCAAGTGCAACACCTATTTTTGTGCCATATTTGATTCCACGTGAGATAGTACTTGCAACTCCTGCACCGAATAGAAGTGCTGCTCCTAGCGGTGCAGCACCTAACGCAAAAGCCGCTATTGCACCTACGCGGTAAGCTATCGACACAATTTTAAATGCAGTGCTCAGATTGTTTAGTGCTTCAATCCCTGGATTAACACATGTGGCATTATTAGCATTTGCTGGAAGAATTATGTTGTTTTCCAGGCCCTGTAAAGTAATCGCAATATCATTCAGCATATTGTTAACTATATTCTGAACTTCAGGGGACTCGCTGGCAATCAGGCCATATAGATTATTTAACTCAGCAAGAAACAAATCAATGTCTCGAATGTTTTGTGCAGTTAGCTCGTTATATTTTTGTTCTTCGGGCGTATTTCCGGGAAGCATTGAGGCCTGCAGGTCACTCTTAGCTTGAAGCAAGAAATCCTCAATAATTTGCTGAGCAGTACCATTAAGTGGGGCTGTGGGAAGAATGGTCACCTGCATTGCCTCCGACGAGTCGCCCGTACTTTTGTTATCAAACGTCAGCGTGGCATTCCCAATAGATAAGGGCGGTATAATCGTGGTTAGAATTTGTTCGCCTACATTTGTTGAAGACATCTCTACATTTACAGGGATTTCAAAGACTGTGCCATCTTCTAATGATTTGAAAATCGCAACATTGCCTTCTATAGAAAGAGGATTAAATCCCGTAGCTTCAAATTCAATAATTGTTCCAGGCGGGCCGCTAATATTCTCTTGTGCGGCGATACCCGTTGAACTGCCAAGACTGGAGACCGTGGCGAAAGTATTCAGTTGAATTTGAGGTACAGGATCAGCCACCACGTCATTATTCGGGGCCACACTAGCCGTATTCACCACCACAATCTCATCCACCCCATCCCCATCTGCATCGGGAATAATGCGGTAGTTGACCACGGCCTGACCAGGCTGGACCCGGTTACCAAAACCGGCGGATGAGACGCCAAGCGGTTTCTCAAACTCGGCGCTGGATTGTACATCCTGTGCTCCCAAAAATGTCACGCCCAGCGCATCCCAATCGATGCCGTTGTCGGCCGTCACCTGCTCTTGGGTTTTCTCCGTCACGCTGATGTTCGTGCCATCCGGCACCGCGCCGGACGGGATGGTGATGATGCTGCCGATTTCGCTGGCCAGCACGCCGCCATTACTCCCGATAACGCCTGAGTTTGATGGGTTGGGCACGACGTTGACGCTGATGGTTTGGATGGCCTGCCCGCCGGGGCCGCTGGCCAGGGCGATTAGGTCTATCGGGCCGGCCGGCAGGGTCTTGGCATTCAGAAATACTTTGAAACCATCGGCCGCAGTGGAGTCGGTGCCCAGCACGGTTGAGCCGGCGCAGAAGGTGACGCTGGAAATTTCGGCCGGATCGGCGGCTTGGGCGGCAAAATAGAGCATTCCGCTAATGCTGCCGCCGGCGCTGGGGCTAATAATATCAAATTCCGGGCCGCTCGCCGCTGATATTTCTTCAGTAGCCGATGTCGAATTTCCGGTGACTGCTGCACTCGAATTACTTCCCTTCTTTGTGATTAAGGGCAGATAACTGCTGAGTTGGCAGGCTGTCGCTGCCGGCGTGGGAGTATTTACGAAAGGCTTCGCGGCTTTGGTCCGACCTGCTGCCTGAACGCTGCTGGTTATTAAAGGTAATATGGGCTGCAGCAGCATGGCAATGACTACAACAGTGGTGATGGTGGCATATTTGATCATCTGTTTTAGCATTAGATATTCCCTCTCTGTTTGGTTGATTAATGGTTCATGGGTTTCTATACATAGCAGTTAGGGCGCCTCATCCACGCTGGGCGTATCGAGTCCAATGGTACGTAGAAAATTCGCCAGGATGATAGCTTCCTCGCTGTTCAAGCCATTACCAGCGCCTTGTGGATCCGGGTGGCCTGAGGTTAACAAGGCTTCGAGAGACGGCATCGAACCGTCGTGAAAGTATGGGGCGGTTAACCCCACATCGAGTAGCGACGGTGGGTCAAAACCGGTATCGCCGCGAATGTCGCGAGGGTTGAGGGTGCCAACTTGGCGCAGCACTACATCGACCATGCCGTTGCTATCCGGGTCGAGTGTGCCGGCCGCTCCAGGCATCGTGCTGCTGGTCCAAGTGGGACCGCCGTGACAAACTGCGCAGTCCGCCGACTGAAACAAAGCGCGGCCTGCGGCGTAATCGGCGGTCGGCGATGGTAGGTTCGGCACGCGAATCCCTTGGGTTATAAACGCGGCCATGGCATCCAGGTCTGCTGACCGAGCGGCATTGGGTGCCCCTAGCTGAGGCGGATCGATCCCCGGTGCTAACCCCAGCCCGTGCTGGATGATTTGAACGGTCTCCTCAACATCCTGAGGTTCGTCTAGAGCCGCCGACCAATGCCACGGTCCGGTTTGGCCGGTGTTCCACAGCGGCGGCGTCTGGCGGGGGCCATCGGGAAACATCCAGGTCACGCCATCCGAACCGCCGTCGGGGTGACAACTGGCGCAAGATATCCACGATCCCTGACTCAGTTTGGGGTTGACGGCATTGTTGAACAGAACTTTGCCTCGCCATATATCGGGGGCCAGTGTTTCATCCGTTACCGGAATCTCAGTCATTACCATCAGGTTTTCTAAATCGAGGACGGTTATGGAGCGGGAGAGATAGTTCAGCACGTACCCCCGCCGGCCATCCGGGTTAAGGGCCAACCCCCGTGGATTTTTTCCGGTCGGTAGAAACTTGGTTAGTTGTGGCTGATTGGGATTGGCTATATCCACCACTTCCACCAAATCGCTGCCGGCCAAAATGACATACAGATGCTGCCCATCAGGGGCCGGAATGGCTGCCAGCGGGTCGTTCACAGGCGAGCCGAAGATATCCTGGTCATTTAACAGAAGGCGTTTGGCGGGAGCCTCTGCCATTAAATCGAGGTCGAGAACGACAACCGCCGCAAAAACAGTGGTGGTTAAATTGTTGGGTAGATCAGGCGCGGCCCGTACGTGCGGTATCCAGGCTTGATTTTCATGGATGGTTAGCCCGGCCAGTAGATTAGGAAAGCCATGGGAATCAGGGGAAAGGATAATTTGATGGCTAATGGTCTGGGATGCTGTCTCAAGAACGGTTACGCGCCCGACTCGACCATTGTCCGTGGCCTCGATCCCATCCGGCTGAGGAAATGCCTGAAAATGAGTGACGAATACGTGTTCATCATCATCTCTAGAGTCGCCATCGTTGGTGACGGCAATGGCATAGGGTTGAGGATCGACCGCAATCCGTTCTGTAATTTCGTAGGTGCGTAAATTCAAAATAACCACTTCTGCATCAGATGAGACGGCGATGAAGGCGGTTTCTCCGGTTGGACTGAGCGCGATGCCGTTGACTTCGGGTCCGATGGACAAGGTTTTTATGACTGCTCGATTTTGAGCATCAATGACAATCAAGGCGCCCAAAGCCCGATCTGTCACATAAACCCATTGCCCATCGGGAGAAATGACCAGGTTCCAAGGTTCTTGCCCTACAGTTATCTCAGTAATTTTTTCCAGCCTCTCACCGTCGATCACAGTGATTGAGCCTGCGTCCGGGTTCACGGCCCAAACCATCTCATTAACGGTGGAAACAGCGATGGGACTGCTCCAGGAAGCGCCTCCGCCAGTCGGTTTAGGTGGTACGGGGGTGGACGAGTGTTGCATAATCAGGGGAAGGTATTGAGTCTGAGGGGTCGGCGTTAATAATTTGCTTGGAGCAGCGTTAATTTCTGGCATAAATAGATTTGAATAGGTTAGAACTAGCAAGGTTCCGATTAAACTTATGATTACCCCGCTAAAAAGCACCCTATTTCTTTTCAAGGAAATCCTTTTCATTTGATGACCTCTTGACGTGTCATCCTGATACCCCATTTCTTTTTCACAATCCATCTTCATCCTGTTCAATGACAAAAATCCGATCAAACTGTAAAATCCGTAGGATACGCCTGATTTGGCTCGAAGGATTAAGTAGGGTCATTTGAACTTCCTTCTCGGCGCATTTCTTATAAATCAACAGCAGCAGTTGCAGCCCCAGCGAGTCGAGCCGTTTATTCGCTGTCAAATCGACGATGAGCTTGGCGGCCCCGGCCCGGAACAGGGTTTGACATACGGCGTCGACGGTTTGCTGCTCTAAGCAGCGGTAGGTTTCCAGATCGATATCATCGTCGAGGGTGAGGCGCCATTCGGTTTGGGCGTCGTTAAGAGGGTGAATGTTCATTTTATGGTTGATATCGCGTTTAAAATATGTATTAGATGTGATACACCGCGTGCCTGGTCGGATACGGCTCAGATTATCATGGGTGGTTTGTTTACATAGCTCTACTCGAAAGTCGTTACCGGTATGGATCATTTGGGCTTTGGCATAGTTGAATGACAGATTGTAACGCTGTGTCATACGAAAATGAGTCCTTTGGTCTAAAACGGGCCATCACCTCCCGCTACCCGCCGCGCGAACGCCACCAGGGCCTCGCTGTCGGCGGGGAAAATCGTAACGGTGCTCTTGAGAAACAGGCGCGCTCCGGAGATGTCGCCGCCAATTAAAACAGGGATTTGCAACCGGTCGATCTGCTCCAAAAACGCGGCCAGGCAGGGATCGTTTTTTAAGCGTTGGACAGCGGCTAATGTCGTTGGAATAATGAGGTGAGTCGTCTGGATCAGGAGCGGTTCAGCTTGAGTCAGAGTCAGGTCGGGAGCGATGGCCAGTCCGTAACTGCCTTTAATTTGTTGTCGTGTTGAGCCGATGACTTTGACCCGTACCCCGGCCCGGCGGAGTTCGGTCACAAAGATCGTGGCGGTGGCTTCCTGGAAGCCGTCTGCCCAGAGGACCAAGATGGTTGAGTCACGTTTGGGCATCATAAGTCCTTTGTAGAGGGATCGCCTTGTTGGCGAACTTTGCCAGCTAGGATACCTCATAAACTATGGCTGTGACCTAGCCAATGTCTCTACGATTTTGGTCGAAAACTATCCTGGGCCTGGCCCAAATCTCTATTACCGGTTGATTTTGCTGTTCAGATATGGTATGTTAAACCCTGAACGCTGTTGCCACCCATTAGAGGAGAGAGATTCTTGTTTCAGCCCACCGATATTTCGCTGCCGCACCTGCGAGCGGGGGTCCACGAGGCGCTCAAACTGTGGAGTAAGCCTAATGACGATACCAGCCCGCTCAGCCACCTGTATCTTTTTCACCAGGCCGGTCAGACCCGCTCCGCCAACGCCCGCCGGCTTACCAACGATCTGCTGCTGCAAGCCCTAACGACGATGGAAGATCGCTACGATGCTTTTTTGGCCGATCTCCTGCGGCGGCGATTTTTGGAAAACACCCCCGTGGCCGCCGTTGCCAACGAGAAAAACATAGCCGAAGCCACCGCCCATAAAAAACAGCGGCAGGCCATCGAGCAACTGGCCGATATTCTGGCCGGTCAAGAACGCCTGGCCCGACAGGCGGTCATCACCGCGCTGGAGCAGCGCCTCAACCTGCCCGCCCCCACCGATCTCTTTGGCGTTAACGCCTATCTTAAGCGTGTTGGTGACGCCCTGCTGTCGCCGGAACCGGCCTGGCTGGTTGCGATCGAGGGATTGGGCGGTATCGGTAAAACAGCGCTGGCCAATGCCGTCATTCGGCGGGTGGCTTTGACCCATCATTTTCAACAGATAGCCTGGGTCAGCGCCAAGCAGCAAGAGTTTTGGCCCGGCCTGGGTCTGCAACTCACCGTCCAACCCGCTCTCGACAGTGAAACCCTGATCGACAATTTATTGGCCCAACTGGGCGAGGAATCGCCCGAAATGGTTTCGCCCCAGCAAAAAATGGCATTGCTCACCGAGCGGCTGAAAGCGCAGCCTCATCTGGTGGTCATCGATAACCTGGAGACCATCGTTGATTTCGAGTCGCTGCTGCCGCTGCTGGCCCGTCTGGCCAACCCGTCCAAATTTTTGCTGACCAGCCGGGTGATGCCGCCGCAGGCCGGCCTCGCCTCGATCCGCCTGACCGAATTGAGTCGGGCCGACTCGTTTGATCTGCTCAGGCACGAGGCTGGACTGCACCACATGACCTCGTTGGCTGAAGCTTCGGATGAGCAGTTGGGGCGCATCTATCAGGTTGTCGGCGGCCATCCGTTGGCCCTCAAGCTGGTGATTGGCCAACTGCACAGCCTGCCTCTTTCACAGGTGCTCGACAGCCTGCGGCAAGCTCAGGGCAAAAAAGTGGACGATCTGTACACCTTTATCTATTGGCAAGCCTGGTCCGTGCTAGCTGAGAGCAGCCGCCAACTGCTGTTGGTCATGCCGTTGGTGCAAAATGGTACCATCGATCAACTGGCGACCACCGCTCAATTAACTATGGGCGACCTACACGATGCCCTGGCGCAGTTGATCACGCTCTCTTTACTGGAGGTCAGCGGTACTATCGATCAGCGTCGCTACCGTATTCATCGATTAACCGAAACGTTTTTGCTCAATGAAGTTGTCAAATGGCCCAAGACACCTTGACCGATGCATCCAACTACACCGATTTTTTTATAACGGCTGTATTGACTAATATCGCCTATTGGCAAAATAATCCCGCCGTGCAATCGCTCGAAGTCGAGGCGCTCGACCAGGAGCGGGAGGGTCTTGTCCGGGCCATTCTCTATGGTCTGACCGTGCCTGAAGCCTGGCCGGCGGTTTACCAACTGATCGAAACGCTGTCGCCCTATATAGAACGGCGCGGCTATTGGGCTGTCTGGCAGCAGGTGCTCGATCAAGCCCTGGCCCAGGCCCAACAACGTGACGATGCAGCTAGATGCGTTGTCTTCTCGCTCCTACTGGCTCGACTATTACAACGGCAAAGCAAAATAAAACAGACAATTCACCATTATCGATGGGCTATCAATTTCGCCCGGCAAGCTGGCAGTCGATATAATGAAGGGCGCGCCTGTACAAATCTGGGATACTTCTATATCGAATTAGGCCGATGGTTCCGGGCAAAGGTGTTATGTTGTTATGCCCTTGATCTATTTGAGCAAATCAAGAACGAGCACGGTCAAGCCCATACCCATAATCATTTGGGTGTTCTATTTACCTGGCAGGGTATCTGGCATAAGGCCCAGTTGCATCTAGAATCGGCGTGTGCTATCTGGGAGAAGATGAATGACCATCATGGTTTGATGCGTGGTCTCATTAACCTGGGTACCCTTTATATCCTTAGCCGACAACTCACCCAAGCTTTGCATTGCTTTCAAGACGCTGCCAATTATGCCCAATTGACCGGAGATGAACTTGAACTTGCCACAATTTACATGAACAGGGGCATCATCCATCAATACAACGGTAATCTCGCGGAAGCAGAACATTGTATTCGAAGCGCAGAAGCTATTTACCAGAAGTACTCAAATCTATCCGGATTAGCTCAGGCTTGGAGCAATTTAGGGATAGCTTATCTTGAGCAAGGTCGAGCACTTGAAGGGGGCCAATTTCTGCAAAAATCGCTGAATACCTGGCGTAAGTTAGACAACCGACAGGGCGAATTGAAGGCGCTGGCCGGTTTGATTGAGTATGAATTTATGCGACAAGATCATGCTCAAGTCACGGCCAAGTTGAAGGAGTTAAAAGCGATCAAGGCGCGATATCTGCCCCATTTCCAAGATCCGTATTTAAATACTATTTTGCAAAAGTATCATTACAGCTTGACTGAATAAAAAGCTCAGTCAGGCTGTAATGATTTTATAGGTTAATTAATCGTTAGCATCCACCTCCCGAATTTCCAGGATGCGAACACGCATGAGCCGGCGCTGTCACCGACAACCCGGCCTCGTCGGCCACGATGCCAACCGAACCGGCTACGGCGGCCAGCAGAGCTAACCCGGTTAAAACCGCAATAATTCTCTTTTTCAACATCTTGAAACCTCCATTTTAGCGCTAGGAGGGCCAAGATGAGAGTACTCTCGGCTGAGAAACTCAGCCTATTCGCGAATAATCCACAGCCCGAATAAATTGAATGATGCTTGGGCCAAACATTGTATTGTTAGACTTATTTGCAGGTGACGATTTCGACCGGTCAATTACCTAACTACGTCTCTAGTCTATCAGCTAGCCATATAAAAGCTATACAAAATTTCTTGGGCTTATCTGGGGATTTTCCAAGAAGTGAAGGGGGAGAGGAGTAGTGGTAAAGTTGTTAAAGATAAAGAACATGGCTCGATGGTATATATGTTGGGGGATATTACTGCTGCTAGGCGTTGTAGTTAGTCGAGTCTATGCCGATCCACCGGAGCCGGTCGTACAAAAAGTAAATGGAAATTTAATAGGCGGTGGGAATGTCGATGGTTTTCGGATCTCCCCTGATAGTGAGTGGATAACTTACTGGGCGGACCAAGACACAAATAACATATTTGAAATCTACAGCGTCCCATCGCGAGGTGGTGTGCCCCTTAAGCTTAACAGCGCTCTTACACCCGGCAAGAATGTTACGAATTTTGAGATCAGTCCGGGCAGTGGTCGGGTGATTTACTTGGCGGACCAGGACATCGATGAGGTCTTCGAACTTTATAGCGTCCCAATAGGCGGAGGTACGCCGGTTAAGCTCAATGTTCCTTTAACACTGGGGAAGAATGTTATAAATTTTGAGTTGATGCAAGGCAGCGGTCGGGTAATTTACCGGGCAGATCAGGACACGGATGAAGTTTACGAACTTTATAGTGCCCCAATAGGTGGCGGTACGCCGGTTAAGCTCAACGGCGCTCTCGTGCCCGGGAAGAATGTGGAGGCGTTTAAGATCAGTCCGGATAACAGCCGCGTGGTTTATCGGGCGGATCAAGATACAGATAATGGATTCGAGCTGTATAGTGTGCCTATAGATGGAGGTACACCGATCAAACTCAATGGCCCTATTGTGCCGGGAGGTGATGTTTATGAGTTTCTTGTTAGCTCAGACAGTAATTGGGTGGTTTATCGGGCGGATCAAGATACAAATGATGGCCTTGAGCTTTATAGTGTCCCAATAGGTGGCGGTACGCCAATCAGGCTCAATGGCTCTATTGCACCTGGGGGTGATGTTGGAGGTACCTTTCAGATTAGTCTTGACAGCCGTTGGGTGATCTATCCGGCTGATCAACGCGCCAAAGATTTATACGAGATATTTAGTGTTCCTATTGCGGGTGGCCCGTCAATACTACTTAATGGCTCGCTCACATCTGGGGGGAATGTAGATGCCTTCAAGATCAGCCCAGACAGTAGGCGGGTTATTTATTGGGCGGATCAAGATACAAATGATGGCTTTGAACTTTACAGTGTGCCTGTAGGCGGGGGTACAGTCGTGAAGCTCAATGGTCCTATTGTGCCGGGAGGGGATGTTTACGAGTTTCTTGTTAGCTCAGATAGTAGTTGGGTGGTTTATCGGGCGGATCAAGATACAAATGATGGTTTTGAACTATACAGTGTGCCAATAGGTGGGGGTACAGTCGTGAAGCTCAATGGCCCTATTGCCCCTGGAGGGGATGTGGGAACTTTTCAGATCAGACCGGATAGTAATCGGGTTATCTACCAAGCCGATCAGGATACAAACGATTTGCTTGAGCTTTATAGTGTCCCTGTAAGTGGAGGCTCACCTCTTAAACTCAATGGCCTTATTGCGCCCGGAGGGGATGTAGATGGAAATTTTGAATTATCCCTGGATAGTAACTTTGTTGTCCATCGTGGCGATCAGGCCACGAATGACATCTTTGAACTCTTTATCAGTTACCTGCCGCTGAGTGTAGACACAACCATCCCCCCGGCCAATAGGATTGCAGTTGAACCGAATAGTAAAGTTGGCATCGTTTATAGCCTCCCCTTCGATCAAAGTACGGTTAACAATCAGACCATAACAGTTCATGGTTTCCAGAGCGGGTCGCAAACTGGCCCGGTGGTAATTGCCAATGATAAAACCCTACAACTAACCGTTGCAGATCCCTTTCAGCCCGGTGAACTGGTCCAGGTTACTGCCCGAAATACAACGCAAAACAACTACGGTCTTAGTGCCACGCCTTATGTGTGGCAATTTTATGCGAAGGCCCGCACCGGTTCGGGCGTATTTACCAGTACGGCTCAAGCGCTTGGGGGAACCCGATCTGAAGGCGTCGCCCTTGGTGATGTTGATGGGGATAGCGACCCCGATGCCATTGTTGTCTATGACCATTCTACCGGTGGCTCTCCAACGGGCAATGAGGTATACCTTAATGAAAACGGACAGTTTAGCCGTGTCCAAGAGTTAGGTAAGGCGTCCAGTAAGGCCGTAGCCTTGGGCGATTTGAATAATGACGGGGTTTTGGATGCTTTTGTGGTTAACGGTAGTAATGAAGCCGATGAAATATGGTTAAACACTGGCAATACCAGCCCTATCTTCCAGGTCGAGCAGCTAAATGACTCGTTTTCAGGTACCGATGTTGCCCTGGCTGATTTCGATGGAGATGGTGACTTGGATGCTGCGGTCACCAATACGAACAACGCGCCGAATCAAATTTATATTAACGATGGCGGGACATTTAACGCCAAGCAGGCACTAGGATCTCTATCCAGCCTCTCAATAGCGGTAGGGGATGTTGATCTTGATGGCGATATTGATGCCTTAGTCGGTAATGCGGAAAGTCCGGTTGGACTATGGCTCAATGATGGGGACGCCAACTTTAGTCTTGTTCAAAATATCGACACCGGTAACAGCGCCCAAGCGATAGCCCTGGCCGACTTTGATGGAGATTATGACCTGGATGCCTTTTTCGCCCACGGCAGCACCCTTGGCCAGCCCAATCAGTTCTGGGTTAATAGCGAAGGTAGATTCATCAATAGCGAATTAAATTTAGGCATAACGAACAATCTTAACAGTCGGGAATTAAGCATTGGTGATATCAATGCTGACGGCGATTTGGATATATTCGAAGCTACCCTCTCCGGTTATGTAGTGTGGCATAATAATGGAACAGGGAACTTTCACAGCGCCCAGATTAATACAACCAGTAGTCGTGCTGTAGCTCTGGCTGATGTCGATGGTGATGGTGATCTGGATGCTTATGCTGGAGACTATCTCGACACGCCGGATACTATTCTCCTCAATGACTTGTCGATGGCGCCACCCGATTATGAACAAGCTGTATTTTTACCCACTATTTTTCGGGCACCCCCCATTATATCAACAACAACCCAGATCAATATTGTAAGTATTGGTACGGGCGGCATTTGTAGGGTGGAAATTACCAATAAAGCAGGAGGATGGCTGGGAGGATGTGGGGGTGAGATAAATGATGGGGAGATCCTTGCTGACTATAAAACAACACTTTGTTCCCAAATAACTTTACCCCCCCAGGATACAACTTACCGGGTTAAGGTTTTTCCAAAGTATTGTAAGTCAGAAGTTAATATCTTTTACGACGCAGTTGGGGTGACACGTTTTAGGGAAGTTGAATGTATAGAACGAAGTAGTTCCGCACTTTGTCCCAAGTGAAAGTGGAGAGAACTTTGGATATAGGTTAATCAGAAAAAATGTCGAATTTGATAGGGCAGCCGTTAGGGCGTTACGAGATCAAATTAAAAATGGGTGAAGGCGGCATGGCTGAAGTCTATCAGGCCTATGATCCTCTTCTTGACCGGCAAGTGGCTATCAAAGTCCTGCCGCGACAATGGGCCGAAGAGCCGAGTTTTATTGCTCGCTTTAGATCAGAAGCTCAGGCCATTGCGAAACTGGATCACCCTAATATTCTGCCGATCTTTGACGCCGAAAATGATGACCGTTACAGCTATCTTGTCATGAAGCTGATTCCTAATGGACAAACCCTTCGATGGAAAATAAATCAAGGACTATCAATCTGGCAGAGCCTGGATATAGTCCACCAAGTTGGAGAGGCGCTGCAATATACCCATGACCATGGCGTCATCCATAAAGATGTGAAACCCAGTAACGTATTAATGGACGGGGACCGTCCTCTGCTCTCAGATTTTGGTCTGGCGGAAAGTGCTAATTTGGGGAGTCTAACTCAACCCAAGTATCTTCAGGGAACGGCTGAATTTATGGCCCCCGAGCAATTCAGGGGAACAGAGGTCGATCATCGGGCGGATCTTTACGCTTTGGCCTTGATTCTGTACGAGCTGTTAACAGGCAAAATCCCTCATAAAGCGGATGATTTTAACACCATCGCCGCCAAGCGTACTAAAGAGACCCCCCCTCGACCCGGTCAGTATAACCCTAACATTCCTACCCACATTGAGCGTGCCCTGCTCAAAGCATTGGCAACTCGCCCAGATGATAGATTTGAAACTGTGGATCACTTTTTGAACGCCCTCGAACCATGGCCTAAAGTTAAGGTCGATTATGACACTATGATCCCTGTGCTGCCGGCATCAATAAGCGAAAATTCAAAGAAACGGGCAGCCCCGTTTTGGTACGGAGGCGTAATCGCATTTATTATTTTAATAGGTAGCTTGCCCCTGGTACAACCGCTATTAATCAACTCCAGAACTACCCCCAAAGAGGAGGAAGTGACAAAGTCGGAACCATTTCCTGCGACTTCAGAGGCAAATACAGCGCTTTTATCAGAGCCGCTGTCCACGGCCATTAGCTCGGGTACAGCTACGTTCTCAGCAACAACTATATTTGAACCTGCCCCGATTTTTTTCGAAGCCAGACCTAATGAAATCACCCTGGGTGAAGAAGTGAGGCTTCAGTGGGACGCAGGTAAAAACGTGAATACGGTTCAACTTGACGTTATTCCCCATCAATTGCGGCAATCCGAGGGGACGTATTTATATAAGCCGAATCGAACCGGCAACATTACTATCACCTTAACCGGAGAGCACCTTCAGACCGGTGTACCATTTACTGAAACAGTTACTGTACGCGTTAAATCGCCTACCTCCACACCTACCAGTACCGCTACTCAGACGGCTACCCCAAGCCGTACCCCAACAGTATTATCCACATTCACACCTCCTCCAATTGTACTTTCTACCCCTACCGCCCCACCGACCTCTACTGCTCCCACTGGAAATTTGACCGTCATTAGTCCAAATTCGGTTGAAGAAACCTATTCATCACTGGTAACGTTTGTATGGCGTTGGGATGCTCCCTTGATGGACAATTTTGGATTTGAAGTACGGCTGTGGCAAGATAGAGCAGAAAGTTTGGGGATTCATTCATCCATAGATGATAATAAAAATGGTGTCATAAAGAAACAGGACAATAACGAATATTCTTTAACGATTGAGAATATTGCTAGTACCGAGCCAGTCAAGAGAAGCGGCTCAGGCGTTTACAACTGGACGGTTCTTCTCATTCGACTTGATCCATATGACCCAAACTTAGGTATCGAAGCTGCGTCTGGGCAGGTACGCATTGGTGTACCCGGTGGTGGAAATTCTGATTCATCTGGCAGTGGATCACCTAATAAAGGAATAACAGACGTTAGATAATAAACATCACAATTTGCGCCATTATGTCTAAACGGCATAAGTCAAAGATTTAATTTATAACCAATTCCGAAACGGTTCTCAATAATTTGGTTTGCATCCAAACCTAACTTTCGGAGTTTACGGCGGATGTCATGAATCACACGATCCAAATTGGCGTCGTCGTCCGGAGTCCAGCGTTCCCATATTGCTTCAGCGCAGCTCTTTCGATCACATACGCTGTCCGCACTTAAATATAAGCGGTGTAACAAACGGAATTCATTCTTGGAAAGTTCAAGTTTTTGGCTGCCCCAGAAAAAAAGCATCGC
>JACKAT010000068.1 GCA_020634935.1 Anaerolineales bacterium
CCAATAATCAAAGGAAACATTCAACTCCTGGTCGTTCAGCAGCGGCGTAATGTGTAAATCGATGCCGGCCTTGGGAACGGCAAACTGCCATTCGGCCGGATAGGTGGCGTCGGTGTGGGGGCTGGTCCAGGTATCCAGCGCCGTCATCTCGACATCGGCCAGCGTCAAATAGTCGGTGCTGCCGTCGGGATTGACGATAATGCCCGCCGAGACCGGATCAAAGCTGCCGTCCTGGCGGCGGATGAAATAGAACATCACCTCGCGGTCATCATCGAGTTGAAGCGAGAACCAATCCCACCCTTCCGCCTCTTTGCCCAAAATCGAGGTGCTCCACTCGCGATCCATCCAAGAGTTGCCGGTCACGGCAAATGTGCCGCGCGGGGTGGTGATTGTGCCGGTAGTGGTATTATTCGTCAGCGAATAGTAATAGCTGGCGTTGCCCACCTCGTCACTCTTCGCGCTCAGGCCGCGATCCCCTTGCAAAGCCGCCGGTTTCGCCTGCTCCAAAATTAGGTCGATGCCGATGTCGCCATCGCTCGCTTTCACCTGCACTTTGCCTGGCTCGATTTCACGCGCCTCCCAATCATCGATCCAAACGTGATAGGTGGGCAAGCCCTGCGCCCCGGCCAAACCCGCTGCGGCTCGGCTGAACCGCTCGTGCGCCTCAAAAGTCTCGCCGGTCGCGTCCGTTACCGTAAAATGGGCAAAATAAATCTGCCGCGTCGCCCATTCCGACGCCCGCTCCGGTTCACCGGGTACGATCGCCCGCCGGAAGATGGTGAACTGGTAGCCATAGCGATTGCCATCGGCATCACCGAGGTTGCCGGTGTAGTACCACCACTCGGTCTGGAAATCGGGATGGGGGCCGTGATCGGCCGGGAATTCAAACTCGACGACTTTATCCGCCTTAGCGAAGCCCTCCGACCCGTACGCTTCAACGTTCGCTTCCTGCACCTTCGCCGATATTTCGCTCGATGCCCCCTCGACCTGATTGTACTGCACCAACACCAGACCAGACAGCACCACCAGCGCGATAATGATAATTACTAGACGCATAGAAATTCTCCATGAAAAGCTGTCAGCGATCAGCGTTCAGCTTTAACCAAAGCTAACTTTTGGGCCATAGCAATGGGGCTATAATCCAAAAAGATGTCCAATAAGAAAAATGCTAATCACCTGAGTTCGGAAATAGGTGGGTTTCATGTCATTTCGCAGCGTTAGCGGAGAAATCCCTGTGACAATACAATAAAAAGGGGTCTGGCTGGGAAAATTTGAAGCGACAACGCCAATTTCCCCCCGCGAATGCTTCATTTATGGGAAGGTTTGAGGGATTTCTCCGCCTCCGGCTCCGAAATGACATAATAGCTGACCGCTTTTCCTCATTCTTCCCGAATCGCCGTCGCAATTTGCAACTGATTCAACCGCAGCAGCGGATAAATCCCCGCCAGCAGCGCCGCCACCAGCGCGACGATGAGCGCCACGCCGAAAATAGCCGGGTCGGTGCGCATTTGCAGCGACCAGCCGAACGAGCGCAGGTTGATAAAATGCACCAAAATATAAGCCAGCGCCCAACCAAACGGAATCGCCATCAGTCCGGCGGTTAACCCCATCAGGCCGGTTTCGAGCATCGTTTTACTCCACAGTTGCAGGATGCTCATACCGTTGGCCCGCAGCGTGCCCAACTCGCGGGTGCGCTCCAGTTGCAGCGACATCAACGCGCTCAGCACCCCGATAAAGGCCACAATGGTCGCCAGCAGTCGCAGAGCGGCAGTAATCGTAAACGTCCGATCGAACACTTCCAGCGCGTTGGCTTTGAGACTGTGGTTCGATGAGAACGACAGCCGGTAATCGGCTGCGTATTGATCGGTTAATTGGCGCGTGAGCGTATCGGTTTGAGGCAGTGCCGCCGGGGTCAGAAAGAGCGAAACGTTGGACACGCCGGTATCGCTCGGCCAGAACGTGCGATAGGTATCGAGCCGCATATAAACGTACCCCACCTCCGGCAGAGCATAATCGTAAAAGATGCCCACCACATCAAACGTCTTCGGCCCACTTTCGGTGCGCAGCGTGATGGTCGAAGGGCCGTTCAGCGGGAGATTAAAGCGGCGGGCAAACACTTCGGAGATGGCGACCGCCCCGTTGTTGATAGCTTCGATAACAGTATCGGTCGGCCCAACAGCCCAAATCAATGAATCTAAACGCCGCTGCTCATCGGGGTAGGCGCTGAAAGCGCGAACTTCGATCCGCTCATAATTTTCGTCGAGGACCACCGTCCCGCGCAGCATGTTGATATAATCGATGCCCTCGTGCTGCCGGATGGCGTCGATAAAGGCCGGGTCGATATCGCCTTCGACGCGCAGGCTCTGCCCGGCCGGACTGACATAAATATCAGCGAACAAGATACTGTCGAGCCAGGTCACGACCGTGCCGCGAAAGGAGTCGATCATAATGCTGACGCCGATAATGACCGTCACCGCCAGCATCAGCGCGGCAATCGTCACCGAGGTGCGGCTGAGCGAGCGCATAATATCACGCGGGGCCATCGCCCCGATGATGCCCAGCGCCCGCCGGGTCAGCGGCTGCGCTAACCTCATAAAATATTGAGTGACGAGCGGCGTCAAAAAAGCCGTGCCAATCAGCACGATGAAAATACCGGTAAAACTTATCGCCAGCGAGTTAGATGCTACATTGAGCACAATCCAGCCGGCGCCAATGATCACAATGCCGGTGAGCGTTAGCCACGGAATGAGCCGCTGCATTCGCGCCTCCTCAACCGAGCGTTTGAGCGCGCTGTTCGGCGGCACCGAGGTCGCTTCCAGAGCGGGAATGAAGGCTGCAAACAGCCCCGCGCCCAGGCCGGCTAAAAATCCTTTGATGAGCGTAAACGGCGTCACGGCCACGCTTTGCACCGTCAGGGTAAAGAAAATATCGTTGATGGTTTGCGTGACCAGCGCCACCAGGGCGCGTCCCATCAATACCCCTAAACCCAGCCCAATCATCGCCCCCACGGCGCTCAAGGCCAGCGCCTCGAAGAGCACAACGCCGAAAATTTCGCGGCGGGTAACGCCCAAACAGCGCAGCGTGCCTAACACCGGCCGGCGCTGCACCACCGAAAAGTTAATGGTGTTGTAAATCAAAAACATGCCGACCACCAGCGCCAGCAAACTCAGCGCCGACAGGTTCAACTCAAAGGCGGCGGTCATCTGGGTCAGCGTTTGGCTGCGCAGTTTGGCCGGTTGGAGTTGAGCGTTGGCCGGCAGCAGGTCGCGAATAGGCTGCGCATCGGCCTCCTTCGGCAAAATCAGGTCGATGGTGGTGATGAAGCCGGGCATATCGAGCATCTCTTGGGCGGTGCTGATGTCGGTCAGGATCATGCCATCAAGGGCGCTGCGGCTCATATCATCGCTGGGGGCCAGCAGGCCCATCAGTTCGACAGTTTTGGTTTTATCGCCGGCCAAAATGGTCAGCTGGTCGCCGGGGGTAAGGTTGTAGCGTTCGGCCAGACTTTGGGAGAGGAGCACCGTGTTGGGTTCGATCAGCAGGCTGATGAGCGCATCAGACGACAGGCCGCCGCTGCCGTCGCCTAGATAATTTCTAAACGGCCCTTCGGCAAAGGGATCGATGCCCAGCAGGTTGAGCGGCAAGTCATCCGCTTCTTGGAGCAGCACCAGCCCGTTGACGGTTGGCGCGATATTATCCAAGCCTAAATCGAGGCGCAGTTGGCGGTACAGCGAGGTCGGCAGGTCGCCGGGCTGGGCCGTAATTTGGTGGGTGGCTTTGCCGACGATGCTGTCGGTTGAGAGCGAAAAAGCCCGCCCCGCGCTGCCGTTGGCGATGTCAATGGCCACGATCATCGCCACACCCAGCGCGACGCCTAACACCAAGAGCAGGCTTTGCACCGGATGCTTGGTGCTGTGCCGCACCGCGATCAAACTTAGGGATGACACTTTCATGCCGTTTTCGCTTTCTCCGAATGAAACGGCAGCAACGAGCCATGCGTAACGCGGTAAGTTTTGTCGGCCAGCAGGACGTATTCTGGGTTGTGGCTGGCCATAATCAAGGTTTTGTTGGCCTGGCGCGTCAGCTCCAGCAGCAGCTCGATGATGGTCTGGCCGGTCTCCTCGTCGAGGTTGCCGGTCGGCTCGTCGGCCAGCAGCACGGTGGGGTTGTGCAGCACGGCGCGCAAAATGGCGACGCGCTGCTGCT
Organism: Anaerolineales bacterium; assembly: GCA_020634935.1. GTDB lineage: Bacteria > Chloroflexota > Anaerolineae > 4572-78 > J111 > JAGRBY01. Next base: position 4,207 of record JACKAT010000068.1, read on the forward strand.
CACCGCCGGAGAGGCGGTCGGGGAAGGCCTCCTGGCGGTGGCTGAGGCCGACCCGCTCGATCATCGCCTTAACTTCTTTATCTTTGGCAGCGTTGACGCCGCCGTTGAGCTGTATCGGCAGGGTGATATTTTCAGTGACGGTTAGGGTGGGGATGAGGTTGAAGAACTGAAAGATAAAACCGATATGCTCGCGCCGGAAGAGCGTGCGTTGGTGCTCGCTGAGGCGGTTGATCGCTGTGCCGTTGACAAAGATGTCGCCGCTGTCGGGCGCGTCAATGCCGCTGATCAGGTTCAGCAGCGTACTCTTACCCGAGCCGCTCTGGCCGAGCAGCAAAATAAACTCGCCGGGGTTAAAGCTCAAATTGACCTGATCGAGAATAACGCGGCTCTGTTTGCCTTCGGTATAGCTTTTCGTGAGATTTTTTAGTTCGACAATCGGTGGTTGGTTCATCAGTTGTTTTCTTTGGGATGATGATTTTATATGAGCAGGCTAAGGCTGAGGCTAAGGCAAAGAAAAAATTCAGTTGGAGTAGCCTGCGCTTGTTAATGTGAACTTTTTGGTTGGTTGATACTATTATAACCAATCATACTCAAGAGATACTCAAAAATAGAAAATTTTAAGCTGGAGTTGGGAGACGAGGCGATAATAATTTGCAATATATGCCCTATTCTCCTGATCCCGGCTGCGTGAGTCTGATTGTAGGGGGTCAAAATTAACTGTCGATTAATTGTCTACATATTGTCAAAAATAGACGCGTTTATGTTTTATATTCTTCGCGTGATACTTTTCACAAATAGTATAGTTAAATGTAGCAATAGATCATCTTGGTGTCAATTACTCGCGTTTGACTATTGGCTGTGTGACCTGGGCTAATACAGCGACAAAGCGTTACAAGGCCAAATCATTTTACGAGTGAGTTTGTTGCTGCTAAAATATATTTCCCAATATAAACCGAGTTATTTGTTTCACTAGATATATTTGCTGATGTCGTCATCCTTTGAAGAACAAGTTAAACAGTTGACCATCCATGATCTCTATACCATTCAGACGCAATATGATGCAGCTATGGATACGGAACATGGATCGGGCGAACATTGGCTGCTCATTGCCGCCCTTAACCAAAAAGGGTTTCATGTCAGGAGTGTCGAGCAAGCAATTGATACAGCCGAGCAGATTATTGTCTTATGGCGTCAACTTAATGGATAAAGGCAGCCTGATTGATATAAACGCTATGGTTGCACTTTTTTAGAAACCAGGTTTTTGAGGCCTAATTGATAATCTTTTGAGGCAAAAAGTGCCTGTTTTTCACGCTAAAAACCTGGTTTCTGGTCATAATACTTTAAAGTGCAAAGGTAGTGATGGCACTGGGTCCGCACAATGGGAAAAGGTTTTTAAGCCACGAATAACACGAATTTTCACTAATTTTATTATTTTATTCGTGTTAATTGGTGCAATTCGTGGCTGATTTTATCTGTTCTCTATCATCCCCATCTTACGGACCCAGTGCCGTAGTGATATAAACGCGGATAATTGAAGGATAAACAAAATGGCTTATATTCCTAACGCAGGAGATATTATCAAAATGCATGCTTGGCATGGGGTTGTCTTGAAAGTGTTTAGTGATAAGCAGGGGCAGGGTACTGTGCTTCAAGTACAGACGGTTCGAAACGTATTTCGTGGTTATCCGCCCGAGTTTATTGAATTAGATGCTGCCCCCGATGCGGTCTCGCCGGCAACGCGGGCTGACTTGGAAGCGGAGATTCAGTACTTGCAACAAATGCGTGATATTGGACTTCGCCAGATGTTAGACAGTATTTGTGTTGAAGCGGTTTCAAATTAGTGATTGCCGTTTCTAACTCAACTCCGGGTCCACAATCCAACCCTCGTTCGCATTACAGTGGGCCGGAATGCCATAGCCGGTGCTGGCTTGGGTGTAAGCCCAGGCGGCCTGGATAGCACACAATAGCGCGTCGAGGCCATCGGCGGTGGGGTCTTGACTGAACTGAGCGGCCAGGTCGTTATCGAGATCAAGCCGTAGACCATAGCGTTCTTGGAGTTCGGAGGATCGCAGCCCGTCGATGAGTTGGCGGCGAGCGGTTGCTTGTTCTGGAGTTTGTTTATCGGCTAAGTCGTTTTTGTAGCTGCGCCGGCCCAGCCATTTGCGGGCGACCAGAGCAGGGTAAGCTTCGAGAGCGATCCGGTTATCTTCGGTGAGGTGACAGGGCAGAATGCTCAGCCCGGCCCGCAGCAGTCGCGGCGCGCCTTTGAAAAACATCTTGCCGACGGGTACGCCGTGCAGCATCATCGGGCTAATGGCTTTGGCTTTGGCATCGGTCGCCCGGAGGTGATGTTTATCGCCGCTCTGGCGGGCCTGGCGGTAGATGGTCAGCAAATCCTCAAATTCTTGCTGGCTCATCATGGTCATCTGCTCGATATATTCAGCCCAAGTTAAGGGCCAGCCCATGTTGTCGATCAACTTTTGGGGCTGGCCGAAGGGAAAATCGAAGCCAGCGACCCAGGGGCCTCGCCGCTTTAGAAAAACTTCAAATTCATTTAAACTGGCGATTTTGAGGAATTGGTGGGGGTGTAAAACGGCGTCTTCGAAATGGCACAGTAGACAGGTGATCGGTTTCCGGCGACTGGGGGCGCTGGTGAAATCAAGCCCGTAGATATCCATACGTGGTCCCTTTCAAAATAAACCTAGGAATTACGCACTTGAAATTCATGGTCACAACTATACACGGTCAGTCGTAAGGCACCCTTCGCTAAGGCTTGGTCGATTGGGATGCTGGAGGTTGCTAACAATTTTGGGTAGCCCGTATAATTCGTGACAGTTTTTTGGTTATTTTTATGTTCATCTCAACTCTACCTGATTACTCTGGTAGAGGAGAAAATTCACTTTCCATGATCGGCCATAGAAACCCGACTACACCGAAGCCAAACAAGATGCCCGTCACTAGCCGCAGCAGCGAGTTGAGCGAGCCAAACATATCATCGGCGTAAAATTGCGGAGAGAAGGCGTGGAAGGTGAGCCAGGCTGCCCAGTCGTTGGTCTGCCGAAATTGGAGCCGGAGGGCATCGTTGATGAGGTGGGTCGTTCCATCGAGCGCCATTGGCAGGATAAAAAGGAAGAAAAGCCACCAGGGCATGCCTGGTATACGGTAGCCTAACTCTCTTAGCACAGCGTACAGCAGCCCAAAGATAAAAATAGACATATACATGCCGATCATCCGATCCGACCAGGCCACTTTCCACCCCATGTCAACCGTGCCGATAAATTGACGACGCACCAATTCATTGCTGATCTCTGGCAGCGTCCGGCCCCAGGCTGCGGCAATTTGAGCCTGGGTATAACTGAACTGCGGCCCAAAGAGAAACCACGAGCGCTCCGGCAGTTGATGGCAAAAGAAACTGTATACAAAGTAAACAGCGCGTCCCGGCCAGGTTAAGCCCATTGCCATAAAGATGGGCGCTAACCAGGGTAGAATGACAAAGATGCCCCAGGCCGAATTAAACCCTAACAACCAGTGGTTCTCTAACCAGCGATTGATCTTGCTCCCCATAGATGTTTTGGTTGAGGTGGCTGGCACTGGCGGGCTGATAATTTCTGGATTATTCATTACCAATTGTCCAATTATAAATGCCAGGTGATAGTCACCTGATTATAACTAAGTGACTATCACCGTTTGAAATAGGTAAACCCTAATTTAATTGGGTCGCTCAGTGGATATCATAGCGGCAATAGGAGCGGATGTCAACAGGGGGATTTAGTCAAACCTTAGGGGTTTCTAGCTCTCTTCGGTGTGGCGGCTATCAACCGTACCCTTCGGCCCGCAAAGCCTCGAAGTCGGCATCGACCATTAATCTGATCAGGCCAGGGAAATCAACCGTTGGCTCCCAGCCTAATTTGGTATGCGCCTTGGTCGCGTCGCCAATCAACAGATCGACTTCCGCCGGGCGGTAGAATTTCTCATCGATAATGACGTGATCTTCATAATTTAGCCCCAGATAACTAAAGGCCACTTCACACAACTCGCGCACCGAATGCGTTTCGCCGGTAGAAACTACATAATCATCCGGCTGGTCTTGTTGCAGCATTAGCCACATGGCCCTCACGTAATCACCCGCGTAGCCCCAATCGCGTTGCGCTTCCAGGTTACCCAGCCGCAGTTCATCTTGCAGGCCCAGTTTGATCCGGGCGGCGGCGTGGGTCACTTTGTGGGTGACAAATTCTAATCCTCGGCGCGGCGACTCATGATTAAAGAGAATACCTGAACAGGCATACAGATTGTAACTCTCCCGATAGTTGACTGTAATCCAATGGCCATAAACCTTGGCTACCCCGTAAGGGCTGCGGGGGTAGAACGGAGTTTTTTCGGTCTGGGGAACTTCCATCACTTTGCCAAACATTTCACTGGAAGAAGCCTGGTAAAAACGGACATCGGGATTGACAATGCGAATAGCATCGAGCATGCGGGTAACGCCTAGTGCCGTAAACTCGCCGGTGAGTACGGGCTGCCGCCACGAGGTAGGGACAAATGATTGGGCGGCTAAGTTGTAAACTTCTTGGGGATCATACTCACGCAGGATATCGATCAGCGACATCTGGTCAAGTAGGTCGCCCTGAACAATCTCCAGAGCTTCTAGTTCTTGCAGGTGAGCAATCCGATCAAAATTGACCGTACTGCTGCGTCGTACCATACCGATAACCTGATAGCCTTGTTCTAACAGAAATTCGGCCAGATACGATCCGTCCTGGCCGGTGATGCCGGTGATTAAGGCTCTTTTACGACTCATAATCTATCTCCTAGTTTCCTAAATGGTTTGTTTTACTTCTTTGCGCCAGTAATCAAGCACGCGCTGTAAACTATCCTCAAACTTATAAAGGGGCTGCCAGCCGGTTTGAGAGCAAAGTTTGCTGTTGTCGGCGTAAATGACCGGGATGTCTGAGGGCCGCATCCGTTCCGGGTCCGGCTTGATCTCAATCCGGATGTTAGAATACTTGAGTAACACATCCAGCAGGTACTGAATGGAGTAAGCCCGGCCCGTACCAATGTTATAAGCCTCGCCGGATTCCCCATGCTCGATCAGCAGGGCATAAGCCCGGGTGACATCGATGACATCAGTAAAATCGCGTTGGGCTTCCAAATTACCCACATAAATAACCGGCTCATTGCGTCCCACTTCAATCTGCGCAATCTGCTTGGCGAATGAAGCCGCCACAAAGAACGGATTTTGGCGCGGACCAATATGATTGAAGGCTCGAGCCCGTAAGACATCAACATTGCGGCTAAGATGATATTGTAAAGCCATCAGATCTTGCGTAACCTTGCTAACCCCATAAGGATTTTGGGGGTGAAGTGGGGTGTCTTCCCTAACCGGCAGCTGATCCTCAGAGATGCGGCCGTAGACCTCGTTTGAGGTCGAAATTAACAGCCGAGCTTGGCAACCGCAGCTCAGCATCGCTTCCAAGATGTTAAGCTGGGGGCGAATATTACTTTCCATCGTATCCCAAGGATTGGCCCAAGAGCGGGGAACAAAGGCTTGACCGGCCAAATGATAAATCGCCTCAGGCTGGACATCGCTGATGAGTTGGTTAACCGCGTTAGGGTCCCGCAAATCGGCAGTGATCGGCTCGATGGGTTGGCTTAAATAATCTAGCGTTTTGGTGCGGCTGCGGGCCACACCCACCACTTTGTCCCCCCTATCGAGTAAAATTTGGGCCAGATGACTGCCGGCAAAGCCGGTAATGCCTGTAATTAATGCCCGCACTAATGTCTCCTTAAAATAATCGCCCGGATTACTATGCCGCACGGCATTATAATCCACTTCATTTTAACCGCAAAGCACTCTGACACGCAACAATAAGGCCCCCCCGCCAAATTTCATCATACGCAAATAAATGCACCTTAAAAAATCTCGCCGCCAACTAGACAGGTGGGGCAAAGTGGGTTATAATGTGGAGACATGTGGGGAAAAGTGGGGTAAAATGGGTAATAGAACACTTGTTCTAAACCCTAAATGGGGAAAAATGCCCCACCATTTCACAAGGCGCGCGCGATGTTTTTAGGTGAATATGAACATACAATTGACGACAAAGGGCGACTGACCATCCCCGCTAAGTTTCGCGACGAACTTGAAACTGGGGTGGTCATTACCCGCGGCCTGGATGGCTGTTTGTGGGCCTATCCGCGTGGTGAATGGGAAAAAGTGACCGAAAAAATTGCTGAGCTCCCCACCTCTGACCAAAACGTCCGAAACTTTGTCCGTTTTTTCTTCTCAAGCGCCTTTGACTCGATTCCTGATCGTCAGGGACGGATCCTTATTCCCCAAAACTTGCGAGATTATGCCGGTATTAGTAGTGAAACTGCCGTAATTGGGGTCATGAATCGTCTGGAACTTTGGAATCCCACCAAGTGGGCTGATGTCTTCGCTAAAGTTGAAGAAAACCCCGAAGCCATTGTGTCCCAACTGCAAGATTTAGGCGTTAACTTTTAGTAAGAGGTCGTAACTAGTGAGTGTCGAGAGAAAATGCATATCCCTGTTCTTTTACAAGAAGTGCTTGACACTCTCCAGCCAAAACCCGGCGGTATTTATATCGATGGGACGGTTGGCGCAGGCGGCCACGCGGCAGCCATTTTACGCGCCTGTGCTCCGGATGGGCAACTGTTTGGGCTAGATCAGGATCAAACCGCTCTAGACTTGGCTCGTCATCAATTGGCTGAATTTAAAGAGAGAGTTCACCTCCTTCATTATAATTTTGACCGGCTGGCCGAGGTAGCCCGGCGTTATGATCTTCCCCCGGCCAACGGCATCTTACTCGATATTGGCGTGTCGTCAATGCAGCTCGACCAGCCGGAACGAGGTTTTTCGTTTCAAGTTGACGGCCCGCTCGATATGCGGATGAACCCTTCGGCTCCGGAGTCGGCCGCCGATTTGGTCAATCATCTGCCGGCAGAGGAACTGGCCCACCTCATCTACCGGTACGGTGAAGAACCACGTAGCCGCCGGATTGCTGCAGCGATTATCAAGGCCAGGCCCATCACCGGTACGCTGCACCTGGCCGAGATTGTGGCCAAAGCCGCCGGCGGACGCCCGGCCTCGGGTCGAAGAAAGATCCACCCGGCCACCCGTACCTTTCAAGCCTTACGCGTGGCGGTTAATGATGAACTGGGCGTTCTGGAACGGGTTTTGCCACAAGCCATCGCCCTGCTGAAACCCGGCGGGCGGCTGGCTGTCATCAGCTTTAACTCGTTAGAAGATCGTATCGTAAAACAATATTTTAAGCGCGAAGCGCAGGATTGTATTTGTCCGCCTGATCAACTTTTTTGTACGTGTAGACATAAAGCTACTGTCACTATTATAACCAAAAAGCCTGTAACGCCTAGTTCGGCTGAAATAGATACCAATCCAAGAGCCCGTAGCGCAAAGCTGCGGGTTGTTGAGTTAATAAGGGGATAATATTATGTCAAGTAATACCATGATCAGCTTGCGACCAGCCAACGTCATCCGTCAGATACCGTGGCGTTTGGGCAGTAAAACCGCTCTGGGCTTTATTCTTATTATAGCTATTTTTAGTCTGGTCGGCTGGTTATACTTGACAAATGCCAGTACGGTTACGGCTACCAGCTATCGCATCGATGAACTGCGCTTTGAACTTGACCAGTTGCGAAACCAAAATGCCGCTTTGATTTTGGAAATTGCCAAACTCGAGGCGCTCGACCGAGTCGAGGCCAGGGCCACGGAACTGGGCTATAGACCTATTGCTGATGTGCAGTATATCTCTGTCGACAATTATCCGGCCTCGTCGGAACCGGTCGAGTCGAACTATCAAGTGGTATACGTTGAGAACAGTGTTGATGCTTACATTGACGATGTGGCTCAGCCGGGCTGGTGGCAGATCAAGTTGGATGCGTTGGTGGCTTGGTTTGAAGGCCGGGACGTAGAATTGCTAACCCGGTAAAGCAATTGATCGCCACAGCCTGAGTTGGTGATCGACTCAAGATAAGTCGTAAGTTAGTAGATTTCACATCCTAATTTTATGGAACAGGCAAAGTATCGCGTTTACACCATTATGGCTATTATGTCCGCCGCCGGATTGGTGCTCATTGGACAGTTAGTTCGCTGGCAGGTCATCGAGCATCATCGTTTTGCGGCCTGGGCCGAAGAGGAACACCAGGATGAGATGGTCATCCCGGCTCGCCGCGGCGAAATTCGGGATCGAACCGGTCATCTGTTAGCCACCGATTTGATCGAATATGACATTTCAGCTAGCCCCAAAATTATCGCCGATCCGGAGACTACGGCCGATCGCCTGGCTTCATTATTGGATATGCCGCGCAATGAGATTTATCAGATTCTTACCAGCAAAAAAGCGTGGCTGCCGATTAAAAACGATGTCCCTCAATCGATTGGCGAGACAATTCTGGGGTGGGATACCGTCGGCTTGCTGGCTGAACCCCGCTCAAAGCGAGTATACCCCGAGGGTCAGATGGGGGCTCATTTGTTAGGATTTGTGAACAACAACGGTAATGGGTTTTATGGTGTGGAAGGCTATTACGACAATATGCTCAACGGCAGCCCCGGCCTGCAGGCCGGCGAGCGCAGCCCCTTTGGCGATCTTATTCCTTTGGGCGTCAGTCGCTTCGTCCCTCCGGTGAGCGGGCCAACCCTTTATCTAACCATTGACCGTGGCGTGCAGTATGTCGCCGAAAGGGAATTAGAAGACGCTGTGCTGCGGTATGGCGCGCAGACGGGTTCGGTGGTGATTATGCAGCCCAAAACCGGCGCTATTTTGGCGATGGCCGGTTATCCCAGCTACGACCCCAACAACTATGGCGTCAGCAATGAATATCTCTTCTCAAACCCCACCGTCAGCGAGCAGTATGAGCCAGGCTCGGTCTTTAAAATTGTCACTATGGCCGCCGGCCTGGATGCCGGTGTGGTCGGCCACCTGGGCACCATTTACGACGGCGGCTCGATTGAAGTGGGCGGGCGCGTGATCTACAACTGGGATAGACAGAGCCACGGCGAAGTTGATATGACCGATGTCTTGGCTAAAAGCTTGAATGTAGGCGTGGCTCAGATTGCCGTCGCGCTGGGCAAAGATCGATTTTATACCTACATGAAACGTTTTGGCTTCGGCCAGCTCACCGAAATCGATCTGGATAATGAAGGGCCGGGGACGCTCAAAACGCCTAAAGATGCTAATTGGCACGAAAGCGATCTGGGTACCAATTCATTCGGGCAGGGGATTGCTGTCACGCCGGTTCAAATTGCGGCGGCAGTAAGCGCGGTTGCCAACGACGGCTTATTAATGAAACCCTACGTCGTTCAGCGAATTGTTGACGGCGACCGGCAGGTTGAGGTCCAACCGACGGTCGTTCGCCAGGCCGTTACGGCTGAAACGGCTCATAAGCTAACCGATATGCTGGTCGAAGCCCTAACCCGCAGCGAGTCGGCCTCGTTACTGCCGGGTTATCGGGTGGCCGGTAAAACAGGCACGGCCGAGATTCCGGTGCCAGGCGGCTACCACCCCACCCTGACGCTGGCTTCATTTGCCGGCTACTTGCCCGCCGATGATCCAGAACTACTGATCCTGGTGATTATCGACCGGCCAACCACATCGCGTTGGGGCAGTGAAACGGCTTCTCCCACCTTCAAGCGGATTGCCGAGCAGTTGGTGGTTTTATTGAATATTTTACCCGATGACATTCGCCAGAGTGCCGAGGTCAACGGCGAAGCGCAGCTAACCTTAAATGATGAACCGTAATCCATCATGATTTTAGCCGATGTGATTGAAAGCTTAACCGGATATCGCGTTGACGCGCCGCAGCCTATTAGCGTAGTGGTGATCGACTCGCGGGCGGCCAAACCGGGTTCGTTGTTTGTCGCTTTACCCGGCGAGCAGACCGACGGCCACAATTTTGTGGCGGCGGCCTTCCAACAAGGCGCTGTCGCGGCTCTCGTACACCAGGCAGTCGATGCGTGCCGGCCGGAACAGACGGTGGTGGTAGGGCAATTTGCCGCCGGTCAGCCGCTGCCGCCATCGCCACTCTGCTTGCAGGTCAATGATACCTTATCAGGGTTGCAGCAGGTGGCCGCTTTTTGGCGCAGTAAATTCAGCCCGAAAGTGATCGCCATTACCGGTAGTGTTGGCAAAAGCACGACTAAAGAGCTGGTCTGGAGTGTCTTATCCGCCCGCTATCACACGCTCAAAAGTGCGGGCAACCAAAATAACGAGATCGGTTTGCCGCTAACCCTCTTAAAGCTCGATGCCTCGTACGAGCGAGCCGTGTTGGAAATGGGTATGTATGATCTGAGCGAAATCGCCTCACTATGCACACTGGCGCGACCCCATATCGGGGTGGTCACCAATGTTGGCCCGGTTCACCTGGAGCGACTGGGTACGATGGAGCGCATTACCCAGGCCAAATCAGAGTTAGTCCAGGCGCTTCCCAGCGCTAATGAGGGGGGAGTGGCGGTTCTAAACTATGACGATCCTCGGGTGCGCCCGATGGCGGACTTAACCTCGGCGCGAGTTTTCACCTACGGCTTATCCGAGGAAGCAGACCTATGGGCCAGCGAGGTTGAAAGCGCCGGCATGGAAGGAATTCGATTCGCCTTTCATTATCAGGACGATACCATTCACGCTCGGGTGCCGCTACTGGGGCGGCACAGTGTTCACACCGCGTTGCGAGCGGCGGCCGTGGGGTTGGTAGACGGCTTAGCCTGGGAAGAGATTATGACCGGCTTACAGTCACTGCCACGCTCGGCCCAACTGCGGTTGGTGTCTGCGGCGGGGCCTAATCAATCGACGCTCCTGGATGACACCTACAATGCCAACCCGGCTTCGACCATTGCCGCGCTTAATTTGCTGGACGATCTGGCGGCCACCAGAAAAATTGCTGTGTTAGGCGAGATGATGGAATTGGGTAGTTTTGAAGAGGAAGGGCATCGTAAGGTCGGCTGCCGGGCTGCCGATGTAGTCGATCTCCTGATAACCATCGGCCCCCGAACGCGCTTCTTAGTAGACGAGGCCCGGTCTTGTGGCTTAGCCTCCTCAAAAATCTTGGAACTTGATACCAATCAACTGGCTGTTGACTATCTCAACCAGACCTTGGAACCCGGCAACATCGTGCTGATCAAAGGTTCTTTATCGCGGAGGATGGGCGAAATCGTGTCGGCCTTGGCGATTCAAGGTGAGGCAGTTCAGAAGGAATAAACGGTGGATTTGATGCTACCGGACGGGATCGATCAAAAAGGCAGACCATGGCTTATTCGCTTACCTTGGGCACTATTTCATTTATTCTGGCGGTCATTTGGGGGCGTCCATTGATTAACGTCTTGCGCGAATGGAAGATCGGTAAATCGATCCGCATAGAAGGTCCGAGCAGCCATCAGGTCAAAACCGGTACACCGACTATGGGTGGATTGATGATCTTAATCCCGGTTCTGGTGATAACCCTGGTCCTGAACGTGGCTAATTTGATGGGCTTCAATTTAATTGGACGCTCGGTTTTGGTCCCGATGGGCGTCATGGTCGCCTTTGGTACCTTAGGCGCTATTGACGATTTGATTGGCGTCCGAGTCATCCCCACCGGTTTGGTTGGACGCCATAAGTTGTTGTGGCAAACCCTGTTTGGCCTGGTTACCGCTCTTTTCCTTCATTTTGCGCTTGATCTAACCAGTATTGCCATTCCGGGCGTGACCGACAAAATCGACATTGGCTTGTTTTATATTCCGGTGGCGATGTTCATTATTGTCGGCACTTCTAACGCGGTTAATCTGACCGATGGCTTGGACGGACTGGCCGGCAGTATCGCGGCGGTGGCGTTTACCGCGTATGGCGTTATTGCTTTTTTACAAGGACAAATCTGGCTGGTTGCTTTCGCGTTTACGGTGGTAGGGGCCTTGTTAGCCTTTCTGTGGTACAACGCCCATCCGGCCGAGTTGTTTATGGGCGATACCGGCTCGTTAGCCGTGGGGGCTACGCTGGCTGTGGTGGCCTTGATGACCGGGCAGTGGTTGCTGCTGCCCGTGGTGGGCTTTGTGTTTATGGCTGAAGCGGTCTCGGTGATTTTACAGGTGGGCTACTTCAAACTCACCGGCGGCAAACGCCTTTTTAAGATGAGCCCGCTGCACCATCATTTTGAATTACTTGGCTGGTCCGAGACCCACGTCACCCAGCGTTTCTGGTTGATTGGTATTCTGACCGCCATGTTGGGCATCGCTCTGGCGCTTATTTAAGCTGGAGTCGAATAAGAGCTAACAGGTTTTTAATCGCGTTTGAGAGAATGAATCCGGTTGTAACACAATTGAGGTTAAAGCTAGCATTTTGAAGACCTGTCGCTCCGGCCAAAGTAGTTACAAAAAGTGTCAATTAAAGCTTGTTTAGTCTAATGAGGAGATTGCAAAAATGAAGCACACTCAAGTTCAAACCTTAAATCATCGACCCCGAGTGTATCCGGAATTGGTTAAACCATCGGTTGTGACCGAGCAAGATGCCGCTTACCACGCCGCGTTGGAACTCGTAGCCCGCATCGATGATGATCTCAGCCGGGGTATTCGCCACTATCGTACCAAAGCCGGCCTGCTGCTGACCACCCTAGATGAAGTCATTCGCGCTATTCTGGCCGACGACCTGTTTGTTCCTGAGCGACACGAAAGTGAACTGGCCTGGACCCAGGAATTGGCCGCCTGATCATTTCAACGTTGTGACTGAGAACTTTCGATTTTTCCGGCGTGGTACGTAGAGCGTAGCCTACGGTGTCGCTGTGGATTACGCTCTGCGTGTCACAGCCTGGTGAGGTAGAGGGTGATAAACCGGTGGGGATAGCTAATGGTAGATGTTAAGATGTTGTCGGGGTTGCGGCTGGTGGTGGTCGGGTTGGCCCGCGAGGGGATTGCCCTGGCCGGCTATCTGGGCCGCCACAACTTGGCTGTAACCGGCACTGACCTGCGCAGCGAAACAGCCCTTGGTCCGGCCCTGGACCCATTGAAAAAGATGGGCCTGCCGTTGGTACTGGGCGAGCACCCCTTGTCTTTACTGGATGAGGCCGACCTGTTGTTTGTAAGTCCCGGGGTGCCGCTGGAAGCCAAATTTGTGCAGCAAGCGGTCGCCCGCAAAATCCCGCTGTGTACCGAAAGCAAACTGTTTTGCTACTTGTGCCCGGCTCCGGTTGTAGCCATTACCGGCTCGAGTGGTAAAACCACTACCACCACCTTGGTGGGCAAAATTATGGAGGCCACCGGCCGCAAAACCTGGGTAGGCGGTAACATCGGCCAGCCGCTCATCGGTGAGGTTGATCAGATTGCCCCAGAGGATATTGTGGTGATGGAGTTGAGCAGTTTTCAATTGGAATATTTCCATGGCCGGCTCAACCAAGACGTTGATCTTGCGGCGCTGCCCACCTCAGATCCGGCAGCCCTGGCCGGGTTGCTAGGTGATTTTAGCCCGCAGATTAGTGCGATTCTCAATATCACCCCTAACCATTTAGATCGACACCCGACCATGAAGCATTATGTCCGGGCTAAACGAGCTATTATCAACTACCAGGGCAAATCGGGCGCGGTCATTATGAATTTGGATAATGATATGACCCGGGCCATCGGCAACCAGTTTGGGGCCAAGGTGCGTTGGTTTAGCCTGGAAGCGCAGCCGCCTAACGGGGCGGGCTTGGTGAATGATAATTTGGTGTTGTTTGATCAAGACCTTAATCCCCAGCATCTGGCCACCAAGTCAGCCATTAAGTTGCGGGGAGCGCATAACCTGGCCAATATTCTGGCCGCCTGTTTGCTGGCTCGCGAGGCCGGCGCGCCGGTGGAAGCCATGCAGGGCGTTATTACCAGCTTCACCGGGGTTGAGCATCGCCTGGAACTAGTGCGGGAATATAATGAAGCCACCTACTACAACGACAGCATCTCAACCAGCCCGGAGCGACTGCTGGCCGCCCTTCACTCCTTCAGCGAGCCGATGATTTTGTTGGCCGGCGGCCGTGATAAACATTTGCCGTGGGAAGAAGCCGCCTGGTTAATGTTACACAAAGTGCGTGACGTGATTCTGTTTGGCGAGTCGGCCGACTTGATCGCCGAATTTATCGAGGCGACTCGCAGCCACGTGCCTTCAGCCAAGACCGTGGTCCATCGCACCGCTGATCTGGCTGAAGCGGTGTCTCTGGCCGCTGATTTGGCCAAATCCGGCAACGTGGTCTTACTCTCACCCGGTTGCGCCAGTTACGATATGTTTAAGGATTACGTCGAACGCGGCCGGCAATTTAAGGATTTGGTAAACCAATTATAAGTAGTCAGTAGATAGTAGAACGTAATTCATTGTATTTTATATTTCTGCATTCTACATTCTCAATTCTTAGTTATGACTTCAAATTCAGAAGAACTGCATCGAATAGATTATTTACTTGTCGTCGCCGTAGTGACCTTGTTGATTATTGGTCTCATGATGATTTACAGTGCGACCTTTGCGTTAGGTTATCAACTATACCAACAGCCGACTTACTATTTTATCCGGCAGTTGTTATGGTTGGGTATTGGGACGCTGGCGATGATTATTTGTACTCACATTGAATACCATACCTGGCAGCGTTATTCCGTCTTAATTATGGCCGGTAACATTGTGCTGTTACTGGTGGTGTTAGCCATTGGCGACGAACGCTTTGGTGGGCAGCGCTGGCTTTTTAATGGGTCGATCCAACCATCGGAACTGAGTAAGTTGGCGATTGTCATCTACATTGCGGCCTGGCTGGCCTCAAAAGGGGACAAAATCAAACAGCTCAGTTATGGCCTGGTTCCCTTTGCGATTTTGTTGGGGCTGATCACCGGCTTGATTATCTTGCAGCAGCATTTGAGTACGGCCCTACTCATTGCGGCCACGGCAATGTCGATGTTTTTTATCGCCGGTGGTAATTTATTACAGATTCTGGTTAGCGGCCTCTTAGGCAGCGTGACCCTCTATTTCCTGATTATTCGCTCATCGTACCGGCTGATTCGCATTGCCGCTTTTCTCGATCCGCTGAGCAGCGACCCGTTGGGAGATGGCTATCAGATCAGACAGATTTTAATCGCGTTGGGGTCGGGGGGCATTACCGGCTTGGGGCTGGGCGCCAGCCGGCAAAAATTTGGTTATATTCCCGCTTCCCACACCGATGGGATTTTTGCCATTTTGGGCGAAGAACTGGGCTTAATTGGCTGTCTGGTAGTGATTGGTTTGTTCGCCTTTGTCGCTTATCGCGGGTTTCGGATCGCTTTGGCCGCCAATGATGCCTTTGGCGCCATTCTGGCCTCCGGCATCACTTGCAGCCTGATTTTTCAAGCCCTGGTCAATATTGGTGTGGTGACCGCCAGTGTGCCGTTTACCGGCGTCCCGCTGCCATTGATTAGTTTCGGAGGCTCATCGCTGGTGGTCACTATGGCCAGTTTGGGGTTGCTGCTGGCCGTTTCTCGGCGGACTGTGCCGGCCAGCCGGGAAGAAAAAGAGGAAGAGCGTGAGGCTAATGATCTCAGGCGGCGGAACCGGCGGGCACGTGTACCCCGCGCTGGCCGTAGTCCAAAGCCTAAACCGGCTGTGCGCTGAGGCCAACATTCAGCCCAAAATTTTGTGGGTCGGCAGCGTTGGCGGGTTGGAGCGGCAGTTGGTAGAGCGGGCCGGCCTGGAGATTGAGTTAATTCCCGCCGGCGGGCTGCGCGGTAAGCATCCCCTAGCCGCGGCTCAGGGGTTGTGGGCGCTCATACGGGGATATCGCCGCAGTCGCCAAATTATCCGTTGGTTTGAGCCGGATGCCTTGTTTGTGACCGGCGGTTATGTCTGTGTTCCGGTTACTCTGGCGGCTCATCAGGCCGGCATAGCCAGCCTGATCTACCTGCCGGATATCGAACCGGGGCTGGCCATTAAATTTCTGGCCCGCTTTGTTGACCGGGTGGCGGTGACGACGCCGGAGACGGTCAATTTCTTTAAGCCCGGCCTGGCGGTCGTGACCGGTTACCCGGTTCGCCGCGATCTGGCGAACGGCCCGACAGCCGAGGCTAAAGCGGCGGCCCGGCGCAAGTTGGGCCTTAGCGATGACCTGCCGGTATTGTTGGTTTTTGGCGGCAGTCAAGGCGCCCGGAGTATTAACCGGGCCTTAACAGCGGAGATTGAGCGCTACCTGGCGATGGTTCAGGTGGTGCATATCAGCGGCAAGCTCGACGCCGATGAGGTTTTGGCCCGGCGGGCCGGTCTCGCGCCGGAGTGGCAGGCGCGCTACCACGTGTCGGCCTATCTCCATGAAGAGATGTCTTCGGCCCTACTGGCCGCCGATTTAGTCATCTCACGGGCTGGGGCCAGCGTGCTGGGCGAGTTTCCGGCGGCCGGTCTGCCGGCGATTTTAGTACCGTACCCATATGCCGGCACACACCAGGCGCTTAATGCCCATTATCTGGCCCAGCACGGGGCGGCGGTGGTCATTGAGGATGCTAATTTGGCCGGCGCGTTGGATCGCATAGCCATCGATCTATTGACCAACAAGAAGAAATTACACGCCATGAGCGAAGCTTGTCGCCGCCTGGCTAAACCGGAGGCCGCCGCGCATCTGGCACAGGAGATATTAGAGGTGAAACGCGATGGAAATTAATTGGACAATGTTATCCTATGTTGTAATTGCCATATTCGCAATTGTAGGCTTTTATCGGGGCTGGTGGCGAGAAGCCATTATCTTTGTCTTTTTAGCCGTGCTTATTTTTTTATTGCTGAACCCCACTATTGCCCAGTGGATCATAGAACAAGTAAATGCGGTTATCGTCTTCATTTGGGACCTGATCCCCGGCGCGATAAAAACCACACTTGGCGCCTGGCTTGATGCCGCTTTTGCCGTTAATACCGGCGGCGGCCCACCCCAAATCAATCCAACCGATGGGGCCACCTGGATTATCATCCTGACTGTTTTCATGGTCATGGCTATCCTGATTGGTCGGGGTTTTTTAGGCGCGAACCTGGCTCAAACCGGGGTCCGGTATGCGCCCACCTGTTTGGGCAGTGTCTTCGGCGGGTTATTGGGAGCATTGAACGGGCTGATCATCCTGAACCTGATCAGAGAATACCTGGATGGCCGCAACCTGCCCGGCGGCGCTTTGCCAACCGATATCTCACAGGCCAGTGGTAACATTGGGGTTAGCGCTTCATCTTTTGCTCTAAGAATATCCGATATCCCCCAATTTACGATTTTAGATAGTTTTATCCCGTGGATATTTGTTGGCACTGGCGCCTTGTTAATCATCATTCTGCTGCGGAATCGAGTTAGGTTCGTCAAAAGCTCTCAGGGCTTCCGCCGGATCGATCGGCTAAAGCCATATGGTTACAAAGAGATCGATGTCAAGGTCAAAGGGTAACGGTCGCCCCACGCGGCGTCAATTCTGGATGACTTACCCGGAGGTCCAGACAGGTGGCGTAAGAGGTTGAACAATGCAAATTAATTGGACTCTACTCACATATTTAATCATTATCTATTTCGCTGTTGCCGGTTTTTCCAAAGGCTGGTGGCGCGAAGCCATTACGACGGTTTTTCTAGCCGTGCTGGTCTTCTTATTACAAAATCCGGATTTGGCTAAGACGGTCATTGATACGATCAATAGTTGGATTGCCGGCCTTTGGGCTTACATTCCCACAGGTATTACCAATGTCGTCAACAATGGGTTGACCAACTTTTTTGCGATCACCACGCGCAGTGACACCCCTTTCCAGCTTGATTCGGGGGCGCCGTCAACCTGGTTTTCGATCTTAATTATCTTTATGGTGTTGTCAGCGATTATTGGCGGGCTTGGCTTTAAATACCAGCCCACCGGTTTGGGCCGCCTACTGGGCATTGCCATGGGAGGATTAAACGGCTATATCCTGCTGAGTATTGCCCGCGAATATTTGGATGGGCGGGCCTTACCGGGGGGCGAGGTAGCGGCGGCCGCCGAGGTGTCTTTAGTTGGCGGCAGCGCTTTTGGGCAGCCGGCTTCAGCGGTGGCTGTTCAGGCAGTGGACTTGCCGAATATAACGCTGATGGATAGTGTCATTCCCTGGATAGTGATTGCGCTTGGCCTCTTGTTCTTATTTGCGATTCTCAACACCCGCTTTAGATTGCTTTCCAGTAATGAAGGCCGCAAGGTCGAGACCCAGCGACCACCTTTCTATCGCTAGACGGATCTCATTAATGATGCCAAACGTTCACTTAATCGGTATTGGCGGCGCGGGTTTATCCGCCATTGCTACCGTACTTTTACAACAGGGCTATCAGGTCTCCGGCTCCGACTTACAAGCCTCGACTACCACCGCCCGGTTAGAGGCGCTGGGCGCGACGGTTTACATCGGCCAGCGCGCCGAAAACCTGAGTCCGGCCATCGACACGGTGATTGTTTCGTCGGCGGTTAGCACGACCAACCCGGAACTGCAAGCGGCCCGGCAGTTGGGCTTGACCGTCTGCAAGCGCGATCAGTGGCTGGGACAAATGATGGCCGGGTACGAAGGCATTGCGGTGGCCGGTACGCACGGCAAAACAACCACGACGGCTATGACCGCCTTTATGCTGGAAAGGTTGGGCCAAAACCCGACCTACATTGTCGGCGGGTTTATCCCGCAACTGGACCGCAACGCCGCCGCCGGAACCGGCCGAGCCTTTGTCATCGAGGCCGACGAATACGATCACATGTTTCTGGGTCTCCGGCCTACCGTGGCCGTCGTCACCATTGTCGAGTGGGATCACCCGGATATTTTTCCCACGCCGGAACGGTTGTACCAGGCCTTCACCGATTTTGTGCAGTTGGTTCCCGCCGACGGCCTGGTTATCGGCTGCGGTGACGCGTCCGGTGTGGATCTTGTTACCCGACCGGCGCGGGCGCAGGTGGTTACCTACGGGCTGCAAACCGGCAATGATTGGCAGGCCGTCGAGGTCACGCCGAACGATCGCGGCGGCTCGGATTTCGGGGTGATGCGGGCCGGTGAATGGGTAGCGACAGTGTCGCTGGCCGTACCGGGAGTGCACAATGTCCAAAATGCCCTGGCGGCCTTAGTGGTCGCCAGCCATCAACAACTGGCTTTACCGGCGGCGGCGGCGGCGCTGGGTGAGTTTCAGGGTACAAGCCGCCGTTTCGAGCTTAAAGGTGAGGTCAACGGCGTCACCGTCATCGATGATTACGCCCATCACCCGACCGAAATCCGAGCGACTCTGGCTGCCGCTCGTACCCGGTTTGGGGCGCGGCCCATCTGGGCGGTGTTGCAGCCGCACACTTTTAGCCGCACCTTAACATTACTAACCGATTTTGCTAACGCTTTCGCCGATGCCGATCACGTGATTGTGGTCGATATCTTCCCCTCCCGCGAACAGGATCAGGGTCTGGTCAGCAGCCGCGATATCGTCAGCCGTATGACCCACCCGGACGCCCAATACATTGGACCACTGGCTGAGGCAGCCGCTATGGTGATCGCCAATTTAGCGCCGGGTGATGTTTTATTGACCCTGGGGGCAGGGGACGGCTACAAAGTGGGCGAATGGGTGCTGGACAAGTTGTCCACCTGATAGCCTACGTAGTGAGTAGAACAAGTTGCTATGTAGTGTAGAACAATTTGCCAAATTGTTCTACCTACTGGGTAAGTCCTATTCCTATCAACCGTCCATAGAAAGGAAGACACTGATGACGAAACCTAACCTAACACTCATCGGTCAACGCCGCCGCCGACCTAACCTCTCCTCAAAACCATTGCCCCTCCCCCCCTTCCTGACGCCGGCCGAGCGGGTCGAAGGGGCGCGTTTCAAGGGGCTAACCATCGAGCGGGCGGCCCGGCAAGCCCGCATTCGGCGGCTGGTCGCTAGACTGCAAGATTTGGATAATGCTGCCGCGTAACACAATCGAGGCGCTGGCAGTGGCTCTGACTGCGGCTTTGGGCGACCGGCTGCGGCTTGATGAACCGCTGGCCAACCACACCACCTCTCGTTTAGGGGGACCGGCGGACATCTGGCTGCCCGTCAGCCATGTCGATAAGTTGGTCGAGGTGGTCACTCTGGCCCGGCAGCATCAGGTCCCGATCTTTATGCTGGGTGGTGGGGCTAATATTCTCATCACCGACGGCGGGCTGCGCGGTCTGGTGATCGAGAATCGAACCCGGCGGATTGATCTTCAGCCGCCCCAACCCGGCTCCGCCCAGCGTTCGTTGATCGCCGACAGTGGGGTGGTGCTGCCCAACCTGGCCCGGCGCTGCGCCAGAGAAGGATTAAGCGGTTTTGAATGGGCGGTCGGGGTGCCGGGAACGGTGGGCGGCGCGGTAGTCAATAACGCCGGCGCTTACGGCCGCGATATGGCGGCCACGTTGGTTCGGGCCGAGCTGCTGTCACCCGACGGTGAACGGGTCTGGCAGCCGGTGGCGTGGTTGAAATACGACTACCGGACATCGAGCTTAAAATGGCAGGCCCACCTGGAGTGGGTGGTGCTGCGGGCCGAACTGCAATTTACCTCGGCTGCCCCCGAGGCGATTGAGGCCCGGATGACCGGCTTCAATGAGCGCCGTAAAAGCAGCCAGCCACCCGGCGCTACGATGGGCAGTATGTTTAAAAACCCCCCCGGCGACTATGCCGGCCGGTTGATTGAGGCGGCCGGGTTAAAAGGGTACCGGGTGGGGCAGGCCCAAATTTCAACCGTCCATGCCAACTTTTTTCATAACTTAGGCGGGGCGACCTCGACCGAGATGATCGAGTTGATTGAAATCGCCCAGCAGGTGGTTGAGGATAAATTCAACGTGAGATTAGAGTTAGAAATCGAGGTGGTCGGTGAGTCAGCAAAACCAACCCCCTAAAAAAATACGGGTCGGCCTGGTGTTTGGCGGGCGCAGTGGGGAGCACGAGGTCAGTTTGACCTCGGCCAAAGGCATTATGCAAGCCATGGACCCGGCCCGCTACGAGATTGTACCCATCGGCATTACCAAGGCCGGGCAGTGGCTAACCGGCGAGAATATCCACCAGCGTTTGATTGAAGCGGCAGCCGGCCATCCGGTGCTGGCCCATACTACCGCAGTAGCTGAGCCGTCGCCTGAAAGTCGTTTGGCTCTGCCGATTTCCGAAACCGGCCCGCTCGATGTCATTTTTCCGGTGCTGCATGGCCCCTTTGGCGAGGATGGCACGGTTCAGGGCTTTCTGGAACTGGTCGGGCTTCCTTATGTCGGCGCGGGGGTGACGGCCAGCGCGGTGGGTATGGATAAAGCGCTCTGCAAGAGAATCTTTGAAGCGCACGGCCTGCCGATTTTACCTTACCGTGTTTTTCTGCGCCGGCAGTGGCGCAGCCAGCCGGAAACGGTGCTCGATGTCTGTGAAGCCGGGTTGACCTACCCGATGTTTGTCAAGCCGGCCAATTTGGGCAGCAGTGTGGGCGTTCACAAGGCCAAGAATCGAGACGACCTGCGAACCGGGCTGGCCGATGCCGCCCAGTACGACCGCAAAGTTGTAGTCGAGCAGGGGATTGAAGCCCGCGAGATTGAGGTCAGCGTGCTGGGCAACGATGACCCCATCGCCTCGGTGCCGGGCGAAATTATCGCCTCGCGCGAGTTTTACAGCTACGCGGCCAAATACATTGACAACAGCTCGGAACTGCTGATCCCCGCACCTTTGAGCCCGGCCCAGACCGAGCAGGCCCGCCAACTGGCCGTGGCCGCGTTTCAGGCGCTCGATGCCGCCGGACTGGCTCGCTGTGATTTTTTGCTCGATAAAGCCGACGGCAGGCTGTATCTGAACGAAATTAACACCATGCCGGGCTTCACGCCCATTAGCATGTATCCCAAACTGTGGGAAGCCAGCGGCTTAACCTACAGCGAATTAATCGACCGTTTGATCGAACTGGCTTTAGAGCGGTTCGACGATAAACAGCAATCAAAAACGACCTTTGACGTCGACCAGGCGGAGTAACGAGATAGAGACAGGAGATAGAGATAGAGACAGAGACGGGAGATAGTGATTAGTCGAATTGCCCCAACCTTAAATCTCAATCTCAATCTCAAATCTCTATCTTACTAACTATGTTCAGCCAAAAGAAACGCCGCCGCCGCCGCTCTGAGATGCGGTTGGGGGCCCAAGCAATCAAATATCAAACGACCGCTGCTAAGTCCGCGCTGTCGATGGCCCCCTTTGTGGATTTTTGGCAGGCGCGCGGCGTCAAGTTCAGCGGCCTGCTGGCGCTGGGCGGGCTGATCTGGGTGATTTATTTCCTGTTTACTTCGAGTTCGTTCTTTGTCTACGGCGCTGAAATTCGGGGTAATGTAGCGGTCTCGGCTCGCGAAATTTATGCAGCCAGCCAGATCGATAGCCAGAGCATTTTTTGGATTAGCCCGGCCCAGGTCGAGCGCAGTATCGAGGCGCTGCCTAATATCAAGTCGGCTTCGGTTATGGTGAAACTGCCGGCCCAGGTGACGATTGAGGTGGCGGAGCGCCGGCCGCAGTTGCTATGGCAGTCCGGTGATACGGTTTGGTGGGTGGATGAGGAAGGCACGGTGGTGCCGCCTAAAGCAGAGATGGAAGATATGCTCAAGATTATTGATGATGACCGGCAGCCCCTGGAGGTAGGGTATCAAATTGATTCGTCCTTAATCAAGGGCGCTCAGACGCTGCGCATTTTAGCGCCAGACGTGCGGGTAGTTCGCCATGCCAGGGCGACCGGCTTGATGGTGGCTACCCCTGAAGGCTGGCCGGTGTATTTGGGCGACGGGGTGGATATAAAGGCCAAGTTAATGGTCCTTAGCGCCCTGCTACCTCAACTGCGCGAAAATGAGCGGCCCCCGGCTTATATCGACTTACGCGACCCCCTCCAGCCGGTCTACCGGATTGTGCCGGAAGTCCGGATCGAGCCGCCGCCGTTACGTCAACCTGTTCCGGTCAGGCCGACAGTTCCACCCCCGTATAGACAAAACCGGCCTTAAATTTTAAGGAAAAGTACGATATGTTGTGGTATAAGATATTGCAAAATACTATATATTGTGGTAAACTAGCTTTTACAACTTACAGGGTTTATGAGCCTGACCTGTCTTCTCTGACATCATCCCGATACCTGACAGCAAACGAAAGGAGGTAACTTAGCGTGGATCGCACTGTTGTAGCCCTAGATATAGGCACTACAAAAATCTGCACGCTGGTGGCCGAAGTTGGCCCGCCTCCGGAAAGCCTGATGCGGATTGTGGGTGTTGGCACGGTGGCCTCCCACGGAATTCGCAAAGGCGTTGTAGTCAACGTTAACGAAGTTACCGCTGCCATCACCGAGTCAATTCAGCGGGCGGAGCGAACGTCAGGGTACGAGATTGCCAGCGCCTACGTGGGCCTGGCCGGATCGCACATTAACGCTATCAATAGTCGGGGCGTCGTCGCCATTAGCCGGGGCGAGCGCGGTATCCGGCCCGTGGATATTGAACGGGCGCTGGAAGCAGCCCGGGCCATCGATATTCCGCACAACCGCGAGGTGCTGCACATCATCCCGCGCGGCTTTTCGGTTGATGGCGATGAGGGCGTGCGCGATCCGATTGGGATGCAAGCCTACCGGCTGGAAGTTGAAGCCCACATTGTGACCGGTTCCACCTCCTCCATCCACAACTTGATCAAATGCGTGCAAAGCTCCGGCATCCACATCGATGCCCTGGTATTGGAGCCGCTGGCCTCCGGCGAGGCCGTGCTGACCGATATCGAGCGGGAGATGGGCGTGGTGCTGGTCGATATTGGCGGCGGCACCACCGACATCGCTATCTTTATTGAAGGCAGCATCTGGCACACCGTGGTTCTGCCCACCGGCGGCGAGCAGCTTACCAACGATATCGCTGTGGGACTGCGGACCCCCTATAACGTGGCTGAAGAGATCAAACTCAAGTACGGTCACGCTCTGCCGGATGGGGTGATGCCGGAAGAGATGATCCGGGCCGAGATGTTTGGGCAAGACGGCCACCAGCAGTTGTCGCGCCAATTTTTGGCCGAGATCGTTGAAGCCCGCACCGAAGAGATCTTTGAGATGGTCCTCAACGAGATCAAGCGCAGCGGGTACGATGGTTTGCTGCCGGCGGGCGTGGTCTTGTGCGGCGGAACGGCGAACCTGCCCGGTATTCGCGATTTGGCCCGTGAGGTCATGGGCCTGCCAACCCGGATTGGCGAACCGCAAAACCTGCGGGGGCTGGTTGAAACCTTACACAGCCCGGCTTACGCCGCCAGCATTGGCTTGCTGGAGTGGGGCATCCAGCATGATTTACCGGCCCAACCGGCGCCGCCGCCCCCTAAAAATGGAATGAAGATGCCCACTTGGCTGAAAGCCTTTTTGCCGGGCTAAGCCAGCGATAGTTCGTAGTAACCGCTTCAGCGGTACTACCCCAGTGAGATGGCTAAAGCCATTACGACAAGCGAGGGATCTATTCAGGTCAGGTGACGACTACTTGATCAAGGCATCGGCCACCTGAAAATAAATTAAACAGTTTTTGGAAATAACCCAACGGGGAGTGCGAAAATGTCAAACAATAACCGAAACGATTATATGATGCAACCTGAAAACTTTGCCCAAATCAAAGTTGTCGGCGTGGGGGGCGGCGGCAGCAACGCCGTCAACCGCATGATCGCCGAAGGGCTGCGCGGCGTCGATTTTATTGCGGTCAACACCGACGCCCAAGCCCTATTAATGAGCGATGCCCCTCAGCGCATCCGCATTGGCGATAAGCTGACCCGTGGCCTGGGCGCCGGGGGCAACCCGGAGGTCGGCAAAAAAGCCGCCGAAGAGTCATCCGATGACCTGGAAGAAG
This sequence comes from Anaerolineales bacterium, assembly GCA_020634935.1. Classification (GTDB taxonomy): domain Bacteria; phylum Chloroflexota; class Anaerolineae; order 4572-78; family J111; genus JAGRBY01. The sequence continues at coordinate 28,986 of JACKAT010000068.1, forward strand.
TCATCGCCGGGGCCGACATGATTTTTGTGACCTGCGGCATGGGCGGCGGCACCGGCACCGGCGCCGCGCCGGTCATTGCCGAAATCGCCAAGTCAACCGGCGCGTTGACCATCGGCGTGGTCACCCGCCCCTTTGGCTTCGAGGGCAGCCGCCGCCAGAACCTGGCCTTGGACGGCATTGAAGGCCTGAAAGAAAAGGTTGATACGCTGATTGTTATCCCCAATGATCGCCTGCTGGAAATTGTAGACAAGCGGGCCAGCATGACCGATGCCTTCCGCACCGCCGATGATGTGCTGCGCCAGGGGATTCAAGGGATATCTGAACTGATTACCGTGCCCGGTCTGATCAATCTGGACTTTGCCGATGTCCGCTCGATTATGACCGGCGGCGGCGCCTCGCTGATGTCTGTTGGTGTGGCGAAGGGTGAGAACCGGGCTGTTGCCGCAGCCGAAAGTGCGGTCTCCTCCTCGCTGCTGGATGTGACCATCGAAGGGGCCAAAGGTATCCTATTCAACATCACCAGCGGCCCGAACTT
>JACKAT010000069.1 GCA_020634935.1 Anaerolineales bacterium
GGCCTCATCTGAAGAAAAATGTTATAGGGAATTACCCGTGCCAACACAAACCAACTTACTCGACGTCAAAAACCTAAAAAAATACTTTCCCATCAAAAAAGGGTTCATCAAAAAGGTGGCCGGCCACGTCCGGGCCGTAGACGATGTCTCTTTCTTCATTAAAGAAGGCGAAACCCTGGGCTTAGTTGGCGAGAGCGGCTGCGGCAAAACCACCACCGCCCGCTGCATCTTACGCGCTCAAAAACCGACCGCCGGCCAAATTCTGTACCGCACCGGCGCGGGGCCGGTCGTCGATTTAGCCCAACTGCCCGACGGCGACATCCGCCCCCTGCGGCGCGAGATGCAGATGGTCTTTCAAGACCCGTTCGCCTCGCTCAACCCGCGCATGAACCTGCTCGACCTTATCGGCGAGCCGCTGCTGGTCAACGGCGTCAAGAGCCGCCAGGAGCGCACCGACCGCGTGGCCGAACTGCTGCGGCTGGTCGGCCTGCGGCCCGAATATATGCAGCGCTTCCCCCACGCCTTCAGCGGCGGCCAGCGGCAGCGCGTGGTCATTGCCCGCGCCCTGGCCCTTAACCCCCGTTTGGTGGTGGCCGATGAGCCGGTCTCGGCCCTGGACGTGTCGGTTCAGGCCCAGGTCTTGAACCTGCTGCTGGAGCTGCAACAGCGGCTCAAGCTGACCTATCTCTTCGTGGCTCACGACCTGAGCGTGGTCAAGCACATCACCGACCGCGTGGCGGTCATGTATGTCGGCAAGATCGCCGAGATTGCGCCGACGCAGGAGCTGTTCTACCAACCCAAACATCCCTACACGGCGGCCTTGCTCTCGGCCGTGCCGGTGGCCGATCCGCGCCGCCGCACCCTGCAAATGCCGCTGCAAGGCGACGTACCCAGCCCGGCCAACCCGCCCTCCGGCTGCTACTTCCACCCCCGCTGCCCCCACACCATCGACCGCTGCCGCACCGAGGCCCCGGCCCTGACCGAGATCGAACCGGGCCGCTTTGTCAGTTGTCACCGGGCGCGGGAGTTAGATTTGATCGGCGTCGAGGGCATCAGCGTCAGTCCCACCCGTCCGCAGCCGGTAGGCCCATAATATGGAAGGTACAGCGAACGCTAACCCATCTAGCCCCCTAACGGGCCGGCATAAGGCCAATCTTTCGAAGTCAACGACGAATCAACCCCCTCCCAGCCTCCCCCTGCTAGGGGGAGGAGCCAAAACCTCCCTGCCAGCAGAAGGGATTGAGGGAAGCGCCAAAACCTCCCCCCCAGCGGGGGGGATTGAGGGGGGGCGAATATCGTCTAACCCAAACTGCCCGCCCCTGAATTTTAAAATGCCGGAGGGGGCCAAACGTAACCACATCGGACCAAGAGGAGCTTAATCATGAACCCTGTCGGACCTATTTATACGGCGGAACTGTTCGCCCCCCTCCACACCGGCCTAATGGCCGTCCTGCGCGACCTGACCACGGATGAGTGGCAGCGCTCAACGGCCTGCTCGCCCTGGACCGTCAAAGATGTCGCCGCCCACCTGCTCGATACCCAGGTGCGGCGCTTATCCTTTCACCGCGACGGCCTGCCCGTGCCGCCGGCCGACCGGCCCATCACCAGCGTCCGCGATTTGACCGATTACCTGGACAGCATCAACGACCAGTGGGTCGCGGCCTCGCGGCGCGTTAGCCCCCGGCTGCTGGTCGATGCGCTCGACGCCACCGGCCCGCAACTGGCCCATTTCTTCACCACGCTCGATCCCGACCAGCCGGCCTTCTTTGCCGTCGCCTGGGCCGGCGAAGAGACCTCCCTCAACTGGTTCGATATCGCCCGTGAGTTCACCGAGCAGTGGCTGCATCAGCAGCACATCCGCGAAGCCGTCGGCCAGCCCCTGCTCGACGCCCCGGACATCATGCACCCCGTCCTGGACACCTTCTTGCGGGCCTTGCCGCACACCTACGGCGCGGTCGAAGCGGCGGACGGAACCGGCCTGGTTTTTGTTGTCACTGGCAGCGCCGGCGGGGTCTGGAGCTTGCAGCGCCAGGCAAACACCTGGCAGTTGTACACCGGCCCCCACCCGGCCCCCACCACCCGCGTCACCCTCGACCAGGACGCCGCCTGGCGTATATGTACCAAAGGCATCGCTCCCGCCGAGGCCGAAGCCCGTATGCAAATCGAGGGGGACCGCCGCTTGGGCCTGGGCCTGTTGAATTTGGTCTCGATTATGGCTTAGGAAAGGAAATTCACCATGACAACCATTCGCTGGGGCATTATCGGCTGCGGCGACGTGACCGAAGTTAAAAGCGGGCCTGGCTTGCAAAAAGCCCGCAACTCCGAACTGGTCGCGGTCATGCGCCGCAACGGCGACCTGGCCCGCGATTACGCCCACCGCCACGGCGTGCCGCGCTGGTACGACGACGGCGCGGCGCTCATCAACGATCCCGACGTCAACGCCATCTACATCGCCACGCCGCCCAACTCCCACCGGGACTATACCGAGCTGGCGGCGGCGGCGGGCAAGCCGGTCTATGTCGAAAAGCCGATGGCCCGCACCCACGCCGAATGCCAGGCGATGATCGACGCCTGCCAGGCGGCCGGTGTGCCGCTGTTTGTGGCCTATTACCGGCGGGCGCTGGCTCGCTTTTTGAAAATCAAAGAACTGCTCGCTAGCGGCGCTATCGGCGCGGTCCGGCTGGTCACCATTACGCTCCACCAACCGGTCGCCCCCGACGAGCGCGACCCGGCGAACCTGCCCTGGCGGGTGCGGCCGGACATTGCCGGGGCCGGCCGCTTTCTCGACCTGGCCGCCCACATGCTCGACTTCCTGGACTACGCCCTCGGCCCCATCGAGTCGGCTCAGGGGGTGGCCGCCAACCAGGCCGGTCTCTATCCGGCCGAGGATATCGTCAGCGGGACATTCACCTTTGCTTCGGGCGTGCAGGGCGCGGGCGCGTGGTGTTTCACCACTTATGGCGACCTCGACCGCACCGAGATTGTCGGCGACCGGGGCAAAATCGTCTACTCGACCTTCGACGGCGCGCCGGTGCAGCTCATCACCGCCGCGGGCGTGACCGAATTCATCATCGGCTACCCGGCCCACATCCAGCAGCCGCTCATTCAGACGGTGGTCGATGCCCTGACCGGCGCGGGCGATTGTCCCAGCACCGGCCCATCGGCGGCCCGCACCAGTTGGGTCATGGACCAACTGCTGGCCGCCTACCGACCTGAGGCTTGATTTGACCCGTCCTTATGATGAAACCGGCCGACAGTTCCATCCGGCGGGCCGACCACGATGGTAGCCCGTTATCTGACCACCCTAAGCCAAATCAGCCGCGACGCCCGCCTCTTTTTGCTGACGTCGGCCCTGTTTGGCTTTGCCATTTTCGGCGGTATCTACACCACGCTGTTCAATTTGTACCTGCTGCGGCTCGGCTATCAGGCCGACTTTGCCGGCGTGGTCAACGGCGCCGGCCAGATGGTGCTGGGGCTGTCGGCCATACCGATTGGCTTTTTGGGCCGCTATCTGGGCAGCAAACGGCTGCTGGCCGCCGGATTGGCCGCGATTGCGCTCGGCTTCGGCTTGATCCCGCTGGCGGAATTCAGCCCGTTTCCGCCCGCCGTCTGGATTATCGTCACCCATATGATCGGACAGCTCGGCATCGGCCTCTATTTCGTCAATGCCGGACCGTTTCTGATGCGGGTCACCACGCCCCGCGAGCGTAACTACGTCTACGCCATCAACACGGCGTTATGGCCGCTGGCCGGGTTCGCCGGGAGCTTGGTGGGCGGATTTTTGCCCGGCGTCTTTGCCGGGCGGTTGGGGCTGGAACTGAACCAGGCCGCGCCGTATCGCTACCCGCTTTTCCTCGCCGCCATCCTGATGATCCCGGCGGTGGCGGCCCTGAGGCAAATCCGTACCGGCGGCCAAGTTGAATTGGACCCGCCGCCCAGCGGGCGAGAGATGAACCGCGCTCCGATCCTGATTATCGTGGTCTTGGGGCTGGCGGTGCTGCTGCGGGTTGGCGGCGAAGGCGTGGTGCGCACGTTCTTTAACATCTATCTGGATACCGACTTGCAGTTGACCACCGCCCACATCGGTATGCTGCTGGCCTTCGGCCAACTGCTGTCCGTTCCCGCCGCGCTGATGATGCCGCTGCTGGCCCAGCGCTGGGGCGATGGCCTGACCTATTTATACTGCACCTGGGGCATGGTCCCCAGCCTGCTGTTGATTGCCGCCGTCCCTCACTGGGCCGTGGCCGGTCTGGGCTTTATGGGGCTGATGTCGCTCATCTCGACAGCCCGTCCGGCGATTGTCGTCTTCCAAATGGAAGTCATCCCCCCGCGCTGGCGCACCCTGATGGCCGGCGCGACCACCACGGCCGTGGGGCTGGGCTGGGGGCTAGCCTCCTGGGGCGGCGGCTATCTCATCACCCGCCTGGGCTTCGACTCGCTGTTCATCGGCGGCGCGATCCTATCCGCCGCCAGCGCCGTCGTATTCTGGGCCTATTTTCGCCCCCGAACGCCGCCGGTGCCCCAAAGCATCGAACCCAACCCAGGTTTTGACTCAGGCGGCAAAAACTATCAGGTTCGGAGCTAACCCGTACCCAAACAAAACCCTCACCCCGTCGTAAACGCGACTCCCCTCTCCCAATGGGAGAGGGGTTGGGGGTGAGAGCCATTTTCAACGGAGAAATCACCATGAACTACATCTTTACCACCCAAAATCTCAAACGCTACCGCTTCCCCACCCACATCAACGACCTCGTCCTCGACCGATCCGAAGCGACCGCCAGCGAAGTCTTTATCGTTGAGCTGGCCCCCGGCGAAGCGCCGCCGCTGCACCAGCACGACGACACCGAGCAGATCTTCTACGTCCTCAGCGGCCAGGGCCGGCTGGAAATCGGTCACGACGCCGAAAGCTACGCCGTCAACAGCGGCGATGTCGTCCGCATTCCGCCCCAAACGCCGCACCGCATTCACTGCGTCGGCGACGAGACCCTGCGCTATTTGGCCGTCGATTGCTTCCCCGGCGGCCGCCCCCAGGCCGAACCGACCTGGGATGCGCACGTCCAGACCGTCTGCCACGAGCAGGGCTGGGATTATGGGACGATTGTGGAGGAGTAGGGAAGACAGCGCGGGGCTAAAGCGGCTGAGGGAACAAACTCAGGCATCCGGCGGCCCCCCCAGCCCCCCCAAGTTCAAGGGCGGACAGTTGGGGTTGGCCCCTATTCTCCCCCCCTCTGTCCCCCCCGCGGGGGGGGAGGTTTTGGCCCCTCCCCCTAGCAGGGGGAGGCTGGGAGGGGGTAGGATGCTCGCCGACTTCGAAAGCCGGGGCCTCTGTCCACCCCCCAACCCCCAGCGGGGGGAGCGCGTGCGAAATTCCCCCCTGTGGGGGGTTAGGGAGACCATACGACCGGCCGGACTGCCTTCTGACCCGAAGTAACCGAATCGGCTTAGCTCGGACTCACCGATACCGCTCAGCCCGATACTGCCGGGGCGACAGCCCGACCACTTTCTTGAACAAACGGGAAAAATAGTCAATATCCGGGTAGCCCAGGCTGTACCCCATCTCGCCGACCTGCTGATCGGTCGTTTCCGGCAGTTCGCAGGCTTTCTGGATTTTCAGCCGGATAAAATAATCAATCGGCGCGTAGCCGGTCTTCTTTTTTGTGATCATCCTAAATACAAAGGAGCAAAAAATGATATTTAAAGCAACAAACCAACAGGTCGAACAGTTCAACCGGGACGGCTACCTCATCGTCCGCTCGCTGTTCGATCAGGAAGAGATGAACCTGCTCATCCACAAAAGTAAGGCCGACGCCGGCCTGCAGGAAGATGCCTATGGCCGGCTGGACAAGGGCGGGCGCACCATCAAGCTGGCGCTGTGGAACGACCCGAAAGACGATCTCTACGGCATGTTCTCCCGCTGCCGGCGCATCGTCGATAACATGGAAACCCTGCTCGACGGCGAAGTGTACCACTACCACAGCAAAATGATCCTCAAAGAGCCGCGCGTCGGGGGCGCCTGGGAGTGGCATCAAGACTACGGCTACTGGTACAACAACGGCTGCCTCCTGCCGGATATGGCTAGCTGTATGATTGCCGTGGACAAAGCCACGCAGGAAAACGGCTGCTTACAGGTCATCAAAGGCTCGCATTTGATGGGCCGCATCGAGCACGGCGTCGTGGCCGGCCAAACCGGGGCCGACCAGGAGCGGGTTGAGGCCGCGCTGGAGCGCATGGAACTGGTCTACTGCCAGATGGACCCCGGCGACGCCGTTTTCTTCCACGGTAACACCCTGCACCGGTCCGAGGCCAACACCTCGGACAAGCCGCGCTGGGCCTTAATCTGCTGCTACAACACCGCCCGTAACGACCCGTACAAAGACGGCCCGCACCCGCGCTACACGCCGCTCCACAAAGTGGACGACGCCATGATTAAAGAAGTCGGCCGCGCCGAGGTCGCGGTCTAATTAAACCTATCCGGGAGTCCGCAAAACCCAGGTGACAGTCACTTGAGCGTATTAAATTGGCGTTAGAGTTGCACCGACGCAAATTTATCGACAATAAGTGACTGTCACCTGGTACGACGGACACCCATCCGATAAAACCATGAAAATCACCCAGCTTGAACCCTTTATCCTGCACGCGCCGGTCACGCGCCGCCAAATAGCCGACAGCACCCACCAGCTCACCCATTGGGGCGCGCCCGGCGTCATTATCCGCACCGACGCCGGCGTGTCTGGCTACGGCTACACCGGCACCCACGCCCACCTGCCCGGCGACCGCCTAATTACCGACTGCATCGCCCACGCCTACGGCCCGCTGCTCATCGACCAGAACCCGCTTGAAATTCAACATCTGTGGCGGCGGCTTTACCACCATCCGCCGCTGCAATGGATTGGGCGCGGCGGCGTCACCCATCTGGCGCTCAGCGCCATCGACATCGCGCTGTGGGATATCAAGGCCAAGGTGGCCGGCCGGCCGCTCTGGCAGCTTTTGGGCGGCAGCGCCGCTAAAACCATTGAAGGCTACAACACCGACGGCGGCTGGCTCAACTGGAGCCTCGACCAACTGGTCGATGACTGCCGGGCGCTGGTTGAAACCCACGGCTATCGCGGCGTTAAGATCAAAGTCGGCAGCCCCGACCCCTACGACGATTTGCAGCGCATCGAAGCCGTGCGCCGGGCCATCGGGCCGCGCATCAAGCTCATGGTCGATGCCAACGGCCGCTGGGACCTGACCACGGCCCTGACCATCGGCCGCCGCTTCGCCGATTACGACATCCGCTGGTTCGAGGAGCCAATCTGGTACGACGACCTCGACGGCCACGCCGCGCTGGCTCAAAAACTGGCTACGCCGCTGGCCCTGGGCGAGCAGCTTTACAGCCTCGACGACTTCCGCAACTTCATCCGGGCCGGCGCGGTTCATTACGTCCAGCCCGACGCCGTGCGCCTGGCCGGCATCACCGAATGGTGGCAGGTGGCCGACCTGGCCCTGGCCCATCGCCTGCCGGTCGTCTCGCACATCGGCGATATGGTTCAGGTTCATCTGCACCTGGCCATCGCCCACCCGGCCTGTCATATGCTCGAATACATCCCCTGGCTCAACGCCTGCTTTGAAGAACCGGCCACCGTCATCGACGGCGACTTCATCCCGCCCCAAAATCCCGGCGCGGGTACCACCCTGACCGAGGCGGCCTTGGAAGCCTACGATGTATTGCGACGGAACGGGTAGGATGGGCCTAAAGACCCGGGCTAAAAGAGCGAAGCCCTATCGGGCTGTCGGTTGGCCCAGCCCAGGGCGCTTCAGCGTCCTTCGCTCTCTCAGCGCGAGGCTAAAGCCGTCGCGCTCCGGCCCTCCGGTCGAACCGGTTTATTCTTCTAACCGCACCGACCGGACGGCTCGTGATCAGCGACCGCAGCCAACCGGTCGCACCTAAAACTAAATCCGCAGCCTCTCCCCCACCGGCCAGATGCAGCGACGGTTAACCACCCCGCTGCGACTGGCCGGCGTTGCCACAGGGCCACCCTGAGGAGAACGCGGCGATACCGATAAAGCCGGGCCATTCCCTGGGGAACGTCCCCGGCAACCATAATCTATCTCCCCCTCACCCCGTTGCTCACATGACTCCCCTCTCCCTGAGGGAGAGGGGTTGGGGGTGAGGGCTATTGCCAAGGAGCACCAACCATGAACTCACGAGAGCGCCTACTCACCGCCCTCAACCACCAAGAGCCTGACTGCGTGTCATACGACCTGAACAGCCGCCAGCGTACCATTCACACCGTCCAGACCAATGGTTCACCCCCAAACATCATCGCCAGGTGGGACGCCCGGCCAGAATTCGGAGTGTATTGAGCATGCCGCAGCCAGCCAACAATCTACGCCGCCGGCGGCGCTATCAATGATAACTCAGACCGCACCCGCTTTACCCCTGCGCCGGATTGCCCGCGTCTGGTGGCCGCTGGCCGCCAGTTGGGTGGTGATGACCGTCGAACTGCCGCTCATCAGCGCCATTATCGCCCGCCTGGCCCACCCGGAGATCAATCTGGCCGCCTGGGGCGTGGTCTTTGGTCTGGCGACCATCATCCAGGCCCCCAGTACCATGCTGCTGGCCGCGTCAACCGCCCTCAACAAAGATTGGGCGTCGTACCTTAAACTGCGCCGCATCATGGCCGGCATCTTGCTGTCGCTCACGCTGCTGCACGGGCTAATCGCCTTCACCCCGCTGTATGATGGGGTGATGAAGCACCTTTTGGGCGTGCCGGACGCGATTATCGAACCGGCCCGCCTGGGGCTGATGATTATGACCCCCTGGTCGCTAGGCACCGGCTACCGGCGCTTCCAGCAGGGCGTGCTCATCCAATTCGACCGGTCGCGGGTGGTTATCTGGGGTTCGCTGCTGCGACTGACCGTCGATAGCCTCGTTCTGCTAACGGGCTTGTGGCTAGGCACATTCGCCGGCATCGTGGTCGGTCCCAGCGCCATTATCGCCGGCGTACTGACCGAGGCCATCTACGCCGGCTGGTGTGTCCGGCCCGTGCTGCGCCGCGACGTGCGCCCCGCGCCCAAAGTGGAACCGGGGCTGACGTTGGGCGATTTCAGCCGCTTTTACATTCCGCTGGCGGTCATGGTCTTGCTGACCCTGGTCATGCAGCCGCTGGTCAGCGCCGCCCTCAGCCGCATGCCGCACCCGCTGGAGTCGCTGGCCATCTGGCCGGTGGTCTACGGCTTTTTAATTATGTGGCAGAGCGTGGGCATCAGTTATAATGAAGCCGTCATCGCCCTGCTCGACCGGCCTGGCGCGGTGGAAAGTTTACGCCGGGTCACCGGGTGGGCCGCCACCGTGCTGCCCCTGTTACTGGCGCTGGTGCTGGCCACGCCCCTGGCCCGGCTGTGGTTTACCTACGTGGCCGCGCTGCCGCCCGGTCTGGTTGAATTGGCCCAACAGAGCGCCTGGCTGGGCCTGCTGCTGCCCGCTCTGCGGCTGCTGCTCAGTTGGTACCAGGGCGCGATTACCTACAGCCGCCAAACCCGGGCCATCACCGAGTCGGTCATTCTTTTTCTGGCCGTCTGCGTCGCAACCCTGGGCGCGGGCATTATGTGGCAGACCGTCGCCGGTGTTTACGTCGGGCTGGCCGCCATCGGCCTGGCCTATCTGGCCCAAACCAGTTGGCTGCGCCATCGCAGCCGCCCGGCCTTCCAGGCCGTTCAACGCCGCGACCTGCGCCGGCCCATCGTCGCCGGCGTCGCTGATTAAATCGGCCGCCGCCTAATCGCTCCGGCCGGACGGGTTGAGCGATAGCCGTCAGGCTGTCGCTGGGCAAAATAAGCGGCTGCGAGGAAAAATTTGGCCCGTTCTGCGCCGCCGGCGATCTTGGTAGAGAGAATTTAGCCCCTTCTTGGCTGTCGATGGTCTGGCCGGAAAGATTTCAGACGACCTTTGGCGTAGGGACAGACAAAAGGAAAGATTTCGGACAACCTTTGGCAAACGGATAGGCAAAAAGAAAGATTTTTGACCTTCCTCGGCATTCGGCGGTCTTGCCGGAAAGATTTCGGGCCTTCCTGAGCCGCCGGTGGTCTTGCCGGAAAGATTTTAGTCCATTCTGGCCCGCCGGTGGTCTTGCCGGAAAGATTTCAGACGACCTTTAGCAAAGGGATAGGCAAAAGGAAAGATTTTGGACGACCTTTGGCAAAAGGATAGGCAAAAGGAAAGTTTTCAGACTGTCTTTAGCAAAGAGATAGGCAAAAGGAAAGAATCAAGCTCTTCTTTGGCAAAGGGATAGGCCGTGGGAAAGAATCAAGGCTGTCTTTGGTAAAAGGCGCGTGACAGAATCTCCGCCCCACCAACGGCAACAAAAATATATTGGAGCGACAAAGCTGGCTTGGTCATTTTCGGCCAGGTCAACGTAAACTTTGACGCTCCTGACCCTTATTCCCAACGGAGACCGACTCAGCCTCCCTACACCACAACATCGACGAAAATATACTGGAGCGACAAAGCTGGCTTGGTCATTCTCGGCCAGGTCAACGTAAACTTTGACGCTCCTGGCCCTTATTCCCACAGGAGACCGATAGAACCGGCGGCGCAGCACCGACAATAAAAATCGTCTGTCACCCTCACCCCGTCACTCACGCGACTCCCCTCTCCCTGACGGCGAGGGGCTGGGGGTGAGGGCTATTCCCAACGGAAACCGGCTCAGCCTCCGGCACGGCGCAGAAAATGAAAATAGATGTAGGACAAACTTAAGTTTGTCCTACATCTAGCCAAAGGCGCATACCTCAATAGTCACGAACGGGCTTCCCCACCAAAAATAGCCCTTTCGACGGCGGCGGATATATGAACTTTGAGAATTAATCGAGATATCCCCGTCACCATCATCAAATTTCAGTAGGGATGGCCTGCCGCTAACCGGCCAGGCCAAACAAAGGAAAGGACACACTATGACAATCCAAATCACTAGCTTCATCACCACGGCCGGGCTCGCGCCGGCGCTAGAGGCGGAGCCGGCCGCCGCCGCGGCCGATCAACTCAGCCAACTGACCGGTCTGGCGGTCTACCCGGCCTCGATTGCCGCCGCGAACGGATCGCTCTACTTTTTGGGACGGCGAGGCGGCCTTAAGTTCCTGGGCGTCGTCACCCACGAGGCCGCGACGCCATTTGAGGGCCACAACAGCGAGATCGCCATCGAGGGGCAGGCGTTTCACCTGACCCTCGGGCCGACCACGGCCGCCAACGCCGCCGCCCTGCGCAACCGGCTGCCCTTTTTGGTCGCCCGGCCGTGGGGGCTCAAAAAATCGGCCGGCTGCGGCGACCGGCTGGGGCTGGCCACGCCGGGCCACATCCGGGCCGTACGCCACTCAACGATGGCCCCCATCCTGGCCCAGCAGTCGATCCGGGAAAACGCCCGCACCGGCCGCACCCCCCAGGGCGTTATGGACGACGCCATGTGGGGTGTTTTCCAGGAGGGCTGGCGCGACGGCTTCGGGGCCGACGCCGATCACCTCAAGACCACCCAGGATATCGACATCTGCGCGGCGGCGGGCTATACTTTCTATACCGTTGATCCCGGCGAGTACGTCGATGACCGGGCCAACACCGCGCCGGTCGAAACCCTGCGGGCGATGGTCGCCGACCTGCCCTGGGTCATTCTGGACAGCGATCCGGCCGATTTGCTGGCCCGGCTGGCCGAAAAAACCATCGACTTGGGCGACTTGACGGTCACGCTCAGCCAGGCCGACGCGCTGCGGGCCGCCGCCAAGTACGGGCGGGCCGTGGCCCACACCGTCGCCATGTATCGCCACCTGGCCCAGGTTATGGGCGACCGGCCGTTCGAGTTGGAGATGAGCGTCGACGAAACCGAGACCATCACCTCGCTGGCCGAGCATCTGTACATCGTCAACGAGTTAAAACGGCTCGACGTGCAGTGGGTCAGCCTGGCCCCCCGCTACGTCGGTACCTTTGAAAAGGGCGTCGATTATATCGGCAACCTGAGCGCGTTTGAGGCGTCGTTTGCCCAACACGCCGCCGTCGCCCGGACCTTTGGGCCGTATAAACTCAGCCTGCACTCCGGCTCCGACAAATTCAGCGTTTATCCCATCGCTGCCCGGCTGGCCGGCGAGTGGGTCCATCTCAAAACCGCCGGCACCAGCTACCTGGAGGCGCTGCGGGCCGTGGCCCAGATCGATCCGGGCCTGTTCCGCGCGATCGTGGCCTTCGCCCGCGAGCGATACGACACCGACCGGGCCAGCTACCATGTTTCCGCCGAACTGGCCCAAATGCCCGCCGCCGCCGGTCTAAGCGATGAGCGGCTGGTCGAACTGCTGGACGATTTCCATAGCCGGGAGGTGCTGCACGTGACGTTCGGATCGGTCTTGACCCGGGTCGATTTTTACGAGCCATTTATGGCGGCCCTGCGTCAAAACGAGGAGATCTACTACCAGGTGCTGGAAACCCATTTTGACCGGCATTTTGCCCCGTTTAATTAAAGGAACGCCTTATGTCCAAGAAGAAAAAAATATTCCTGCCCAAAGACCGTTACTTTGGGCCAACCGGCGGGCGAAAGAAAATGGCGCTGATCCTGTATCAGAAGATTGCCGACCTGCCGCTGGTCTGCCCGCACGGCCACGTCGATCCGCGCCTGTTCGCCGACCCGGATTACCGCTTCGGCAACCCGGCCGAACTGTTGATTGTACCCGACCATTATATTTTCCGCATGCTCTACTCGCAGGGGGTGGCCTTAGAGGATTTGGGCATCCCGCGTCGAGACGGCGGGCCGGTGGAGACCGATCCCCGTCAAATCTGGCAGCGGTTTGCCGATCACTTCCATCTATTTCGCGGCACGCCTACGGGTTTGTGGCTGGTCAATGAGCTGCACGATGTCTTCGGCGTCGATATCAAACTGACCGGCGATTCAGCTCAAGACGTCTACGACCAGGTGGCGGCCAAGCTGGCCCAGGACGATTTTACCCCGAGGGCGCTGTTCAAGCGGTTCAAGATCGAGGTACTGTGTACCACCGACGCCGCCACCGACCCGCTGGCTCACCATCAGGCTATCCGCCGGTCGGGCTGGGCGGGCCGCATCCTGCCCACCTTCCGGCCCGACGCGGTCGTCAATATCGACACCGTGGGCTGGGGCGACAACATCGCCGCCCTGAGTGAGGTCAGCGGCGTCGCCATCGACGGCTACGGGACCTTTATCCAGGCGCTGGAGAACCGGCGAGCCTTCTTCAAATCGATGGGCGCGACCGCCACCGACCACGCCGCGCTCACGCCCTACACCGCCGAACTCTCGCCCCAAGCGGCCGACGCCATCTTTCAACGCGCCCTCCGGGGCGAGGCCGCCGCCGCCGACGCGGCCCAATTTACCGGCCACATGCTCCTGGAAATGGCCCGGATGAGCATCGAAGACGGCCTGGTGATGCAGCTTCATCCCGGCTCGCGGCGCGACCACAACCACAGCCTGTTCGAGCGGTTTGGCCGGGATATGGGGGCCGATATTCCCCAGGCGACGGAGTACACCCACAATCTGCGGCCGCTGCTCAACAAATACGGCACCGACTCGCGCTTGACGCTGGTGTTATTCACCCTGGACGAGACGACCTACTCGCGGGAACTCGCGCCGCTGGCCGGTCACTACCCGGCCTTGCGCCTTGGCCCGCCGTGGTGGTTCTTCGACAGTTGGAACGGGATGGAGCATTATTTCAATCAAGTCATCGAGACGGCCGGGCTGTACAACACGGCCGGCTTCAACGACGACACGCGGGCCTACCCGTCCATCCCGGCCCGGCACGATATGTGGCGGCGGGCGGCCGTCAACTGGCTGGCCGATCTCGTCGTACGCGGCATGCTCGATGAGGAGGACGCCGTCGAAATGGCAACCGAACTGGCCTACGGTCTGGCCAAACGAACGTATAAACTTTAGCCGGGGCGCAGGGTGGCAGGGTCGCAAGGAGGCAAGGTGGCCAGGTGACAGGGTGACAGAGTGACAGGGTCGCCGGGATGCAGGATAGCGGAGTGGCAGGGGGACAAGGGAGCAGCGTCACAGGGATGGCAAGGGTGTAAGAGGGTCTGGGTTCGATAATTTAAGCCGAGCATGTCATTTCGGAGCCGGAGGCGGAGAAATCCCTCGAACCTGGCTATAAATGAAACTTTCGCCGGGGAAAAATGGCCTTTGTCGCTTCAATTCTTCCCAGCCAGACCACTTTTTAGTGCATTGTCACAGCGATTTCTCCGCTGACGCTCCGAAATGACAGGGTGGTCATCTCATTTCCGAAATTCCGGTTAAGATCGCCAAGTTGCCAACCCGGCATCCCGGCAACTCTGTATCTTGGCAACTTGGCCAACCCGGCATCCCGGCAACTCTGCCACTTGGCAACTCTGCCACCTTGCAACTCGGCAACTCTGTAACTTTGTAACTTTGAAAGGGGAAAACTTATGTTGTATGAAGCATCAACCACAAACATTCTGACCGAGAGCCAGGTGCGCGAGCTGCTGGCGCGGACCTTTGCCGGCAGCGAGTGGACCAATCGCCGCTTGCTGGTGATTATCCCGGATGGCACGCGCACCGCGCCCATCCCGCAGATGTTCCGGCTGCTGTACGAGATTTTGGGTGAGCGGGTGGCGGCGCTGGATTATTTGATCGCGTTGGGTACGCATCGGGCCATGACGGAGGAAGCCATCGCCAAACTGGTCGGCGCGACGGCCGGCGAACGGGCGGAGCGCTATCCCAAGTCGCAGGTGTACAACCACGCCTGGTGGGAGCCGGCCAACTTCTTCACCGCCGGGACCATCCCCGCCGCCAGCATCGCCGCTATGACCGACGGCCTGCGGAACGAGTCGATTGACGTGACAATCAACAACATGATCCTCGATTACGATCATTTGGTGATTTGCGGGCCGGTTTTCCCGCACGAGGTGGCCGGCTTCTCCGGGGGGGCCAAATATCTCTTCCCCGGGATTGCCGGGGCGGAAATCATCAACAAAACTCACTGGGTCGGGGCGCTGGCGACCAGCATGGACACCATCGGCGTGCAGGACACCGCTGTGCGCCGCATTTTGCACGAGGCAGCCCATCTGGTCTTGAGCCTGAAGCCGATCACCCTGCTGGCCCAGGTGATGCACGGCCACGACCTGCACGGGCTGTACGCCGGCGACGTTTTCACCGCGTGGGCCGCCGCCGCCGACCTGTCGGCCCAACTGAACATTCGCTACTGCGCCCAACCGTTCCAAACCGTGCTGTCGATGCCGGATACTAAGTACGAAGACCTGTGGACCGCGGCCAAGGCCATGTATAAAACCGAGCCGGTCGTCGCCGACGGCGGCGAGGTCATTATCTACGCGCCGCACCTCAAGGAGATCAGCTACAGCCACGGCGACCAGATTCGGGCGGTCGGTTACCACGTGCGCGACTATTTTACCAACCAATGGGATAAGTTCAGCGATATGCCGGGCGGCGTGCTGGCCCACTCGACCCACGTGCGGGGCAAAGGCACTTTCGACAGCGACGGCGAACACCCTCGCATTGACGTGACGCTGGCCACCGGCATCTCGGAGGCCGACTGCCGCCAAATCAATCTGGGCTACCGCGATCCGGCCACGATCGACCCGGCGGCGTATGCCAACCGGGAAAACGAAGGCATTCTGCTGGTCGAGAACGCAGGGGAATATCTGTACCGGCTAACCGGCGGCTGATCCGCGGATCGGAAATCGCATTGACGTTGCTGTGTCAACCCTATATACTGGGATGGGTAGAATGTAAAAGGATCGACCCCGACCTTTGCAGAGGTAGCGATGGCTTACACTTTTTCGCCTCCTAAATATACCCTGCCGTCAAAAGCGTTCGAGCCGGCCTACCTGGCGCTTCACCGTCGCGGGGAGCTCAAGCGCCGGGCTGACGAGGCCATCACCGGCCTGAAAGCGTGCTACGTTTGCCCGCGCAATATATAGTTTCCGGTGGCCAATAGATTCATAATTTTTTTCAACTAAAATCAAACAATAATCTAAATTTTCTTCTATATAATTTCCCCGCATTTTCGGCTAGAATTAGCATAAGTTGAGGTTGTGGGCATTCTATATCTCCTTTCTGCGTAGAGCGCCTAGAGAAGATGATTTCAAAAATTATCGACTCTGGCGCTCTATCGCATTTCAAGAGGAGTTCGACTTATGAGTGGTTTCTTTTTTATCCAAATATTCAATTCAGAAAAATTATTAATTTCTTATATTTCCAACGCAACTAATATAAATATTTAATTTATTCCAACACTAAATTAAGTTAAGATATTAATTATGAGAAGTCAGGTTAAAAGATAATCTGACAATGTAGGTTTACAAGAATGATACCGCATTCTACTGTTTGGAGATACTATGAATGCTTAATTTAACTAATTTAGAACAGGTAAGTACTCAGATACTTGAAGAACTGAATATTGGTTATCTACTGGCGGATAAAAATCTACAGGTGCTGGCAAGTAACTTAATTGGCCGGAACTGGGTTGTAAAAGAATTTGAAACGCCGGAAGGTCAATCGGTGCTCAAGCTTTTTCCAGAGCTTTTGGAGTTTGAAAGCCAACTACTAAAACCGGATCATGGTCTTACCGATCATTTAGAGATCGAAAAAATCCGGCGAAGTTCAATAAATGGATCAGAGCACTATTTCAACTTGATGGTCAAACCTTATCAAGGTGGCGAGGCAACCTTTTTATTTTTAATGACCGAGGCAACTGATCACGCGACTTTAAAACAAGAACTGCAATCTGAGCGTGAAAAAATACAGCTACTTGATGCGGCCAAGAGTGAAGTAGAAACTCAACTACAAGCAGCCTATTTTAAATTGAAACGTCTTGCTAAAAAGCAAACAGCCCAATTAAAACTTACTGAAATAGAGTTGACCCATCGAAACCAACAGTTACAAATATTAAACGCCATCCCTGATTTGATTCTGCGAGTCAATAGAGAGGGTGCGCTTTTAGATATTAAATCTTCTGAAGAGATTGAGCTGTTTTCCAAACCAAAAGATTTTATTGGCAAATCTTTAGCAGAAGTGCTGCCTACACAAATTGCGCAACGGGCTTTACAAGCGATTGATCTAACATTTGTTACTGAAGCTACCCAGCGTTTTGAATATCAATTAACTATCCAACAACATGTATATGATTATGAAGCTCGAACATCAGTTATTGAAAAAGCTGAAGTATTAATAATTATTCGGGATATTACTCAGCGTAAACGCGTTGAAAAAGAGCGATACCAGTATATTGAACGATTGCAAATATTACGTGAGATTGATAGAGCAGTTTTAGAAGCTCATTCCTCTGAAGCCATTGCCCAAGCGACTTTAGCACAAATCCGTCAATTAATCCCGGTATGTTCAAAAGCGTTGGTTACTGTTTTTCATTTTGATACAAACGAAGCTCAAATATTTGCTGTTAGTTCTACCGAAAAGACGGAATTAGGCTTAGGCCAGCGGATTGATATTGCTGAGTATGGCAATATTGCCAGGCTCAAACAGGGAAATACATTTGTTACCGGAAATCTTTCAACTACAAAAAATAAATTAGGTATCCAAAAAAAGTTACTAAATGAAAGTATTCTATCCACTGTTCAAGCGCCCCTTATTGCTCAAGGTCAATTAATTGGCGAATTAATTTTGGGAGCAGATTATCCCAATGCCTTTTCCTATGAGTTCATAGAAATAGCTAGCGAAGTGGCCGACCGAATGGCCATCGCTATTCAGAATACCCATCTTTATAATGAACTTGACCAGCGCATTGAAGAATTAGCAACATTAAATGTCATTGGGCAAACTATTGCCTCGACATTAAATCTTTCTGAAATCTTAACCAATATTACAGATCACGTTAGCCGGCTATTAAATGTAACAGCCGCCTCGGTTGTATTACTAGATAGGGTCAAAGGTGATATGTGGTTTGCCACTGCGGCCGGTGAAGGATCAGACTTTATAAAAGGTAAAAGATTGGCTCGTAACCAGGGGATTGTTGGCTGGGTGGTCGAAAATGGTAAGCCTGCTTTGGTGTCAGATACAGCCAATGATCCTCGTTTTTATGCCGCCTTTGATGAGAAAAGTGGCAAGATTACCCGCTCGGTGCTTTGCGTGCCTTTGCAGGCCAAAGGTCGAACGATAGGGGCTATTGAGGCCATTAACAAAGAAGCTGGAACTTTTAATGAACGTGATTTACATATTCTAAGTGCTGTAGCGGCATCAGCGGCCACAGCTATCGAAAATGCTCGCCTTTATCAACAAGCCCAACAAGAAATTGTTGAAAGAAAGCAGGCAGAGCGAGAGCTAGATTTATTTTTCACGTTATCACTAGACATGCTTTGCATTATGGATCTTGACGGCTATATTCGGCGGTCGAGTCCCGCTTTCGAAAAAACGTTAGGGTGGACCTCTAGTGAATTAGAATCGAGGCCTTACTTCGATATTATACACCCCCAAGACCTTGAAAATACGTTAGCCGAAAGAGCACGACTCGCTCAGGGAATTCCCACAGATTACTTCGAGGTTCGATGCCTGCATAAAAATGGGACATACCGGTGGCTGGCGTGGTCCATACAACCAGGCGCAGATGGGATTCTTTATGGAGTGGCACGTGATGTTACTAAACAAAAACAGACCGAAGAACTACTCCGATCCGCCGTTCAGAAAAATAGTCAATTAGCGGCCGCAGTTGAAAATGCCCCAATTGGAGTTATCATTAGCGATCCTAACCATGCTGATCACCCGATTGTTTTTGTCAATCCGGCCTTTACAGAAATCACTGGTTATTCGGAAAAAGAAGTTCTCGGAAAAAATAGTCGCATCCTTCACGGAGAAAATACAGCCCCGCAGATTGTCAATGAAATTCAAAAGGCAATTTCAAAACATCGTACATATTCTTGCGTTTTGTTAAATTATCGAAAAGACGGCACACCATTTTGGAATGAACTCACGCTTAGCCCGGTTTTCGATAACGAGGGAAACTTAAGTAATTTTGTTGAGCTTGTAGTCGATGTTACAGCGCGTAAACAAGCTCAAGAAAGCTTAGTCGAAGAACGAGCGTTGCTAGCTCAAAGAGTTGAGGAACGTACCGCCGAATTGAGAGCGGCCAATGTCGAATTAGCCCATGCCGCTCGTCTGAAAGATGAATTCCTGGCTAATATGAGCCACGAACTACGTACACCGTTGAATGCTATTCTATCGATGTCGGAAATTTTAAAAATAGAGACTTATGGGCCTCTTAATGATGAACAAAAAAACACGTTAAAATATATAGAAGAAGGTGGACGACACCTTCTAGCCTTAATCAATGAAATATTAGATCTTTCAAAAATAGAAGCCGGACAATTAGAATTAGATCTCAGATCGGTCAACATCGATGAAATTTGCCAGGCCAGTTTATTGTTTATCAAGCAAATGGCTTTAAAGAAACAAATTAAGGTTATTTCTACGTTCGACAGCACTATTCATACTGTAGAAGCAGACGAACGACGTTTGAAACAGATTTTGGTCAATCTTTTGAGTAATGCCGCCAAATTTACCCCTGTTAAAGGCACAATTGGTTTAGAGGTTGAAAAAGATATAACTAATAATCTGATTCATTTTATTGTTTGGGATACTGGCATTGGTATATCAATAACGGACCAAAAGCGGCTTTTTGACCCATTTGTACAAATTGATAGCAGCCTGTCACGTGAATATGAAGGAACAGGGTTGGGGTTGGCTTTAGTTCAGAGGTTGACGGAAATGCATCATGGTCGTGTAACCGTAGAAAGTGAGTTGGGTAAAGGTAGTCGTTTTATTGTTTCACTGCCAATTGAGGGAACTTTGAAGAAAGAGCAACCTTCGCTGCCAATGCAACTGACAGTCGACGAACAACAATCAATATCCAATGGGGGGCTCACTCAAAACGTACATCCAGACGTAAGTTATGCATTGATTTTAGTGGTGGATGATAACGAAGCCAGTAGAATTGCCTTAACAGACCTTTTGAAACACAAAAATTACCAGGTTACTGTAGCTAGAAGTGGCACAGAAGCGATTATGAAAGCAACAGAGGAGCACCCAAACATTATTTTGATGGATGTCCAAATGCCAGAAATGGATGGCTTGGAAGCGATTCGACAGATCCGCTCCGAAACGGCTATGAAAGATATTCCTATAATTGCCCTAACAGCTCTAGCTATGCCGGGTGATAGAGAAAAATGTCTAGCGGCTGGGGCTAATGATTATCTCAGCAAGCCGATTAATATGAAAAAATTGCTAGGTGTAATTGAAACCCAGCTAGCTGAAGCTAAAAAAGAATCAATTTCACCTGGTCCTTAAGTTCATTAAGGAATTTGCTTTATGAAATTTATGCCAACAATCCTAATAATTGACGATCAATTGAGTGTTAGAAAATCGTTAGAGGGCCTGCTTATAGGCCAGGGATATAATTTAGAATTTGCAAGTAATGGTTTTGAGGGGTTAGAAAAAGCTTCAAAAGTTATTCCCGATTTAATTATGTTAGACATTATGATGCCCAAAATGGACGGCTTTGAAGTTTGTGAGCGATTACGCAACGATCCTCTACTGGCCGAAGTTCCTATTTTAATGTTAACAGCGCTTGACGATCTGAATTCGAAAGTGCGCGGATTAGAAGTTGGTGCAGATGATTTTTTAAGCAAACCTTTTAACAGTGTGGAACTACTCGCTCGAATTCGAACTGTGACTCGCCTCAACCGATATCGTCGTCTGCTTTCTGAACGGAACAAATCTGACTGGGTCATGGAAAAAGCCAATGATGGATACATTATTATTGACGATAATGATTTAATTCGTTCAGTTAATAGTAAAGCATGTTTGTATCTGGATCTTGAAAATGATCGCCATCAAATTCTTGGGCAAACCTTCCTAGAGCTAGTGAGTAAGCAGTACAAGTATGAACCCCAATCTGCCTGGCTAACTTGGCCACCCGAGCCTTCGACATTACAGGCTCAATCACCTCGCTATTTAATTCGACCAGAGACGGCCATTTCAAAACCCTTTTGGCTAAAAGTGGAAACGCTCGAGCTACCAGCAATTGGTTCTAAAACTTGGGTAGTATGTTTACGCGATGTTACTGAAGAGATGAGTTTACGACGCGATATTCACAGTTTTCACAAATTAATTTCCCATAAATTAAGAACGCCGTTAATCGGTTTATCGAATGGATCAGAGCTGCTACTGCGTTACGCAGCAGAATTAACAACCGATGAGATCATAGAATTTTCGCAAACTATACATAATAGTTCACAACGTTTGTTGGCTCAAATCAATGACGTTTTGAAGTATAAAGAATATATGGGCTCTGACCAGGCGTTTAAGGGGATGCCTCTTAGCCAATTCTCGGAGCTGGTGAGTAAGGTTAAACAGAAACTCGATCAAAAAAATCTGGCGCTGGATTATTCAGTTGACTTAAACGATTTTCATATCGCACTTTCTGCTCAAACAGTTGAATTACTACTTGAAGAAATTTTAGAGAATTCGATAAAATTTCATCCCAATCACGATCCAACTATTAATATTTCAGTTACTCATGTAGATAATTCTTTCATCAAGATCGAAATTGGAGATGATGGGTTAACACTGTCACCAGAGCAAATTGTCCAAGCCTGGATACCTTACTACCAGGGCGAAAAATATTTCACAGGCGAGTCAATTGGAATGGGTTTGGGCCTGTCAATGGTTGCATCTATAGTTTGGGAAATTGGAGGGACCTGTCAGCTACATAATCAGAAAAATGGCCCGGGTATAGTGATTGAATTAACTGTACCAATCGAATGTTCTTGTAGTGGGAAAAATGAAAAGACAAAGTTACAACAATAGTTATCTGGTTAATCTGTCAACGGATGTTACACCAAGGAAGAACATTATTTATTTCATAAATCAGTTGAGTTTAGGGGATAGAACTTAATCAATGAAACTAGCCCCGATTCCCTCAGACGAGGCACGCCGATTACAAGCTCTATACACCTTAAAAATATTGGATACCCCCCCAGAGGAAAGATTTGATCGCTTTGTTCGGTTGGCAAAACAAATCTTTAATGTTCCAATGGCAATGGTAAGCTTAGTAGATCTCGATCGGCAATGGTATAAAGCATGTTACGGGGTATCGATTAGAGAGACAGCCCGAGATATCTCATTCTGCGGCCATACAATTATGACCGATAAAACATTTGTCATACCTGATGCCCATCTTGATGAGCGTTTTGCCGATAACCCTTTAGTGACCAAAGAACCTTTCATCCGTTTCTATGCCGGACATCCCATCAAGTGCCTTGATGGTAGTAGAATTGGCAGTTTTTGTATCATCGATCGCGAACCGCGCTATCTGAACGATAGTGAGTTAGAGACCCTTAGAGATCTGGCTGCACTAGTTGAAAACGAGTTTAATTATGCCGAAGTTAACTATCTCAAACAGGAAATTTCCGATATCAACGAGCAACTTCGTCAAGACATCCTAGAACGTGAAAAGGTAGAACAAACCTTACGAGAAAAGGATGACCTTATAGGGATTGTAGTCAACAATCTTCCTATCATCCTATTTGCATTGGACAAAAATGGCGTTTTTACATTAACTGAAGGGAAAGGGTTAGAAAAATTAGGCATTAAACCGGGAAAGGCCGTTGGGAAACCCATTTTTAATATTTGTAGCAAGTTATCTTCAACTAGTGACTACGTTCGTTTAGCTCTAGCGGGAGAAAAAAGTGTTATGAACATTACTCAAGCTGGTTTGGCGTTTGAGGTACACTTTATCCCTCTTAATAATGCTAAAGAACAGATTGAAGGTATTATTGGATTAGCCTTTGATGTCACAGAAAGGCAACGGGCCGAGGAAGCTTTAACTCAACAGCAGACGTTTCTGCGGCAAATTATCGACCGTATTCCTCACTTTATTTTTGCCAAAGATAGCGCCATGCGTTTCACACTTGCCAATGAAGCTTTTGCACGAGCTTATGGCACGACAGTAGCGGAGCTTATTGGCAAAACCGACATCCATTTTAACCCTAATGTTGAGTTAGTAAATTATTATAACAATGATGATCTCTTCGTTATTGAGTCGGGCGAGGAAATTATTCGAAGTGAGGATAAGGTTGTCAATATTCACGGGCAGCCTCGATGGCGGCAAACCATTAAACGTCCCATTATTGGTGAGGATGGTCAATCTCGACAGGTATTAGGCATTGTTACGGATATTACTGACCAGAAGTGGGCCGAAATTGCCCTGCGGGAAAGCGAAAAGCAACTTTATGAGGCCCAGAGGATCGCTCGACTAGGTTCATGGAGTTGGGATGTAGTAAAGAATAATCTCATTTGGAACGATCTACTCTACGAAATTTTCGACATCCCTAAGAGCAAACGAATAACCTTCGAGGTATACCAGGAAACTTTACATCCTGATGACAGACAACAGGTTACCCAAACCATTCAGAATGCAATGGAGACCGGGGCCGGTTCCTATTCTTTTGAAAACCGCATTGTTCATCGAAATGGGAACGTGCGTTATGTAAGCGCTCAGGCTGATATCATTCGTGATGAAAACGGCGTTCCTGTCAAATTGGTTGGAGTAGCTCAAGATATTACTGAACGTAAACAATATGAACAGGAACTTGAACAAGCTAGATGGGAAGCCGAAGCAGCTACACGGGCCAAAAGCGAATTTTTAGCCAATATGAGCCATGAAATCCGCACCCCAATGAATGGCATCATAGGTATGACCAGTTTGTTACTGGATACCCCTTTATCCGAGGAACAACAAGAGTTTGTTGAAACTATTCGGACTAGTGGAGATACTTTACTCACTATCATCAATGATATTCTCGATTTTTCTAAAATTGAAGCGGGCAAATTAGATTTTGAAGAAGCTCCCTTTAGTCTGCAAACCTGCATTGAAGAAGCATTAGATTTGGTGGTTACTAAAGCCATGCAGAAGGGTCTAGATTTGGCTTATATCATCGAGCCAAATATTCCTTGTATTTTCGTCGGAGATGTAACACGTATTCGCCAAATTTTGGTAAATTTACTCAGTAACGCCGTGAAATTCACCACAGAAGGCGAAGTAGTAGTTACCGTGCAGGGACAATACTTAAGAGGCGATGATTATAAACTTATCATTGCTGTTAAGGATACCGGGATTGGTATCCCCAATGGTCGACTCAATCGCCTCTTTAAATCATTCAGTCAGGTTGATGTTTCAACCACTCGGCGTTACGGCGGAACAGGATTGGGATTGGTAATAAGCAAGCATTTAAGCGAGATGATGGGAGGTACTGTTTGGGTTGAAAGTAAAGAGGGACAAGGTTCTACCTTTTTTTTCTCAATCCTCGTACGAGTGTCAAATAACCAAGAGCAACCTGATTATAGTGATAAAACACACTTGGTTGGCAAACATGTTTTAATCGTCGATGATAATAAAACAAATCGACGAATTTTAGAGTATCAGACTAAATCTTGGGGAATGACAACACAATCCGCAGCATCTGGATCTGAAGCATTGAATCTGATTGAGCAAAACAACAAGTTTGATATAGCGATCTTGGATATGCAAATGCCTGATATGGACGGTGTAACTCTATGCAATGAAATTCGCAAACATCAATCAACCACTTCAATGCAGTTAATAATGTTAACATCTCTTGGCCAAAAAGAAATAGAGAAAGATAACACGCAGATTGCAGCCCATCTAACCAAACCAATTAAGACATCACAGCTATATCAGGTATTAGTCGATGTAGTAACTCAAAGAACTAAAGCAGCCTCTAAAGCCCAATTCAATTCTGAATTTAGAACGAAAATAGGCCAAGAACTCCCCATGAGAATCCTCTTGGCCGAGGATAATGCCGTTAATCAAAAGGTAGCGCTCGGCATATTAAGTCGACTTGGGTATATGGCAGACATCGCCGGTAATGGGTTAGAGGTATTAGAATCTTTAAGACGCCAAAATTACGATGTTATTTTAATGGATATTCAAATGCCGGAGATGGACGGCATAGAAACCACCCAAAGGATTCGTCAAAAGTTTTCATCACTAGAGCAGCCTTACATTATCGCTATGACCGCCAATGCACTGCGAGGCGATAAGGAAAGTTATTTAGAAAATGGGATGGACGATTACATTAGTAAACCCATTCGTGTGGAAGAATTAGTGCAAGCCCTTAAGCAAAGTTGGAACGGCCTATCTTCTGACAAAACTAGTTTATTAATATCTAAAAATGAATTAGACCCATCAACCGTTTCATTTATTAATGGAGCAGAAACTAAAGTAGATATTAGTGTGCTGAAGAAATTTCAGGAAACTATGGGCGAAGATGGGGCAGAAATGGCTGCCGAATTAATAGATATTTTCTTAGAAGATACACCAAGAATATTGGTGGACCTTGAGGAGGGGTGGGCAAACCATGATGCCGAAATGCTCAGAAAAGCAGCCCATACCCTTAAATCCGGTTCAGCTAATTTGGGGGCAGTACAGCTTTCAAAATTATGTAATGAATTAGAAGATATGGGGCGCTCAGGTGATTTAGAATGGGCAGCCGATAAGCTTGATCAAGCGATTGCTATTTATGATGAAGTATATATTATTTTGCAAACTGAAAGATATCATCTGTTGAGTATTTAGTTGCTGGTTTTGGGTGTTAACATAAAATGATATAATGCCTTGACCGGATTGGCTGTCTGGGAACAGCGCACGAAATATTGCCGCCAAAACAATGCAAATCTATATTAGGGTGAACTGCAGAAACCAAGATATATGATTTTCAAGCTGAATCGTTCAGATATAGCTTTAAAGATCTATAGCGTAAAAGATGAAATAATAAAGGCATTCTTATAAGGATTAAAGACTAAAATGGCTGTTTTACTTACAGAATTTGCTCTCGGAATAACAGTAGTTAGACCAAAAGGACGTTTTGATGCATTTAGCGCCCCCTGTATGAGAGAACGTTTCGATGAGTTATTGAGCAACGGGAACAATAAATTTGTAGTTGATTTGTCAGAAACCACATTTTTAGATAGTGCTGGGATGGCGGTGCTAGTCAGTTTGCTCAAACGAGCGCGTTATGCTAATGGGGATGCAAAATTGGTTTGGCCAATTGAGCCTGCTGCAAAACGTATATTGCACCTTACCAGATTTGATCACGTCTTTGAAATAACAGAAACGATCGATGTGGCCTTAAAAATGTTCTAAAGTTCTCTAATTTATCAATTTGGACAGCATCACTGATAATTTATCCTCGTGTTTTTAAATTCCCTTCAAAATTGTCTGTTGAGGTTTGACGAATTCCGCCGCAGTTTCTTGATTGACATTATTGATAACAGCTTGTCCCTCTAGATCCACTGTATTAGGATCAATGACGCTAACTAGTGAGTCCCCTGGTAATGGCTGCAATTCATCATCGGTAGAGAATATCTTTAAGTTGCCATTCTGAGTGATTAAGAACATCACAATGGCCTGACCATTGTGCCGAGATTGAAAAGCCTTATAATCAAATTTTTCAGTCAATTTATTGACCTTAATAATTGATCCCGAATTGAAACGTTGATCTAAATCACTATAAGTTGTTTGAGTTGCAAATAGGAGACGCCCCCGCAAAGGCATCGAGACCGACTCCTTTCGATTTGTGGCTAACTCTTTAGGCGATAGCTGATAAACCTCTGACCGATCAAAAATTTCCGCAAAATGTAATACAGCCAGCGAATTTACTTCATCATTAGGGGTCAAAGCAAGCAACCGCCCTAACCCACCAAGATTGATTTCATCATGGATAAATTCCGATAGAATACTGGCGTAAGTGGCTGACAACCCTTCTAATTTAGCTTCTTTAATATGGTCCCGATTATTATCCACCAACAAAACTTGAAACCCCCTATTTTGAAGGATCGAAGCAATGGTTCTGGCCCAAAAGTGAGCCCCAACAATCAAAACCCCCTGAGGATTGGGCTGAGCCACGCCTAGCCAGCGCCCTAATGGAGCTGCACTCAGTCCATAAATTGTTACCGTGATGATGATAACAAAAAACATTTCAGGAACCATACTTTCGGCCTGTTGATAACCGCCGTGTTCTTTCAGTTCCAAAGCAAAAATTGCCGTGACAGCCGCCGCCACAATTCCTCGTGGCGCCATCCAGGCCAAAAACAGCTTTTCTTTCCAGCTTAAGCCCGATTTTATGGTCGAGGCCAGCACCGCTAATGGACGAACAAATAACACTAGCGCCCCTAAAAAGGCGACACTCCCCCATCCAAGCTGATTCAGTTCCGTAAGTTGTAATCGCGCCGACAAGATAATAAATAGGCTAGATAGCAGTAGAATACCTAAATGCTCTTTAAATTCAACAATCGATTTGATATTTACCATCTTCTGATTGGCTAATACCACGCCCATTAACGTAACCGTAAAAAGTCCTGACTCGGCTTGCACTACGTTCGACAACGTGAAGGCTAATATAGTTATCATCATCGTAACCGCATTTTTGAGATAGTCGGGAATCCAGTAGCGCTTAAGTAGAAATATCATTAATAAGGCCCCTAACCCTCCCAACACAATCCCATTGGTAATGGTTAGTAGAATACCCGTCACGATTGCCCGGGTGGTAGCTTCGAAGCCGCTAATCACTATCGTCTCGAAAACAAGGACCGCTAAAAGCGCGCCGATGGGATCATTAACAATCCCTTCCCATTTGATAATGGAGTTGATCCGGCTCACCGCCCTGATTTGTCTTAAAAGCGGGATAATTACAGTGGGACCGGTTACCACCAAAATTGCGCCAAATAACATCGCTAAAGGTAATTCCAACCCAAGCAAATAGTAGGCAGCAGCAGCACTTAAGCCCCATGTGACCATTGTACCGATTGTTACTAATTTAATAACAACATGACCGGTCTCACGTAAATCGGCCAATTTTAGGCTCAAGCCGCCTTCAAACAAGATTAAAGCCACCGACAAAGATACAATTGGAAACAAGGTATCGCCTAATATCTCGTTGGGGTTAAGAAATTCGGTAATTGGACCAGCTACAATACCGAAAGCCAGCAACAGTAAGATGGATGGCAGGTGTAAACGCCAAGCCAACCACTGAGCTACGATACCAAAAATTAATATACTAGCAATACCAACTAATAGGTGTTCAGACAAGTTGAATTCCTCCGGATTAACTAAGTCGTTGTTTCGGACTGACTTCTTATTTGCTAAAAGGCTACTTACGGTTAATCAACGGCTGTTACGAATATTCTTAAGGCTAAATCTATAATCTGTACAAAATAAAACAAGGGCGTTTATGTTGTCTTTTCAATAATAACACAAAGAAACATACGCCCCTGTAATAAATTCAACTTATTTTATTCGACGCTAAGTTACCTATCAAAATATCTTAGGTTAGCAAGTCTGCTGCTCAAAAGCCACTCGCTCTTCGTCCGATACTCGCTTGAGGCTCAACCCCATCCGTTCCCGGAAAGGATCGATATCCAGAATTCGCAAAACAAGTTTATCGCCTCGTTCTACAAACTCTCTGGGGCTATCCGGCGTTGGCTCAGCTATTTCACTGATATGCAGTAGACCATCCACCCCAACATCCAACCTAACGAAGGCCCCATAATCGACGACTTTGGTCACTTTACCTGAAACAAGCTGCTCGACACTGTAATTTTCAGCTACTTCATTCCAGGGATTTGCCTTTAACCGTTTCAAGCTAAGATTGATACGTTTCCGTTTGTGGTCTAATTCCAAGATATAAACATTGATTTCATCGCCACTTTTTACCACTTCACCCGGATGATTAACGTGTTTCCATGACAATTCAGAATTATGGATTAGGCCGTCGGCGCCGCCCAGATCGACAAATGCCCCAAAATCGGTCAGATGCCGTACTACACCTTGGCGGACTTCTCCTTCTACCAGTTCATTCATCAACTCATCTAAGCGCTGTTTACTCATCTCTTGCTCAGCTTTATCCTCTGAGGCAATGAGCCGATTAGATAAATTATCAACTTCTATAAATTTTACAGCTAGCTCCTCGCCGATGTAATCCTTCAGGTCTCGATGATTTCGCTGCCATAAGTGTGAGGCAGGGATAAAGGCTTGTAATTGTTTAAAGCGGGCTAATAAACCACCCCGATTAAAGTCGTAAACCTTGATATGAATAATTTTCTCCTGAGCCATCAAGTCTTGAGCCACATGCCAATCCTTCTCGGCCTGAACTTGCGATAAAGATAACAGCAGGTTGCCATCCTTATCAGATGGGGTAAGAACACGAGTCTCAACTTTTGAGCCGGGCCGTAATTGGGCAATGACATCAGCTTCGAGACTGTCAATATCTGAA
>JACKAT010000007.1 GCA_020634935.1 Anaerolineales bacterium
CCACGATGTTGCCGGCGCGACCAATTTTTCGAGCAAACTGTTGAGCCGGTCTTCAACCCCAAATAAGCGAGGCTGGGGGGGTAAGCTCAGCCGCTTTTCTAGATGAGTTTGATATTCAAGCCGGGCTTGCGTCTCTTTAGCCTGGATAATCAGCGCCAGTTGATGAAGCGCTTCTTGCTGCTTACGATAGGCGGTTGATTGACCAATATTCAATCGATTAGCCACAGCATGCATCAGCATTCCGTCCAGAAAATGGTGGCGCAGTAAATTGGCGCTGTCCTCATGCTCGATGGCTAAGATCTCAAGCCCCTCCAAGAGGATCTCGTTGGTGGCGCGGCGGACGCTGACACTGCCGCCCATAGTGGCTTGTTGATAAAGTTGCAAATAGTCAAGAAAACTGGCATCCAAATGAGGATCATGCCAGGATTTAAGGGCATTATGAATATCGGTTTGGAGTTTTGAAATAGGGATTTCGGCGTCCATAACAAATTTCTTTGTTAAATCGGTGGCAATGATTAACTCTCATTAGCATATCATAGACGTACTGAAAAAACAATAGGTTTAAGGGGCTAAAGAGAGATTAGTGAGAGATTGGGGAGAGATAGCGAGAGATAATAGAGAGATAGGGATAGTGCTTTTTGGCTATACTAACCTCAAATTAATCAAGTATCAACAGCCCTAGTATCCTGAGTCGATAAATGGTCTCAATGGAACTGTGCTGTCTACTGGGCGGTAAAAAAACAAACTTATGGTTTATGTTTTTGTTTTGTGGAGTGAGGGCTTCGATGAAAAGGTAGCCAGCGTTTTTGTCACCGAATTACGCGATGCTGGGTTGCTGGTAAAAATGGTCGGGCTAACCACACAGCATACCGGCGGCTCCCATGGATTGATTCTCGTACCCGATCTTAGCCTTGATCAAGCCTTACCTTTAGCTTCTAACACTCGCTGCCTAATTATTCCTGCTGTATCAGGTTGGAGCAACCGTCTAAACAATGATCCGCGTGTTCACAAATTTATCGAGCAGGCCATTTCGAACCACGCTATATTTGTGGTTGGTCAGCAGAATGCCATTTTACAAATCGATTTAATGCAGCCGATATTAGCGGGTGAAAATGTTATTGTCTATCCGGATGACGAACAGGTAATTACGTTTGCGCGTAGGCTGGCCAGGCGGCTCTCAAGGTAGCTGCACTAAACCGTGGTGAAGAAAAATTAGACAGAATTAACCCGATTTACCGAATTATGATCGATAAAATCGTGATAATCTTGTGAATTCTGTCGATTATTGGGTCGATCTTCCATCATCTCCTGTTTCCACGGTTTAATGTTGTGCTACCGCTCTCAAAACAAGCGAATTAACCGGAAAATGTATAGGACTACTTGGCTCACCGAGCCGCCAACACTTCCGCCGCAGCGCGTTGGCCGGTTTCGATAGCGCCGTGAACGGTTGCAAGGTGGCCGTTGGTCGCGGTTGCTTCGCCGGCGAAGAAGAGGGTGGGGGCCAGCGGGGCGGCCAAATCCGCCCGGGCTTGCCCCGCGCCAACGGGTGTGTAAGTATATGCGCCGAGGCTCCAGGGATCGGTTGACCAATCTACCAGACGACCGGCGATAAAGGCGGACCGGGCCTTATTACCCAGAATTTGGCCCAACTCCTGCAAACCCTGTTCGACGGCGCTTTCTTGGCCTAAGGCGGCTAATTTGAGAGCTGCCGGCCCGCCGGTGTAGCCCATCAAAGCCGGCGCGGCTGCCGTGCCAACCGGCCACCAGGTCAGAACAAACCCATCGGTGCGTAAAAAGGTAAACTCCGGCCAAAACGCTTGGTTGAAGTGAAGCACTAACTTGGTGACATGGCCCATCGCCAGATGCTCGATGGCCTGTTGTTTGGCGGGCGGGAGTCCTGGCAAAAAGCGGGGCCGGCCTGATTGCAGCACCCCCAGCGGTACGGTGACGATAACCTGCCGGGCCGTAAGGAGTTGGCCGCCCTGCACCGCTAATTGCACGCCCCGCTCTTTCCACTCGATTTGCGTTACGGCAGTGTCAAACCGCACCTCGATCCCCTCAGCCAGAAGGACAGGCAGGGTATCGTAGCCGGCGGTGATGTGGTAGTTTTCCCAACCGGCCGTGTTAAGCGCTCGCTCTTGGCTAAGAGCCGAGGCGCTTAAGCGAGCCACCTCAGCTGCCTCCATACAGGCCAATCCATTAGCTACAAATAGAGCGGCCTCTTCGTCAGACCCGGCCAGAGACAAAAGTAGATCACCAGTGCTGCGTTCCGGGCCGGTATACGTTGTCACCTGCTCAAAGAGATCATCGACCCGACCCGCGAGCGTGTCATCGGTCAGCAGGCGGCCCTGCCGGGCAAAGCGATTGCGATAGGCTTGTCCTTTTTGCCGGCCGCGCGGCCAGGTTTCGGCTTCCAATCCGGCCGGCTCGATAAACTGCCAGGTCGCGGCGTGTTCGCCATGAATAAACTCGGCACCCAGTTCAACCGGCGCGTAAGTATGATCGGTCCAGATCCGGCCCCCCAGGCGACTACGAGCCTCGAGAACCAGGGCCTTTACGCCGGCGGTCTTAAGTTGCTGCGCCGCGGCTAATCCCGCCGCGCCTGCCCCGATAATAATAACGTCGTGCTCTAACTCGTGTGTCATAAGATCCCCATAGTTAGTAAATCATCGGTCTCTTCAATTCAACTTCGCCTACGCAGGTTGCTGCGGCCTACTGATCGTTGTAATCCCCAATTTGAGGGCTAATCTTACGTCGCTGGCCTGGCTTTGCCAAATTACCCCATAGTTAAAATAGATGAGGCGTTTTTGAATAAATGAAGTGCGTTGGTATGATCTTGGACACGATACAATATCGACAATAGATTTTTCGGAGCAACAAAATGGGCTTTGTCATTCACGGGAAGGTCAAAGTTTACTTTGACGCTCCAGACTGACTATTTTCAAGAGGAGATCACTATGCAAGAACTCAACGTTACGATTTGGAATGAATTTAGACACGAAAAAACGGATGAGCGAGTCAAGGAGTTATACCCTGACGGCATGCACGCCGTTATTGGTCACGCTATGGAAAATCACGGATTTCGAGTGCGGACGGCCACGCTCGATGAGCCGGACCACGGGCTAACGGACGATGTTTTGGCTCAAACTGATGTGTTGATATGGTGGGGGCACAAAGCTCATCACGAAGTTCAAGATGACATTGTTGAGCGGGTGTACCGGCAAGTTATGGCCGGGATGGGGTTAGTGGTACTGCACTCTGGTCACTATTCTAAACTCTTTAAGAAGTTGATGGGTACTACCTGCAGTCTGCGCTGGCGCGAGGTTGGGGAGCGGGAGCGGATTTGGGTGATCAATCCCGGCCACCCCATTGCCGCCGGGCTGGATCACTATTTCGATATTCCGGCCACAGAAATGTACGGCGAACATTTCGATATCCCAACGCCGGATGAGTTAGTCTTAATTAGTTGGTTTGAAGGAGGTGAGGTGTTCCGCAGCGGCTGCTGTTTTTATCGAGGCAACGGCAAAATTTTCTATTTTCGTCCCGGCCACGAGACGCATCCGATCTACCACCAGGGCGAAGTACAGCAAGTGATCGCTAACGGCGTTCGTTGGGCCGCGCCGATTAATGGGCCGGCTTATCGGTACAGTAATAAATAATGGTCGTGTTTTCTATTACAATCGAGCACGGGTTACTTGTTTCGGATTGCTTAATCCCTCGCTAGAATGGGAATTGGGCAATCCCCTTTGAGCAAAGCGTAATGGACTGAAGTTAATTAAAAACCCTCGCTGCTATAGCGAGGGTTTTATATTTATGAATGATCTGGATATTAGATCACAGGGTTAGTCAAGTGAAATAGCCTCAGGTACTCTAATTTAACAGTTGAGCCGTATAAGCCGCCGCGGTTTCATCAACAATCGAAAGGTTAAACAAAGGGGTTTCTTTATCGGCCTTAAAATAACTTAAACCATCTTCATTGTTGGAAACAAACATTGATGACGAGACCGAGCTTTCTTCCTGCGTCGAGTCTTGAAGCAGCAGAGCCATGTGGTTAACTATCTCTTCGTCCACAATAGAAAACCCATATTGTTGGACCACGCCCGCAAATACCGGATCTAATTCCTCAGCTTGGCTGTGGGCGCCGTTTTTATGGCCGTTAACCCGTACTCGGTTAATAGGTTGATCAACAATGATCCGTTTTTGATTGAAAAGGTCTAAATTGGCTATCATAAGTTAACTCCTTATTGATTAGTAGTTTTTAGGCTATTTTTACCTGTGATCAATAAACATAACAGCTTCCATTCAATGGATAATTGAGGAAGCGCTGAACTAACTGTTAAAATTTTATAAAGAGAATTTGGGATTGAATTGAAGTTTCAAATATGGCGGACGTCATTGCTCTTGAGTTGATTAATAACGGCGTGGGTATTAATTAGAAAAGCAATGCATCGGGTCAGTTGTTGATATTAATATACAAAAAAAAGGAGGAAATGTGAAGAGTAATTACCTCGTGATTTGTGGGAATTTACCCGGTGACTAAGTACGTACGGATCGGGAAATCACTCGTGTAAAAACTACGTATCGAATATTCGTAAACCACGTAAAAACTACGTGGTTTATAGCTTGCCGAAGATAAATAAGCGAAATAACGGAGATGGCTTTACTCCAGCAGGCCAAATTCTTTAGCGTAGCGCATCAAATCAACCCGGCTTTGTAGGCCCAATTTATCCACCAAATTAGCCCGGTGGCCTTCTACGGTGCGAACACTGATACCCAAACTGGTGGCAATTTGCCGGTTAGTGTACCCTTGAGCAATATATTTTAGCACTTCACTTTCCCGGGGGGTAAGGGTATTAATTAACGAACCGGCTGATTCTTCCGAGGGCGGTTCGGGATAGAAATCTTTAAGTAAAGCGCGAGTCATAGTAGGATGTACGTAGATATTACCCAGGTGGACGGTGCGGATGGCGTCGACTAATTCGGAGCCGATGGCCCGTTTGACAATATAGCCGGACGCACCGGCCTCGATCGTCTCTCGGAGCAGGCCGTCATCTTCATGGGCGGTCAAGATCAGCACGTGAGCATTGGGCTGTACTTCCTTTAGACGCTGCGTCAACTCTATCCCGCTCAAACCGGGCATGCTCAGATCGATTAGAAATACGTCGGGTTGCAGGGTTTGGGCCAGACGGAGGGTGGTGTGACTGTCGGCTGCTTCGCCGACAACTTCCAGGTCGGTCTCGGCGTTAAATAGGGCTTGTAAACCGGCACGAATAACGCCATGGTCATCAGCGATAAGAATCCGAATGGTCATAAGGTATCTCCACAAAAATTGTTGTCCCGACGCCAATCGTACTTTCGACACTTAAGTTGCCGGCCAACATTTCGGCTCGCTCGCGCATGCCCAAAATGCCCAATCGACCCATCTTCATGATGGCCCCAGCGTTAAAGCCAACCCCGTTGTCTTCGACAATAATGGAAATGTGGTTTTCATCTTGCTTGAGCACAATATCAACGTAAGTCGCTTCAGAATGCCGGACAATATTTGTTAAAGCTTCCTGCACAATACGATAAATATTGGTCTCTATCGCCAGGGGTAGGCGGCTGTGATCGTCCAGGCCGATGACCTCCAGTTTGGCTGTAGGGCGATAAATGGCATTAAAGGATTTAATATGCTGGCGCAGGGCCGCTACCAGGCCCAAATGCTCAAGCATAGCCGGCCGCAGATTCATAGCTAGCCGGTGAATGCTTTCCAAAACCGTATCGGTGGTCCGCTCCAGGTCAGCTACTCGGGCCAAAACGGCTTCGGGATTGGTCGCTTCACGCTCCAATAGACGCAGCCCGACCATCAACCCGGTTAAGGTTTGTCCGGCTTCATCATGCAATTCTCGGGCAATTTGGCGCCGTTCCGACTCTTGAAGTTCAACCAGCCGCCGAGAGAGGGATTGGAGTTGTTCGTGGCTGGCTCGCAGCTTTCTAAAGAGGCGGGCGTTTTGAATAGCAATGGCCGCTTTATTGGCAAAGGCTTCGGCCAGGTTGGTTTCGGCCTGACTATAATGAGCGGAGTTCTCGCTATCCAGGGTTAGATAGCCGATAATCCGGTTGCGGACTCGCAGCGGTAAAACCATGCGGCCAGGAAAAGAGTCGCCATTGCCTAACCCTAACAGCATATTGATGAGAAAAAGCGGCTGGCCACCAATGTCGATGGCCTGATAGAGAAAGCCATCCATAAGGGGATAGTGGCGACCAACCACCTCTTGCTGTACTTGGGGGCCGCGACCGGCCATGGCGTGCAGTAGATCGTCATCCCATAGGAAAATACAGGCGTTTTGGTATGGTACTACTCGCTCCAGATGGGTCAAAATGCTGTCCAATACCTCATTAAGCTCAACCGAAGCTACCAGCGAACTGGTAGCTTCCCGCATAATTTCTGCTTGCTCACGAGCGGCCCGTTCAGCCTCGACACGTTGCTGGATTTCTTGGTAAAGGCGGGCGTTTTCGATAGCTGTGGCCGTTTGATCGGCCAAGGTTTGTAGAAGCTGTCGATCTTTGGCCGAAAACGGGCGAGCTAGAGAGCTGATGGCGTAAAGCACGCCAATAACCCGCTGGCCGATCACCATTGGCACAAAAACCTTGGCGCGGCCGGACCAATCGGGCCAGAAGGGGACACAAAAGCCGCTCTGCGAGCCGTTAGATACATTTAACACGGGATGAGAGTGATGGTTATTATGGTTTTTCTTGGAAGGCGATTGGGCGGAAGAGCCGCCGGGCAGTGAGGGGCTATCAGGATAGTGGTGATACTGTAGTTCACGGGTTGTGTCATTGATCAGGCCGCAGCCAGCCCCTTCACATTGAAGAACGGTTTGAATGGCCTCAACCACCTTTTTCAAAATGGCTTTTTCATCACGCAGGCGAGTCAGTTCTTGCCCTACTTGATGCAGCAGCGCCAACTGCTCTTCAAGCTGCTTGCGCTCTGTGATATCGGTAATTAAGCCATCATAGGCAATAACCTGGCCTGTTTCATCTTTTCGCACGACCGGGGTGTTTCTAACCCAGCGGATTGAGCCGTCTTTGTGAATGAGACGATGTTCCAGAGGGGTAGCCGGTCCACCGGCAATGATTTGAGCGGACTGATTTAACACCATCTGCCGATCATCAGGGTGAATCATTTGATACCACAGCAGCGGATTGGTTTCGTACTCCTGCCAGCTATAACCGGTAACGGCCTGACAATTTGGCCCATGAGCGGTGGCAATCGGCCGTCCGTTTTGGATAGAAACCGTGTAGATGTAATCGGTGACGGAACTCAACAGCCGTTTATAACGCTCCTCACTGGCCTGCCAGGCGGCTTCGGCCTGTTGGCGTTCAGTGATTTCTTTTCTTAGGTCGGCCTCAAGTGAGCAGGAGTCATCCAGCCGCTGGCGGAGCGAAGTCAATTCATTCATCAATTGTTCTTTCGATTTGGTTTCGTCACGCATCCACTCTTATCCAGTGACCAATGACCAGGGTCAAACCACCCTAACCCTATTATTTCATCTCGTTGTTAAGATCAAAACACCAAATAGATTTAGCTGGCATACTCTGGGCGTGTTTAATAGCAACGTTTAACCGGAGATACATCTTTTCAAGTCTTCCATAGTATACCATCAGAGTGAGCTAATTGTAAGTACGGATCATTAAGTTGAAGAGAGGGGATCTCGGGGTCTAAATCCTCTCTCTTCATCCAGTCTCGGGCCAGTCTTAACAGGTTTCTCAATGGCATGACTCCTATAAGTGACGCAGTATTCAACAAAACTGGCACTTAAAAACCTGTCAGGCCCTATTTATTTTATTGAGGTGGGCGCTAATAAACAGCGGAAACAGAAGAAACCTTCTTAGCTCATAATGTCTAGAAGGTTTAATGTGCTGTTTTACTTCATTAAAATCACACCGACGTGATTTATCTATAAGGTGTAATTTTAGGCGAAAAAGTCCGATGCGTATTGAGCGGTTGCCCCTTCATCGATGGCAGGACCGGTTGATGCGAAAATGGATTCATAAGACTCCGCATCGTGCCTGGGCGTCGTAGCGTCACCGCTCAAAAATAGTTGCGTTATTTTTTTTCTGCTTCCGGCGCGGATCGACATCGATTCATCATTAGTCTCAACCAGAGAGGTCATATGCAATGCCGATTCTTCATCATCGATAGCCGGCCCCAAGGCTTCTAAGTTAGCCTGGTATTCGGCTAAATCAGAGGTGAAGTAGCCCCCTTCCCCATTGGAGAGTTGATCGGCCACTTTTATTTTTCGGGGTGTGCCATCCTCTGTGAGAGACGAATATGGATCGGCAACTTCATTACCCCGACGGGGTTGTTGTTTTTGGTTTTTAGTCAATAAAGATTTCATGTACTACCTCCTCAGTTTACCTACCAATAAGGTCCTCTCTCTCTCTCTACGTTATGTAACTGTTAACGTATCTCTCGGGAACAAAAAGATTAATCCCTGTCCCACATCGCGTCTAGAGGATGTTACTATATATATAATAGTACAGATTATGATTTGTGCCGTGAGAACTGCATTACACTTCCGTCACAGTTTTGTGATAGAAGTAGGTCTGGACCCACAAAAAAGACCCGCCATAAGGGCCGGCCTATTTTTACTGAGGTGTTTCAAGATTAGGTCTGATTATCTTCGATGGTGTAACCAACGCCGCGCACGGTTCTAATGATATCAATATCATTGTTAATTTCTTTGATTTTTTGCCGGATGCGATAGATATTTTGGCGAACGGCTTCATTGGCCGCCCATTCATCGGTTTCATACTTTTTCACGTTGATGGTTAATTCTTGCGGGGATACAACACGGGGAGCCTGTTGGATCAGATAAGCCAGCAAATCGAACTCGGTCGGGCTGAGGTCAAGCAGTTGCCCGTCGAGGGTGACGGCGTGGCGCAAAAAATCCACCGTCAGCCGGCCGCGCTGTAAAAAGCGGGGCTGCGATGGGTTATCCTCGGTTGGCGGCGAGGCTACGGTAGTATTGTCAAAATCAGTTAGAAATGAGGTCCCTTCTTTCTGCCCGCCCAGGGTGGCGCGAATATCTTCCAGGTTGCTGGCTAAAAAATCAAGCTGGTGTAGCAGCGCCTGTTGGCGTAGTTCCGGCTGGCGATTGCGCAGTCCTCGTTTGATGCTTTCCTGAAGTTCAGTCGGTTTGCAAGGTTTGAAAAGATAATCATGCGCGCCATAGCGTAGGGCCTTAACCGCGGTCTCGAGAGAAGCGTTAGCAGTGAGAATAATAACCACGGTCTCCGGGGTTAACTGGCGCAGCATGGCCAATACTTCTATACCGGTCAACCCTTCGAGTTTGATATCGAGCAGCGCCAGATCAAATTTTTCCTGACCGGCAACCAGCTTTAAGGCGGCTTCACCGCTCTCAACGGCAATGACGTCATAACCGCTAAGACTTAACATCTCTTGTAAGGAAGATCGAATATTTTCCTCATCATCCACAACTAAAATGCGGGCTGGTGGCGCCATATCACCTCCTTAAGGTTGAACTACGGGCAGTAGAATAGTGAAGGTGGTGCCTAACCCCACATGACTTTCGACGTGCAGCCGGCCATGATGGGCTTCGATAATCTTGTAGCACACGAATAATCCCAACCCCGAACCTTGTTCTTTGGTGGTAAAAAATGGTTCAAAAAGCCGAGACAAGATTTCCGGCGGCATGCCCGGTCCGGTATCGCTAAACTCCAGGCGCACCGCTGGCTGTAATCGATTTTCATGGAGATGGGCGTGAACTGGGGCGGTGCGGATGTGTAACGTCCCCGCCTGCCCGCTCATGGCATCGATGGCATTGAGGATGAGATTCAAGCAGACTTGTTTGAGTTGATCGGAGTTGCCATGCAAGAGGGGGATATCCTTGGACCAGGTCTGGGCAATAGTAATGTGGTGATGCTGGAGTTGTTTGTTAGTCAGCTGCAGCACGCTTTCCAAAATGACGTGCAGATCAATCGGTTGGAGTTCATCATCGGTTGACCGGTAAAAATCGTCGATGGCATCGCCATTTACCAACTGGTTAGAGCGTTTTAACCGGAGTGGGCTGTAAAATTCGCGCATTCGATGCACAATACTGGAAATGCGATCGATCTCGGTGCGTGTAATGTTAAGATGATAAGCAACTTTGTCCGGACGCTGGCGCCCCTCCAATTCTATCTCGAGCAGCATCAGGGCATTCTGGGTGGCCTGAAGGGGATTATTAACTTCATGAGCTACCGAAGCCACCAGTCGACCTAGCGCCGCCATCTTCTCCACTTGAATCAGTTGGGCGTGTGACTGCTGCAGCCGCCGGTACTGCTCCCGCTCCGATTCGTACAGCCGGGCGTTTTGAATAGCCGCCGCGGCCTGATTGGCAAAAGCCTGGGCAAATGAGCGCTGACTTTGATCATAGATGGCGGTTTGCTGATTATCGAGGGTGAGATAGCCGATAATCTTCCCGCGCAGCATCAGCGGAATACCCAGCCAGCCCGGAATGCTGTCGATGTCGCACAACCCGTGCATCACGCTGGTCAGCATCAGGGCGTGGTTATTGTTTTTGATTTCCTGATAGGCCGGTAGTTCGGTGGAGTAATGCTCGCCAATGACCTGCTCTTGGGTGGCAAACCCTCGAGCGGCCACCGCTCGCAGCCCTTCGTCTTCCCACAAAAAAACACAGGCGCTGTCGTAAGGGACAACTTGTTCCAGGTAGGTCAGAATTGTTTCCAATACCTGATCCAGATTGAGGCTCGAGGTCAGGGCGGCCGCGGCCTGGCGCAGCATTTCGGTTTGTTCATTGAGCAAGGTCAGTTCCTGCACCCGGCGTTGAATCTCTTCGTACAGGCGTGCATTCTCGATGGCCACGGCCGTCTGGTCGGCCAACGTTTGCAACAACTGCTCATCTTCCGCCGAGAAGTGGCGCGGCTCAGCGCTGGTGGCATGCAGTACCCCGATCACCCGCTCGCCGATCTTCATCGGCACGGCCAGTTCGGAGCGACCGGCCCATTTAGATAACTTAGATACATAGCGATTGTCGTTGCGAGTATCGGCCACGTTGATGACTCGCCCCTCCTGGAGAACGGCTACCCCAATATCGCTCAGAGTCCGGTCAACCAGCGGCAGGTACAGCTCGATAGTTTGCAACTCTCCATCTGATAGATAGTAGCAGTATCGCAATTTCCCGGTGATCTCATCCATTAGCCCGTAGCTGGCGCTGTCGACTTGGAGGGTACTGGCGGCGGTAGACAGCACCTGGGCCGCAATGGCGGCCTCGTCACGCAGTAGAGCCAGTTCCTGCCCCAACTGGTAGATGGCCTCCAACCGTTCTTGCAGCCGTTTGCGTTCGGTGATGTCCCACACGATGCCAACCCATTGACAGGGGCGGCTCTCTTCATCAAGTTGCAGCCGGCCTCGGGTGTAAAGCCAGCGCAGGCTGCCATCCCTATGCCGGATACGATACTCTTGCTCATAGATTTCACTCCGGCCCGATAAGTGATCGCGGCCGCTGCGGTGAAGCAGTTCCAAATCTTCGGGTAAAATGCGGTTCTGCCAGGCTTCAATCGAATTGGGGAATTCATCGTCATCAAAGCCGATAAATTGCTTCATCTGGGGCGAAATATAAATTTCATCAGGAATGGGCCGGCTGGGGTTATCCGGTTCAAAGCGGATCATCCAAATCCCGCCGCGGGAGCCAACAATCGCCAGTTGAAGTTGTTCTTCCCGTTCTCGCAGCGCTTCTTCGGTGTGTTTACGCGCGGTGATATCGGTAATCAGGCCATCGTAGGAGATAACCTGGCCTGCCTCATCCTTCCGCAGCACTGTCGAGTTTCTAACCCAGCGGATCGAACCATCTTTATGGATAATACGATGCTCAATCGGCGAGGCGAATTCACCCAGCCTGAGTTTAATAATCTGCTTTAGAACCGAACGCCGATCGGCCTCGTGGATCATCTGATACCACAACTCCGGGTTGGCCTCGTACTCTTCCGAGGTGTAGCCGGTGACCGCCACGCAGTTAGGTCCGTGCCGGGTTTCTACCGGAACGCCGTTTTCAAAGCGCACCCGGTAGATGTAATCGGTAACCGACTCCAGCAGTTGGCTGTATCGTTTTTCACTTTCAATCAGCGCATCATCGAACTGATCCTGCCCATTGGCATATAAACTGGCGAGGCGAGCCTCGATATTATGATGCGGCATAATCATACTTTTTTGATCGACGCTTAGCGTTTTCAATTCAGTTACCTCCTGACGGAGGCTGCGTAATTCCCGTAAAAAATTTCCAATCGTCCTGATTTCGTCCGCCATCGGTCCGATCAACTCGTAAGCTATGACAAATAAATACGTTAATTCAGGGTGGATTGACTCATCCCCAGATCGGTTTTTGATCTTAGACTATCATTAAGGAAGTTTGCCGGAAGGGCAGAAGAGATAAAACGGCCCGGGGTGAGGCTGGTCAATCCAAACAACAACGGTTGTATATTAAAGTAGTATAGCATGAATACCGGCAAAAAAGAAGAAATTCGAGCGGTGGTGATGGCGCTAACCAGGTATTTTAGCCCTAATCGGGATAAGTTGGAATCGAACCTTGGACACTTTGATTCATACGGTAATCCGGACTAAAATTTAGAGGGATAATACGACGA
Organism: Anaerolineales bacterium; assembly: GCA_020634935.1. Classification (GTDB taxonomy): domain Bacteria; phylum Chloroflexota; class Anaerolineae; order 4572-78; family J111; genus JAGRBY01. Next base: position 12,649 of record JACKAT010000007.1, read on the forward strand.
ACAGAATTAGCGAAGAGAGTATCGAATTGGCGGGAAACACAATTGAACTCGTCGCCTGCTTAGGCCGGTTTTTGTACTACCCCGCTCTCAGTTACTGGGATATGTCGCCCAGAAATTGGAATAAATATATCGCGTAGAAAAGGCAGCAGCGATGGCAATCAGTGTTTTCGATTTATTCAAAATAGGCATCGGTCCTTCCAGCTCTCACACCGTTGGCCCGATGCGAGCGGCCCGGCAGTTTGTAGTGGGGCTGGCTGAAAGCGGACAACTCGATCAAACTCAGGCCGTTAAGTCCGAACTATTCGGCTCGTTGGGCGCAACCGGACGTGGGCATGGCAGCGATAAAGCCGTACTGCTTGGCCTGGAAGGCGATACCCCGGAGCAGGTCGAAATCGCCACTATCGATAAGCGGCTGGTCTGCATTCGCAGCGAAGAGCGGATGGCGCTGTTGGGTACACAGCCCATTATCTACCACGAGAAACAGCATCTCATCTTCCATCGCAAATCGCTGCCCTACCATCCCAACGGTATGCGCTTCACCGCGCTCGATGCCGCTGGCGTAGGTATAGCTAGCAAAGTTTTCTATTCAGTCGGCGGCGGCTTCGTGGTCGATGAGACGGCCACAGGGACAGACCGGATCAAGGTCGACAACACCGCGCTGCCCTATCCGTTCAAAAGCGGAGCCGAACTGCTAGACCTGTGCCAAACGCACCAACTGTCTATCAGCCAGGTGATGCTCGAAAACGAAAAAAGCTGGCGCAGCGAAGACGATATTCGAACCGGGCTGCTTCATATCTGGCATGTGATGCAAGCCTGCGTCGAGCACGGCTGCCACACCGAAGGAACGCTGCCCGGCGTTCTCAAGGTCAAACGGCGGGCAGCAGCGCTTTATCGCCACCTGACCGGTCAGCGAGAAGCCGCGCTGCGCGATCCCCTGAATGTGATGGATTGGGTCAATTTGTATGCACTGGCGGTTAACGAAGAAAACGCGGCCGGCGGGCGGGTCGTCACCGCGCCAACCAACGGCGCGGCGGGCATTATTCCGGCAGTGCTGCACTACTGGCAGCGCTTTTGGCACGCGGCAGATGATGATAGCATCGTCCGTTTTTTGCTGACGGCCGGCGCGATCGGCATCTTGTACAAAGAGAATGCTTCCATCTCCGGGGCTGATGTTGGCTGCCAAGGCGAGGTTGGCGTGGCCTGCTCGATGGCCGCCGCCGCGCTGGCCGAAGTCCGGGGCGGCACGCCGGCGCAGGTTGAAAATGCCGCCGAGATTGGCATGGAGCATAATCTGGGATTGACCTGTGATCCGGTCGGCGGGTTGGTGCAAATTCCCTGTATCGAGCGCAACGCGATGGCCGCGGTCAAAGCCATTAACGCCGCCCGCATCGCGCTACGCGGCGATGGGACCCATTACGTTTCACTGGATAAGGTTATCAAGACCATGCGCCAGACCGGCGCGGATATGAAGACGAAGTATAAAGAGACCGCCAGAGGGGGATTGGCGGTCAATGTCATTGAGTGTTAGTGGCAAACCACACCGGCTCCACATGCACAAGCACGTCAGCCACATCCAGCGCCTCCATCAACCGATCCTGGGCGATATGGCCTAGCAGGTGCGCTCTTTCCAGCGGCATCTGCCCATCGACCTGGATATGCAGGTCGAGATGCATCGCCTGGGCCGATCCCCGGCTGCGGATTTTGTGGCAGGACACCACCCCATCGATGGCCAGGACAATGCTTTCCACCTGCGTAGTGTCGATGACGGCGCTGTCGGCCAGTACCTCTGAGGCGCGGCGCACGATCTGCAAGCCGGTATGCCCGATGACGATAACGATGATCAGCGCCACCGCCGCGTCGATCCACAGCCAGCCTAACTTGACCGCTATTAAACTGACCAGCACCGACAGCGACACAAAAATGTCGGAGTTGGTATGAGCCGCGTCGGCCAGCAGCAGGCTGGAGTTGAGTCGCTTTCCTTCATGTTTTTCGTAAGTCACCACCAGCCAATTAAACAGAATGGTAATGATCATCACCCCGAAGCTCAGGATTGTCACCTGCGGCGCGCCGCCTTGGAGGAAGCGTTCAATGACGCTTTGCAGCACGTTCCAACTGGTTAACAGCAGCAGCAGCCCGATGCCCAAAGTGGCAAACGTTTCGTATTTTTGATGGCCGTAGGGATGGTTGTGATCGGGCGGGCGGCTGGCGATGGTCGAACCGATCAGGCCGATGACGTTGGACGAGGCATCCATCGCTGAGTGGAATCCGTCGGCCAGTATGCTAATCGAGGCGGTCAGCAGGCCGGTGATGATTTTGGCGGCGGCCACGACCAGATTAAGGAACAAGACGCGCCATAGGACATGGTTAACCTGCTTTTGCCGAGAGGCTATTGGGTTGAGAGAAGATGTTTTATTGCGGTTGAGTTTGATCGAATTGATCACAGCCTTACACCTTTATGAGAAATTTCTCTGACACTCATATAGTAAGGCCGTTTTAACCGAATATCAATAGCCTGCCGTTAAGTTTCCGTTCAGGACCGGCTAACTTTGCTTTGAGCGGTTCCTAATTAAATTTTCAGTGTAGACTAAATTCTGTTGAGGGCGTCGCGCATCTGGTCAAGCGCCTGCACCAAGATCGACCGGGGGCAGCCGAAATTAAGCCGGACAAAGCCTTGCCCGGCGGAGCCGAACGCCTGGCCGTCGTTGAGCGCCACATTGGCCTCGGTCAGGAAGAATTGGAAGGGGTTGCCCTCGATGCCGGTCTGGCGGCAGTCGAGCCAGGCCAGGTAGGTCGATTCAGGGAAAGTGGTCGTCACGCCCGGTAGGTTATCGTTGATGTAGTGGATCACAAAATCGCGATTGGCCGTTAGATAGGCCAGCAGTTGGGTCAGCCATTCGCCGCCCTCGGTGTAAGCAGCTAGCGCCGCCGTGTAGCCCATAATGTTGATATGTCCGGTCAGCCCCCGCATCGTTTTTTCATAGGCGCGGCGCAGTTTGTCATTTTGAATAATGGCGATACCACAGGCCAGTCCCGGCATGTTGAAGGTCTTGCTGGGCGCGATGAGCGTAATGCAGCGGTCGGCAATTTCGGGAGAGAGGGTGGCCATCGGGATGTGGGTGGTGCCGCCGAGAAGCAAATCGGAGTGAATCTCATCGGAGCAGATGGTTATATCGTGCCGCAGGCAGATGTCGGCCAGACACAACTGCTCTTCCCGGCTGAAGCCGCGCCCAATGGGGTTATGCGGATTGCACAATAGGAATATCTGCGTTTTGGGTGTAATGGCTGCCTCGAAGCGGTCATAGTCGATTTCGTACCGAATGGTTTTGCCGTTTGGCACTAGGGTCAAATCGGCCGTAGCTAAAACCCGATCCTGAAACTTGGGAGCGGTCAAAAAAGGGGGGTAAACGGGTGTTTGGACTAAGACTTCGTCACCCGGTTCCCCCACGGTTCGGCAAGCGATATTAAAACCGGACACAATGCTGGGTACATAAATGATTTGGCCTGGCGTTACCTCCCACTGATAGAGATCTTGCATCCGTTGGCAGATGGTTTCAGCCAGAACCAGAGGCGGCATGCCGTAGCCAAAAACGCCGTGGGTAACCCGCTCGGTCAGAGCGCGGATGACCGGCTCCGGCGAGCGGAAATCCATATCGGCCACCCACAGCGGTAAGGGTGATTTATCATAATAAGTCCATTTGGCTGAGTCGGAGCGGCTGCGGTCGACGATTTCATCGAAGTTATAGTGCATAATTAAGTTATCCTATGGGAAAAGGTGGTTGAGTGAGTAGAGCGAAACTACAATCCTCGGTAGGTCCACAGACGATTGATGATAAAGTTCCAGAAGAAAACGACGCCAATGGCTACAATTTTGGCGAGGTTGTAACTCCACGGTTCGCCCAGCCAACCGATGACGAGAGCATCGACACTAATCACGATAATGTTGTTAATCACCAGACCCAAAATGTTAACCAGGGTAAATTGAGGCAGTTGGGTACGCTTTTTACGGGCACGGGATTCAGGATAGGTCCACAGGCGGTTCCAGGTAAAGTTGCTGATAACCGCTACCGAGACCGAAACGGTGTTGGCCCATAGCAAATCCCAGCCAAATACCCCTCTTAATAAGTTTAGCAAGGCTAAATCAATGACCGCCCCCAGAACACCCACAATGCCAAACTTTACAAAGCGTCGAACTTCTTTAGGGTTACTTTCATACAAATGGGTAATGTTATCGATGATGAATAGAAATAACATTGTCTCTAAACTTTTCTTGAAATTGGGTCTTGATGGTTGGATAGATAAATAACGGAAGCCAGCCCAAGAATTACCGCTACGTGGAGGTACATACCCTGAACGTAAAGATTGTCAACCAGATTATGAACGTGAAGATGGGTGACAATGCCGACGGCCCCGGCGGCTACAGCCTGGTAAAAGTCTCTATTATTTTGCACTACCGTCCATAATAACCCAAAAGTTAGAATCCAAAAAATTAAATAGACCGTTATGCCCACCAGTCCGGCTTCGGCGCCGATGTTGAGCAGATAGTTGTGCGCGTGCCCTAGCGGGTCGAGCCAGCGCCCGACGGTATAGGCCGGATAAACCACCGCGTAATTGCCGATACCAACGCCTAACCACAGGTGATCGCGCCACATGGCTTGGGCGGCCTGCCAGTGCGCTAACCGTTCTAGCGTAGCAAAGTTGGCATCGGTCACTTCGGTATGGGCCACATCCGTAACGTTGATCGCCTCGATGGCGTCGGCCACGCGCTGGACGATAGCGTTGTACGGCGAATCCGTATCGCCGGCATTAACTGGGGGGGTAAAGGTCAAGTTGAAGGAACTGATCAAGCCAACCATTACCCCAACCAGGGCCAGACCGGCCACCGCCAGTGCAAATTTTCGGCTCCAGACCATGAGCGTCACCACTCCGGCGACAGCAAAACCCAATAGGGCGCCTCGCGACTGGCTGGCCAACAGCGCCGCTACCATTATCGCCAGTGGTAAGCCGACCAAGATTAAATTCAAAAGCCGGCTCAGTTTCGACTGGCGGTTGTAGCGCAGAGGGGGTAAATTTTGGGTGAGAAGCCAGATGGTCAACGAGAGCGTCAGTGGTAAAACTAATCCCAGATAGCCGCCGTAGGGGTTCGGCTGGGCAAACGTGCCGTAGGCTCTCAGGAATCGGCCGTCAAAAAGCAAAAACCCATCCGGCCCTACTTTGAAGATAAATTGGTATAGCCCCAACCCGGCCTGGATCAAACCGGCGGTCAGGATCATCATAACCACCCATTTGATCTGATGGGGCTTGAGCAGGTTGATTACTGATAAATATAAGGCCAGCATTTCGACCCATTTGATGGTCTCAACCACACTGGCTCCAATGGAAAGGGCCGTCAACCAGGATAAGCTCACCCCACTCAACAGTAGCAAAAATGGCCCAGCCAGTGGACCGGCCACAATCCTAAGATTTTGCCCGGATCGAGCCGGTTCGGCTAGCAGCTTGAGCAACCAGGTAAATAATCCCAGCGCTAACACCACTTCCATCAGGCCGATGCGGATGCCACCCACCTCGATGGCCAGCAAACTGCTGATCGGAATAATGAGAATGAGGAGGTAAAGATAAAGAACGGGGTAAATGAGGGCCAGAATAAAAAAAGACAAGCCGCTGACGAGCAGCGCCCCCAGCGAGAGAGGGGCCAGGGCTAGCGCCAGACCCACAGCCAGGGTAATTACCATCAAGCTGAAGGTCTGAGCTTTAGTGCTAATCGTCAGCGGCGAAAAGGTTAGCCTAACCAGCTTTTGTAAACCCAGTGAGGCATAAGCAGTCATTTACCGTTTGATGACAGTTTTGAAGTAATCAATGGTTTCCTGTAACCCGGTTTCAAGCGAAACACGAGGCTTCCAATCAAGAATACGTTTGGCCTTACTAATGTCCGGCTGGCGCACTTTCGGGTCATCTTTGATACGCATATCGGTCGGCTGGATAAAGGCAATATCTGAATTACTGCCAGTTAATTCGATAATCTTCTTAGCAAAATCCAGAATGCTCATCTCAGATGGGTTACCAATATTGACCGGTTCTACTTCATCCGACAAAAGCAGCCGATAGATACCATCAACCAGATCTTTGCAGTAGCAGAAGGATCGGGTTCTGGTGCCATCGCCATAGACGGTCAGCGGTTCGCCGCGCAGCGCCTGAGCAATAAAATTAGGCACTACCCGGCCATCTTCTTGGCGCATGCGAGGCCCGTAGGTGTTAAAAATACGCACAATCCGAGTATCGACGCCGTGGTAGCGATGATACGCCATCGTCAGCGCTTCGGCAAATCGCTTGGCCTCATCGTAAACACCCCGGGGGCCGATGGGGTTGACATTGCCCCAGTAATCTTCGGTTTGGGGATGGACCAGCGGATCGCCGTAAACTTCGGACGTGGAGGCCAGGAGAAGTCGGGCGCCTTTAGCCTTGGCCAGACCGAGCGCTTTATGCGTACCCAAAGCCCCAACCTTCATGGTTTGGATAGGCAGCTCTAAGTAGTCGATAGGGCTGGCCGGCGAGGCAAAATGTAAAACCGCGTCCAGTTGGCCTTCAATATAAATGTAGTTGGTGACATCATGGTCGATGAACAGAAAATTCTTGTTACCCGCGAGATGCTCGATGTTGGCGGTGTTGCCGGTAATTAGATTATCCATAGCGATAACTTGATGCCCTTCGGCCAGAAATCGATCACATAGATGAGAACCTAGAAACCCTGCTCCACCCGTAATTAAAACCCGCATAATTTTCTCCTTAGAATGATTAGGCTAATTTCCATTGTAACACTGGTAGTTGGTAATTAGTAATTAGAGATTAAATAACCAATTACGCTCCTTATAAATTGGGGAAGTGACCTTTATTATAACCGCAAGTAGTATAAGCCAGTCATTAAGGAATTATGTTAGAGAAACCCCAAAAAAAAGTTAGAATTTGAAAATTCAGCCATCTATTGCAATTAGGAATGTCAGATAACGGTCACTGCTCAAATCAGCCGGCGTTTTCGGAGCGCCTGTTGTAGAAGGGGCTCGATTTGCTGTCGGATAGTTGCGTTGGCATAGCCTACCCAACTCACCTCGTCCTCGACGGTCAGCGGCGCGGCCAGCGGCTGGCCTTGCGCATCGGTAACGATAACGCCCAACTCACGGGCGATGAGTTCGGTGCAGACATCGTAGGGATGGCAGCAGATGCCCAGCGCCAGACCTCGTTCGGCTAGAGCCTTTTCCAAGAGCGGCCGGATGTCGGCCACAAAGCGGTCTTTGCCCGACATAAGTTCGTATAGTTGTCCGCCGCTGCAAATATATTGATCTTCAAAACAGTGGGCTTTACCTTTTTGGACCGGCCCTAAAGCGCCGCGCACAATCTCCTCATCGATAGCGGCCAGAATCTCTCTAGCGCCTGGAAAAAAACGGGCGATCATGGCATAGCCGTGAGCGATAGTTCCGGCCTGCGAAGCCCGCAGCGCCAGCCGCTGCTTCTCCCCGGTGAGGCGATTGAAGCGTTCGGCTTGAACTGCCTGGCCCGCCACCACCCACACCGAGTCGGACAGATGCTGCTTGATCAGCGGGATTTCGGTTTGCACCGCCAGTTGAATGTGCGACAAATTAGTCTCCGGCCCGTGGTTGGGCGCGACGCCGGTCAAAACCCAGGCGCTGCGTTTTTGATACATCAGCCCACGGGTCCCATCAATGGGATCGACAATTACCCGCCATATGGCCTCGGCCGGCGGCGTGCCGGGAGGCAGCGTAATCTGACCGCCTTCCAGCCCCTCAGCAATGAGAATCAGCGGAGTCTGGCCGGCGATCTCACGATTGAAAAAATCGATCAGCAGCGCCTCGCTGATGCGATCAACCGCGTAGATCGTATCCCCTTCCGCTTCTTGAGCAATACGAGCCATATCGTCAATCGAGGCGGCTTCGCAGGCGGTTACCACCGCCGCGCGAATCTGTGCATGCAGGTTACGAATCGGGACGAGTAATTCTTCAATCGGGTGAGCCATAATCGTCTTAGCCAGTCAGTCAGTTAACCAATCTTCTCAAAGAGCAGGTATTTGGGTAGGACAAGCTTAAGCTTGTTCTACATTAACCCAGATTAAAGAAGAGCTACGTTAGTTCACTTTCTGAAAAGTGATCTCATAGGAAAAATGGACGCTGTAAAACGGGGGTTCGCAGCGTATATCCGGCGTTGGACAGACCGAGTACTCATTGTCAATTGAGCCTAATTTGCCTACAATATCAGGTATATACGGATATTCGGTGTTCATTTGGTTCGAGACTTCGCTGGTGGTGGGGCCGGCCGGGTCAGCCGCTACGTACAGTTTGTAGGGATCAAATTGCATCATGATTTCCGCTTTGCCCGGCCCTTTATCACCGGTTACCACTTCCAGGGCGCTGCCATTGGCGTCTTTAACCACAGCGCCATCTAATCCGTTGCCGTTTTCATCTAAAACGGTTAAGAAGATAAGGTGCATGCCGCCGCTATTAAAGATGCCGCCGTTATTTTCACCCTCGCCCAGAACTTTGTAATGGACAATTTTGTACGCTTCCTGGGCGACCGGTTCCGGGGTGTCGGTGGGAACCGGGGTCGGTTCTTCGACAATGGGCGCAGCGGTAGGCTCCTCAGGTTCAGCCGCCGGTGGTTCTGTCGGCAGAGGGGTTTCGGTTGGGGTGGGTTCTTCGGTCGGCGGCGTAGTAGGCTCCAACGTCGGCGTTTCGGTTGGCGGAATAGGCGTATCGGTGGCGGTCGGTGGGACAGAGGTGGCGGTGTTCGTAACCAGGACAGCCACCGACGTTTCGGTTGGCGGTGGCTTAGGTGTTTTGGTTGGGGTCGAGGTTGGCGTGGCGTCGAGCTGGGCCAGAAAATTGGGACCGCAGGCCAAAGCGGTCAGCCCTAAGAGCGCAGCCACTCCTAAAAGTTTCAGACGATGATAACTCATGCGGCGTTCTCCTTCCTTCCTTAAGGTTAGCCGTAATTTACAAGCGAGGATTATACCAAAAGCAATGACGACCGTCCAAAAGCAGGTGGATCAACTAAATCATAGGTCGAAGTTAACGTCATTCCGGCCCGGCCTCCTGTATTTAAATCTGCCCCCGGAAGCGGCCCAGAAAATCGTCGCTTATAGTCTGGTCTTTATTTTGTTGGTGGTTGCCGCCGGTTGGCTAGGATACCGGCAGATTCAATCGAGCAACACGCCGCGTACGGTTAAGATAGGCTTGGTAGCGCCGTTTGAGGGACTGTATCGGGCTTCCGGTTACGAACTGTTATTTGCCGTTAAGCTGGCTTTGCAAGAGCGAAATCAGGGAGCAGGGCTGCACGGCTATCGCGTTGAATTGGTTGCCCTCAACGATTTCAACGATCCGGTTGAAGCAGCCAAACAGGCCCGCGTGCTGGCGGCCGATCCGGCTATGTTGGGCGTAGTGGGCCATCTGGCCCCGGCGGCGACCTTGGCCGCCATACCGGTCTACCAAGAGGCTGAACTCGCGGTTAGTATCCCTTGGAGCGTCGAGGCGACGCTGTTCGAACCGGCTCGACCGGGCGTGGTCAGTGTCGCCGCTACAGTCGAACAAACCAACGCCCGGTTAGAGCAAATCACTCAAGGATTGGGCTTGGACCCACGTATAATAACCAGCAGCGATCCGGCCGAAATTCCGGCAGCGACCCAGGCGGTTCAATTGGCCGCCGAGGCCGTTACCGCCGGAACGTTCCTGTCTAACCTGAGCAACCAAGATATCCGGGTGTTCGGTCAGGTGGAGGCTGGTAATTTACAGCTTGTCCAAGTAGCTGGAGCCAAAGCTGACGGCTTTATTTTTGTCTCACCAGGGCCGGGCGCCGAAATTTCCGCCGATAGTGATTTTGTCGCCGCCTATCAAGCCCTGAGCGGCCTACCCCCCGGTCCACGGGCGGTTTTGGCTTATGATGCCGCCAATGTTTTGCTTGATTCTATAGAGCAAGCTATTATTAAAGATCAAGGTTATTGGTACGCTCGACAACCCAGCCGAGCCGAAATCAAAGCTTCGATTTTAGCCGTTTCCCGCCAAGGCGTAAGTGGCGTAATTGCTTTCGGTCCTGATGGTCGCCGGATCGATGCTCCTGTGTGGGTCTACCAAATTTCCGAGGCACGTTACCCTGGAACAGTCATCAACCCCTGACAAAGACGTTATGCGCATCCTAATACTTTCATGGGAATACCCGCCCGACCTTGCCGGCGGATTGGGTCGTCATGTCGCTGAATTAGCTCCGGCTCTCGTGCAACAAGGTGTAAAGTTAGATGTTGTTACCCCTATCCCCAGACCGATTTTTGGACAATTACCTGACCAATTTGAATATGATCCCGCCGATGTAACCTCACGCGCCGTGGTCACCACTGAGGATGGCATTGTCGTTCATCGCGTCCTGGTACCTCATCGAGAAAAACCCCTGGATATTTTTAATCGGGCCACCGAGGTCAACGATATCCTTGAACAATATGTTTTAGCTTTATATCAGCAGGGCTATAGCTGGGATTTGCTTCATACCCATGATTGGTTGACCGGCTTTGCCAGTATCGCCCTCCATCACGCTAAAAATCTCCCGTTGATAACCACCATTCACGCCACTGAGCGCGGTCGTGGGCGTGGTTACATTTGGAATGACTTGCAGCGCGCCATCGACCAGGCTGAGCAGGATTTAATTCACCAGTCCGATCGCATTATCGTGTGCAGCCATTACATGGATTTCGAACTGCGCACCTTCTTTCAGGTGCCGGCCGAGAAAATGAGTGTGGTTCCCAATGGCGTCGATATTAAAACCCTACATGTTCAAAATGAAGACCCTCAACAATTTCGCGCCAAATTTGCCGATCCTGATAAGCAGATCGTCTTCACCGTCTCGCGTCTGGTGCATGAGAAAGGCATTCACCGCTTGGTTGAAGCCACCCCCCGGATTTTATCTGAATGTCCCGATGCCCGGATTGTGATTGCTGGCCGAGGTCCGGAGGCGGACAACCTAAAACGCCAGGCCGAATACCTCAACGTAGCCGACCACATCAATTTTATGGGCTTTGTTTCCGATGAGGATCGTAACTTGCTGTTTAAGGTCGCTAACTGCGCCATTTTCCCCAGCCTGTACGAGCCGTTTGGCATTGTCGCCCTCGAAGCGATGGCCTTGGGCTGCCCCGTTATTGTCAGTGAAGTCGGCGGGCTGGCCGAGATCGTGGCCCATGAAGGAACCGGGATAACCGTTTATCCCGACGATGCCAATTCCGTGGCCTGGGGGGTGGTGCGAGCGCTCCATCACCCCAAAAATGCGCTGGAATACGCCATCAAAGCCCGCCAGCAGGTGGAGGATCTGTTCAATTGGCCGCGCATCGCCGGCTTAACCAAAGATATTTACGAGGCGGTCATTGCGCAAACGACCGGCGTATCTGCCTAAGATTGGTCCAGTTGCGGTTATTTGATCGAGCCAGCGGCTTCATTGAGCCGGCTAATCTGGCGGTGCTATCGCGCTTGGGGAAACGGAACCAATCTGCTGTCCGGCTAAAATTTTACTTGACAGCTTTTTTGTCCTATGCTACACTGCGTAGAATATTTGACGTGTCAATATCATCCAATGAAACTATTTAGCATTGAACTCAGGAGCCCTCGTATTCAGCCAGACCCTATGTCTGGATAGAATGCTTTGGGCGTTCGTCCTTTATCAGCCACCAAGCTGACTCCAGACATAGGGAGTCGGCTTTTTTTATTTCTAAGCATTCAGCCCTTAGCGATCAGCTTTTGCTTGTTACGGTAAATTTTGGGGCTTGAGCCAATAATGAGGACTCAAGCGTTAACATTTAGCCATAAAGCTGATCGCTGAAGGCTGATCGCTGACCGCTGATTTTTAGAACCGAAAGAGAGGTCCAGATGACGACAAATTCTAAAATTAACGTAGGCGTCTTTGGCGCTAGCGGCTATACCGGCTTTGAAACGATCAGCCTGTTGCGCCGCCACCCGTCCACCAACCTGGTATTTGCCACCTCCGAAAGTACGGCTGGCGGCAGCTTAAGCGACATCTATCCGGTGCCTTGGGATATTCCCCTCATCGCGGCGGCGGATGCGCCCCTGTCGAAGGTCGATGTCGTCTTTTGCTGTCTGCCGCATGGAGCCAGCATGCCGGCGGTCATCGCTGCGCGAGCAGCCGGCGTCCGCGTCATCGATCTCTCCGCCGATTTTCGCCTGACCCAGGCCGACATCTACCAAAAATGGTACGGCGTCGCCCACGAGTCGCCCGCACTGCTTGACAGCGCGGTCTATGGCCTGCCCGAACTCTTTCGCGCCCAAATTGCCGAAACCGACCTGCTGGCTAACCCCGGCTGCTATCCAACCTCCGTCCTTTTGGCGCTGGCGCCGCTGCTACAAGCCGGCCTGCTCGATACCACCGCCCCCATCATCGCCGATAGTAAAAGCGGGGTCAGTGGGGCCGGGCGCAAACCTTCGTTGAAAACCCACTTTGTCGAAGCCAACGAGAATCTATCGCCCTACAACATCGGGCGCAGCCACCGGCACGTGGCCGAGATGGCCCAGGTCATCGACGCCTTGGGCGGCGACAGCGAGCGCCTGATCTTTTCACCGCACCTGGTACCCATCAATCGAGGCATGCTCTCGACCATCTATGTCACCCTGGCCGAAGATACGGCGGCGGCGGCGATTCACGGCCTCTACACGGAAATGTATGGCCGCGAACCGCTGCTGCACATCTTGCCGCTGGGCCAACTGGCCACAATGGCCCACACCCAGCACACCAACCGCTGCGCGATTTCTGTCACGTCAGTCTCGCCGCGACAACTCATCCTCTGCTCGTCCATCGATAACTTGGGCAAGGGCGCCGCCGGGCAAGCGGTTCAGAATTTCAATGTTATGTTTGGACTAGCTGAAACAGACGGGATACAGTAGGGAGTAAGAAGTAAGGAGTAAGAAGTAAGGAGTAAGGGTTGAAATATATCTCTCCACTTCCTACTTCCTACTTCCTACTCCTTACTCCCTACTCCCTGAGTCATTTTTAGAAAGGAAGACACTATGATTAAGGTAGGTATTTTAGGCGCCTCCGGCTATATGGGGGGCGAGGCTCTACGGGTGTTGAACGAGCATCCGCAGGTCGAAGTGGCGTGGGCCACCAGCCGCACCGGTCAGCCGTTGGACTATTTTCATCGGAACTTCTACGGCTCCGGCCTCAAATTGATTAGCCCGGAGGAGATTACCCCGGTCGATGCCATCTTCTTCGCCATTCCGACCGGCACGCCGATGAAGATGGCGGCGGAGTTGCTCGATCAGGGTACGAAGTTGATCGACCTGGGGGCGGACTTCCGGCTTAAAAACCGGGCCGATTGGGAACGCGTCTACAAACGGCAGCATGCCGCTTGGCCGGTGGCCGAAGAGGCGGTCTACGGCATTCCCGAACTGCATCGCGAGGAAATCGCTCAGGCGCGGGTCATCGCCAACCCCGGCTGTTATTCATCGGCGGCCATTTTGGGCCTGGCCCCGCTGCTCAAAGCGGGCCTGATCGACGCCCAAAAAATCATCGTCGATGGTCTATCAGGCACGACCGGGGCCGGCGCGGAGGTGGATGTGACCACCCACCACCCCGAAATCGGCAACAACTTGATCCCCTACAACGTGGTCGATCACCGCCACACCTACGAAATGGAGCAGGAACTCGGCTTGCTCAGTGAGGGGCCGGTGACGGTTCACTTCACCTCAACCTACGTGCCGATTACGCGCGGCATCCTGGCTATTTGTCACTGCTTCCCCACCCGGTCGCTGCGGCGCAGCGAGGTTTTAGACCTTTACCACGGGTTCTACGAAGGCGAGCAGTTCGTCAAGGTCTTTGATGTTCCCCCAGACTCGCAGGCCAGTTGGCAGTATCGCCCTTATCCGTGGGTGGCGGCGGTGTCCGGCACCAATTACTGCCACATCGGCCTGGATATCGATGAAACGCGCCACCGGCTGGTCGTCTTTAGCGTGCTCGACAGCGTCGGCAAAGGCGGCGCTCACGCCGGCGTGCAAAACCTCAACCTGATGTTTGGCCTCGAAGAGAAGACGGGGCTGGAGCGGCTCGGGTTGCATCCCTACTAAAAGAAGAAAGAGAGAGAGAACACCATGCTAGTTCTAAAAATTGGTGGGCAAGAGTTAGACGATCCGGAGTTTATCAAGCGCTTGGGCGAGGCCGTGGCCGCTTTGCCTGAGCCGCCGATCCTGGTTCACGGCGGCGGCAAGGAAATTAAGGAACTGCAAACTCGATTGGGCCTCAAACCCCAATACATCGACGGTTTGCGGGTGACCGATGAAGAATCGCTGGACGTGGTGCAGATGGTCTTGATTGGCCGCATCAACAAGCGGTTGGTCTCGTGCCTGTCGCTGGCCGGCGTCGATGCCTTTGGTATGTCGGGCGTGGACCGGACATCCGTCAAAGCCGAAAAGTTGGAGCATCCCGGCGGCGATTTAGGCCAGGTTGGCCGCGTCACCCACGTTCGCACCGAGGTCTTCTCGCGGCTGTTGGAAGATGGCATTACCCCCACCCTGTCGCCGCTCTGTTTTGGCCCGGACGGCAGCATTTTCAACGTCAACGCCGACCACGTCGCCACCGCCGTGGCCGTGGCCATGCAGGCCGACGAGCTGGTCTTTGTCTCGAACGTACCCGGCGTTTTGCGCGACAGCCAGGTGCTGCCGCGCCTGACCGTGGCCGAGGTCGAGCAGCTCATCACCGATAACATTATTGTCGATGGGATGATTCCCAAAACGCGGTCGGCTTTCTCGGCGATTGAGGGCGGCGTTGCGGCCGTGAGAATTACTAACCTGGATGGTTTAAAAGCCGGCGCCGGCACAACCATCATCAAGCATTAATGATTTTGGAGGACATAAATCCATGACTGTCACTGAAGATATTATTGAATTGGAACACAAATACGTGCTGCAAACCTACAAGCGGCCCGACTTTGTCCTGGAGAGCGGCGAAGGCGTGTGGCTGTACGACTCCGACGGCCGAGAATATCTCGACGGCGGCAGCGGCATCGCCGTCAACGCGCTTGGCTACCAAAACCAGGCCATCATCGGCGCGCTGCGTCAGGCCGCCGATAGCCTGATCCACGTCTCGAACCTGTATCACACCGCGCCCCAAGCCCTGCTGGCGCGCGATCTGTGCGAGAACTCGTTCGCCGACCGCGTCTTTTTCTCCAACTCCGGGGCTGAAGCCAATGAAGGCGCGTTGAAGTTCGCCCGTAAATGGGCCAGAACGCAAGGCCACACCGACAAGACCGGCATCGTCGCTTTCACCGGCTCGTTTCACGGCCGCACGATGGGCGCTTTGGCCTGCACCGCCACCGAAAAGTACCGCAAACCCTTCGAGCCGCTGATCGGCGATGTCTCCTTTGCCCAATTCAATGATCTCGACAGCGCCCGCCGGGCCATTACCGATAAAACCTGCGCCGTGATAATCGAACCCGTTCAGGGCGAGGGGGGCGTAACCCCGGCCGATCCCGCCTTTCTAACCGGGCTGCGCCAAATTTGCGATGAGACCGGCGCGCTGCTCATTTTCGACGAGATTCAATGCGGTCTGGGTCGCACCGGTACGCTGTGGGCCTACGAAGGCTACCACGTCACGCCCGACATGATGACCCTGGCCAAACCGCTGGCCGGCGGCTTGCCCATCGGCGCGATCCTGCTGACCCAAAATGTGGCCGACGCGCTGGGGCCGGGCGATCACGGCAGCACCTTTGCCGGTGGACCGTTGATCTGTACCGTGGCCCGCTCGGTCTTTCGCCACGTCAATACCACCGTCTTTTTACAGCAGGTCAAAACCCACGGCGATTACCTGGCCGCGCAGCTCAATGACCGGGTGGTCGTCTCGCCGCTGATCGAGCAGGTGCGCGGCAAAGGGTTGATGTGGGGGCTGGTTTCGGCGCCGCCTGCCGCCGAGATTATGGTCGAGGCCCGTAAGCACGGCCTCATCGTGCTGGTGGCCGGCCCCAATGTGGTGCGCCTGCTGCCGCCGTTGACCATCAGCACCGATGAGATCGATGAGCTGGTTGACCGCTTGGTGAAAACGCTGGAGGCCGTAGGGTAAGCGCTATGATCACTGTTCGCCGGGCGCGGCTGGCCGATGTGCCGCGCATGCTGCCGTTACTCGAAGAATACGCGCGGCAGGCCGAAATCCTGCCGCGCAACGAAAATGATCTCTATCGCTCCATCCGTGAGTGGGTCGTGGCCGAAGCCGATAACCAGATCGTTGGCATGGGGGCGTTGCTGATTATGTGGCGCGATCTGGCCGAGATTCGCTCGCTGGTGATCGATCCCGCTTGCCACGGTCAGGGGTTAGGCCGCCAAATTATCGAGACGCTGCTGGCTGATGCCCGCCAGTTGGAGCTGCCGCGCGTCTTTGCCTTGACCCGCAAGCCCGGCTTTTTTCTCAAGCTGGGCTTCCACTTAACCCGCATCGAGCAGTTGCCGCGCAAGGTCAAGCAAGATTGCGTCTTTTGTCCCAAGTTTCACGCCTGCGACGAGACCGCGGTGATCATTTCGCTCAAAGAAGGGACTAGCCATTCAATGGCGATGGGGGCGCTGCTTGACAACAGCGTATCGGCGCCGAACATCATTCCGCTGGAGGTTGCACCCGGCATCTCAATCCCATGACCATCATCCAGGTTATCTTTCCCATTTTCGCCATTGCTTTGGTGGGCTACGTGACCGCCTACCGGGGAGTGCTGGATGAGCGTGACATCAAAGGTATCTCTCGCTTTGTTTTTACGATTATCATCCCCATGCTGCTGTTTAAATCGCTGGCTCATATCGAACTGCCGCCTCAAATCCAGTGGCAGTTTCTCTTGTCCTACTATGGGGTGGTCCTGTTTATCTATGGGTTGGCTGTGTGGACCAGCAAACGCTGGTTTGTCCATTCGCCGCAGGAACAGGGGATTTTTGGCTTAGGCTCAACTTACTCGAATATGATTTTGGTGGGGCTGCCCGTCATCTCGGCCGGTTTAGGCGATCAAGCCCTGCTGCCGCTGTTTATGCTGGTTTCCATTCACAGCGCGTTGCTCTTTTTTATCGTCATGCTACTTCTGGAACGCGCCAACGGCGGCGGCGAGCAGCGTTCGCCCCGGCAAATCGCGCTGCAAACCGCCCGAAATCTCATGCGCAACCCGATCATCATCGGCTTGGTGTTGGGGCTGGGGTTTAACTGGCTGGCTATCCCGATCCCGGCCCTCATCGATGACACGCTCGATATCATCAGCCGGGCCACCCTGCCCTGCGCCCTGTTTGTCCTGGGCGCGTCGCTCAATGCCTACAAGATCACCGGCCACCTGACCGAAGCCTGGACGATGATCGGCTTGAAGATGGTCCTCCAACCTTTGCTCGTGTGGGTGCTGGCCTTTCTGGTGTTTCACATCGATCCGTTGTGGGGCGTAGTGGCGGTTATGGCCGCCGGCATGCCAATTGGCGTCAACGCCTACCTATTTGCCGTAGAGTACCAGGCTGGCGTCGCCACCCTGTCAACGGCCATTTTGCTCTCGACCCTACTGGCGGTGGTCAGCCAATCGGTGCTGCTGGCCCTCTTTATCTGATCGAGTGAGACCTTATAGGTTTCCGAACGTCATTTGAGACAACGCCCCCTTCCGAATGGAAACCCCGTCATATCAAAGTAGCGATCTGAAACCTATAAGGTCTTGTATGGAAAGGAGAACTTACCATGACCGGTCACATCGACATCATCGAAGGCGACATCACCCGCCAAAAGGTCGATGCCATTGTCAACGCCGCCAACAACGCGCTGTTGGGCGGCGGCGGCGTTGATGGCGCGATTCACCGGGCAGCGGGACCCAAGCTGCTGGCCGAGTGCCGCACCCTCAACGGCTGCCCCACCGGCGAGGCCAAAATTACCGGCGGTTACAACTTGCCGGCCAAGTATGTCATCCATACCGTTGGCCCGGTCTGGCGCGGCGGCG
The DNA here is from genome assembly GCA_020634935.1 of Anaerolineales bacterium. Taxonomy (GTDB): domain Bacteria; phylum Chloroflexota; class Anaerolineae; order 4572-78; family J111; genus JAGRBY01. The sequence continues at coordinate 30,626 of JACKAT010000007.1, forward strand.
ACCACAACGAGGACGAACTACTGGCCAACTGCTACCGCAATAGCCTCAACATTGCCGAGGTGCGCGGCCTCAAATCGATTGCCTTTCCCTCAATTAGCACCGGCATCTACGGCTTCCCGATGGAACGCGCCGCCCGGATTGCGCTGACGGAAATACAACGTCACCTGGCCGCCGGCAGCGCCATCGAGCAGGTGGTACTGGTCTGCTTCGGACAGCGAGCGTTTAATATTCACCAGGCCGCGTTCAAGGCGATGGACCAGTCCAGTTCTGAAGGATAGGCCACTTAGAGTCGCGGATTAAATAACTTCCTCATTGGTCCACACTTCATTAGGATGCGGCTCGGTCGGCGCTGAGGTTGGAATCGGCCAGTTAGGACGCTGATCGGTCGATGCCGAATATTTCGGTAGTCAATTCCAGCGTTTTCGACCGTCGCGAAATCTTGCGCCTCTCGATTCTCGCGTTTTCGACCGTCGCGAAATCTTGCGGTCCTCGATTCTAGCGTTTTTGACCGTCGCGAAATCTTGCGGCCCTCGATTCCAGCGTTTTCGGTCGTCGCGAAATCTTGCGCCTCTCGATTCTAGCGTTTTCGGTCGTCGCGAAATCTTGCGGCCCTCAATTCTAGCGTTTTCGGTCGTCGCGAAATCTTGCGGCCCTCGATTCCAGCGTTTTTGACCGTCGCCAAATCTTGCGGCCCTCAATTCTAGCGTTTTTGGTCGTCGCAGAATCTTGCGACGACTTTTTAAGGCGTTGATCGGTTGTTGCAGACTATTGCGGCGACGGCCATTTTTCCCTACTACTGATAATGAAACCGGCAAGCTATTATCACAAGTTCTGATTCCGTGACTTCATAAACTAACCGATGTTCTTCATTTATCCGTCTTGACCAATATCCGGATAGATTTGCCTTCAAATGTTCCGGTTTGCCGATGCCTTCAGAGGGTGTTCGTAGCGTCGCCTTGATAAGGGTATTGATGCGTTTTAAGAGCCGGCGGTCATTCTCCTGGAACCATAGATAGTCATTCCAGGCTGTCTCGGTAAAAACTAACTTCATACCTCAAGGAGTTCTTGTTCTACGGTCTTGCCGGATTTTGCTTCAATAATAGACTGACGCAGGTGTTCGGCATTAAAAGGATTGGACAGTAAGTAGAGGGTCTCTTTCCAAGCGTTGAATTCATCGAGCGGCAAGAGCACAATCTGCTGACCTGTATCCGTACTAATAATTGTGGGTTCCACATCAGCAATGACTTGCTCGATGATCTGCTCCAATTTTGCTTTAGCTTCAGTTATAGTTACGGCGTTCATATTCATCACCTTTATGGTCACAGAGTCATTGACAGATATTATATCAAAAAAAGCAAACTTTGTCGCTCCAACGGATCAAGGCGGGCGTCTAACGTTACCTCAGATTATTGAGATGCTACTCCCCAACCACTTCATACCGGCTCTGCACCAAACCGTTGGCAAACGATAGAGTTTCGATGTGACGCAGCTTGATATCGTGAGGCACGGGGCCAAACAGGGGGATACCCTGGCCGATCAAGACCGGGATGCGGGTGATAATCAACTGCTGTATCAACCCCTCGGCCAGAAAGCCTTGAATGGTTAGGCCGCCGTCCACATACAGATGGGTCAGCCCTCGTTCCGCCAGTTGGTCGATCACCTCGCGGGGTGAGCCGGCCAGCCACTCGACCGATCCGGCGATGCGATCCGGAATATCGACCGGCCGGCGGCTCAGGACAAACACCGGTTTTGAGCCATAAGGCCACTCGCCGCCAAAGCCCAGGACGATCTCAAAGGTATTGCGGCCCATCACCAAGGCATCGACCGAGTCCATAAATTCGTCATAGCCGTAATCCTCGCCTCCGGCGTCTTCGTCCTCTATCCCCGGCAGCCAATCCAGCCCGCCATCGGGCCTGGCGATAAAGCCGTCCAGACTGGTGGCAATATAAACCGATGCTTTCATTATTACCTCGCTGTTGTTACTGTGTTGTTAATTTGGCGTATCAATCGATGATTTCTTATGATATATTAGGACTTGACGGCATCAAAACGTGACAGTTACTCTTGAGGGTAGAAATTCAAAATTTTGCCGTCCAGAAGTTTCTCCCTTCTAGTAAAGCCTTGATTTTGTCACCAAATACAAAATAAGTGATAATATCTTATATGTACGAAATCGAATTTACACCAGAAGCGATTGAAGACCTCAAATCATTCAGAAAATTCGAGCAACAGATCATCATTTCGAACATTGAAACCCAACTCAAACATGAGCCAACTGTTGAAACACAAAATCGTTTTCAGATGCGTCCCAATGATGTGGCTGAGTGGGAACTACGGATTGGTAAGTATCGCGTGTTTTACAAGGTAGAGCGTGATGTTTAAATTGTCAGTATTGAGGCTGTTGGTTTCAAAAGAGGTAATCGGTTATTTGTACGCGGTAAACGGAGGGAATTATGAAAGTAGTCACAGTTCCGGCAGAACAGAAATTCCTTTTTGACTTACTTATGGCGGTTCAGGAGGAAGGCTTAATTCTACAAACAACGGATGGACAACAGTTTGTATTATTATCGCTTGAGGATTGGCAGGGGTTTGATGTGGGGGATAGTGATGATTTTGAGCAAGAAGTCGAATCCACATCAGCGAATAACGCCTTGATGACATTTTTGGCCGAACGTCGAAGTGAGGCCAAACGAATCTCGATCAAGGATGTCAAAGAACAATTGGGGTTAAGTTAACAGCGTTTATAGGATGTAGGGTGACAATTATTAGACACCCTTCAAGTTGATTTTGTTTCGACGTAATTTATAATACCCCTCACTATCTAAATAACGGAAATGGATGAATTTTGGTAATCAGAATGGGTGCTACCCACTCGCTGCCGAGACACACCGTGCCTATCACAGGAGCCGCTGACAGCCAGTTAGCGGTTTTTTGTATTTTTCTGATGGTAGGTAACATCCGTTTCTCAACTTTATCAGACAAACTAGTCGTCAGGCGGCCCTGATAAATTTAGTTGAAAGGTGAGGAGTGAAATGTACATTTTAAGAATTGAACACCCTGTCCCTGATTTCGATGGGTGGAAGAAAGCCTTTGACAGCGATCCGGTCGGCCGAGAGAAGGCGGGCGTGCGTCGCTACCAGATTTTACGCCCGATTGACGATGCCAACTATGTGACAGTCGATCTTGAGTTCGACACGGCGAGCCAGGCTGAAGCCTTACTGGCCGCGCTGCGGGTCCTGTGGGGGCGGGTCGAAGGCACGATTATGATGAACCCTCAGGCCCGCATCTTCGAGGCCGTGGAAACCGGAACGCACTAAGGATCGGCTATTAAATAACTTGAGCAATCAGGCCGGAGATGGGAGATTAGAGATAAGGAGATTGCTAAGGCCAATCTCCTCATCGCCCTATCGCCTTATCTCCATCTTCAGTGTTGTTGAAGTTATTTAATGGCCATTCCTAAAGAGACCTATCGAGACAGGATCAACACCTTGGGGTACGGCGCTCTCTCAAAAATGGTGCAGGAGATAAGGTCATGACTCGTCCAGGGTTTAGCCCTATCCTGATCGCTGTGATGGGCATCGTTCTCATTGTTTGCCGCTTTGGGTCTCCGGCTGTCGCCGCGCCGGGGCCGGCTGAGGTCGGGCCGGTTACATCGGCAGCGATTGATCTCACCGTCAATGCGGCGGCCAATCGCCAGCCGATTAGCCCTTACATCTACGGTCTCAATTTTGCCAAACCGGCGTTCGCCGCTGAAATCGCTCTGCCGCTGCGGCGCTGGGGCGGCAACCACACCACTCGCTACAACTGGCAAAGCAACTTGATGAACCACGGCTCAGATTGGTTCTTTCACAACAACACTCACTACGATCCTTACAGTGGGGCCACCCAAACCGTCGATGCCTGGATCAACCAGAATGAACTCACCGGCAGCGCCTCGCTGATTACGGTGCCGACGATCGGATATGTGGCCAAGGACGGCAATCCGGCTTCGTGCGGGTACAAGGTTTCGAAATATGGGGCGCAAGACGATGTCGATAATGAGAGCGGCTATCCCAACTGCGGCAACGGGCTGCAAGCGGGCGTTCCCATAGCCGGCAACGATCCCCTGGATACCAGCCAGGCCGTTAACGCCACGTTTGCCTCGGGGTGGGTGCAGCACTTGGTGGCCACGCAGGGGGCGGCCAACGCCGGCGGCGTCAAGTTCTATGCGCTGGATAACGAGCCGGAACTGTGGCACGAAACCCATCGCGATGTTCACCCCGCCCCGCTGGACTACAATGAATTACGCAATCGCTCGTTTGACTATGGGGCGGCGATCAAGGCCGCCGACCCGACCGCTCAGATTTTGGGATACGCTTCGTTTGGCTGGTCGGGCTATTGGTATTCGGCCTACGATCTGGAACAGGCGGCGCTCAACGGCTACACCTACTTTCCCGACTACGCCACCCACGGCAACCGCTACCAGGTGGAATGGTATCTCCAACAGATGGCCCAGTATGAACATGACCATAATCTGCGCCTGCTGGATTATCTGGACCTGCATTTTTACCCGCAAAACGGCGTCGATCTATCCACGGCCGGCGGCGCCGCTAAGCAAGCGCTGCGCCTGCGCTCGACGCGGGCGTTGTGGGATCCCACCTACACCGACGAAAGCTGGATCGGCGGCGGCGATCAACCGGCCGAGTGGCGGCAGGTGCGGCTCATTCGGCGGATGCACGGCTGGGTAGACACGTTCTATCCCGGTACCAAATTGGCTCTAACCGAATACAACTGGGGCGGCTTAGAGCATATCAACGGGGCGCTAGCCCAGGCGGACGTTCTGGGTATTTTTGGACGCGAAGGGCTGGACCTGGCGGCTTTGTGGAACTATCCCGACACCAGTCTGGGGTATGATCATTTTGAAACGCTGCCGGGGGCGTATGCGTTTCGGCTCTACCGCAATTACAATGGCAGCGGCGGCCAATTTGGCGATGTTAGCATCAGCGCGGCCAGCGCCGACCAGAGCCAACTGGCGCTTTACGCCGCTCAGCGCACCGCCGACAAGGCCGTAACGCTGATGATCATCAACAAAACAGGCGGCGCGTTGACAGGTAATGTCGCTTTGGCCGGCTTTACGCCATCCGGCGCGGCTCAGGTCTATCGCTACAGCGCCGCCAATCTTACAGCTATTGTGCCTATGGCCGACCAGCCGGTCAGCGCTACCGGCTTTAGCGCCGCGTTTCCGGCCAATTCGATTACGCTGCTGGTTATTCCGGCCACAAACTTAGCTCTTGAACCGCAAATATATTTACCGGCCATTTTGAAGTAGCGGGGCAGTCTCATTCTTCCACATTAGGCGGAGCGAAGTCGTGGGCTGCTGTGCCGAGAATGGGGCTGTCTGGGTCGATTTTTAATAGACAAGTGCGGTGGACGGGTGTATAATCATTGACGGCGCATGACGCAACTATTTCACCCCTATTTTTCTTTATAACCCACAAATTAATATCTACTTTACAGTCCAATGAATTATTTACCCAAAGGAGTAAATTATGGCTGCTAAAAAAATCTTAATGATAACCGGTGATTATGTTGAAGATTACGAAAATATGGTGCCGTTTCAGGCATTGCAGGCCGTAGGACACACCGTACACGCCGTTTGCCCCGATAAGCGGGCGGGTGACAGTGTAGCAACGGCTATACATGATTTCTTAGGGGACCAGACCTATCGCGAGACGATGGGGCATCGCTTTACACTTAACGCCTCTTTCGAGGATGTCAACCCGGCCGACTACGACGCGCTGGTTTTACCTGGTGGACGCGCCCCGGAATATTTGCGACTTAACGACAACGTGCTCGATATCGTTCGCCATTTCTTTGAGGCAGATAAGCCTGTTGCGGCTATTTGCCACGCGATGCAGATTCTAGCGGCGGCCAATGTGCTGGAAGGGCGAAGTTGCTCGGCCTATCCGGCAGTTGGCCCGGAAGTTAGGCTAGCCGGCGGTAAATATATGAATATTCAGGTCGACCAGGCCTATGTCGATGGCAATCTTGTTACTGCTCCGGCCTGGCCGGCCCACCCGGAATGGATCGGAAAGTTCTTGCAAGTGCTGGGCACAAAGATCGAATTGTAACAGAGGCTCAGGCGATTTAAGCTGTCCTCCACGAGGGTAACTACCCCCTTTTTCCTTATAAATAATAACTCAAGTTGCTACCCATCAGCAGGTGAAGTTAGTTTCACCGCAAAGAGGCCAAGTTCGCTAAGTTTTTATAAAAAATCTTGGCGTTCTTGGCGCTTTTGCGGTTCAATTAGGCTGTTCGACCTAAAGGCGGCAACTTAGGTTATAATATGCAAGCATCGGCGTGGCAAGCGGAGTTTCGTTTGCCACGCCTCGATTTTTTAACCCTCTGTTCTGCTTTGATATCTTCGCCGTTTCGTGGGCAAACTTCCGCAAAACCTCAAAAAATCCTCGCAACTTCTTAACAACTGTCTCCTATACTCAGCCATAAGTTAAACAAATTTACATCGGGTCCAACTTCCGGACACCTTTACTTGTCACAAGGAGACAATCATGAAAAAAATCACTTTCTCACTTTTTGCTGTAATGATGCTGCTAGGGTTGGTCGCCTCAAGCTGGGCCGCTACCGCCCTGGCCGGCCCGTCACGCCCTGGCCAACTGTCCGACAAAATCACCGCGTTTCTGGCCAATCGCTGTGAAAAAGATTGGAATGCCGATATCAACGCAGCGGCGGCGGATGTTTACGGGCTAAGCGCTGTTGATGTCGTCGACGGATTGCATCACGGGGCTGTTCTGAAGGAGTTGGCCGGCAACCCGGCCGAAGTCATCAAACTACAAGGCCAATTGGTCCAGATTCAAAGCGCCAAAGTCGATCAAGCCGTGGCTAAGGGCCTGATTACCGAGGAACAAGCGGCCAAGCTCAAAACCGCGCTGCCGTTCCTGGCCAATCAACTGGTGGAATATGGCGGCGGCCCATACTGGGGTGACGGCATGGCCGGCGGCAAGCGGTGGGGCGTCTGGCGGGATGATGTGGCGGCGGTGCTGAACATGGACGTTGAAACGTTAGCGGCAGCCCTGTACGGTGGACAATCGCTGGGGGAAGTCACCGAGGCTCAAGGGGTAAGCGTCGATGAGGTGGTCGCCATTCTACTCACCACCGCCGACGAGAAGCTGGCTGTCGCCGTCGACAATGGTTACATTAACCAGGAGCAGGCTGATAACGCAATGGCGGCTCTTGAGAAGAATGTGACCAAGCTGATTTACAGTACCGGTCCCTGCTCGATCGATTTAGGGTCGTTAGACCTGGATGACATGCCCCGCTTAAAGCAGGTTGTCGCAGCCATCGCCTCTAACTAATGGTGTTTTAGGCTTACGCCGCGAAAGGTGACAGTCAAGTGACTGTCACCTTGGTTTTTCCTGATGAAATTTTGCCTCACCGATTGAGAATTTGTCGATTTCAATTATAGTATAAGTAAGGTTCAATGGATCTAATCTTGGGCCGATCTGGAGCGTCAAAGTTCTACTTTGACGCTCCAGAATTTGGATGTACTGAGACTCTTTTTGGTGGGGCAGAGACTATGCCTAGAACTATCCTGATTATTGAAGACGAAGAGAAAATCGCCCAGTGGGTCTACACCTACTTTGAGCAGGCGAACTTCGCCGTGCGGCTGGCGCGCGATGGGCAACTGGGGCTGAAGATGGCTCAGGATCAGCCGCCCGACTTAATTGTGCTCGATCTCAATTTACCCGGCCTGGATGGCCTGGAGGTGTGCCGGACCCTGCGGCGCGACCCTCGAACCAGCGTGGCCAACGTCCCCATCATTATGCTCACCGCCCGCGTGGAAGAGATTGATCGGTTGATCGGCTTGGAGGTGGGCGCCGATGATTACCTGACCAAACCGTTTAGCCCCAGAGAGCTGGTGGCCCGGGCTCAGGCCATCTTCCGCCGCATCGACCGCACTGCCGGCGCTCAGCGCGTCCTAACAGACGGTGATCTGATGGTCGAGGTGGAGGCCCATCAGGCGTCGCTGGCCGGCCAGCCTCTTGACTTGACGCCCAGTGAATTTGCCGTTCTGGTAGCGCTGCTAGAGCATCGAGGCCGCACCCTCAGTCGCTCACAGTTGATCGAGTTGGCCTTGGGCCACGATTACGACGGTATGGAGCGGACAGTTGATGTGTACGTGCGCGGCTTGCGGCGCAAAATTGAGGTCGATGCCACCCAGCCTGAGCGAATTCTGACCGTATTTGGGGTGGGCTATCGCTATGCTTGAGCAGGTTCTCGGCTGGAGGCTGCGCGATCGGTTATTGGTCAGTTATCTGATGGTCATTGTGATCACCATTGTGGTTATTGGCATCATTGTCGGGTGGCTGGGCCTGCCGCGTATAGAAAATGTGCTGGTGCTGAGCAGCCGTCGTCAGGCCTTTCAACTGGCCCCGCTGTTGGCCGATTATTATAACCGCAGCGGCTCTTGGGATGAGGTTATCCCCCTTATCCACGCGGCCAACCAGCCACTGCCGCCCGACCTGATGATCGACGTTAACCCGATAGCTTACCCGCGCCAGTTAAAATTAACGGTCGAAATGCTATCGACTCCCAACCAACTCATAGTCACCGACAGCCATTACCGCGTTGTGGCCGACAGCCGCCAGGAACTTGACGAAGGCCAACCGCTGCCGGCGGATTTATACCCCCTGGCCGCCCCTATCGACGGCCACGGCCAAATAATCGGGCAGCTTATCATGGTCCCCAACTTTGGTAACGATATAACGCCGCTGGCTACGGTGGCCTTGCGGCGTACCTTGCTGGGGGCCGGACTACTGGCCGGCGTGCTGGGGTTGGTGACCAGTTTCTTTTTGGCCAAGAATTTAACCGCGCCCATTCTGGCGCTCAACCGGGCCGCTCGACAACTGGCCGCCGGGCAGTCGCCGGTGCTGCCGGCCGTTCGCAACCAGGATGAAATTGGCGAATTGACGGCCACCTTCAACCACATGGTCGAGGCCCTGGCTACCCAGCAGCGGCTGCGGCAGCAGTTGGTGGCCGACATCGCTCACGAGCTGCGAACGCCCCTGAGCATTATGCAGTTGGAACTGGAAGGGCTGGAGGATGGGTTACAAGAGCCGGCCTTGGCCGCTCACGCGCTGTACGGCGAGCTAAAAAAGTTGGAGCAGTTAATTGAGGATTTGCGCCTGATTTCGCTGGTCGATGCCGGCGGGCTTCAGCTTGAAAAAGAAACGGTCGATTTGGGCTGGTTTTTGCCCACGGTGGTTCAAAGCTGGCGCAAGCAACTCGACCAGCAGCAGATCGCCGTCACCATTGACCTTGCCCCGGATCTGCCGCCTCTCCAAGCCGATGTCAGACGTTTAACTCAAGTGCTGAACAATTTGATCAGCAACGCCATTCGCTACACGCCTGAAGACGGCCGGCTGACGATCAAGGCCCAAGCGCAGCCGCAGACGGTTCTCATCACGCTAACCGATACCGGTCTCGGCATATCGGCGGAGGACCTGCCTCACATTTTTGACCGCTTCTATCGGGCCGATCACTCGCGCAATCGCAAAACCGGGGGCAGTGGTTTAGGGCTGGCCATCGCCAAACAGCTCGTTACCCTACACGGCGGTCGCATCTGGGCCGAAAGCCAACCCAGTCAGGGTACAACGTTTTTTCTTACCTTGCCCATAACTGATTAAACATGAGGTGGGCCAAATGAAGGGTTGGCCCACCTTTGTTCTTTTTTAACCAACCTTGTGATTTAAACAACCAGTTTCTAGATATTCCCCACCGGCCCACGTGTGATTTCGGTTAATTCATCAATGCTGGCAAAAGTTTTTAGGCTGAGCCGGTTCAGCCGTGGATGGGAGGCCATTTTGGCCACAATTGGACTGTCCAGATAATCTTGGACCGCCTTGACGTTTTCAAAGAGGTAGATGCCGCCGGCTTCCTGTTCCTCTTCGTTCAGTAACCAAACCTTCCAGAGACAGCCCCTAAATTGGGCAATTGGCTCTGCTACTGCACGCGCTATTTCAAGGTATTCCTCTTTCGACATATCGAACTTAAAATTGATTTGTAAAATTGTTTTCGACATTTGAAATCCCCTTTTTCTGAGTTGATTGATAGGCGTTATGCAGTTCAAAAGGTGACAGTCACTTGGATGCGATAAATCGACCTGTTTGGGCCAAACGGACGCTCATTTTAAATAAAAAGAGACTGTCACCTTGTTTGATACCCCCAACTGCGTAAGTCCTATAGATACCCAGATAATAAATGACCTCACTCTAAAGGTGACGGTGGCTTTGTTTCGAGCGTTATTCGCTCCCTATCGAAAGAATGCTCCCGGCTTGATCGACCAGATAGAGTTCGCCCGTTTCATCCTGGCCGAAAGAGCTGATCAACCGGCCGCTGCTAAGTAGTTGGGCCTGAGACCAACTGCCGTCGGCTTCCCGGCGCAGCCCCCAGATAAGGCCGCTGCAATAATCGCCGTAGAGGTAGACGCCATCCAAATGGGGGAATTGTTGGCCGCGATAGGTGTAGCCGCCGGTCACCGAGCAGCCCTGGCTGTGGTCATATTCGGCCACGGGTAAAACCAGCCCCAAGGCGGCCGGGTCACAGCTGCTGGGATTAAAGCAGTGAAGGCCCTCCATCAGACGCCAGCCGTAATTTTGGCCGCCCGGCGTACCCGCCGCTTCAAAATCAATTTCCTCGTATTGATTTTGGCCGACATCGCCGACATACATATCACCGGTCGCCCGGTCGAAAGAGATGCGCCAGGGGTTACGCCAGCCGTAAGACCAGATTTCGGGTCGGGCCTGGGCGTTGCCCACAAATGGATTATCATCCGGGACGCCGTAAGGCACGGCGTTGTCCACATCGAGGCGTAGAATTTTGCCCAGCAGCGCCCCCAGGTTTTGGGCCCGATTTTCGGGATCGTTGGCGCTGCCGCCGTCGCCCAGGCCGATGTAAAGGTAGCCGTCCGGGCCAAAGACCAGTTGGCCGCCGTTGTGGTTGCGGTAGGGCTGGTCGATGGTCAGCAGCAGTTCGCCGCTGGTGGGATCAGCCTGATTGGGGTCGGATGAAACGATGTAGGCCACTATTTCGGTGTCGCCTTGTGGGTTGGTGTAATCGACGAAGAAGCGGCCGTTTTCAGCGTAGTTCGGATGGAAGGCGACACTCAACAAGCCCTGCTCGTTGCCCGATGAGCCAACAATCGACACAATATCCAAGAAAGGCGTGGGATTCACCCGGCCATTGTCAACGATCATAATCCGCCCGGCCTGTTCTACTACAAACAGCCGGCCGCTGCCGTCGCCGGCGTGGGTTAAATACAACGGTTTGGTGAACCCCTCAGCGACCTGGCTAAGATTTAGGGTAATGGCGTCTAAGGCAGGTCGTTGAACTGGTGGTGGCGAGGTTGAGGTAGGCGGTAGCAAAGTCGATGTAGCTGAGGCAGGGAGTTCGGTTGGAGTTGGCGGCGGATCATCATCGGGAGCGAGCGCGACAGCGGCTTGGGGCTGACTCTCCGTCTCGGTGGGCGATGCTGTGGGCGGCAGCGGACTGGGCGTAGGATCGACCGGCGGTAGAGTGGCGGTAGCCGCGATGATGGTCGGCCGCGGCGGCTCTGGGGGAGTCGCTCCCCATGCGCCGCAGCCGGCCAGCAGCGCCGCCAGAATTGGCAGCGAAAAAAGCAGGTTTAAGTTACGGATTACGGACAAGTTGTGTATCCTCCTCAGATAGGTTGCCTGGTAAGGATACCTTGTCAACCTGAGTTCGAAATTAATGGGACCTGTGGACTGCTGATTGTCCGTTCCCCAGAGTTATGCTATAGTTTCGGCTTGAAATATTTTACTTGATGACAGGAGAATTTATGACATCCCCGGAAGCAGTCCCTTTAGACCTGAGTGAAAAAGGAAAATCGAAAGATGGCCAGGTTATTTCTATGGATCGGCGGCTGTTTATGCAGTTTTTGGCGTATGGCGGCTGCCGCGATATCGAGCCACTGGTGGCTGCGCTGACCGAGGCCGGCATCGACGGGGCGTTGTATCTGGATATCAACGATCCGCAGGGCGTTGGTTTGATTACGATGGCCGAAACCCCCGACTTTTTTGTGACCGATCTGCGGCAGTTGCTCAACCGAGCCCCTTTCGCCGGGCTGACGCCCAAGCCGGAGTATACTATGCTGGGCCGTACTTACACCATCGGCTACGAGACCGATCTGGAGGCGACGCTGATTACCCGCCCCCGGCAGCGCGTGCTCGATGCGGAGTGGCCGTGGGTTATCTGGTACCCGCTGCGGCGTAAGAAATCGTTTGAAGCGCTGCCGGAGCAGGAACAGCGGGTGGTGTTGATGGAACACGGCGGGATCGGCTTTACTTTTGGCCGGGCCGGTTTCGCTAAAGATATCCGGCTGGCCTGTCACGGTCTGGATAAATACGATAATGATTTTGTGGTGGCTGTTTTGGGACGCGAGCTGCATCCGGTTTCGGCGGTGGTGCAGTCGATGCGTAAAACCAAACAAACTTCGCAGTATTTGGAGAACCTGGGGCCATTTTTTATCGGCAAAGTGGCCTGGCAGAGCCGGGCATAAATCACCTCGTATTTATGGAGTAACGGCTCAGGCATATCATTTCGTAGCCGCAGGCGGAGAAATCCCTACCGCGCCCGGCTGCAAACACCGGTCTGGGAGATTTCTCGCTCCTTCGTCGCTCGAAATGACATAATGGCTGAGTAGTTACTCAACCTCAATCTTCCGCAGCGATAACAAGCCATTTTGATAAGGCTGAGTCAGCAAGACAAAGTTAAACTTGTTTAACGTCAGGCACAGATCGAAATCTCTCTGGTCGGCCCATTCCACACGGGGATCGAAAAATTTGAGACCGGTGTGGCTGGTGCGCAGATTAGTTTTGACCGCTTCGAAGTCAGGTCCCTGGCCATTCGTCAGCCGGGTTTTTAGATAGTGAGCGCAAGCTGTATCCTCTTCAGCCGGCCGGCCGGGGCCGGTACCCATCGCCACCAGCGAGACCATATCCGGTTCTTTAGCCTTAATGTAGGCTACGATGGCCCCGGCGTTGACAAAACTGCCGGTAATCACCTCCGCGGCGGCCTGGGCATTGATTAGCCCCTGCGTGCCGTTGGTGGTGGTGTGGACCACGGTTTTACCGGCAAAGGGGACCCCGTCAATTTCAGCCGGCGAGTTGCCGTAGCTAAAGCCGGGGATTTTTTGCCCGCCCCGTTCGCCGATCAAAATATAATCGGGATGCTGCTGCTGCAAAGCTCGCGCCGTTTCTCGCCGGCCCACCGGAATGACGGTTTTTGCGCCCTGATCAAATAGATAACAGGCGGTTGAAAAAGCCCGAAACACATCGATGACCACGGTCAGGCCGGTGGCTTGCCGCGCTCCTTCCACAAAATCCAAAAGTTGAATGGTGGTCATAGATTACACCGGTTGTCGATAGTAGTCATAGGCTGTGGCCTCTCGGAAGCCGCAGCTTTGGTACAGGTTTAGCGCCTGTCGATTAGCGCAGGCGACCTCCAACGAGATGGGCTGGCGGCGCTCCCGGCTGAGTTGGTTGACGATTCGCGTTAGAATGGATCGGCCGTAACCCTGCCCGCGACAGTCCGGCCACAAACAAAAACCGGATAGGTAGATTTCATCCGCGCCCAGCGTCACCTGAATTTTGCCGACGAGGTGATCATCGACCATCGCGATAAACATGCGCCGGTGGCGGGTTCGTTTTTCATGGGTTAGATAAGTCTGGCTAATTTCCGGTTCGACATTAAAGCAGAGATGGTCCAACTGGACAAGCTGGGCCAGATCATCGGCTTGAGCCAGGCGTAACTTGAGCCGAGGCATGGGTTTAAGCGGAGGTATCTCAGCCAGAGTCATCTTGTATTCGGAAAATTCATAGCGACTGCCGATGGCCGCCATACAGCGGTGGCCTGAGGTCGATTTTTGTTCGCAGATAAAAAGGAAGTCGGGGATTTGTCGCTCGGCCAGAGATGATCGGGCGGCGGCCAAAAGCTGTTTGAAAATACCCTGCCGCCGGTAGTCGGGGTGGGTCAGCGCGCTGACCTCGGCTTCTTGCTGGTTGAAGGCGTACAGCGCTAAATAGCCTACCAGCCGTTGATCCTCAATCATCATAAAGTCGTCGGTGACCTGGCCGGATCGGCTTTGTAACGACGGCCAGTTGAGCTTCATGGTCAGACCTTCAAGTTGGTTGCATTCATCGGCCAAATGGCGAATCGTATCCAGGTCAGCCGGGGATAACTGTGTGCGGGTCTGTAATGTTCGCATACGCTCCTAAAAGGGGAGCATCAACGCTTGCTTTGATCTTACCTGACAACGCTTGCTTTGTCGCTCCGATATATTTGCACTGACGGAAACGTCACCCTTTAAATATGATTTAGGTTACCCTGACGAGTCGGCACGAACGAAACGCCGTCGGTCAGCCAGCAGCCGGAACAGGCGGGGGTGTCTTGCCGGGATAGATCAAACAGGTATACATTGGCCGAGCCGTCAGACCCTGTAATGGTTACTCGCTGCCGGGCGGTATCACCTGAGATTTCGATGGGGCTGTATTCGGCCAGTTTGTGATTCAGCATCGGCCGGTAGGTGGGGTTTTTCACCAGATAGGTAAATCGATGGAGCGGGCCGGTAGCCTGGCGATTGGCCGGGGAGGCAAACCGGAAGGCAATCTCGATGCCCGTATCGTCGCTGTCGTTGTTTTGCAGGGCTTCGACCTGGATTTTTACCACGTCTTCTGGAGATAGCTCAGGGCCAGGTTGCAGGGTGTCGTCCAGATGGATGGCTTGCTTGCTATGGGTAACAAGTTGGGCGGTTTCGGGCAAAGACGAACTGCAACCGGCTGCGATCAATACCAAAAGCGTAGTTGCAAAAATGCGGAAAAATAGAGGAATCAAAGAGTTTGATAACATTTTTACCTCCGCTTGATGGGGTATGATAAGAAACTATAGCACGGCTTTCAACTGCTGACAACCATCATTATAGCGCAAAAGCTTAGCTTTTACATCTTACGGATTAGCCTCGATGATGGTATAATTGGGGGCACTTTGAGAATGAGGTGAAGGATGATCCACGGTACGCACAATGCTCTGCCCGACCCACGCAACGAGTCGATTCTGATTTATATCAACGGCGCGCTAATCCCCAGAGCCGAGGCCAAGATTTCAGTTTTTGACAGTGGTTTTCTCATCGGCGACGGGGTGTGGGAAGCCGTCCGGCTGCACGATGGTGTGCTGGTTTTTTTGGATGAGCATCTTGACCGGCTCTACCAGGGGGCCAAAGCCATCGGGCTTGACATTGGTCTGACCCGCGCCGAATTGACCGCCGCTCTGGAAAAGACCATCGCCGCCAATCAGATGACCACCCGCGTCCACGTCCGATTCATGATTACGCGCGGCATCAAAAAAACACCGTCCCAGGACCCACGCTTAGCCATCGGCGGTCCGACCATCGTCATTATCGCCGAGCACAAGCAAGCCGACCCGGCCACCAAAGAACAGGGCATCAAACTTTTTACCTCTACCGTGCGACGGGGTTCGCCCGATTATCTCGATCCCCGGCTCAACTGCCATAGTAAACTGCATGAGGTCATCGCGCTGGTGCAGGCCCTCCAAGCCGGCGCGGACGAGGCGCTGATGCTCGACATTCACGGCTTTGTTAGCACCTGCAACGCCACCAACTTTTTTATGATCAAGAAGGACGAAGTTTGGACCTCGACCGGCCAGTACTGTATGAATGGTATCACCCGGGGCAAGGTGATCGAGGTTGGCCGCCAGCACGGCCTTGTTGTCCACGAGAAAAATTTTTCGCTAACCGATGTTTATGACGCCGATGAGACGTTTGTCACCGGCACCTTTGGTGGGCTGACCCCGGTGATTGAGGTCGATGGCCGCGTTATCGGCGCGGGCAAATACGGTCCGTTGACGCGCCGGCTGAGTGAGTGGTATGAGGCCGAGATTGCAGTAGCGGTGCAGGCGGCCAAAAGTAGCAATGAGAAATAAGAAAATAGCAGTTATAAATTATTAGATAGAGAGGATCTTTAAAAAATGTCTGAAAGTAAAAGCTATGAAAATATTTTGGTGCGGACTGAAGGACGGGTGGGGATTGTGCAACTTAATCGCCCCAAGGCCCTGAACGCGCTCGATACGCCGACGATGTTGGAAGTGAATGAGGCCTTAGCCGCCTTTGACGCCGATGACAGCATCGGTTGTCTGGTGTTGACCGGCAGCGAGAAAGCCTTTGCCGCCGGAGCCGATATCAAGCAGATGGCCGAGGCGTCGGTGGTGCAGCAACTCAATATGGTCTTTCTCGATTTGTGGGATCGGTTGCAATCGGTGACTAAGCCAATTATCGCGGCGGTCAGCGGCTGGTGTTTGGGCGGCGGCTGCGAACTGGCGATGGTGTGCGATATGATCGTCGCTTCGGAGTCGGCTCGCTTTGGCCAGCCGGAAATTAACTTGGGTATTATTCCGGGGGCAGGCGGCACCCAACGGCTAACCCGCGCCGTGGGCAAAGCCATCGCGATGGAGATGGTGCTGGCTAATCGCCACCTAACAGCCCAAGAGGCTCTGGGCTATGGCCTGGTCAACCGGGTCGCGCCGGTCGAGCAATATCTTGATGAAGCCATCAAATTGGCCGCCGATATCGCCAGTAAATCTCCGGTCGCGGTGCGGGTGGGCAAGGAGGCGGTCAATAAAGCCTTCGAAACCACCCTGGCCGAGGGAGTTTATCTGGAGCGCCGCCTCTTCACCATGCTGTTCGGCACCGAAGATCAGAAAGAGGGCATGGCGGCCTTTATCGCCAAGCGCCCGGCGGAATGGAAAGGAAAATAGATGTCAGAAATACCGAACTACCACATGACCCCGGCCGAGTTTCGCCGCTACGGCCGGACTATGGTCGATTGGATTGCCGACTATATGGAACAGGTGGAGTCGTATCCGGTGCTGTCTCAGGTTGAGCCGGGGCAGATTCAAGCCTCGCTGCCAGCTAACCCGCCAATGCAAGGCGAATCCGTTGAGGCGATGCTCAAAGATGTCGAGACGCTGATCATGCCGGGCATCACCCATTGGCAGTCGCCCAACTTTTTCGCCTTCTTCCCGGCTAACAACTCCGGCCCGGCTATTTTGGCCGAGCTGCTGTCGGCCGGTTTGGGTGTGCAGGGCATGCTGTGGGCCACCAGCCCGGCCTGCACGGAAGTGGAAACCGTCATGATGGATTGGGTGGCCCAACTGCTCGACCTGCCGGATAATTTCCGATCAAGCGGGCCGGGCGGCGGGGTCATTCAGGACTCGGCCTCCAGCGCGACGTTGTGTGCCATCCTGGCCGCCCGCGAACGAGCCACCAATTTTGAGATTAATGAGCGGGGCCTTAACGGCAAGTTGGTGGCCTATGCTTCTAGCCAGGCCCACTCGTCGATTGAAAAGGGGCTTAAGATTGCCGGGATTGGCCGGGAGAACTTACGCCTGATCGGGCTCGATGACCAGTTTGCCCTCCGGCCTGATTTGCTGGCCGAGCAGATCGAGCAGGATCGACGGGCCGGGTTGACGCCCTTTTTCCTGTCGGCCAACGTTGGCAGCACCTCCTCGGCGGCGATGGACCCGCTGCCGGAGCTCGGCCGGATTTGCCGGGAGCATGGGCTGTGGTTTCACGTCGATGCGGCCATGTACGGCACGGCGGCGGTTTGCCCCGAGTTTCGCTGGATTCACAACGGTCTCGACCTGGCCGACAGCTATACCTTTAACCCGCACAAGTGGATGTTCACCAATTTCGACTGCAACTGTTTTTACGTGGCCGACCGGCAGGCGCTAATTAATACCTTGAGTATCATGCCGGAATACCTGCGCAACGCGGCCACGACAGCCGGTGCGGTTTTTGACTATCGTGATTGGCAGATCCCGCTGGGGCGGCGATTTCGATCACTCAAGTTGTGGTTTGTCATTCGCCACTACGGAGTCGAGGGGTTGCGCTACCACATCCGGCGCCATGTTGAGTTGGCTCAGCAGTTTGCTGGCTGGGTTGCGGCTAGCGACGCGTTTGAGCTATCGACCGAGCCGAAACTGAACCTGGTCTGCTTCCACCACACCGGCGGCGATGCGCTCAACCAGGCGCTTATGGATCGGCTCAATGCCAGCGGGGACCTGTACCTAACCCATACGAAGCTTAACGGTCGATTGGTACTGCGCTTGTGTGTGGGACAAACTCGGACCGAATTGCCGCACCTCGCGCGTGCCTGGCAGTTGATTCAGGCAGCGGCAGTTGATCTCAAATCGATGGCTGCTGCCTGAGTAGATCAACCAGGCGAGGCCCGATCGAAAGCGTATTGCCGCTTACTGAAAAACTTTTTTCAACATTGACAATACCTGGGTAGTTTGATAGCCTTAAGTGAACACAATTGTCACATTTCCCCCCCGATTAACTCTCACTTAAGGAGAATATCAATGAAGAGATCAACCATACTAGTTCTTGCTGTCGTTTTGTGCTTTGTTGGGCTGACGACGTTAGCTTATGCCTCCGATCCTATCCATTGGGGTTATGAGGGCGATATTGGCCCCGATAAGTGGGGCGATCTCAGTCCGGATTTTGCCGCCTGTTCGACCGGGGTGGAACAATCCCCGATAGATATTCCGGCTGATGCCACGGTTAACCCGGCTGATATTCAGTTTAACTATCAGCCCTCTAATCTAACAGTGGTGAATAACGGCCATACGATCCAAGCGAATTACGATGAAGGTAGCTCAATTACGGTGGATGGCGTTACCTATAACTTGCTACAATTCCATTTCCACGAACATAGCGAACATACCCTCTCCGGTCAGCCGGGGGCCATGGAAGTTCATTTTGTGCATCGGAATGATGACGGTAAATTAGCCGTGGTTGGCGCGATGATGAACGTTGGGGCCGAGAATCAGACCTTGGCTCCGGTGTGGGCCAATATGCCGGCCGAAGAGGGCGACCCCGTTGCTGTGGAAGGTGCCACCGTTAATGCCGACGAGATTCTCCCTGCCGACCGCTCCTACTACCGTTATGCCGGATCACTGACGACGCCGCCTTGTTCGGAAGGGGTAATCTGGCTGGTCATGACCGCGCCGATCGAAATTTCCGAAGAGCAGCTTGCGACCTTTCAACAAATTCATACTAATAATTTCCGGTCTGTCCAACCATTGAATGACCGTCACTTTTTACTCTCGGCTGAGATGGACTCAGCTCCGGCTGAAATGGAAGCAGCGATGACCGAAACGGCGCCGGTTGCCGCAGCTGATGCTCCGGCTACTTTACCCCAATCGGGTGGCGTTACCGGGCCTGGTTCGACGGACCTCTGGTTTGGGGCTGCCGGTCTGGTCATGGTTATAGGCAGCTTGGCCTTACGCCGCCGAATTATTACCCACCAGGATAACTAACTACTTTTATACTTGAGCCGGGGATATTGTAGACAATTAATGCTGGGTAATGCCTAAATTTCCTAAGAAAACTGAAGTCAGTTTAGAGTCAATAGCCTTATAAAGCGGTATCGAGATATCTCGATACCGTTTTATAGTTTATGCCCTTGACTAACTCCTATGGCTGAAATATCTAAATAGCAACTGAAGAAGTACAAAGCATTGCAAAGTACAATTATCATATTGTGAACATAATCATCGCCATGCTAAAATTTAGGGTAGCGTTAGTTTCATCATTTTGGTCGAGCCTCTATTCGTTGAAATAGGATAGTTTGTTTCAACAGGGTCGGGTTGACCTTTTTCCCTGGTTGGTGATGATTTAAGTAGTATGCTATTTGATTAGCAAGTAGATGTTGCTTGTGGCCTAAGTACAGTTGTCTTTGAGTGCTTATGGCTTTGCGCTATTGAACGGAGATTGAACGGAGGAGGTCGTGAAGTGGTTAGCGGATTAAAACGTTTTCAGCCAAAAGCTGAAATTGTCCCTTTTTGGATCAGTGCCATTTATATGATCATTAGCTGTCTGTGGATTGGCTTTTCTGACATTTTTATGGTCAACCTTGTTTCTTACTCCTCAGAAGCGTTTATATGGCTGGGTATCGTCAAAGCCTGGCTTTTTGTGGCAGCTACCAGTTTGGCGTTATTTATCTTATTGCGCCGGTATGTTTTTGCCGTCCAAAATACGCAACGCCGGTTAGCCCTAAGTGAGGAACGGTATCACCGTTTCTTTGAATATACACACGACCCCATATTGCTATTTGATCGCCAAGGCCGTTGTATTGATGCCAACCCGCAGACCGAAACGCTAACCGGCTTTCCTCGCGAAAAACTGTTGCACCGTCACATTTCGAAGCTTATCCCCCAACAATCATCTGAAGAAATCAGCGGATTGTTTAAGAACGTACAAAAGCGGGGATTTATTCAATCAGAAACCACCATAACCCATCAGGACGGCACCCCTCGTTGGGTAGAATATACCCTGGCCCACCATACCGGCGGTTATTACCCTATGATTTTGCGTGATATCACCGCCCAAAAAAATCATCTTGAAACCTTACAGCGGGCTGCTCTGATTTTTCAACATCTGACCGTTGGCATTTTGGTTACCGACGAAGCGGGACACATCACCGATATTAACCCGGCGGCCGAAAAAATGTTCGGTTACAGCAAAGCCGAAATGATGGGCCAATCAACCGGAGTCTTATATGATCTGCAATTGAGAAAGTCGCGCGAAGCCATTATGGCCGGCTTACAAAAAACCGGTTATTGGCACGGCGAAATTCAGTTTATGCGCAAAAATAACCAAATAGGCGTTTGCGACCGGGTGGTGGTGCCGCTACTCGATCAGCATAATCGGATGATTGGTCGCATTAGTATTAATCAGGATATCACCGATTGTAAGAAAGCCGAGACCGAATTACGAGAAAAGAATGCTCAAATGGAAGCCGTATTCCGCGCTATGCCCGACCTCTATTTTCGGCTGGATGCCACC
The DNA here is from genome assembly GCA_020634935.1 of Anaerolineales bacterium. Lineage (GTDB taxonomy): Bacteria > Chloroflexota > Anaerolineae > 4572-78 > J111 > JAGRBY01. The sequence continues at coordinate 51,561 of JACKAT010000007.1, forward strand.
GGGCGGTTACTTGACATCAAGCCCAATCTGCATATTGATCTCCCCTTACCTCTGGAAGATATGCTCTACAATGATGTCCATGCTATTTTTCCGCCACGCACGGCCAATAAGTTCGAACAGGCCATTACTCAGGCGTTGGCCACAAAGTTGGTGACCAATGTTGAATATTCGTTTCCATCAAATCCTAAGATATATGAAGCCCGATTATCGGCGCTGAGCGACTATGAGGTGGTCGCCATTTGTCGCGATATGACGGAAGATAAAGAAGCCGAAGCCCGGCTCAAGTTTCAGAGAACGTTGCTGACCGCCATCAGTGAAGCCAGTTTAGATGGTATTGTCGTCGGTTCGGAAGCCGGTAAATGCATCTATTACAATCGCAACTTCCTGAAAATGTGGTCGCTGCCGGGTACAAACTTGGATAAAGCCGACTGTTTGAAAATTGCCGAGGCCATTTACACGCAAGTTACGGAGCCGGCCAAATGCCAGGCCGATTTTGAGCGACTGATGGGCGATCGCGTTGAAGTTGATCGGTATCAACTTCAACTCACCGACGGCCGGGTTTTTGACCGCTACACGGCGCCGCTGGTTGATGGGCAGGCATTTTACGGCCGAGTCTGGTACTACCGTGATCTAACCGAGCAGTTAAAGCTGGAAACGCAGTTACGGCAATCACAGAAAATGGAAGCCATTGGCCGGCTGGCCGGCGGCGTCGCCCACGATTTCAATAATATCCTGACCATTGTCATCGGCAATTTAGAATTTTTAATAGATCGCACCCCGAACTTACCTGAACCGATTCAGCATGACCTGGATATCGTTAAAGCGGCAGCTCAGCGGGCGGCCAAGTTAACCGCTCAACTGCTGGCCTTTAGTCGTCAGCAGCATGTTCGCTCTCAACCCGTGGCCGTTAATGATCTACTGCAAGCGTTACAGCGGTTACTGGAAGGCATGATTGGCGACGACATTACCCTTGAATTATCGCTCAAGGCCAATCCCGACCAGGTTATGTTTGATCCCAACCAATTAGAGCAGGTGTTGTTCAACCTGGTGGCCAACGCCCGTGATGCCATGCCCGAGGGCGGCCGCATAACAATTGCCACCGACACCATTCATCAACCAAGCCAGCCCGGCGATATCATGACCGCAGCCGGGGAGCGCGTGGTGATTACGGTTAGCGATACCGGCCGGGGTATCGATACCCAGACTCAAGCCAAAATGTTTGATCCCTTCTTTACCACCAAATCTCAAGGTAAAGGCACCGGGCTGGGCTTATCCATTGTTTACGGTATTGTGACCCAGTATGACGGGCAGATAGAGTTCGACAGCCAGCCTACGCAGGGAACTATTTTTAAGGTGTTGTTGCCGCTGGTGGAAGATATTCCAGGTTCTCTACAACAGAATGAGATCCCTAACCAGGTTTCAAAACTTCAAGGCCATGAAACAATTATGGTGGTCGATGATGATGACGAGGTGCGCTCGCTGGTTAGTAAAGTTTTGAAACGACACGGCTATGAGGTGATGAGCGCCCGGACCGGGGTAGAAGCCTTAACCACCCTCGCGTCTAATCCTGTTAAAGTCGATCTGCTGATTGCCGATGTCATGATGCCCGAACTCTATGGCCCCGAATTGGCCGCCCGGATTAAAGCTCAGCAGCCGGACTTAAAAATACTATACTTATCCGGCTTCACCTCCAAAGCCTTGACTCGATGGAATCTTGATCAAAACGAAATTTTAATCAAGCCGTTTTCCATAAGTACTTTAATCAGTAAGGTCCAGGAATTATTGCCGCCGGCTAACAGCAGTGAGTTGGGTTGAGAGACAAAATTAGCCTTCGCTCCCGTTTATCACATCGCGAATCTTACGCAGCAGCCCTTCAGCCGAAAAAGGTTTCTCTAAAAAAGCGATACCTGGATCGAGCACGCCGTGATGGACAATGGCATTGTCGGTGTAGCCCGAAATGTACAGTACTTTGAGGCCCGGCCGCAAAGCGACCAAAAGCCTGGCCGTTTCCGCGCCGCTCAATCCGTCGGGCAAAATCACATCGGTGATCAGCAAATCAATGGCCTGGTGGTATTGTTCGGCTATTTGCAGCGCCTCTTGACCACTGCGGGCGGCCAAAACGGTATATCCTGCACCATCCAACACACGCCGGGTGAAATCACGGACCATTACCTCATCTTCCACCAGGAGGATAATTTCAGAACCGTGGAGCGTTTCGACCAGGTCATTAGGCTGGAGCGGCGCTTGAGGGACTGAGTCAACTCGGGGTAAATAGATCTTAAAGGTCGTCCCCTGCCCCGGTTCGCTGTAAACCCAAATATGTCCCTCACTTTGGTTGATAATCCCATGGACCATGGCCAGCCCTAACCCGGTGCCTTTGCCGCGTTCTTTGGTGGTAAAAAAGGGTTCAAATAGGTGGGCTTGGGCGGCCGCATCCAAACCCTGCCCGGAGTCACTGATGGCTAGCATAATGTAGTACCCCGGTATAACATCAACATGAACGTGGGCATAGGTTTCATTCAATTCAACATTAGCCGTTTCGATGGTTAACCGGCCCCCTTGCGGCATCGCGTCTCGCGCATTAACTGCCAGATTCACCAGCACTTGATCCAATTGGCCAGGATCAATTTTGACCATTCCTAAGTCCGGGGCTAACTGAATAACCAGATCAATGTCTTCCCCCAATAAACGTCTCAGCATTTTACCCATCTGGTCAATGGTCTCGTTGAAGTTGAGAATCTGTGGTTTAAGCACCTGTTTTCGACTAAAGGCTAATAACTGCCGGGTCAAAGCGGCGGCCCGCTGGCCGGCCTTGACCATCTGCTCCACATCATGGCGGGCCGCATGGTCGGATTCAAGCCCGGTTTGCAAAATAAATTCGCCAAAGCCGGTAATTACGGTTAGGAGATTGTTGAAATCGTGGGCAATGCCGCCGGCCAGCCGGCCAATGGCCTCCATTTTTTGAGCTTGATACAACTGCTCTTCAAGCTGTTTACGGTTAGTAATATCGCTGACCACCCCATAAATAAATTTGGAGCGATCACCCGTTTGCTCCACCCGGGCGCTGTCTCGCACCCAAATGATATTCCCTTTGCTGCCCACCAGGCGATATTCCATCTCGCTGTCTGCCCCAGCGCTTAACTTGGCCCATTGAGCCGCCGCCCCGGCTCGATCTTCGGGATGGATGACTGTTTCGGCCCAGAACGTCCAATCGCTCAGAAATTGCTGGAGTGGGTAACCCGTTAGTGACTCAATATTAGGCGACACATACCGATTTTTAGGATGTCCGGCTTCGGTCACTTCGCTCATATAGATACAATCGCTGATAGAGGTGATCACCCGCCGGAACCGATCAGCTAGCTGGGCGTTCTGAACGGCAATGGCTATCTGATTGGCTACCTCGCGGACAATTTGCCGGTGTTCCTCATTGAAGCCATTAGCTATAGTCGCCTGGAGCGTTAGCACCCCAATTAAATTGCCTTGAGCCAGAAGCGGCGCGTTCAAAGTGGCATAAAAGCCCTCGTGGGGTGAGCCATCTGTGGTTGCCAGAATTTGGCCTTGCTTTAGCGTATCCAACGCATTTAAGAAACGGTCGGGTGAAAAGCCCTGGCTTATATTTGGGCCTTGATCATCGTCGCTTTGCTCGGCCAGAACCATGACGGCCAGGTCTTCCAGATCAATCAGGCTGAGGGTCGCCTGCTGATAAGGAATTAATCCTTGTAAATGAGTCAGAGCCGCCTGGGCTGTCTCTTCGGCTGACCGAGCGGCCAAAATAGCTTGATCGATCTGATATAAGATTTCCAGCCGATCGGCGTAGCGTCGCAGCGCCTGCTCGGCCCGTTTTTGTCCTGTGATATCTTGGAGTATACCTCTCACTTTTATAACTTTATGAGCGCCGGCAATAGGGGCGCCGATGGCTCTAACCCATTTGCGGTTGCCTTTTTTCGTGGTCAGTTCCAGTTCCAGATCGAAAGGTTTTCTCCATTTGATCGCATCTTTGATCGCGTCTCGAATTAGCCTTCGCGACTCGCCCCCAAAAAAGTTTAGCCCTCCCTCAAAATCGGGTGGTTGGTCCAGGTCCAGGTCGAGAATAAGCGCTACCGTCTCCGTGCGAGCGCCTTCCAGCGTTGTAGCGTTAAGCTCCCAGCCGCCAATCTTCGCCAATTTGCTGGTTTCACGCAGCAATAACTCGCTGTCTTGCAGTGCTTGTTCTATCTGTTTCTTGCGGGTAATATCAATGTGAGAGCCAAGCATCCGCATCGGTTGACCGTTTTCATCGTGAAATAAGGAGGCTGTCGTCAATATCCAATGGTACGTCCCATCTTTGTGCCGAAAACGAAACTCTTCTTCGTAATTGGGCCAGGGATTCTTTAGATAAGATTGGATTGTGGTTTGCATGCGTTCCAAATCGTCAGGATGAAGGCGGGTTTCCCATTCTTTATAATCGTTGGCGATTTCAGCGTCGGCGTAACCAATCTGATGTTTCCACTCCGGTGAGTAGTAAACCTCATTTGTGCCAATTTTCCAATCCCACAAACCCACATTGGCCGCTTGTACGGCCAATTGAAAACGGGTCTCACTTTCACGCAGGGTTTCTTCCACCCGTTCGCGCTCGCTGATAGTCCGGCTGACCGCCGATGTCAACCGTTCCGTTTTGAGCCAGGTTTGATGCACGATATACAGCAAACTTAAGAGCAATAGCATTCCACCGCCCCAAATGAGGAACACGAGCCAGGGGTCAGGCCGGTGGGGGGGCGTATCCCAGCCTAGAGTGATCGTCCAAGTATTATCGCCCACATCAATGTCAACAGTTTGGGATTCTCCAGCTATAGTTTCGGCTCCCCAAAAATAAGCCCCAGTCGCATCATATAATTGGAATTTATAGGGCGGTCTCAATTCTGCTTCGGTGCCTTGCATAATCTCGGCCACGTCAAAAACACCCTGGACTAGACCCACAAACTCATCTTCGCGATATAACGGCGCTCGAGCGACAATGGCTAGCGAGCCTTGCACCGTTACAGTGGGATTGTTCACCGTGGTTCGCCGTTCTCGGATGGCTTTTTCAACAAAGGGCGCTGCCGGCCGACTTTTCAGATCCAAGTTAAGCGCCGGCTCGTTGCCGGTCAACGGATAAACGTAACGAATGATCCGATCCGTATCCACGTACTGAACCGTCCGGATCGAGGCATTATTAACCAACAGCTCGGCGGCAAAGCGATCAAACGTCCGGCTGTTGGGCAATGTCGGCGAGGCCAGCATAAAAGCTCTTAAATCCTCAACGGCAACCAGGCGCAGCCGGATCGCCGTTGATAAGATGTTTTGAAAATCTTTAACTGTCTCAGCCAGCTCATAGGCGTTACCCTGTTGGATATCTTGCCGGTAATGGTTATCAGTCAGGATCATAACGCCTAATCCGGCTATGGCAATTAAAGATAAAAACAGCCATCGCTTCATGGTTATACACCTTGATCTGGTATGTATATGATAGGGAGACCGTCTCAGCCTCCGGCGCGGCAACGACAATGAAAATGTATGGGAGCGACAAAGCCTACTTTGTCATATCGGCTGATAAGGACAAAGTTTACTTTGTCGCTCCAGACATTATTTTTAGAGGAGGGAGTTGAAAAAAGGAAGTAGAGAGCCAGACAGTCCGTCTTGCTGCCGACCTACGCTAATAGGTTTATGGCGCATTATAACCGATTGCTCCAGGGATGAAAAGATAGCCCTATTCCCTATCATTCCGCAAGAAGTAAACAGCTTCTGAGCAGAATCTGCACATTTATGCGGTAAATTAATCTCTAACGTGAAGGTCCAAAACCACCTGGTCTTTTGCAAGAGACAGGATAACAATCATCTAAGACCTACTTATAATTGGAGAAAGAAAAGGAACAACCCATGCCATCTAAACGAATCATAACTAACCCCCTTAACCCGGCGGCCGGCGACCCGGACAACGACGACCGGCAAATTGGTCAAATTCTAAGCCGGCGCGAAGTTCTGAGACTATTGGGGGTATCCAGCGCGGCGCTGCTGGCCGGCTGTGCGGTGGCCCAGCCCGGCTCGTCCTCGACGCCGGCCGCTGCCGCCCCAACCTCAACCACCGCCGCCGCCTCGACCGCCGCCACGGCTGTGCCGGCTTGTGTCGTTCGCCCGGAAGTGACCGAGGGACCCTACTATGTCGATGAAGAACTTAATCGCGCCGATGTTCGTTCCGATACGGCGACCGGCGTTATCAAAGAGGGGGCGCTGTTAGCCCTGACCTTCAACGTCTCCCAGGTCAGCAGCAACAGTTGCGCGCCGCTCGAGGGCGCCAAAGTGGAAATCTGGCATTGTGACGCGGCAGGCGTTTACTCCGATGTGTCCGATCCCGGTTTCGACACCAAGGGCCAAAACTTTTTGCGCGGCTATCAAGTAACGGATGCCAACGGCCAGGCCACGTTTACCACCATTTATCCCGGCTGGTATGCCAGCCGCTGCGTCCACATTCACTTCAAAGTTCACGACTCAGCCGCCGAAGATAGCAAGGTCTTTACCTCACAGCTATTCTTCGACGACGCCCTAACCGATCAGGTGTTCTCCCAGTCGCCCTACGCGGCCAAAGGCCAACGCGATACCCTTAACAGCACCGACGGCATCTACCAGGATTTACTCTTACTAACCACCACCCCAACCGACCAGGGGTATGCCGCGGCTTTTAACATCGGCCTTGATTTATCGACGATGGGGACTGGCGGCTCAGAGGGCGGCCCCGGTGGACGACCTCCCGGCGGCGGTCCCCCGCCTCCACGCGGCGGATAACTTCTGACTGAACGCGAGGTCGAGCTAAACAGCCCCGGTGATATTTCATCGGGGCTGCTTAAAGAATAAGCCTCTTTCCGTTTAGAATTGACCGGCTTCACTTGAAACCTGATGCAACGCCTTTTCATAGCGCCATACTTCAAGCGGCAACAGTCCGGCCGGGGTTTGCAACGGGTTGGTCATATTGCCGACACAGCGCCAGGCTGATCAGATTGACCTTAACCCCATCCAAAACATCATCTTTCTTTTTGGGCCACATAGGCATAACGAGATAATCGACCTTCCTCGGCCAGTTTATGGGTGACCCACAGGAAACGTTGCACCCCTTCATACCGCTCTTGCGGCTCAAATTGTAACAGTACATCCTTTCGCTTTTCCCGCGCTGCATGCCATCGGCCAGCCGTCAAGGCCACATTGGCCGTGACATCCTCAACGTGCACAAGGTCAAATCCGGCCTCCGCCAGCAGTTGCTCATTAATACCCAATGGTGTAAAAAGATAATAGCCTATCGAACTGCGTATGGTCATTTCCTCGTTACTTAGTTGGCCTGTAACCAGAATAGGGTCGGTATAGAGCAACCGGCCTGTGGGTTTCAAGAGTCTGAACCACTCCTTTAGCGCCGCTAAACGATTTCTTAGATGGTTAATCGAGTCATTGCAAAAAACAGCTTCAAAGCTGGCATCAGAAAACGGCAGTTGTTCGTTGGCATCGGCAACTTGAAAATGTAAGCTAGCGGTCAATCCTTCTCGATCGGCTCGGTGTGTGGCAGCGGTGATCCCTTCTTGGTTAAGGTCTACCCCCGTGACGTCCACCTTATATTTGCGAGCGATATAGGCCGAGAATCCGCCCGACCCGCAGGCGATTTCCAGCACTTGGGCAGATGGCTCCAAATTTAGCCAGCTATAGAACTGATCAGACTCATCGACCGTAATCCAACTGGCCTGGCCCAGATCCTCGCCATAGGTCTCATTACGAATTTGCTGATAGGTTTCTGCTTCAAGATGACCGTAATGCCCATCGTAGAGGTTTACTGGTGCCGTCATTTTTCTTTCCTCCGAAAATAAAGCTCTGGAGCGTCAAAGTTTACTTTGACCCCAACGTGGGTGACAAAGCCAGCTTTGTCGCTCCGGTAAATGTTCATTGTCGTTGCTGTACCGAGGTTCTGTTGGACTCCCTTCCAAACCCAAAGTGTACTTAAGTCTCAACCCCAATTCTTCCAACATTTTCCAACTATTATCACCCAAATTATACCCATTGACAATACCATTCCAAAACAAACGGGCAACCCCAGTGAGTTTTTGGGCTCACTAACGCCGCCGCGATTTGACGGTCCCTGACCGTAGACGGCCGGCCGTTGCCCGTTGACCGCCCGCCCCCGCCCCAATTTGATGGCGGTCGGCGGTCAGCGAGCGGCGGACGATCGGCCAAGGGCGCTGTAGGCGCGAAATAGGGCTATCTGGCGCGGCAAAGGCAGGTATATCTGGGAGATAAAGGTGTCATGCGCCGGCGAGGTCGATGCCTCTGGGAAATAGGGGTGTCACGCGCTGCCGAGGGCGTTCCAGCCGAGAAATAAAGGTGTCTCGCGCTGGCGAGGTCGATATATCCGGGAAATAGAAGCGCCTCGCCGCGGCGAGGTCGATGAATCGGCTGTACAAGAGGCGTTTTTGTTGGCGAAGACGCATGTTACGTTGGAACAATTAAGCTAGAGTTGGCGAAGACGCATGTTACGTTGGAACAATTAAGCCCGAGTTGGCGAAGACGCATGTTACGTTGGAACAATTAAGCTAGAGTTGGCGAAGACGCATGTTACGTTGGAAACATGGCGTTTTTCGTTGGAAACGCCTCGAATCCGCCGGCAAAAACGGCTGTGACGCGGCCAGATACTGTTTTTTCAAAGAACAGTTCCCGAACAGTTTATGAGCCAGTTGCCGAACAGCGCGGCCCTATACTCTAAATCAGAAAGTTAAACAAACGGTTGTCCGAAACAAACGGCCGCCGGCGGCCAGCGCCGGTAACTAAAAATAATCTATAAAATGAAGTTAAAATAAGGAGAAATCATCATGAGAAGTGGGTTCAATAAAATTGTTGTTTTAGTCATCGGCTTAGTGATCTTTGTTACCGGCTCTACGGCCATCATCACCCTGGCTCAAGAACCAAGCAACCTGCCCCAAGAAAATAGTGGCGCTATCACCGTCGATATTGCCCCGGCGGTATTCGCATCACATTACTACGCCGAAAACCCGGAACTCATGGCGGCTCAGCGCGTCGCTGTCGATAATGTTCCGGCCCAATCCGCATCACAGTTCTACGCCGAAAACCCCGAACTGTTAGCCGCCCATCGCGTCGAAGCCGGCTCTCCTGTTGATAACGCGCTGGACACTGAACCTCATCATCCCCGACTGCGCGGCATGCTGGTCTATTAACTAACTCAAGTTGTCACCTTGACATCCAAACCGAGGAGTAGGGAGTAGGAAGTAGGGATTAAGGGGTCAAAACCGATTACTTCCTACTCCCTACTCTCCCTACTTCCCGCGTGGTTAGGACTGAAACATGGATTTTTTAGTATTTCCTGGGCCTGGTAGCAACTTGGGTTATATAATTCATCCCTCATAATTCATCCTTCTTGAAGTTTGCTTCCCTCCTGGCCCTAAGCTAAAATTTCTTACACATCATGGAGCATCAAACCGTTACTCTCAAAGGCGTCGTCGAGCGCATCACATACACCAACCCCGACAACGGCTACACCATCGCTCGTTTTCAAGCCAGCGGCCGATTTGGGATGGTAACGCTCGTCGGCGCGCTGGCCGAGGTGCATCCGGGGGCGCGATTGAAGGTGGAAGGCCGCTGGAAAACCCACCCCAAATACGGCGAGCAGTTTGAGATTATCCGCTACGTGGAAGAGATGCCGGCCACCACCGAAGGCATCAAACGCTATTTGGGCAGCGGGCTCATCAAAGGCATCGGCCCCAAAATGGCCCGCCGCATCGCCGAACATTTCGGGGCGTACACCCTCGACGTAATCGAGAACGAGATCCACCGCCTCAACGAAGTGGACGGTATCGGGTACAAGCGGGTTAAGCTGATTGCCCAGGCTTGGGAGGCCCAGAAGCAGATCAAAGAGATTATGATCTTCCTGCAAGGCCACCAGGTCAGCACCACCCTGGCCGTTAAAATCTACAAGACTTACGGCGATAACGCCATCCCGATTGTCCAAGAGACGCCCTACCGCCTGGCCCGCGATATCTACGGCATCGGCTTTTTAACCGCCGACAAGATCGCCCGCAGCCTCGGCATCGAGCCCGACGCCCCGCAGCGCGTTGCCGCCGGTATCGAGTACACCCTCAACCAACTGGCCGACCAGGGCCACGTCTACGCCCCTCGCGATCATCTCATCGAAGCCGCCGTCAAGATTCTCGATGTTATGGCCAACCAAGTCGATGCTCAAATCGATGGGTTGCAGCAGGAAGATCGGATTAAGGTCGAAGACTTGGCCAAGTTGCAGGGTCGCAAGGTCGCCGGGTCGCAAAGTGGCCGTGAGACAAGGTTGCAAGATGTCATTGGGAAAAACACCGACAATGATAATTCCGCAACTCCCCACTCCCAACCCCCACCCGCCAACGTCCAATTACCAATTACCAATTACCAATCTCCTAATCTCCAATCTCCAACCTCCAACCTCCAACCCCTCCAAGCCGTCTATCTAAACCCCTTCTACTTCGCCGAAGTCGGCGTGGCGCAGCGGGCCAGCCGGCTGTTGGCGTCGCCGGAGAGCCGGTTGGGCGTGTTTCAAGAGGTGGCGTGGCATAAGGCGTTCGATTGGGTGGCCGGCCGGACCGGCGGTATTACCCTGGCCGATCGCCAGCGCGAAGCGGTGCAGATGGCCTTGACCCAGAAAGTCGCTATTTTGACCGGCGGGCCGGGGACCGGCAAGACCAGCACTGTCAAAGCCATTTTGGAACTGCTCACCAGCAAAGGTAAATCGGCCTTACTAGCCGCGCCGACCGGTCGAGCCGCCAAACGGCTGGCCGAAAGCACCGGCCGCGAAGCCAAAACCATCCATCGCTTGCTCGAAGTCAGCCCCAGCGAAGGCTTTAAGTTCCAGCGCAACCAGGACAACCCGCTCGAGTGCGACCTGCTCATTCTGGATGAGTGCTCGATGATCGACCTGATGCTGATGAACAACGTCCTCAAAGCGGTGCATCCGGCCTCGCATCTGCTGCTGGTCGGCGACGCCGATCAACTGCCGAGCGTTGGCGCGGGCAACGTCCTGCGCGATCTGATCGGCAGCGGGGTGATTCCGGTCACCCGGCTGGAGGTCATCTTCCGGCAGGCGGCCGACAGCACCATCATCACCAATGCCCATCGCATCAATCAAGGCCAGACCCCGATCTATCCCAAGTCGAAGCACGATTTTTACTTCTTCGGCAAGGAAGAGCCGGCGGAGGCCGCCGATTTGGTGGTCGATATTGTCGATCGGCGTATTCCGCATAAATTCGGCATTCCGCCGCCGGAGATTCAAGTGCTGACCCCCATGCACCGGGGCAGCGCCGGGGCGCGGACGCTCAATGAGAAGTTACAGGCCCAGCTCAACCCGCTGCGTTACGGGCAGCCGGAGTATCGCAGCGGCAGCCGCCTGTTTCGCGTGAGCGACCGGGTGTTGCAGCTCCGCAACAACTACGATAAAGATGTTTTCAACGGCGATATCGGCGCCATCACCCGGATCGATCTTGAGGAAGGCGAGGTTGTGGTCGAGTTCGAAGGGCGGCCGGTCACTTACGAATTTAGCGATCTGGATGAGCTGACCCTGGCCTACGCTATGAGCGTCCACAAAAGTCAGGGCAGCGAGTATCCGGTGGTCGTACTGCCGATGTTGACCCAGCATTACATGCTGCTCCAGCGCAACCTGTTGTACACCGCTATCACCCGGGCCAAAAAGATGGTGGTCATTGTCGGCACGCGCAAAGCAGTGGCAATGGCCGTAGGGAACGATAAAATCACGGCGCGTTGGTCGGCCCTGATCGAACGACTGAGGAGTGAAACGCCGTAAATGATTAGGTCGCTGCCGGCTTGTGAGGGAGATAAGAGTTGAAAAGAGTAAAGACCGGAGCAGGGTGGCTCCGGTCTCTTTAATTTTAAGCGAGGCTTTTAGGATTATTCGGCGGTAATAATAATGCTTCCCAGGTTGGTTTCTTCACCGGCTTCAACCCGTATCCGTTCTGACAGGGATAGCCCCGGATCGGAGGTCAATTGGACCCATCGTCCCGCCTCCGGTTCGGCGGTGAGAATGTAGCGACCCACCGGTAACGCCTCGAGCGCAAAGTTGCCTTCGGCGTCGGTCGTGGTGGTGCGGATAAAGGGCTGATCGGCGCAAGGCGTGGGGCCGTAAAACCGCGAGCTTAATCGTTCGACACAAATTTCAATAACGGCGTTGGCAATGGGCTGGTCATCCTCGTAAGCCAGTTGGCCGGTTATCGAGCCGGGCGCCTTTTCGATGGGCGCCGGCAGCGTGGGACCGGCTCCCAACACAGCCAGGTCGCTGACATCATTATCAACCAGATTGGCATTCTCCATTCGATAGGCCGACCAAGTCGTACCGTCAAAGATATCAACTCCGTATTCGGTGCCGAACCAGAGCCGTCCCTGGGCATCGAGGCCGATTGAGTTCACATCATTACTGCTCAAACCACTGTTTTCTCGGTCGTAGGTGCTCCAAGTTTGACCATCGAATACAAAGACGCCTTTGGTTAACGTGCCAATCCAGATCCGATCCTGGTTGTCAACGGCCATAGCCTGAACGCCGGACACATCAAAATTTTCATACTCGGTCCAGGTGGCGTCATCATACTTGAACAACCCCCAACTGTGAGCAACCCACACGCTGCCGTGGCTATCGATGGCGACTTTCTCGAAGAAGTAGTTATCGTCAAAGCCGCTGCCTTCCTGGAAGACGGTCCATTTATTGCCATCAAAGCGGGCGACACTATTTGAGGTAACGACCCAAACCAGACCATCCGGGCCAATGACCAGATCATTCACTAAATCGCTGGCTGCTTCACCCGTGGCCAACAATGAGGCGGGATAGGTCTTCCAACGGCCATCAAAGGTGCTTACGCCTTGATAATGGCCTACCCAAATATTACCGGCCGCATCACAGGCAATCGCTTCCGGGCTGGTGAAATCGGTTTCCCCATAATCTTTCCAGTTACTGCCGTCAAAAGCGACGATACCTTGGCTCTGAGCGATCAACATGCGGCCATCGGTACAGGCCGTGACGCCATAGATGAAATCGCTATCCAGCGGCGAGTCACTCCGGGTAAAGGTTTGCCAGCCTGTTTCGTCAAGGCAGCTTAGTCCAAAGCCAGCCGAGCCGGCGCACATAAAATTAGCCTTTGCTTCTGAAGCAGAGGCTTGGCTATAAGCGGGCAAAATTAAAATAACGCACGCAATAAATAATGGGAACGTCCAAGATTTAACGATTTGAATACGATGGGTTAACATCCTTTTTTTTATCCTCGTTGAGTTGATAGGTTAGTTTGACCTACCTTACCTCACGAGTGCGAAAAAAAGATGAACTTAGTGTGAATTGGACTTCTGACAATGGACGATGTAAAAAGTAGATAGGAATTTGCTAAAAAATGAAACTGGGCCAAAACTATTCTACAGGACTTACGCCGTTCCAAAGGTGACAGTCACTTAAACACGCTAAATCGACCTGTTTGGACCACTCCGAGGCGAATTTATTGACAATAAGTGACTGTCACCTGGGTTTTTGCGTAAGTCCTGTTCTAAAGTTGCTCGCCATCAGACCTGATAGGGAACGATAAGGGATGAATGGCGAATACATAGTGAAGGATTAATTTATAATGAAGGATGAAAGATGAAGGATGAGTGTGACCAGATTTTTGCTTAAGCGGTGGATTAGACATCTGGTTATTATTGCCGGGGTGATCTTTTTAGTGAACTTGGGCTTTTGGCAGTTACGGCGGTTGGACCAGCGCCGGGCCTTGAATGAGGAAATTCTGACCGGCTTGCACAGCCCGCCGGTGACCTTGACCGGCGCGCCGATTGATCCGGACCAACTGCACCGGCATCGAGTCACCGTGACCGGCACGTTTGAAAATGATAAGAATATGATTCTGCGGACGCAAAGCTACCAGGGCCAGGCCGGCATCGATTTGGTGACGCCGCTGGACATCACCGGCAGCGATGAGACTGTGCTGGTCAATCGGGGCTGGCTGCCGTTTGAACAGTTCGAGTCGGAAGCCCGGCGGGCTTATGATGTAACCGGCGAAGTCACCATTGAAGGCATCGCCTATCGCAGCCAACTACCGCCGCATTCTCTGGCCCCGACCGACCCCGACCCGGAGCCGGGCCAGTGGGTCGATGCCTGGTTTCGGATCGACATCGACAAGGTCCAGAAGCAGATTGACCGGCCGCTGCTGCCCGTTTACGTTGAGGCCCTGCCCGGCCCGGAGCCGGATACCACGCCGCCAATTCGGGAGGAAGTGACGGACCTGGGCGAAGGTTCGCACCTGAGCTACGCGCTCCAATGGTTTTCGTTTGCGGTGATTTTGGTGATTACCTATTCGGGAGTCACCTGGCAGGAGTATAAACAGATTAAAAAAACGTAATTTCAGGTGACTGGCACTTAAAAGACAGTCGCTAGGCTCATTATTTACATACAAACAAGAGGACTAGACCATGACTGAACTTTCATTTGAACAAAAATTACAAAACTACGCCGATCTCGCCGTCAAAGTTGGAGTCAATCTCCAACCGGGCCAGCGGCTGATTGTACGTGGCCCGCTCGAAGCCGCGCCGCTGGTGCGCTTAATGGCGGCCAGCGCTTATCAAGCCGGGGCCAGGCTGGTTGATGTGATTTGGAGCGACGATGCCGTGACCCTGGCTCGCTTTCAGTACGCCCCGCGCGACTCGTTTACGGAGTATCCCACCTGGCAGGCCCAAGGATTGATCGAGGCTGCTCAACGCAGCGACGCCTTTATCGCCATCCACGCCACCGATCCCGATCTGCTCAAGGACCAGGACCCGGATTTGGTGGCGCTAGCGCAGCGAACCCATCAACAGCAGTTGCAGGAATACTTTGCCTACATCATGGCCGATAAGGTTAACTGGTGTGTTATCTCTTACCCGCTGGCCACCTGGGCGGCTAAGATATTTCTAGACGGCACGCCTGAAACGCAGCTCGATCGGTTGTGGGCGGCCATCTTCAAAATCAACCGGGCCGATCAGCCGGATCCGGTGGCGGCCTGGCAAGCCCATACCCAACAGCTAGCGGCGCGATGCGCACGGCTCAACGCCAAACAGTATACCGCCCTGAAATACACCGCCCCCGGCGTCGATCTGATGCTGGGCCTGCCCGATCATCACGAGTGGCACGGCGGCCAAAAAGAGACGCTGGCCGGCATTCCCTTTATCCCCAACATGCCCACCGAAGAGGTGTTTACGATGCCCCACAAAGACCGGGTTGAGGGGGTGGTGACCAGCACCAAGCCGCTCAGTTACGGCGGCGTTTTGATCGACAATTTTCAGTTGCGGTTTGTTGGGGGCAAAATTGTGGAAATTTCGGCGGATAAAGGCGAAGCGGTGCTGCGCAAGCTTATCGACACCGACGAGGGGGCGGCTCGCTTGGGCGAGGTGGCCCTGGTGCCGCAAAGTTCACCCATCGCTCAGTCGGGCATCCTTTTTTACAACACCCTGTTCGATGAAAACGCGTCGAGCCACCTGGCCGTGGGCCGGGCCTATCGCTTCTGCTTGCAGGGCGGGCCGGAGATGTCGGATGAGGCGTTCGCGGCGGCCGGCGGCAATCACAGTTTGGCCCATGTCGATTTCATGATCGGTTCCGATCAGATGGATATTGATGGCGTGCTGGCTGACGGGGCCGCCGAACCGTTGATGCGGGCCGGTGAGTGGGTGGGTTAAAGGAAATCCACCTGACCAGAGACGGTCGACCGCTGACCGCCGAACCTCAACGAGGCACCTTTTTCGGCGGTTGGCGGTCAGCTAACGGTGGTCTACCGGCCTTACATCAATTTTGAGGGCTTCACAGCCAAATCAAAAACATTCGTAGCAAGGGGTGGTTTTTAATCGACTTAAGTTCCCTACTTTTCTTTCACCTTCTTGGGGACTTCGACCTCTTCCCCGGTTGAGGCCGGTGGTAATTTAGCGATGTCGCTGTCCTTTTGCTTGGGTTTGTGACCATTGGTGCTGGCGGGCGCATGGCCGTTTTCTTCGGATTTGACATCATCATCTGGCGTCAAGACGCCGTCTTTCGCGCCGTTACGTTCGGGTAGTATGTTCTCTATCTTGCGAGACATCCGGAGCGAACCGGAGCGAGCCTCAGCCCAGCGATAGACAAACCAGCGCATCGACCGGTACCACAAACCCCGTGGTTTGTGCGGCATCGGCACGCCCCACTCTACTACCGTTGCGCCCCAGGTCAACCCGCCGCCAAAACCAACCATCACGATTTTATCGTGAGTTTTGACCCGGCCGGCTTCGATGGCCTCACATAGGGCAATGGGGATCGACGCCGCCGAAGTGTTGCCATACTTTTGCAGGTTGGTAAAGACTTTGTCCTCATCAATTTTTAGATATTTACTGGCGCTCTGGATAATACGAATATTAGCCTGATGCGGAATGAACAGGTCGATTTGGTCTATATCCAGGCCGGCTTTTTCGCAGGCCTGCTTGGAGACTTTCCCCATTACCCGGGTAGCGAAACGATAAACCTCACGGCCATTCATTTTCATGTAGTGCAAGCGATTATCTAAGGTGTGTTGGCTGGTGGGGTGCTTGCTCCCCCCGGCCGGTATCCCCAGATGTTCCGCGCCGGAGCCGTCGGAACCCAATACAGTGGCCAGCACGCCGCCGGGAACATTGTGGGCCTGCAAGACTACCGCGCCGGCGCCATCGCCAAAGAGGGGATAAATGGAGCGATCCTGGTCATCCAAAAACGAGGAGACCGTTTCCGCCCCAATCACCACCACCACCTTGGCCGCGCCTGACTCGATCATGGCGCTGCCCATGGCAAAGGCGTAGATGAAGCCGGAGCACGCCGCGCTCAAATCAAACGCGCCGGCGTGCGTCGCGCCGATGGCATCCTGAACCAGCGAGGCGGTTGAAGGGAAGATGTGCTCCGGGCTAAGGGTGGCGACAATAACCATATCAACCGACGTCGGCACAATCCTGGCCCGGTCAAGGGCCAACCGCGCGGCGCCGATGGCCATACTGGCCGTTGTTTCATTTTTTTCCCGATCAGCATGGCGTCGTTCCGAGATACCGGTTCGACTCTCGATCCAATCATCGGAAGTGTCCAAAATTTTGGCTAGATCGTGATTCGTTACGATCTTTTCAGGAATATATTTTCCCCAACCAACAATGTGAGCATAAGTTGCCACAAATCGATCTCCTACAAATTTTTTTTCAGCACAGCAAGTGACCGGCGCTCGATCATGGTTTGTGAGCCGCAGCGCCAATCACCCCAATAGTTACTTGCTTACGCTTAAAGAGGATCAGCCTGATGATTTAGGGCTAAAACAGATTAGCCTTCATTATACTTTCGGAAAAGAATCGTTGCGTTGTGACCGCCCAACCCAAAGGAGTTTGACATGGCCACCGACACATCGGCGTGCCGGGCTTCATTGGGGGTGCAATCTAAATCGCATTCCGGATCGGGCGTTTCGTAGTTGATAGTCGGCGAAATGATACCATCGGTTAAGGTTTTCACGCAAACCATTGCCTCAATTGCCCCGGCTGCGCCAAACAAATGGCCGGTCATCGACTTAGATGAAGTGATAATGGTATCGTAGGCGTGTTCGCCCAAGACATCCTTAATCGCCATGGTTTCAACTTTGTCATTTAGGCGAGTCCCGGTGCCGTGGGTATTGACGTAGTCGATCTCGTGAGGTTCGATGCCCGCCTTGGCGATAGCGCGACTCATGGCGGTAATGGCTCCCAACCCGTCTTCTCTGGGCGCGGCCAGATGGTAAGCCTCAACACATGTGCCGTAACCGATAACCTCGGCCAGGATACTGGCATGGCGCTTTTGGGCGTGTTCTAGCTCTTCCAAAACCAAAACCACCGAGCCTTCACTCATCACAAACCCGTCGCGGTTGAGATCAAAAGGCCGGCAGGCTCCGGCCGGGTTGTCGTTGTTGGGTGAGATGGCCTTCATTACCTGGAAGCTGGCCATAATCAGCGGATTAATTACGGCTTCCGAACCGCCGGCAATAATCGCATCCGCATCCCCGCGCCTGATGATTTCAAAGGCTTCGCCGAGGGTGTCGGTGCCGGTGGCGCAGGCCGTAACGACGGCCATATTCGGGCCGGTCAGATTATAATCGATGGCAATCCGAGCCGGGGCCGTATCCGGCAGCATCATACTAATGGTAAACGGGTTGACGCGAGACGGGCCTTTGGTTTGCAGCACCTCGTGTTGTTCGAGCACACTGCTCAGGCCGCCCACGCATGAGCCAATGACCAGGCCCACGCGAGACCGATCGGTGCCGTTTTTCAACAACCCTGAGTCTTCAATGGCCTGTCGGGACGATTCCATCGCGAAGTGGGTATATCGATCCAGCCGCCGCGCTTCTTTTTTGCCAAATAACGCACTGGCATCAAAGTTTTTGACCTCACCGGCAAAATTAATCTCAAAGTCCGAGGTGTCGAAATTGGTAATGGGGGCAATGCCACTGACTCCAGCTTTCAAATTATTCCACGCCTCTTCAACAGTGTTACCGACCGGCGTCACAGCTCCCATCCCAGTGACAACCACTCTTCTGTTCATGAAAAATTGGCCTCCTTAATAATGGCTTATGTAGTAGTTCATTAATAATATAAACTATCCCAAGCCTCAACGCTTGAGATGATTCTTCGCTTTAGCCCGGTGGGCTGCTGTGCCTGGATGGCTGGCTATTTAGACCTGATCTCTCTCAAGGCAGGGTAACCCCACCTACCAAGCATTCAATTGGTTTTATTTGGAAAAGAGTCCCACCATTATAACCTATAACACCTAAGACTCCCGATGGAGGCGGGCCAAAAACGGTCACTTTTAATAAAATTGACGTATCGTGGCTCAAAATGACGTTTTAGAGCCTAAATTTTGGACTTTTGGGGCAAAATCTTAAGGTTAGAGCCGGTTATCAATTTGGTTTGCTTTGGGGATGGGCCTGCGCTATACTCTAAGGGTTAGGGCAATGCTAGCGTTTTGGGTACGAATAAATCAGAAAGAACTGCATCATGATCGAATTTTCTTATGACGTGATCGTCGTCGGCGGCGGTCATTCCGGCGTTGAGGCGGCGCTGGCCTCGGCCAAGATGGGGGCGCGTACGCTGCTGCTGTCGATGTCGTTGGATACCATCGGCTGGATGAGTTGCAACCCCAGCATTGGCGGATCGGCTAAAGGACACCTGGTGCGTGAAATCGATGCGCTGGGCGGCGCCATGGGCCGGCTCATCGACCAGACCTTCATTCAAATTAGGCTGCTCAACGACAGCAAAGGGCCGGCGGTTCACGCTCTCCGCGCTCAAGCCGACAAGAAACGATACGCCTGGACGGTCCAGCGTACTCTGGAGAACACCCCCAATTTATCGGTTAAACAAGCTACGGTGGAAGGACTGCTGATCCAAGGCAACCGGATCGAGGGCGTACAAACTCAGTTTGGCACCAAATACCGGGCCAAAGCGGTGGTGCTGACCACCGGCACGTTCTTGGGCGGCCGGCTCATCACCGGCGAGTCGATCACCGAAGGGGGCCGGGCTGGCGAAAAGGCGGCGCTGCGATTGTCGACGTCTTTGATCGAACTCGGCTTCCGGTTGGGCCGGCTCAAAACCGGCACGCCGCCCCGGCTCGACGCCCGGACCATTGATTTCAGCCAGACTAGCATCCAGTACGGTAGCGACAAACCGCTCTATTTTAGCTTTGAAAATCAAAACACCGCTGAGGTTGACCGCCCTTTCTGGCTCGATCAGCCGCCCCACCCGGTTTACCCCATCGAGCGCCAAACGCCTTGGCGGCCGCAAATGCCCTGCTATCTGGTCCACACCACCCCGGAAACCCACGACATTATCCGGGCCAACCTGGATCGAGCGCCGATGTTCACCGGCGTGATCGAAGGCGTTGGCCCGCGCTACTGCCCCAGCATCGAAGATAAAATTGTGCGCTTCGCTCACAAAGAGAGCCACCAGATGTTCCTGGAGCCGGAAGGCTGGCAGACCACCGAGGTTTATCTACAAGGCGGCAACACCAGCCTGCCGGAAGATGTTCAATGGCAGATGGTGCGCTCGATTCGGGGACTGGAGAATGTCGAGATTATGCGGGTCGGCTACGCGGTGGAGTACGACTACGTGCCGCCCGACCAGCTTTACGCCTGGCTGGAGACCAAACACGTGGAAGGATTGTTCCACGCCGGCCAGATCAATGGCACCACCGGCTACGAGGAAGCGGCAGCGCAGGGGCTCATCGCCGGGATGAATGCGGCGCTCAAGGTTAAGGGCGAGCCGCCGGTCACGCTGGGCCGCGACGACGCCTACATCGGCGTGCTGATCGATGACCTGGTTACCCAGGAACACACCGAACCTTACCGCCAGATGACCTCCCGGGCCGAATATCGCCTGCTGCTGCGCCAGGACAACGCCGATCTGCGCCTGACGCCCATCGGCTACCAGGCCGGTTTGGTCTCGCGCCAGCAGTACGAGGCGGTTGAAGCCAAGCGGCAGGCGATTAAGCAAGAGATCGAGCGGTTAAAAGCCACCAACTTCTCCGGTACGAACGGCACCAGCGAAGTGCTGGCCGATTTCGGCTTGAAGCCGGTCGCCAACGGAGCCAACGCGCTGCAATTCTTGCGCCGGCCCGATGTGGAATACGATGTGATTGCCTCGCTGGCCCCGCCACCGCAGCCGTTGGCCGAAGATGTGATCGAACAAGTGACCATCGAGACGAAATATGAGGGTTACATCGACAAGCAGTACCAGCAAGTCGAGCGCATGCGCCGGTTGGAAAACAAAACCATCCCGGCCAATTTCGACTACGAGTCGATTACCGGCCTGCGCACCGAGGCTCGCCAGAAGCTAATTCGCTTTCAACCGGCCACTGTGGGGCAAGCGGGCCGCATCGCCGGGGTCAATCCGGCCGATATCAGCGTGCTGCTGGTCCATTTGGAGAAGCGATCGTCGGTTAAGTGATGGCTGGATGTGGGCTAATATAGGGCAACTGTTCTTTGCCATCTGTCGAGATGTGGTATAATCGTACGACTTTAGTACTGGTATTAAGGAATAGAAATTTGATGACTTCCAATTACGGAAGATGAGTAAATGGTAATTGGTAATTCGAGATTGAATAACGACTTGCTATTTACCTGCCTCAACCGTGGAAGTTATTTGATTTATGATCCAAAGTCTTTGGGGGAGAAAGTTAGGTAATGCCTGAAATTACAATCCCGTCAGCCGTAATTACCGGCTTACAAGTTATTATCGCGTTTACCGGAGCGTTTTTTGTCGCGCTGTGGCTGAGTATGATCGTTTGGACGTTCCGTGACGCCCGTTCGCGCTCGCGCGATATTTTTGCCATTTTGCTGGCAACTCTGATGGTGGTCTTTTTTGGGCCGTTGGGGCTAATCCTGTATTTCTTACTGCGGCCTAAAAGCACGCTGGCCGAATTATATGAGCGTTCATTGGAAGAAGAGGCGCTGCTGCAAGATTTGGAAGATCGGCCGCACTGCCCCGGCTGCTCGCGCCAGGTCAATGATGCCTGGATCGTGTGTCCTGATTGTCATACGACGTTGAAAAAGGTGTGCCCCACTTGCAGCAACACGTTGCAACTGTCCTGGGCCGTTTGTCCCTTCTGCGCCACGCAAGTTGAGGCGCCGGTCAATACCTCGGATCACTCCGGGTCGGATGGATTGCCTCACACCGTGACCCAACCGATGGGCTGGTCTGAGCCTGAATCTGAACCGGCTTACCAGGATCCCATTCCGGAGCCGGTCCCATACGCCGAGCGCCCTCGCTCATCTCGCGCCGATGAGACTCAGCCGCAGATTCCACAAACAGGCTCCGTTTAAAGGCAAAAATTATAAAGAAAGGTCGGATGTAACCACATCCGGCCTTTTTTATTTGGCAATATTTACTGAACTGTAACGCATTTAGCTTCGTTTCAGCGAGGCGGTGAGAATACCGGCTCCAATTAACATCGCCCCGCCTGTCCGGTTCATGGTTCGCAGCAGCCGCCGGTTTTGGATGACGGCCCGCAGCCTGCCCGCCAAAAGTGCATAAGCCGTGTTGATCGGGAAGATGAGTACGACAAATGTCGCCCCTAAGATCAACATCTGCGGCAAAACCGGGGCATGGGTTACAATGAACTGCGGCATAAACGCGATATCGTCATCTCCTTAGCTCTAATGTTAATTGATGAACCCATTTCGGCCATGAAACTGGGCCGGAGTATTTTGATCGAGGGATGTCAGCCGACTTCACCCACCATTTCCATAATTTTGCCGATCGTTCGCCAGTTCCGGGCCGTCGCCGCTACCCCAAGCGCCCTCTCGACTCGTTCGGCCAGTTTAGATCGTCCGATGCCGTCAGGCGCATAGAGATAGAACACGTTGTCGGTTAACTTGTACTGCTCGTTATCCTTCTTAAGCTCGTCAATCATGGCTAGGTTTGGGTCTTGCGCGGGAGAGGTTAAAAAATACAAATGCAGCGTTTTTGGCTCGGTATCCGCCGCCGGAAATGGATTTGATGCAACAGCCTTTTCTACTGTCGCTACATCGAGCAATAATACCCGAGGCGCAAAGCCGTGGCTCTCTTTAATTGCAGCGCTAATGCGCTCGGCGAGTTGATCGGTATCTTCTGTCGCATGCTGAAACACGGCATTGCCGCTTTGAATGTACGTTTTAACGTTTTTTGCATCAAGTTTTTCAAGCAGGGTGCGCAATTCTTTCATCGGCAAAAGATTGTTTCCGCCCACGTTTATTCCTCTAAATAAGGCAATGTAAGTTTTCATGTGTTCGTCATTCCAATCGTATTTTAGACTCTTCCTGTTGGCTCAAAAATACGGTAAAATCGAGGTCGCCAGGAGACTGTCCGTAGCTGGTGAGAATGGCCGCTGCTTCGCTGCGGTGCTGGGTGCCATGGTTGACCACATGCAGTAGGCAGTGCCATAGAATCCGGGCTCGTTTCTGCCCGCTGTCTGTGGTGTATTGAACCAGGTGGTTTAGATCATGGTCTTGCAGGCTGGCAAGATACTCTTGCATCGCCTCCTTTTCCAGTTGCCAGCGCTGGGCCAGATCATCGAGCGTCGGGAAGTCGGCTTTGTTCATCTCGGGAGTGAAGGTGTTGTGTTGGCACAGCATTCGCCAGCCGTACTCGGCGTCGAGGGTATGGACAAGCGTGCCTTGTAGACTCCCATAGCTGTGATGAGTTGAGGCTAGAAATTGGTCTGGGCTAACCCGCGCACTGGCAACTAAAATGCGTTGGGTTGCCCAATCATTGTAGGCATATAATGTTATTATGTCCTGAAGATTCATGAGTTTTTCCCTACGGGCTTTTTAGTAAACGTAAAGTGCTCAGAGTTGTCTAACGCTTGTGTCTACTGCTGGGCCGCTCGTTTGACTATCTCTTCATATGGAACATCCTCAACGTGGGTCGCAATCTACCACTGACGGGAATGGGTTGAACTGTCATTTGGTGCCTCCTTGAGCTTGGTATAGATTGTAAAGAATGAATTGTCATCAGCCAAAAACACGGATTAAGATCGTGGTGGCCGCAGCCGATGTTGTATTAAAACGAGAGAGGAACGAGAAATGGTAGTTGAAAACCTGTTCGGTTTCATTATTGAGTATAGTACAAATGTTCTGTTATCGCAAATGACCGTTGAAAATTGGGTTCAGGCGATTACCTGTCCGTACGGACAGGTAATCGCCTGAACCCTTGACCAAAAGAAAGACTGCTCGTTGGCTTGATGGCTAAACGCCATTTTTGCGATAGACTTATACTGAAACTTCAAAAAGGTTATCCGGCTTATGGAGGAAAGAATGAAGCAAGAGCGTTTGTCTAATCAATCCGAACGCATCTATCGTGTCGATAAGTTCATCGTTCCGGACCATGCCCGTGAAGAATTCCTCGAAAAGGTTCAGGCGACCCATCAACTGCTCAAAAAGCAGTCCGGTTTCCTACAGGATTTTGTGCTGGAGCAGGCTTCGGGACCGGGTGAATTCAATATCGTGACGATGGTTGAATGGAACAGCATCGAGTCGATCGAGCCGGCCAGAGCGGCGGTTATGGCTCTGCATCAAGAAATGAAGTTCAATCCCCAAGAGTTGTTTACGCGACTGGGCATCAAAGCTGATTTAGGAAACTATAAGCGGGTTGGAATTTGATAATGAAGTAAATTTGATAAAAAAGTGAGGTCATCAGCTATGGCGAGACATACGATGCAAGTCATCCGCGTTTACCAGTATGGCGGCCCGGAACAACTTCGATTAGAACAAATTCTCCGCCCGGAACCGCAAGCCGGCGAGGTACTCATTCGAGTCCATGCCGCCGGCGTCTTGCCGGCTGATTGGAAGATGCGCCAGGGGGTTTTTAAGAAATTTTACCCCGTATCGTTTCCTTATATTCCTGGTTCGGCGATTGCCGGGGTGATCGAGGCGGCTGGCCCCGGCGTGACTCGTTTCCAAAAAGGACAGGCTGTTTTTGGCCGAAGTACCCATGGCGCTTATACGGATTATACGACAACCGCCGTAGAACCTCCCGCCTTGACGCCGAAGACGTTCAGCCTACTGGCCCTAAAACCGAAGTCGCTTAGTTTTGTCGAAGCTGCCACTATCTCAGGGGGAGCCACAACAGCCTGGGCTGCGCTCTTTAGCGATGGCGCATTGAGCGCCGGTCAACGCGTTCTCATTCATGGTGCGGCCGGCGGCGTGGGGTTGTTCGCGGTTCAGTTCGCTCGTTGGAAAGGGGCGGAGGTGATCGGTACGGCTTCAGCCCCTAATGTAGATTTTGTACGCTCTGTGGGCGCGGACACAGTCATCGACTACACCACCACGCCTTTTGAAGAGGTGATCTCTGACGTAGATTTGGTGTTGGATACCATCGGTGGGGAAACGTTGCAGCGTTCGACGGCGGTGATCAAACATGGCGGAACTCTAGTTTCTCTACTTGAAAAACCATCCCTCCAGTTAGCCCAAGCATGTGGTATTCGTGCCGTGAAGAATGTCGTAACACCGACTAATAAGGATTTGCAGCAGATCTCCCAGCTCATTGACGAAGGCCAGGTCAAAGCCGTGGTGGGACAGACCTTTCCTTTGTCCCAAGCTCGCCAGGCCCATGAACTCAGCCAGACCGGGCATGGTCGAGGACGTATTGTCTTGCAGATTACCGATAAAGCTGTTGTCTAATCAGCCGAGGCGGGTGTGGGGATGATGCCGAAAATAAAAAATCTATTGGAGCGACAAAGCTTGCTTTGTCATTCACGGCCAAGTCAAAGTTTACTTTGACGCTCCAAACTTTTATCTTTAAAGGAGCGAACGATGTTTTCCGAAGCCGAACTGGCTTATCTAAAAAGTCAATATCTGGCCCGATTGGGTACAGTATCGAGTAAGGGCCAGCCGACGGTGGATGCGGTTGGCTTTGAGTTTGACGGCAGCCGTTTTTACATCGGGGGTCTCAATTTGCCGGGGACGCGCAAGTACAAAAATGTGGCTGCCGGTAACACCAAAGTCTCGCTCATTATCGATGATCTGGAGTCTGTACAGCCCTGGAAGCCGCGCCAAATCAAGGTCCACGGCCTGGCCGAAATTGTGGAGCGAGATGGACAATTTGGGGACAAGGAATATTTAGCCATCACCCCAACCGTATCCTGGAGCTTTGGTATTGAGGAACCGCTAAACTATCAGACCGGCAAGTTTGCCCCGAAAAAGATTATTTGGTCAGCAAGTGAGACATGAGCGGTAAGATACCCTAGCCTCGAACACTCTAAATAGAATCATGAACAAAACAATCAATTAGAAAGGTAAACAATTCTCTATGAGCATCGTCTCAACCCTCCGGGAGAGCTTCTCTCCCCTTAAAATTCGCAACTTCCGCATCTATCTGGGCGGCCAGGCTGTCTCATTGATAGGGACTTGGCTGCAAATGACCGCCCAGAGTTGGATCGTGTGGGAGTTAAGCCACTCGGCAACGGCGCTGGGGGTAACCACGATGTTAGGTACACTGCCGACCCTCCTACTGGGGCCGTGGGCCGGGGTCTGGGCTGATCGATTGGATCGGCGCAAGCTGCTCATCGTCAGTCAGACTGGCGCGATGCTGCTAGCTTTCAGTCTGGCCCTGCTGACCCAAACCGGCCTCGTGCAGCTATGGCACGTGTACCTTTTGGCCGCGCTCTTGGGTATCATCACCGCCATTGATATCCCGACGCAGCAAACGTTTCTGGGCGATTTGTCGGGCATCGCCGAGGTCCGTAAAGCGATCAACCTGAATATTACCATGCTTCAGGTCAGCCGGATTCTGGGTCCAGCCCTGGCTGGTTTGATTATCGCCACCTTGGGCGTCTCTATCGCTTTTTGGTTGAATGGGCTAAGTTTTGTGGCGGTTATTATCAGCTTATGGCTGGTCACTTCGAACCAGGTGCGTAAGCCTCGCAATAGTAATTTCTTGACCGAATTCAAAGAAGGGGTGAGTTACGTCATCACCCAGCCTCGACTGCAAGACATGATCATTTTGGCTATCCTGGTCACCTTCTTCGCCTTTCCGGTAATTATGAGCCTGCTGCCGGCGGTAGTGGGGCAAGTGTTAAAAGGTGATGCCGCTACGTTGAGCTGGCTAATGATGAGTTCTGGGGCGGGTGCTTTGGTGGGGACAATGTTTGTCGCGCCGCTCACTCAAGCTACGCGCCGCACCGGCTTGGTTCTGGGCGGTATTATCGGTTGGATTGGGCTGTGGTTGATCCTCTTCTCTGAAACCAGTTGGCTACCTATATCCTTGCTGAGTCTCTTCTTTGTCAGTATCGGTATCCCGGCGGTGTTGACGACGACAATGGGGCTGGTGCAAGTTCTGGCTCCGCTAGATATGCGGGCCCGTCTGATGAGTTTATTCTTTACGCTGAGTTTTGGGATGCAGCCGATAGCGTCTTTGCTGGCCGGCTATAGCGCCGATACCTGGACCACCCCTGTCGCGATTCGGGTTAACGGCTTACTGTTGTTGTTGGGCGCGATACTGTTTCTGGCGGTGAGGCCGGCGCTGCGTCGTTGGGAAGCCAATGCGCCGCAGGTCGCGCCGGTGGCGGCTGTCGACGCGGTATGAACCATACCGACCACGTCAATTTACTGCGCAATGGCGTGGTTTCGCCCGGCGGCGTATGGGCCGATATTGGCTCAGGCGCGGGCGCATTTACCCTGGCCCTGGCCGAACTGCTCGGCCAGGGTGGGGAGATCTACTCGGTGGACCAAGATCGGGGCTCGCTGCGCACCCAAGCTCGGCAAATGCAGGCGCAGTTTCCCCAAACGACCGTCCACTACCTGACCGCCGATTTTACCCAACCCCTTGATCTGCCCAGGTTGGATGGCATTGTGGTGGCAAACGCGCTCCACTTCCAGCGGTACACTGTGCAAAAGCAAGCTGTCCAGCATCTCAAAAGTCACCTACGTCCCGATGGGCGTTTGATCGTCATCGAGTACAACGTTGATCGGGGCAATCACTGGGTGCCTTACCCACTCTCTTATCAAAGTTGGGCGAAACTGGCCCGCACCTGCGGCTTTCCGCACACCCAGCTTTTGGCCGAGAGACCCAGCCGGTTTTTGCACGCGATTTATGCGGCGGTCAGTTGGTAGATTATCCGTATATTATAAAGTTTTAACATGTTAGGCCCTGCATAAACACCCCTCACCAGAAATATATTTGAACATAGTAACCTATTGAATGCTTGAATGTTAAAAAAAGTCGCCCACCCTGAAATTATCGTCGCTATGGCAGCCGCTATCTGGGGCTTGTTCTGGATTCCCCTAAGAGGATTTGAACGCCAAGGTTTGGATCCAGCCTGGGTCATCTTAAGCCAATTTATCGCTCCTCTCGTCTGTATGTTGCCATTCGCGCTGATACGTTTACGGCGCAAGCAGCACACCGGCATTGAACAGTACGTCTCTGGTCTATTGGTTGGTGGCGGGGTGGTGATGTATTGTGAAAGCCTGCTGCTCACCGATGTGGTACGAGCGCTGATTCTCTTCTATACGATGCCCGCATGGGGAACATTGGTAGAAGTTGGCCTGATGGGGCGTCAGTTTACCCTATGGCGAGGCCTGGCCCTGGTACTGAGCCTAGCAGGGTTGCTCACCATTCTTGGCCTGGCTGACTCACTCTTCATATCTATGAACATCGGAGATCTGCTGGCGCTACTGTCAGGAATTGTATTTACCTTCGGAGCTATGCAAGTACGCCAGGCGCATGAGCCGTCGGTATTCGAGCAGGTTTTTGCATTTTTCTTTTTTGGCTCAATCGTTGCCCTGAGCTTTTCCCTGCTGCCCATTGCCGCACTCGGCCGGCCACCGGCCGTCGAACAGTTCATCACCCTCATCCCTTGGATCATGCTCATGGCTATCGGGATCCTTATTCCAGCCATGTGGGGGATATACTGGGGGTCGCGTTATGTTGATCCCGGTCGATTAGGCATCTTGCTCCAACTTGAGGCCGTCGTTGGCATCAGCAGCGCGGCCTTGCTTGCGGGAGAGCCTTTTGGTTCGCAGGAAACCATTGGTGCTATGTTTGTCATTGGCGCCGGTTTAATCGAAGTTCTGGCTAACAAGGGGAACGAAATAGCCGACGTAAAACGCCCTATCCATTAAATCTCAAATTTAAGACTCACCGCCCGATTGAGAAACGCCCCATACACTTCAGCCGCCATCGCGACAGCCTCGCTCTGGGCATTGCTTAGGGGGTTGAACGGCTGGAGTTCGATCATCGCCAACTTTTTCCTCAACGTCCGTTTCCAGGTGCCGACCACTTGGCCGTCGATAACGATGGTGGGGTTGAACATCCCGTTACCGCCGGGGGCGATCTTGTTGGCGTGAGCCGGATCGAGTACGGCGCTGCGATCTTTATAGCCCAACAGGTATTCATCAAATCCTGGCAGAAGATAAACCGTGGGCGAGGGGGCTTTTGAGCCGACCTCTGTTGGCGCCAGCCAGTAGGTTTGGCCGTCGATGACTGCCTCAAATAGTTCTGATGCGACCATCTCTACAGCGGCGCGGGCATCGGCTGTCAACAACCCCGACCACCATATAAAATCCTGCACGGTCGCTGGACCGTGGCCGGTAAAGTAGCGACGAGCCAGCTCAGCCAGCGACTCAGCCCGGTTGAGAGACGGACCGGCGGGCAGCCAGTCATTGAGCCACACAAATGTATCCTGTTTTCCCTGCCGAGGCCCGAAGCAGATTAAACCGTTCTGAGCCGCCCGCCACAGCATGTGATAACCGCGTTGACCTTTGGTGGAAATACCGGCTTGTTCTAACACCGTCATTATCTCGGGTCGGGTGAGCGATTTGCCGCCTTGCAGCATTTTGGCGAACACGATTTCGCTTTGGGCAAAGGTGGCTTCATCCAACTCGAGCTGTTGATGCCGCCGTGCTGTTTTGGCGATAATCCGGGGTGTCAATAAGGCTAGCATCCAGCGCACGTCTTCGGGCGCGACAAAATGGAGTGTGCCGCGCATGGGCCAGGTACGAATGATCTCACGGTTGGCAATGGCCTGCTCGATATCGGCTTCGACCGCTTGCTGCATACGCAGTCCCAACGCCCACAGCGTGCCCAGATAATCTTGCGCCTGAATCGCCCCCAGCCTACGGACGACATCGCCCGGCGACGGCATAACCGCCGGAGCGATACCCTGATTGTGCAGTCGCAAGTGGGCGATGTCGAATATCGTCATGAATTTAGTCCCGTTTCGGCTTGTAATGAAGTACAACAATCCCGCAGTCAAATGATGTGGCGTTGACCAAGCTCAGATTTTGTTTGCGGTCAAGTTCTTTGAAAATGGCCATGCCGTTACCAATTGCCGCCGGGTTAATGAACAGATGATACTCGTCAATCAATCCATGTTTGATGAGGTCCGCGACAAAGGTCGCCCCGCCATAAGCGATGATATCTTGACCGTCTTGGTTTTTGAGTTTGGTGATTTCGTCAACCAGGTCGCCTTTGGCTAAAACGGTATTGGCCCAGGCCGAGGTGTCGAGTGTTTGGGTAAAAACAATTTTGGGTGTGTCCGTAAATTTCTGGCCAGCGGCAAAATCGGGGCTTTCCGGATTTGAAGCCACACCGGCCCAGTGAGGAATGAATCCTTCGGCCAGTTTTCGTCCCAGGACGATGCAGTCAACTGGTTCGGTTAGGTCTATTACATAATTTTTTAGTTCGTCATCCCAGTTCCAAACTAGCCAATCCATTTCGCCATTGGGTCCCGCAATGTATCCGTCAACCGTCATTTGAACTTGAAGTTTTAACTTTCTCATCGTCGTATTCTCCTTATTAAGCGTTACTGGCTGATGTATGGGTCAGGATAACCGTGCCTGAAGGTAATGATTCTGCGCAGGTCTGTGCTCCTTTTGATGTGCGATGTCTGTTGTTATCATCAACACGGCTATCATAACACACCAAAAGGAGGCTGTATTGAACAAAAACGACACAGTTAAAAGTCAGGTGACAGTCACTTATTGTTGATAAATTGGCACGGGTTGGTTCAAGTAGGTCGATTTGGCGTGCCAAAGTGACTGTCACCTGGAACGGCGTTAGTCCCCTGCTACTTTGGCCCGTCGGTGCGTAAGATTTGGGCCGGTGTTTGGCCGACGAAGCGCTTTAGCGAGCGGGTCAGATGCGGCTGATCGGCATAGCCGGCGTGGTAAACGGCATCGGCAATGGAAGTGCCTTGCTCTAAAAGTTGCACGGCCTGGCGGGCGCGTTCGATTTGCTCGAAGGTCCCCCGGGTTAAGCCGGTGGCCCGCAAAAAGCGGCGTTGGGCGGAACGCAGCGACATATCGAGCGGTTGATTTTGCAGCACGGCATCCACCACGGGATCATGAACCAGCATCCCCGCACGCATCAATCGGGCGATAAACACATCGGCATTCTCAAAGGTAGGCAATTCCCAGGCTTCACTGTTCAACCAAAAGGATTTACGGGGTGCTTCCGGTAAATCGATGCCATTGTTGGTCAACTCTCCGGTGGGAAGATGGGGCATAAAAGCACCCGGTTTGAGCCGGATACCAAAAAATTCGGCGTCCGCTGGATACTGTACATGGGTCGCTTTGGTCTCCGGGCCGCGTACTGTGAACGTGACCTGCCCTTTGTATTTGGTGATCACCATTTCACAGCGGCTCACGGCCGTAGAAATAAAGGAGCCGTCGCGCTCGCTGTGGGTCTGCCAGACAAGATCGACCAGGGGCGAGTCGGATTCTCTTTCGTCAAAGATAAATTCCATTTAAGTGTCTCCGTGCATTGGTATCATACCGGATTGGTACGGTTTTGACGAATTTAGGCCGAGAACCGCCGAGCCGAACGGGCGCGTGCTTTGGCCGCCGCCTCTTCGCGATCTTTGGGCGGGGTGGTTGTTTCAAGATTGTTAAGAAGTTTGGCGGTGATAGCGGCTATCTCGTCAACGGCGGTCGAAAAGGCCGCTTCATTTGCTTGAGATGGTTTGGCAAAGCCGCTCACCTTGCGCACAAACTGCAAGGAAGCCGCCCGAATTTCGTCTTCGGTGGCCGGCGGTTCAAAGTTATAGAGTGGTTTGATATTTCTGCACATAAATATTACTCTCGTTAGAGTTCATAGAGTTTATGGAGTTTGTGGAGTTTGTAGTGATCGCTTCGCAAGTTACATCGCATAGATTGATTATGTCCATCAGCTTCTGTAGTTTTTAGCGATCCAAACTTTTTAACAACTCCGGTAACTGGCCCAGATGCTCGATTTCATAATATCCCGGCTGTTCTCCAACAGGCGTATCCCCGGTTTCGTGAACCCAGGTAAGCTGATGCGGCACATACACCGCGCTGGCTCCCAGTTCCAAAACCGGCAGAATATCGGATCGAAGTGAGTTGCCGATCATCAGAAACTGCGCCGGCTCGATGTCGTAGCGCCGTAATATGGCGGCGTAGCTGTCGGGACTCTTCTCGCTGACAATCTCCACGTAACGAAAGTGCGAGGCTAACCCTGACCGCGCAATTTTTAGCTCTTGGTCGCGTAGGTCGCCTTTGGTAATGACCATCAACGTGTAGACATCTTGCAGGTTCGCCAATGTGTCGGCGACGTGGTCGAGCAGGTCGACATCGGCCGCCAGCATCGCTTTGGTGATGTCGATAATCTTCTGGATGTCCGCGCCGATAATCTGCCCCTCGGTCAACTCGACAGCGGTTTCAATCATCGACAGCGCGAAAGATTTTATGCCGTAGCCGAAATGGGCTAAATTACGCATCTCGGTTTGGTACAGATGCTCATCGATCCACTCCGGGCTGTGGTAATGGGCTAAGAGCTGCTTGAATTGAGTTTGAGCCTCGACGTAGATACTCTCGTTGTGCCAGAGCGTATCGTCGGCGTCAAAGGCGATGACTTCAATAGACATGGTTGTATTTCCTCCGTGTCCTGATTATAAACGCAGCCGCCGGACTTGGAAATTCTCGAAAAAAAATTGCCGGACCGACGCGTTTGTTTTTTGGTACGCGATTTGGAACGCCCGCTGGCACCTTTTAGGTGCGAGTAACACCTATAATGGACTTATTAATCAATTATTTCAGTTCACTCACTCTAAAACATATTTAGCCCTTCCCTTTGTTTGAAATAACCAGAGAAGAGGTGATTACGAAAGGACACCTAATGATGATAAAGAAATACCTCCACACCTTAAGTCTGTTCAGTCGTGATATGCGGCTGTATCTTGTGGCCAATATGCTCGTTTCGATCAGTTATGTTGGCATTTATGTGATGCTCTTCAATCTTTACCTGCTGCGTCTGGGCTACGGGCCGGAATTCATCGGCCTGATCAATGCCGTAGCTCAGTTAGGTGTGGCCGCTTTTAGCCTCGTGGCCGGTATGCTTGGACGTCGATGGGGCAGCCGGCGAATGCTAATTATCGGCCTGAGCGTAGCAACGGCCGGCTTGGCTCTGGTTCCTTTGGCCGAATTCATACCCTCCCATATGGAAGCCGGATGGTTGGTGGTTACCTATGTGTTGGCCTGGTTGGGCGGGGCCACCTACATTGTCAACAGTTTGCCGTTCGTTATGAACGTGACCAAATCGGCGGAACGCGCCCACGCTTTTTCAATGCGGGAAGCGTTGGTGCCGCTGGCCGTATTTGCCGGCAACCTGCTGGGTGGATTGCTGCCGGGATGGCTGGCTGCCTACGTGGGCGACACCCTAGCCGATCCGGCCGCTTACCGTTACGCCCTCTTTATTGCCGCCGGTATCTTTGGTTTAGCGCCGCTGACATTGTTGGCTACGTCTAAGACCGACGCCGATATTCCCCAAAAATCGCAACTACAAACAGCTTCGACCGCTACGGAACCATCGACCGCAGGGTCAACAGCGCCGATTGGGATGATGCTGTTTATGGGGGGCGTCATCCTGCTTCTAATCGCCGGTAAGAGTGTAACCGATACGTTTTTTAATGTTTATTTGGATGTTAACCTGCACCTGTCCCCGGCCTGGAATGGTGCCATTTCTGCGCTGGCCCAATTTCTGGCTGTTCCCATTGCCCTACTGGCTCCCTTGCTAGTTAGCCGCTGGGGTAACGGTTGGACCATTATGGGGGGAACGCTGGGCATGGCCTTTAGCCTGTTACTGATAGGGTTTATTCCTCATTGGGGTATAGCTGGCCTTGGTTTTATGGGGTTGAACGGATTGTTTGCCATCACTGCGCCGGTCTTCAACATTATTAGTCAAGAATTGGTTGGATCGGAGTGGCGGGCTACGATGTCCGGCGCAATTGCAATGGCTACGGGCTTGAGCCGTTCGGCGATGGCCTTTGGCGGCGGTTATCTGATCATGAACTATAGTTTCTCCACTTTATTCTTTGTTGGGGCAGTCTTGACGGTGGCCGGGGCCGTTCTCTTCTGGGGGTACACCTGGCTGCCCCGGCGCATAATTCTGCGGAGAGCGGCATTGGAAATCGCGGCCTAAACATCCAACGAAATGTTGAAGGTGCATCCCAGATTTTAGGGCATAGTAATTTTACTGGGATGCACCTAATCGCTTTTTTAGTATCGTTTTAAGTACCAATCAAGCACGCGCAGAGCGCGGAGTGTGTTCCACCGGCTCGGTTGGCCTTCACCCTCATCTAGCTCAACCGGCATCACGCCGGAATATCGGGGCTCGAGCGGCCACCTTCCCTCATTATCGCGTTTCGAAGCGACTAGCTCAATTGCCTCAGCCACCCTTTCATCGGGCGTGACACCGGCGCTGCGTAGGAAATCAAGCCCTCGCAACACATCGTAGTGCCACCATGTCGGAAAGGCGAAGCGTGTCCAGACAGTGCCATCCGTGCGGTCTTGCTCGATGACCTCGCCGGTCGACCGCCGCCGCAAGAGCCGCCGCTCGAGGAGAAAATCTTGCCCGCGTAGACAAGCCTCGGTTACTTCTGGCCTTCCTCCAGTTGTTCGTTCGTACTCCAGGAGTGCTTCCAACACGCAGATCGTGGTGTTGAACGACGACCGCGCCGAGCCGTTTGGCGCCTCGCAGTTCCAGCCGCCGTCCGACAATTGCTCGTTACATAGCCGGTCAACGATGCCGTGGACATCCTGGCCGAAGTAAGCCCCGGCCATCGCCACCTGTCCGTTGATGCACGGCTCAACCTCGCCCTCGAAGAAGCGATTATCGTCACACTCCGGCGGGCCTGAGCCTTGCCACGTAACGTGGTCGCGGACGAGGCCAACCGCGCGTCGCGCTTCCGCGCTCGCGGGATCGATCCCCAGGTGGCACAGCAGCCACAAGACGTGCATCGTGGAATTCCACCCGTGGTTCCACGCCGCGCCGCCCCACCGGCCATCGGCCTCTTGCAGGGCGAGCAGCCGCGCACCCCAACCTTCGGTAGCGACTCTTGCCCGCTCGGCCGCAACCTCATGCGCAGGTGTATTGGTTAAATCTCGCATCACCTGCCAGCGGATCGCAGGATCAGAGTCAAGCAGCCACTGTATAACCGAGCTGATTGGCTCCGGGTCTTGCCATTTGGATGGATGAGTCGTCACCTGTGTTTCCTGTTCTGTAAAACTTGCTATCCACCGGCCATCGCCCCGACGATCATAAAAGGTTCTGCCCCGGTCGTAACCGCTTCAGGCAGCGGGTCATCCGGCGACGCATGGGACCAATCCTCGCCACACACGAAAAATCGAATAAACGGGCGTCTTTTAAGGGTAGCGCGGTCGCGGATTGTGCCACGCAGCATCGGATACGTGGCCTCCAAGGCATCGAGCACCGAACGTTGCGTAATTGGCTCCTCGACCTCAAGGAAAACTTTGCCTTTGACGCCTGTTAACGTGCGTAGATGCGCCGGCAGCACAATCCGAACCGTCATGGCACCACCTGAACTTCAACCGACATGACCCTGGGCAGGTTGCTGATGATAGGCGACCAGGTATCGCCGGAATCGAAGGAGGCGTACACGTGCCCGTCGGTTGTCCCAAAATAAATGCCGCACGAGTCGAGCGTATCGACCGCCATCGCATCCCGCAAGATGTTGACGTAGCAGTTGCTCTGCGGCAAGCCGTTGGTGAGCGCTTCCCATTCATTACCGCCCGTGCGGCTGCGGTAGACGCGCAGTTTTCCTTCGGGCGGATAATGCTCCGAGTCGCTCTTGATGGGTACCACATAGATCGTCTCCGGCTCGTGGGCATGGACGGCAATCGGGAAGCCGAAATCGGTTGGCAAGTTGCCGCTGACCTCCTGCCACTCCTCGCCGGCGTTGTCGGTGCGCATAACATCCCAGTGCTTCTGCATAAACAGCACATCCGGCTGAGACGGGTGCATGGCGATATTGTGAACGCAGTGACCGACATCGGCGTCAGGGTCGGGGAGTTCAAAGTCGGACTTCAGGCCGCGATTGATCGACTGCCACGTCTCGCCGCCGTCGTCAGTGCGGAACGCGCCGGCGGCGGAGATAGCCACGAAAATCCGGTTCGGGTTGTTCGGGTCCAGAATGATAGTGTGCAAGCACATTCCCCCCGCGCCCGGCTGCCAGAGGTTGCCCTTAACGCTGCGCAGCCCCGGCAGTTCTTGCCACGACTGGCCGCCGTCGCCGGATCGGAACAGGGCGGCGTCTTCCACTCCGGCGTAAATTGTCTCCGGATCGGTGGGCGACGGTTCAAGATGCCAGACGCGGTTGAATTCCCAGGGATGCTGGGTGCCGTCGTACCACTGGTGTGTGCCGGGGTTGCCCTGGTAGGCAAAGTCGTTGCTGACCGGCTCCCACGTTTGGCCGCCGTCATCGGAGCGCTGAAGCAGTTGTCCAAACCAACCGGACGATTGCGAGACATAGATTCGGTTGGGGTTAACGGCAGATCCCTTGAGATGGTAAATCTCCCAACCCCCGAAGTGCGGACCGCTGACGTCCCACTGTTCACGCTTTTCATCCGACGTGAGAATAAATGCGCCTTTGCGCGTTCCAACCAATACCCGTACGTTGCTCATAAGTACCTCCTCTTTGAGCTTAATGCTAATTATTGTCTTGATGCATGATTAGAAATTAACTGCTTCGGCTGTGGCGGTTCCATTCGCGAGACCGGGATAACTCAGCCACGTCATGGCAATGTTGAGTTCATTGATGATGTTGGCCGCCTCAATTCTCGCGCCGTTCTCCAACTCTATCGTGCCGGTGGTGTGGGCATCCTCGATGAGGGTTAAATCGTAGCCGCGATCCAGTGCGCCATAGGCTGTGGCCCGAATGCACCAGTTGGTTGCCGCTCCGGCCAGCACGATGTGGGTCGCACTCAACTTGGCCAGTTCTTGCTCAAGCCGCGTCTCCTCAAAGGCCGAGTTGAACTGCTTATGAATGAGCGGCTCACCCTCCGCCGGGGACAAATCCGGGACTAACTGCCACTCCGGGCTGCCGTAACGCAGCTCCTGATCCGAGTGTTGCACCCATATTACGGGGACATCACTGGCGCGAGCCCGTTCCACGGCCCGCGAGACATTCTTGGTGATCCGTAGAGCATCCCAAGTCCCGCTCATCACGCCGATCTGCACATCGACGATTAACAGGACTCCTTTGTTCCCTTCGCGTACAGTTGCCATCGTATTTGCCTCCTGATCATCAATAACGAATGCTCTGAAGTAGTAGAACCATAAAATGTACTAATACCTCAAGCTGGCAGCCTATGTACGGCTCCTGACTACCCAAGCCAGGCTTCCAATTGGCGGGTGTGCAGCTCATAGTCTTCTCTTCTCCCAGGGAGCCAACTAATAACCCGCCGATATATGGGCATTTCGGGTTTTACCAGGGCCAGGGCTTGTCTTAACTCCTCAAAATTGGTTTCCATTTCATCGATGACCGCTGCCCAGTCTAAATCTTTTCTCGATGCCACTGATCGCGCATTAAAATTATCCACTTCATAAGGTGGCTCAAACTCGTCGGGCGCAACAATTAGCGCTTTCAAGGATTGATCCCAACCGACCAGGTGAGAAATGACATCTTTGGGTGACCACTCGCCGCAAACACCCGCTTGGTACCGTTTATTTCCATCGAGTTGATTGGCCACTTGAATAAAATTAGCGTAGGCAGCAGTAAGTTCAGTGAATAATCGGTTTATGTTTTCATCCATATTATCGTCAGATCTGCTGCCTCTATTTTATTATGAGGCAGTTTGGTGATCCGGAGTGCATCCCAACCCTCGCCCATCACGCCGATTTGCACGTCAACGAAGCAGTACTCTTTTGTCTCCTTCGCGCACGGTTGCCATTGTATACTCCTTAATGCGCTTGTTATATGGCGGTGCTGTCCTTCGAAAGTTATACGCTTCCACTTTTTTATTTTTTTATCGGCTCATAGTAAAGCGCTAGCGCACCGCCCCCAAATCTTTTTGTTTTCAAGAGTCTAAGGTCAACTTTATCCTTGATGTCTTTAAATAAGGGCAAGCCGCTTCCTAAAATAATGGGGTGAACGACAAGCTGGTATTCATCAATTAAGTCAAGTGACGTTAAGGCGACGATTAAACTCGGGCTGCCCACTAAAATGTCTTTACCGGGTTGGTGCTTGAGTTCTAAAACCTCTTCTTTAATACCGCGTTTGGCTATCCTTGCCGTTTTCCAATCGACATCTTTCAGTGTGCGGGAAAAAACAACCTTTGAAATAGTGTCTATGGTAACGGCAAATTCATCTATGGCTTGGTTGCCGGTCGGATTTTCTACCACAGTTGGCCAATATTCCATAAGCTGGTAGGTGATCCTGCCAAATATAATGGTGTCTGCGCTGCTTAATAGCGCAATAAAATGTTGATGGGTTTCATCATCGGCAATCCCGGCCGTGTGGTCGCAAAACCCGTCAAGGGTCATATTGATTGTTGCAATTATTTTTCTCATATATTTTTTTCTGTTTGTTTCTTGCAGAAAATTTCAAGTTAGCTCGGTTGTCAAGCCATATAACAATGTATTATAAAAACCATCAGATCTGATGGGTCTATCTTAACTTCATAATACGAGATAACTTAGGTGGTTTTCGTCGATATCAGCCCATAACCGCCAACCGGCTCGGTTATGGTGGGGGACTCGAAGTTGGCAATGAGGGGGCGGGCTTGGGCGATGGCCTGCTGCACCGCCGGCAGCGACAGCGACGCGCGATGGCTTTCTGGGTTGTCCCACACTTCCGTAATCCAGATAGTGTTGGCGTCAGCCGGGTCTTTGGCAATGATATAGCTGATACAGCCCGGCATTTCCGCTGTGCTTTCCAATAAAATGGCAATCAACGCGTCACGCTGACCGGTCACCACGATCATTTTCCCGATTAATCCGTACATCATTTCTCCCTTTCTGAGGAGTCCAACTGTCTCGATTGAGACGACACCAACAATGAAAATCTAGGAGCGACAAAGCTTGCTTTGTCATCTGCGTTGGGATCAAAGTAAACTTTGATGCTCCAGTTCTGTATTTTCAAGGGAAATAAGGTGATTGGTAGATTTCTTGATACAATCTCTAATCTCCCAATCTCCTTATCTCCTTATCTCCAAATCAACTACGCCTTCAACGTACACAACGCTTGCCGAATCTCGCCCAAATGATAGGCCGTATGGACGATGGCCGCGATGATGCCGCCGATGAGGCGTTCGTTGGACCATTCGGGGGTCTCGTCGATGAAGGTTTTGATCCGACCATAGCGCTCGCGTAACTCTGATTTGATGGCCTGCCACTCGTCGGGCGAAACGGCGCTCGTTTCGCGCCAAATCTGGCCCCAGTCCTGCTTTTTGAACTCTTGGGTACGCAGCGCTTCTTCCATTACCTGTAGGTAAAAGGCCACGTGTTTCACCTGCGCGGCCAGAGTGGCGCATTGGCCGCCCACTGGTATCGACGCTTCCTCAGCCGAAATCGTGGCCAGGGTTTCGAACAGGGAGGCGCCTTTATCCAGAAAATAGCCGTGTACATTGTCAAAGGTTTCATCGAGCAGCCCGTAAATGTTTGCGGTAAAATGCTCGGTTTGAATGGGCGATGTCATAACTTCTCCTTAAATCGTCAGTCATTAGCAGCCGGTTGGCCGCTAGAGTAGGCGTGCTTGAGTACGGCTTATTTTAGAACATTTGTGCTTATTTGTCAATGTGGAGACGGTTCTCCCGACCATTCTTGGGGTCATATTCAGACCTGACCCGGTTCGTCCGGAATTTTGCGGTAAAAGTAACTTCCAAACGAAGAGATGTCGCCAATACGATTGCATCTACGGAATCCTATCAGCTCTTTTACTCTAATACTTTGGTTCCCGACGGCGGTTATCAAGCATAATACCAGGCTAAAAGAAGGGCAAACCGCTAAAAAATGATACACGACCAGGTTGTCTATGATTTTTAGGCGGTCGTGAGTCATTTTTTAGCGGTCGTCTATGATTTTTTGGTGGTCGTGAGTCATTTTCATGTGGTCGTGAATCATTTTTAGCTGGTCGTGAGTCATTTTTTGGTGGTCGTCTATGATTTTTCAGCGGTCGTGAGTCATTTTTCGGTGGTTGTCTGTCATTTTTAGGCGGTCGTAATCGCTATTCTCTGGCTATTATAAGCCATACTGAGATCGATAAGTGCCGATATGCGAATAGGTAGCCCCGTTGAATGTGGTTGAACTACCGAAGCGTGAAGAACCACAGATGGACTGAAAAACGCGGATAAAGATGAGAGGGTAGCTCTGCACTAAACCGTGGTGAAAAAAATTTAGACAGGATTTACAAGATTTACCGAATTATGATCGATAAAATCGTGATAATCATGTCAATTCTGTCGATTATTGGGTCGATCTTAAGTCGTTCTCACGTCTCCACGATTTAATGTTGTGCTACCGATGAGAGAAAAGCCGCAGATTTCGGTCCATTTGTGGTTTTTAGCCCGCACCATCACTGTGGCGGGGGCTATCCGTGACCATTTCGGCTGCTTCGTCGCCGCTGTTACGCCTTGTCTATACGTTTATAGCGAAGGTACACCACCCCGGAGCCGAAGGTGCGGGTGTCGATAAGCTGCAAGTTGATGGTTTTTTCCGGTGCGGGTAAAAATGGATTACCCTGGCCCAAAATAACCGGATGAATGTAAATCTGGTACTCATCGATCAAGCCAAGCCGGGCCACACTCGCGGCAAGATTGGCCCCACCCATCGCCATGTCCTTGCCGGGCTGCGCTTTCAGCGTCGAGACCGTTTCGGCGATGTTGCCCCTGACCAGCCGGCTGTTGCCTTCGACCTGGTCAAGCGTCTTCGAGAATACAATTTTGGGTATCTCTTTCCATACTCGGGCGAACTCGCGTTCGTAATCCGAAGACTCGGGGTTCTCTTCCGCTGTTTCCCAGTAGCGCATCACGTCATACATCCGCCGCCCGTAGAGATAGGTATCGATCCCATCACTTTGCCGGTCATTGGCAAAGCTGTGAAGTTCTTCGTCGATGATGGGCCAATCAAGATTATGGTCCGACCCCTCGAAAAAGCCGTCGAGCGAGATCATCATCGAGTAGATTACCTTTCTCATAGGGTCAAGCCTTCCTTTTGACCGGGATATAGATTTCGAGTTTGGGCGCGGGATCAGCCGGGTTGAACGTCTCGCCATAGCGCTCGAAATTAGGGCCATCTGCCTGTTGATAGTCTGATGTGGGTAGCCAGGTGTTGTAGATAGAGCCGAAGACCTCGTTGAGAGTTGGCAGCGTCGCCTCGAAAACGGCGTAGGTATTGGCTGGTACGTCCCAGCGGGTCAGGCCTGCCGGCAGGTCGATCACTTTTTCGACGGAGTTGCCGGCCATATAGTCAAACATACCCGTTTCATTATCATAATGATCCATCAGGCCATAACTCACGCCGGGTTCAGCCCCATGCGGAATCTCCGCCATCCGGGGTACAAGCTGGTCCCAAAGTTGGGGGATTTCCGGAGTCATTGGTGTGGTATGAATGAGTAGGCCCACCACGGTAAAGGCCGGCTTCGTAATAAATTGCGGTTGCATTATTGTTCTCCTTTTTTGATATCTTCGGCTACTTCAACCAAATTGTTCTTAAATTGATGGCCGCGATCCTCAAACTCACGGATAGTGGCCTGGGGCAGTGTTTCGGCATAGAAGGCGAGGTGTGAAAACGGCACTATCTCATCATCGCGGCTGTGGTACAAGACAATGTGTGGCTCCTTGGGAAGCTGCGTCGCCACGTCTTCTCGCAAAGCGTACTCATCATAGTCCCAATCTTCAGCGCCCCAGTAAGGTGCGGCGATAATGTAGATGCCGCCAATGGGTTTTTTAAGCGTTTGTTCAGACAGGTATTTCAATAAAAGGGAGCCACCAAAAGAGTGCCCCACCACAATGGCTTGGCTATCAAACGCAGCGAGTTCTTTTTCAATCTGTGCCTGCCACAGCCTATACTCGGGGTTTGTTTCCGGCATCTTCGGGTACCGAATCTCGTATTCAGTTCCCAGTGCCTCTTGCAGCGATGCGGCCAATTCGCCATCCTCTTCGTACGCACCCTGTCCGGCTCCTTGCATAAACAACACGTCTTTCTTCATGGTTTTTGTTTCCTTAGGAATAAAAAACAATTAAGTTCGGTCGTGTCATTGCGAGCGAAGCGAAGCAATCCCCACTTCCGAATGCGGAGATAGCTTCGTCGTTCCTCCTCGCTATGACACATGCGAAGTTGTTTTTTACCATTCATTAGTTTCTCAGTATAACTTCTCACCTTTTTCCAACATCGCGAGAAATTGTTCAAACCGCTTTTGCCGGGTTTCCGGTTTCTTGGCGGTTTGCAGCCGATAGGCAATCGCATACTGGTTTTGGCGATTCAAGGTTTCAAAGAAAGCTTTGGCCTGGGGACGTTCCTCCAAGGCGGCCAGGAAATCCTCCGGTACGGTCATTTCGCTGGGTGGGGCGTAGGCCGCTTCCCAGCGTCCATCGGCTTGCGCAGCGCGAACGTGAACCATACCAACCTCCTGCATGCGGCCCTCGGCCATGAGGCGCTCGACATGCTCGCGGTTGCGTTTCGACCAGTTGCTGCTTTTTTGGCGCGGCGTAAAGCGCTGCAAATAAGCCTCATCGTCAAACGATTTTTTGACGCCGTCGATCCAGCCCCAACACAAGGCTTCCACCACGGCCTCCTCCCAATTGATCGACTTTTGCCCCGAGCCTTTTTTGTAAATCTTGAGCCACAACTCCGGTTCGGAGGCATGATGCTGCTCTAGCCAATGCCAAAACGCGGCGGAGTCCTCAAAGGCTTGAATACGGGTTTTATCGGGTTCAGGCATGATGTCTCCTATCAACTTGAGTTCGATAATTAGAGCCACACCTGTCATTTCGCAGCCGGAGGCGAAGAAATCCCTCAGGCATAGCCATAATGAACTGATCGCAGGGAAAATTTGACGTTGTCGCTTTAAATTTTCCCTGCCAGACCCCTTTTCCTTGTATTGTCACAGGGATTTCTCCGCTAGCGCTACGAAATGACATGAAGAACATGAATTTCCGAACTCAGGTTATCAATGAAATGTCTTGATACAAATCCTATAGCTTTTCGCCTTGATCGCGCTTTGTTTTATAATGGAGGGCCACGACCCCCGAAGCAAGCGTCTTCGCATCTACCAGGGTAAGGTCACTACGGACCTCGGCGTCTTTGAAGATGGGTATCCCCTGGCCCAAAATTACAGGATTGAGCGTTAATCTATACTCATCAATTAAATCGAGCTCGATAAGCGTTTGGGCCAGGCCCGGACTGCCGAAAATGACCAGGTCTTTGCCGGGCTGTTGTTTGAGTTTGGCGATTTCTTCGGCCAGATTATCTTTAATCAGGGTGGTATGATGCCATTCAACCGTTTCCAGCGTTTTTGAAAAAACAACTTTAGGCACTTCCCGGATCCACTGAGCATGCTCGAGGGCATGCTTCGAGGCCGATGGATCATCAAGAACGGTAGGCCAATAACTTTCCATCATTTGATACGTCACCCGACCATATAAAGGTGAGCCTACGGTACTTACGATGCCTTCTGCGTATTTCTCCAATTCTTCATCATAAACAATCCAATCCAATTCCCCGTTTGGCCCAGCCGCGAAGCCATCAAGTGATATATGCATGAATAAAACGACGTTTCTCACTGCGTATCCCCCCTTTTGAATTCGTATGTCGAAAAACTTGTACGAAATTATTACCCCTCGTAGGCTTGCTTCAACGCGGCAATGTCGATTTTTTTCATTTGCAACATGGCCTCCGTCACCCGTTTCGATTTTTCAGGGTCAGGATCGCCCATCAATTCCATTAAAATATCGGGAATGATTTGCCACGACACGCCGTATTTATCCTTGAGCCAGCCGCATTGTTCAGCCTCTTTATCAGCCGAAAGCTGCTGCCATAGTTCATCGACTTCGGCCTGCGATTGGCAGTGAACCATAAACGAAACGGCTTCGGTAAAGGAGAAAGCGTGCGCTCCAGCGCTGTCCATAGCCATGAACTCTTGGCCAAACAGGGAGAAGACGGCATGGACCACCGTGCCTTCGATTTCCTCGCTGCCGGGGCCATAGCGTTCGAGCCGATTAATGCTCGAGTTGTCAAACAGGGAGGTGTAAAAATTCATGGCCTCTTCGGCTTTGCCGCCCTGGTCACCCACAAATAGTAAAAACGGCATAA
Organism: Anaerolineales bacterium; assembly: GCA_020634935.1. Taxonomy (GTDB): domain Bacteria; phylum Chloroflexota; class Anaerolineae; order 4572-78; family J111; genus JAGRBY01. The sequence continues at coordinate 95,652 of JACKAT010000007.1, forward strand.
TTTTTTGCGGTTGCCCAACCAGATTCAACTGCCAAGAAAGACCGAATCTATCCTCAACCCAGCCGAATTTTTCACTGAAGGGATAGGCGGCCAGTTCCATCAGCGCTTGTCCGCCTTCTGACAGGTTGTCCCACAGCGTATCGATCTCTTCCTCCGTTTCGCAGATGACAAAGAAGGAGGTCGCCGGGGTGAATTTGAAGTGAGGGCCGCCGTTTAGGGCCGTAACTTCCAGTCCGGCGAGTTTGAAGGTCGCGGTTACAATCGATCCTGCCGGCCCCGGTCCGGCTTCGCCATAGCGGGCAACGTCGCCAATCTCGGAATTTTTGAAGAGGGAGGTATAAAAATTCATGGCCTCTTCGGCTTGGTTATCGAACCATAAAAATGGGGTTATTTTTTGCATGAGCTTACTCCGTAATCTTGATTAAAATTATTTACTTGTTGTTATAACGGACTAACACAGCCTAAGTTGTCGCTGTTGCGCTTAATGCGAATGTTTTGCTGAGAAATTCAAGCATGGCGTTGTTGAATTGTGCGGGCCTTTGCAGCGGTGCGAAATGACTTACACCGGGTAGATCAACGAATTCCGCATGGGGAATGGTCCGAGCGAGATATTCGGCGTGTTCGCGCTTGATGAATTCATCATGCTCACTATGGATAATGACCACCGGCACGCTGACCTTGGCCAAATCGTCGGCCGAATAATTGGGTTCCGTTTGCTGCATCAGACTAACGGCTTCGGCGAATGGCTCGAATTGGTCCGGGGTGGCCGATAGCTGTTTGTAATCTTGTTTGTGCCGGTTGAGGCAACGCCCGATGATGGGGGTGAATACAAATTCCTTGGCCCCGCTCGGATCAACGTTGCAAGCAAAAAAGAATACGCCCGCAACCCGCGTGGGAGTTTTCATCGCGAGCATCAAGGCGATGACTGCCCCGTCGCTCCACCCCACCAGTCCCACCTTTTCAAGATGCAATGCATCCATCACCGCTAACACGTCGGATGCCATTAGCTCATAGCTAAACGGTCGCGCGTCGCGCGTGCTTCGGCCATGGCCTCGACTATCGATCAAAATGGTACGATAGCCGTTCCCGACCAGCACCGGAACTTGATAGCCCCAATTACCACTATGGCCGAGGCCGCCATGCAGCAGGATCACCGGCCGGCCGCTCCCATACGTTGCGTACCAGATCCGAGCGCCGTCCTTTTCAACATAGCCGTGATCATCAGGGGCTGGTAACGGCGCAGCGCCCTCCGCTTCAAATTTGCTGAGGTCGTCGTCGTGAGTTTTCATTTCCATAGTTTCTGCTCCTTACTTGACTATTTTACGACGCGAAATCCCAGGTGGGTTACGCCGGGGGCCTCGATCGTGCGTAGGCATTCCAGTTTGATCGCTTCTGTTCCCAGATTATCGAACAACCGCACGCCACTGCCGAGCAGGACAGGGGCCACATCGACATAGATTTCATCAACGAGACCGGCCTTGAGGGCTTGCTGCAAAATACTGGCCGTACAGATGACGACATCCTTATCTCCCGCCGCTTCCTGGGCCTGCCGGATCGCGCTTTCAACGCCATCCGTGACAAAAATGAAGGGCGATCCGTCTTTGACCCATTCCTGCGGGACGGTATGGGTGACAATAAAGGCCGGCGTTCCCGGAGGATGGCCGCTCCAGGCCTGGGCGATATCAAAAGTTCTCCGCCCCCACACGCCCGCCCCATAGGTGGCGAACGCCTCCTTGAGGAGTTTGGCGCTCTGGGCGGAGACCTTGAGCACCATCCGGCCATCTGAGATGGGTACTTCGGTGTCGCCGCTGAAATACCACTCAAAAAGCCGGTCGCCGCCATCGCCTAGACCGTTCTCCGGGCCATCGTTCGGCCCGGAGACAAAACCATCCAGTGACATCGTGATATTAAAGATAACTTTTCTCATCGTCATTCTTCTTAAGGCTTGGTGAATGGCGGATATCCGCCGTTCACCAAGCCCGCGTCTATCAGCTCCTATTGGTTATAGTCGTAGCTGACCATCCATTGAACGCCAAATTTGTCGGTCAGCATGCCGAAGTATGCGCCCCAAAACATTTTGTCAAGCGGCATGGTGACTTGCCCCCCGGCGGAAAGCCCGTTGAATATTTCGTCGGTTTCCGCTTCGCTGTCGGTGCTAATGGCAATGGAGAAGCTGTTGCCAAAGTTAATCGTTCCCATCGCGCTGGGAACGTCGCTGCCCATCAAAATAGTGCCTTGTCCAACAGGAAGCGACACGTGCATAATTTTCTCGCCTTCACTGGCCGGCAGTTGATGCTCTTCATCCATTTCTTCGGCCGGAACATCTTTAAACCGCATCAGCATAACAAACTCACCGCCAAAAACGGATTTGTAAAAATTAAAGGCTTCTTCACAATTACCGCTAAAGTTTAAATAAGGGTTAACAACTTTCATGATTTATTTTCCTTTCAAAATGTTAAATAGTTTGATTATCGTGTTCTGCTGGGATATAAAGCAGAACTTTCTCTGAGCAACGAAAATCTTAGGTTATGCTCCTTGATCCTACCTTATTCGTTGGTAATTCAACAGCACGGCACCGCTGTTGAAGATTTTTGAGCCGGTGAGCCGCAAGTTCAATTTTTGGTTGATGTTGGTGAAGACTGGCGTCCCGTCGGGGATCGCTACCGGGTCGATCATAAACTGATATTCGTCAATGAGGTTGTGATCGGTAAATAGGCTGATGATCGAGCCACTGCCCAGGATGGTCATATCCTTGCCGGGCGATCTTTTGAGCGCGTGCATCTGGTCCACGATATCGCCGCTTATGACCTGCGTATTTTCCCACTCCGGCTCAAATGGTGTTCTCGAAAAGACCATCTTTTCTGCGGTGTTCATCCCTTCGGCTACTTTAGGGAATAACTCCTTGGCTTGGGACGTTGGCCAGAAACTGACCATCATCTCGTACGTTTTTCGGCCAAAAAGCAGGATATTGTCCTGCGCCAGCGCCTCTTCAGAGTACCTGGCCTCTTCCTCACCGTGCGTATGCCAGTTAATGTCTTCGTTTGGCCCTTTGAAGAAACCATTCAGGGTTAGAAAGTTGTATGCCGTTAATTTTCTCATCATAAATCTTCCTCTTATCGCTTAATTAGTACGCCCATACATCAACGCGATCGCCCCGGCTGGGAATGCTTGTGAAGCTAAGAAGTCCAGGTCCATCCTTTCGGCAAACAAGGGTAATCCGCCACCTAATACCACCGGATGGACGATCAAGCGGTATTCGTCGATGAGGTTGAGTTTGGACAGTGATTGCACGAAGTTTGCGCCGCCATGCACCAGAATATCCTGACCGGGCGCTTGCTTCAGCCGGTCGAGTTCTTCGGCCAGCTTGCCGCTGACTACATGTGTTTTTTGCCAGTTGGTTTGTTTCAGCGTTTTCGAGAAGACCACTTTAGGAATCTCATTCATCGGCGGCGCAAATTCTTCGGTCGAGGTGGGCCAATAACCGGCCATCTCTTCATACAAGTTTCGACCTATAATATGGGTACCGGCCTGCCACAGCAGATCAACCTCCCACGCTTTTAGTTCGTCATCGTAGGTGCGGAAGACCCAATCCATCACGTCGCCGTCGCCTCCTCGAATATAACCGTCAAGTGAAACATGGATTTTCAAAACCACTTTTCTCACAATTGACCTCTCCTTACATAAGAATGCCGGTATAATTAACCGGCATTTGCCACCTGATCTCTAGGTGTTTAGTACAAATGTTCTATTAGTATACATCTTTTACTTCAAAAAGTCAAGTGCATGTTTCAATAATTAATATTAAAGGTAGCAAGTTTGAATTTCCACAAATCTTTTGTATACTATATTGTATGAGTAACAGAAGCTATAACCAGTACTGCGGGCTAGCCTATGCCCTTGATATTGTGGGTGAGCGGTGGACCTTGCTCATCATTCGGGAACTGATGGCCGGACCCCGCCGCTTTACCGATTTGATGAGCGGTTTACCGGGTATCAGCACCAATTTGCTAACCGAGCGCCTCAAAAGCCTAGAGCAGCAGGAGGTGCTTATTCGTCGGACCCTGCCGCCGCCGGCAGGGTCGATTGTGTATGAACTGACGCCGGTCGGGCTGGCGTTGGAAAAAACCCTTCTGGAAATGGGGAAGTGGGGCAGCCAGTTTGTGCCGCCCTCGATGAACGACGCGCTGCTGCTGAACGTAGGGTCTTACGCCTTAACGCTCAAAACCTTTTTCCGGCCGGAGCAAGCGCAGGGAATGGATGAAACCTACGAATTGCGTATAGACCACGAGGTCTTGCATGTGCGAATTCATGACGGACAGGTGGACGTGCAGCAGGGCGCCGCTCTCAAGCCGGATGCCATCTTTCAGACCGATATCGCCTCGTACCTGTCTTTATTACAGAAACGGTTTCCAGCGGATGAGGCTATTGCCCGAGGCATCATTGAGGTTGAGGGGGATCCTAAGGCATTGAGCCGGTTCCAAAATCTATGTGGGCTGCCAGCCTTACATTAGCTCTCCTCACGTTGTGCTTATTCTTCCTGAGTAAAATATATCATATCATTGACGCTTTGGCTTCTTAATGATATAATGACGTCGTCCCCCTTCTATCGCACCATGAGTTAATTATGGAGGCTGTCTTATGAGCGATGTCAATAATAGCAGCCAAAACGAGAAGGCCGCCAAGGTCCGGCGCAAACCGGAGCGAGAGAGTGTCCTGACTCCCACCTTTGCGGCGGCTCGACAGCCGGGCCCTGATCGACAGCAAAGCCACTTCTCCGGGGGCGGCTTGTTGCAGCGCCAATGTAGCTGCGGCAAGCATACCATTGCTGGAGGCGTCTGTGAGGAATGTCAGCAGAAAGGCGATGCGACCTCTCTCAATACTCTGGATGACCTCAGCCTAAACCACCCTTCGGATATTCAAACCGCCCGCGATAACACCACTAGCTTTAATTTGAGCCATATCCCTACCCAAGCCCGTTTCACCGCTAATGGACAGACTGTTCAACCGGCTCTGACCGTTAATGCGCCAGGCGATCAATACGAGCAGGAAGCTGACCGGGTTGCGGAGTCAGTAATGCGGGTACCGGCGCCACCAACTCCTTCAACAGAGTTTGACAGCGTTTCACCTTCAACTGTGAGCCGTTTTCCATCTATCTCTCGAATCCAAACCAGTGACGGCAATGGAACTTTTCAAGCTTCACCTAAGGTTGAAGCTCGGATCAATCAGATGCAGGGGAATGGTCAAACCCTGCCGGCAGAAGAACAGGATTTCTTCGAGGAGCGCATGGGCTACGATTTTAGCTACGTGCGAGTTCATACCGATGCCAATGCTGTCCAGGCCAGCCGAGATATTCAAGCCAAGGCGTTTACGGTTGGTAACAATATTGCCTTTAGTGAGGGAACGTATCGACCAGGGACGGACGAGGGGCGGCGGTTGTTGGCGCATGAGTTGACGCATGTAGTGCAACAGATATCTACCAGAGTACAATGTAAACCGAAATATACTAATGCCTCACGTTCCACCTTCACTTCATCTTCAGATATCTTCCATAGTAGTTTGTTACAACATCATCAGGCGAGCTATGGGTTCCTCCAGCGACAGTGCGCTTGCGGGAAACCTATTCTTACAGGTCAAGAATGTGAGAATTGTCGGAAAGGCCAACAGGAAACATTCCCCCAAGGGATGTCTAACAATACAACTTTTAACCAGGCCTCTGACCAAACAGTTCCGATAAATTCTTTGCCGCCGACTAATAAGACTGATTTTCGCAATTCAATGGCCAACATTTCTCTAGAGACAAACACACAAAATTCAATACAACGTCAAGTTTCAGGAAATCAACCCTCAACCCCTGAGGAATATCTCATCTGCTTGATAATGTGTGCTTGCGAAGTAGCTCCACAGGTCGGTTCAACTGGGAATCTTCTGAGACAACAATGTGTTTCGCAATTTCTGCAAATGATTGAACGTGGAATGAATTATGTGACTTCATTCAAAGCCGAAGTCAGTTATGATATGACCTCTCGACCCCCCCGCCCCATTATGTCATCCTCTAACCCTTTACAACCACACCCGTATATCCCAGCTTGGATTAAGAAGCATATGCCAAATCATGTTCCTGGGTCAGGTATGATCCGTCGTCCTGATGTTGTATTAGTAAATAACCCAACTCTTCCTCCGACGCAGAGTAATATTCGTAGGGTCGTTGAGATAAAATTCTCTGGTGATACATTTAGCACAGGTCAGAGAACTGCCTATGAGATGATAGCAGGTAGCGCATCCAAATTATCAACTCTAACACCTGGTCCTGAAAGTTGTAATTGTGAAGAGTTACGTGAACGACTTGTAGAAGTGATGGTAGTCTTAGCTGAGATGATCTTATTATCTATAGCTATTGCAGTCTTGTTGGCCGATGATGTAACAGGTATTGGTGCAGCTGATGATCCATTACTCATTCCTATAGGAGTGAGATTGACTATGCTAACAAGTCGATTAATAAATCTCGTGCCGCGACTCGCGCCATTATTTGTGCCGGTGGTGGCAAGATGAAAGAGAACTTAAAGAAATTCATTAAAGAGTCAGTTGTCTATCGTGAAAGCAACCCTATTGAACTGGTTGTGTTGATCGCATCAATAGCAACTGTCTATATTAGAGACTCCGACTCGAAAGAAACACGAGAAAATATCTTAGAAGCTATTAACTTATATAAGACATATTTCAAACAATATCTCAAATGGCAACAAAATCCAAAGACTCACCAGTGGCGCCCGACTTCAGATGATATTCCTGAGTTAGCCGATGTATTTCCACAGATTACGCCAATGCACGAGTGGGAGTTTGGCTACCATGGTGGGGAGACACTCTTGTCAGCAAGTGAATATTTTTTACAAGGCTTTGGTATGCCAAAATGGCAAGGCGGCGATGGCTATCTTCGAATGGCTTGCCCAGTAGATTTCATGCTTGACTCTTCGGAAGAATATATCAGCTTCATCAAACGATTGTGCAATATTTTACGACCACAGCATGGTTATGCTGGTTTCGGTATCATGGAGTCTATTGCACATGATGTACAACAGTACTATCAGCCGCAAGTCTGGCAATTAGCACAACGCATGTCAGGTCTAGAAGTAGATATTCCATCAAGCCATATATTGCATCTGAAGAATAAAATTAAAGGGGTTAATTGGATTACAATTTTGAATGATGGATATGTTGATCAAGTTTATTCACTTAATCAACTAGAAAATGAGCCGTCAATAAGGTTAATTAATTTTAATGATGGTATTATCATTGTTGCAGGACAATATCCTGTACTTGGCGAATCCCTCGGCGCTACTCCTCCTAGAGATTATGCGCTTGTTGCACAATCTCTTAAGACTATCCGAGCAACAGACCTTGCATCCTTCCATTATGCGGGTGAAGGACGTATGCATGAAGCCGAAGTACGTCGATGGTTAGCTCGTTTTGATTGAGTTGGCGATCTTTAAACCTTCTTGCATAATTCTCCCCTAGCGAGAGTCAAATGACCTATCCAACAACTTGGCAACCCACAAACGAACAATACCTCACCGCCGCCCTAACGTGGCTCCGCCTCCGTCTCCAACACCTCATCACCCCCGCTGAAACCATCGACCTAACCGAAGCCACCAAAACCATCACCACCCTCGAAACCGCCGATGCCCTGCCCCCCCTCATCATCCTGCGCCAACGCTTCGGCCTCTCCCGCTTCGAGCAAGAAACCCTGCTGCTCTGCGTAGCGATGGAACTCGACTCCGAAATAGCGTCGCTGTGCGCCCAGGCCAATGGCAATCCCCAGCAAACCTACCCCACCTTTGCCCTGGCCATGCGGCTGTTCGATGACCCGGCCTGGGATGTCCTTTCGCCGGAGCGACCGCTGCGCTACTGGCGCATGATTGAAGTGATGCAGATGGGAGCGCAGCCGCTAACAACCAGCCCCCTGCGGGCGGATGAACGGATCGTCAATTATGTCAAAGGATTGAACTATCTAGATGATCGCCTGATCCCGCTGCTCATGCCGCTGGAGGTGACCGAGTCCGAGCTTAGCCTGCCCCCTTCGCAACAAGCTGTTGTCGAAAAAGCCACGCGCTATTTGCAGCAACTGGCCGCACAACAGCGGGTGCCACTGCTGCAATTGTTAGGTATTGATCAGGCCAGCAAGCAGTTAGTCGCCTGGCACATTGCGACTGCCCTGGGCTTACGCATTTACAGTATGCCCCTGGCTCTTCTGCCCAGCCACACCGCCGAGTTGGAAAATCTGGCCCGTCTCTGGCAGCGCGAAAGCTTGCTTTTGCCCATTGCGCTCTACATCGATGCCCACGACGCCGATGAACAAACCGCCGGCCCAGCTTCAACCTTAGGCCGATTCCTGGTTCGTAGCGATGGCTTGTTTTTCTTAGGGACACGAGATGTACGGCAAGATATTAGACGGGCCACGCTCGATCTGGATGTGGCCAAACCGACCGCGTTGGAGCAGCAGCAGACCTGGCAAACGCTGCTGACGGAGCAAGATCAGGCGGCGCAGCTCTCGGCGCGGCTGGCCGGACAGTTTAACCTGGGCATGGCTGCTATTCATCAAGTGACCCAAGCCACTCTGGCTGAGACTCCGCAGAATGGCACGCCGCTGGCCGACGGGTTGTGGCAGGCCTGCCTGATGCGAACCCGCCCCCGGCTGGATACCCTGGCGGAGCGGATCGACCCCAAAGCAACTTGGGATGACATTGTCCTGCGCGATGATTTGCGCGCCTTGCTCCTGCAAATTACCAACCAAGTCAGGCAGCGCGGTAAAGTCTATGAAGATTGGGGCTTTCGGCAGCGGATGAACCGGGGACTAGGCTTAGTGACTCTCTTTGCGGGCGAAAGCGGCACCGGCAAAACAATGGCCGCTGAAGTAATCGCCAATAACCTAAATCTCAACCTTTATCGCATCGACCTATCGGCGGTGGTTAGCAAATACATCGGCGAGACGGAAAAAAATCTGCGTCAGCTTTTTGACGCCGCCGAAGATGGCGGGGCTATCCTCTTTTTCGATGAGGCTGATGCCCTCTTTGGCAAACGCAGTCAGGTCAAAGACAGTCACGACCGGTATGCTAATATCGAGACCAACTATCTTTTGCAGCGCATGGAAGCTTATCAAGGCTTGGCTATCCTGGCCTCCAATATGAAAAGCGGCTTGGATGATGCTTTCACCCGCCGCCTCCGCTTTATCGTCAATTTTCCGGTCCCGGATCGCGACGATCGCCAGCATATCTGGCAGAAAATTTTTCCATCGGAAACGCCCCTGGATACATTGGACTATGAGCGGCTAGCCCGCTTTGAACTGCCCGGAGGCAGCATCTACAACGCCGCCCTCAATGCGGCCTTTCTGGCCGCTCAGGATGAGCGCCCCGTAAGCATGTCGCATGTTTTGAGCGCCCTCCGCACCGAATTCCTCAAATCTGATCGGCTCATTGACGATACAGACTTCATTTAATATTCACTTTAAGAAGTTCGCTTGCAGTTTGATTGAGGTCCACCAGCCGAAGTTATTTAGAACACATTGAACGACGACTCGACGAGTTCTAAGATCTCCGCTTTGGGAGGGATTTCGAGATGGGCTTTTAGTTGGGTTTGAAAATGCTTGAAGGATTCAAGGCTGGCTGGCAGATGTTCGGCGTTTTTAGAATTGTGGTGGACCAGGTGCATGAAGGTTTTGCCATCGTCGAGCACATAGGAAGCGTATTTGAGGTCGTTATTATTGAGCGCACGCAATTCGCTCATCACCGCCTCGACGTTCTCTTTATTCTGCTCGGCAAAATCCGGTTGAACTGTGTATTGAACCCGTGTAACTTTCATCGTTATTTCTCCTTTGATTTAACTTGTGTTCCTTGATGGATTACCCACCAAAGGAGCATTTTATATTTTTGGTGCAGCCGTACCTGCACTTACATCACAGAAATTGTGGCGTCTTGCATCACGTAGTTGGCATAGCGATAATCGCGAATGCGTGTTACGTGAGAACCATTCCCTATTATCAAAATAAAATACGCCGGTTGGCGCGATCCGTCCGGAGAGGTGTAGACCAGAATAGCCGGTTGGTTCTCAATCCAACCTAGATCGAAATGCCATCCATCCAACTGCTTGTAGTTGTAAAAATAGTTGCCACTGATCTCCGCTGCGCCGTAGAATTCGGCTCGCCCAACGAGGTCCAGCCGAACCTCATCGGCCAGCAGGTCTCGCACCGCCTCAAAATCGCGGGCGTTGAAACGATCGATGTAGCGGCTGAGCAGCGCTTGCTCCGGCTCATCTAGCGATGGGGGCGTGTCCACTTCGACGCTCTCGGCTAGCTCACGCAGCCGGGTTCGACCGCGATGTAGGGCGGCTTTGATGGCCGGGACGGTCGCGTCAAGGAGTTCTGAGATTTCGGCCAAGGAATAGCCCAGAACGTCTTTCAAAATGACACAGCTTCGCTGCTTTGGAGCCAGTTTGAGAAACAGCGATAGAGCGACGACCGTTAGCTCTTTATCCTCCAGCGGTACATCCGGGGCTGAGGTCATCGGCTGTTCATCGAGTTGTTCCAACGACTGCTCGTAATGGCGGCGTAGGTGGTCAATCGCTTTGTTGTGGGTAATTCGGAAAAGCCACCCCCGCAGGTTCGATTCCGGCGGCAGTGATGCCAAGGCGTAGTAGGCTTTGGCCAGCGCTTCTTGCACCACATCCTCGCCGTCGATAACCGACCCGACCATACGGGCTGCGTAACGGTGAAGCTCCGGCCGGATGTCTTTAATCAACTCCTCAAATTCGGCGCGCGCTTGAGCCATGATTGTCGGCAGCGATGGTGTTGTCATATCGGTTTGGACTCCTGACGTCGCCGACCGCACTGGACTGGAGTGCGGTCGGCGGTTAACGGGTATTTATATATATAACGATCAGGTAGTCCGAAAGGATGCGGTCTGGCTTAAATCGGAGATATATCTGAGGATATCACTTTACACATTGGTTTGCGGCATGGTCATCTGGGCTTGAAGGCTTCTCTCTTTAATCAGTCCCCACACGCTTAGGGCAAGACCCAAGAAAATCAAAACGGTGACCACTATAAAAGTATCGTGCAGCCCGGCTACTTGCGCCGACGAAGGAGCGGCAGTCGCACCGCCGGCTAAAAATTGACCGGTGTGGAACATGGTTCGGCTGGCCCATAACGCGCCCAGAATGGCGATCCCAACCGTTTGCCCCAAGGTGCGGGTGATACTGAGCAGACCGGAGGCGACGCCCAACCGCTCGCGGGGGACGGAGCCCATAATGGCGCTGTTGTTGGGCGATTGAAAAATGCCCATCCCGATCCCGATCGGCAGCAGGCGTAGAACGTAACTCCAGGTGGTGGTTTCGGTCGACAGGCCGGTTAGGGCGATATAGCCCCCTGACAGGATAACCAGCCCCAACACCGTAATCGGCCGCGTGCCAAATCGGTCGGACAGCGCCCCGGCAATGGGAGCGAACGTGCCCAAGCCGATCGGAATAACCGCCAGCAAGAAGCCCACCTGCTGCGTATTGTAGCCCAGCACATCTTCCAGGTAGAACGGCAGCAAGATAAAAACACCGGCAATCGAGACAAAGGTGGTAAAGCCGGTCACTAGATTGACGCTAAAGAGAATGTTCTTGAAAATTCTCAAATCGATCATTGGCTGCTCGGTTCGGGTTTCGATGATCAGGAAGCCGGTGAGGAAGACCAGCCAGACGCTAAATAAGAGGAGAACGCTGGGCGCGGTAAACCCAACCTGTTGGCCCCAGGTTAAGGCCAGCAGTAAGGCCAATAAACTGATGCAAAGAGTGGCCGCGCCCCAGTAATCAAAACGCTGGCGGCCCACAGGTTTGAAATTAGGCACAAAACGCCAGGCCATCAGCGTGCCGACAATGCCCACCGGCAAATTCACAAAGAAGATCCAATGCCAGGACAAATATTCAATCAACACACCGCCGAGCGTTGGCCCGATGATAATCCCCAACGATACAATCGTGCCGATCAAACCCAAGGCTCGCCCGCGCTCTTGCGCCGGAAAGGCTTCGGTCACAATCGCCGCGCCCAGGGCCAGGGTCATCGCCGCGCCAACCGCTTGCAGCACCCGAAAGGCAATCAACCAATGTACCGTCGGCGACAACCCGCACAAGACCGAACCAACCGTAAAAACCACAAAGCCGGCATTAAAGATCGACTTTTTGCCGATCATATCTCCCAATCGACCAATACTTAACATCAAGGTGGTCATGGTCAGCAGGTACGATAAAACCACCCATTGAATCGTAGCAAAATCGGTGTTGAGGTCGCGGACTAAGGTCGGCAGCGCCACATTGACAATGCTGCCGTCAATGGTGGCTAAAAAGATGCTCATAGCCACAGCCGCCATCACATACCATTTGCGGCTGTAATCAATTGCGTTTTCCAAGTTGATGGTCTCCTTTATTTCTAACTTCTTGAACGATTATGTTTTGGTATATTTAATAGGGCTTACGCAGTTGGGTGTAACGGACAAGGTGACAGTCACTTTTTGCTGAAAATGAACGTTTGTTTAGCCCAAACAAGTCGATTTATCACGCCCAAGTGACTGTCACCTTTTGAACTGCGTAACTCATATTTAAATCATAACTCTAAATATGCCACCAAGTAAGTCTAGCGCAAAAAGATTATTCATCAATATGATAAAGGATCATGCTTCGACCTGTCCAAAAGATCAGGTATAACCTGGCCTTGTCATCTTCAAAGCGTTGCTCGACGGAGTGACGCTTGGCCTGGCCTTGGCCGCAATGAGCTTATTATGCCCTCCATAAAGCCTCCATTATGGCTTCACAATCGGTTCACAATCTAAGCCTATACTTCGGTCACAAATTGAATTTAATCAATGAAAGGATAACTAACGATGAACCGCAGAATTATTTTAGGCGTTTTGCTGGCGTTGGTGTTGATGGCCGGCGTCGCCAGTCTGGGGATATATGCCTACAACCTGGGAGTTGCTCAGGGAATAAGCCAAAGCATCCAACTGAGCGATCTGCCGCCGGGCGCAGAGATGAGTCCCTATCTTTACTATAGGAGCCCATTTTTCTTTCCGCCCTTTGGCTTTCGGTTTTTTGGCTGTTTTGGACCGCTGTTATTCTTCTTCCTTTTCTTCGTCTTGTTCCGAGGTTTTTGGTGGGGTGGTCGCTGGGGGCATGGCCCCGGTTGGAAACGCCGTCATTGGGAGGGACACGTCCCGCCTATGTTTGAAGAATGGCATCGCCAGGCCCATCGCCAGGAGAGCGAGCCAACCCCACCCTCAGCGGAAGGGTGATGAAGTGGAGCAAGGTGACAGTCACTACAGGTCATTTATCGCATCCAAGTGACTGTCACCTTTTGAACGGCGTAACTCATAACAAATATGGAGACATATGATGAATAGCTCTAAAATATTTCCCCCAACCTACCTGTTGATCGCGATAATCGTGATGCTCGTGCTGCATTTTACTTGGCCATTAACAACGATACTATTTCCTCCCTGGCAACTTTTGGGTATTATTCCCTTAGGGGTTGGGGTAATGATTAATGTCATCGCCGCCAATACCTTTCAAACCCGGAATACAACGATTAAGCCTTTTGAAGAGTCAACTGCTTTGGTGACAGGGGGGCTATATCAGGTCAGCCGAAACCCGATGTATCTGGGCATAGTCTTGATACTGGCGGGCGTAGCCATTCTGCTCGGTTCACTCACACCGTTTGCGGTGATACCCGTGGTCATCGTGCTGCTGGACAGGAATTTTATTCGATTTGAAGAACAAAAATTGGCCCAGACGTTTGGGCCGCGCTGGGTAGAATACCGCCGGCGCGTCAGGCGGTGGGTATAGAGTCCGCATCGGGAAACCGCAATGAAAACCATTTTGGTGGTCGATGACGAAACGAAGATTGTCCGGCTGGCCCGCGATTACCTGGAACACGCCGGTTTTACGGTGGTGACGACCGCCACCGGCCGCGACGCGCTGGCGGCGGCCCGTCAAGCCCGGCCCGATTTAATTGTTTTGGACCTGGGCTTACCCGACCTGGATGGCCTCGATGTGACCCGCACCCTGCGCAAAGAGTCCAATGTGCCGATAATCATGCTAACTGCTCGCGGCGACGAGTCGGATAAACTGGTCGGCCTGGAGTTAGGGGCCGACGATTATCTCACCAAGCCGTTCAGCCCCAAAGAACTGGTCGCCCGCGTTCGAGCGGTATTGCGGCGCACCGAAACAGCCCAGAGCAGCCCCGGCCAAGAGATCATTCGCGTCGCCGAGTTGTCGCTTGATCTGCCCCGTATGCGGGCCACGCTAAGCGAGCGCCTCATCGACCTGACCCCCACCGAATTTGAACTGCTGGCGGCGCTGGCGGCCCAACCGGGCCGCATCTTCACCCGCGCCCAACTGCTCGACGCCGTGCATGGCGTCGCCTTTGAGTCGTATGAACGCGCCATCGATGCCCATATCAAAAATATCCGGCGCAAACTGGAACCGAACCCCCGCCAGCCGCGTTATATCCTGACCGTGTACGGCGTGGGTTACAAATTTGCGGATGAGTAGCTAATGCCCCCTCACTTTCGTCGTCATCGCCCCCCGTGGTGGCCCCAAGATGAGCCGTGGCCGCCGCCCGGCCCGCCCGGCCATCCCCCCTGGTCGAAACTACGCCGCGTTTTCTTCTGGCGAATAATCGGTCTATTTGCCATTCTGGCCATGTTGATCACCGGCCTGTGCAGCTTGGCCTTCTGGCTGGCCTTTATCAGTTGGGATCGGCTGGGAGTACCGCAAGAGCGGCTGCCTTTTATCTTTCTGGCCGGTTTGGGCATTGGCCTGGTCGGGTTGATTATGCTGGCCTGGCTGCTGCGGCGAGTCACTATCCCATTTGGCGATCTCATGGAGGCGGTGGGCCAGGTCGAAGCCGGCGATTACACCGCTCGCGCCGTTGAACGCGGGCCGGCTGAAGTTCGCGCGCTGGTGCGGGCCTTCAACGCGATGGCCGAACGGCTGCAACTAACCGAGACCCAACGTCGCAACCTGCTGGCCGATGTCACCCACGAGCTGCGAACGCCGCTCACCGTCATTCAGGGCAACCTGGAAGGGCTGCTCGATGGCGTCTATCCTCGCGATGACGCCCACCTGACCGCCATCTTAGAAGATACGCGCGTCTTGGCTCGGTTAATCGATGACCTGCGCACGCTGGCTATGGCCGAAAGCGGCGCGCTGCAACTCTATCGCGAACCAACCGATTTCGCCATCCTGGCCGATGAGACCGCGGCCTCATTTCGTCCCCAGGCCGAGTCAGCCGGGGTTGAATTAAGCGTGGCCATCGCCGAAGAGATACCGCTGCTTGACCTGGACCCGGTTCGGATGCGTGAGGTTTTAGCGAATTTAATTGCCAACGCCCTCCGTTATACCCCGGCCGGGGGGCAGGTATGTGTGACTGCTCAGGTTGACCCGATTGAGCAGCGGGTTACGGTGTCAGTCCGAGATACCGGAACCGGCATCTCCGCCGAAGCCTTGCCCCATATTTTTGACCGCTTTTATAAATCCGACGATTCGCACGGCACCGGCTTAGGGTTGGCTATTGCCAAAAACCTGGTAGTCGCCCACGGCGGCGAAATATCAGCCCGCAGCCCTGACGGCGCACCCTCTGGAACCACCATTCGGTTCAGTCTACCGTTGAGTTAACGGCTCCCCTCGCCAAACCTATCCGCACAATCTCCATTATTGCTTCACAATGAGTTCACAATTGCAGGCTAAGGTATTCGTAAATTCTAAAGGGAAGGGTGTTTAACTCATGACTATTCTTGACCGGTTTCGTCTTGATCGGCGGGTAGCGATTGTCACCGGCAGCAGTCGGGGGTTGGGCCGAGCGATGGCTCAGGCCCTGGCCGAAGCCGGCGCCCAGGTGGCGGTCGTCAGCCGCCAGATCGAACCGGCGCAGCAGGTGGCTGATGAAATTCTCGCCGCCACCGGCCAGCTTTGCTACGGCTATTGCTGCGATGTGACCGTCCCTGAGCAGATCACGGCGCTGGTCGAAGCGGTCGTAAAAGATTTCGGCCAGATCGATATTGTGATCAATAATGCCGGTATAAGCATTCGCCGGTCCATCGAGGCGCTATCGTTGGCGGAGTTTCGCCAAGTGCAAGACACCAATCTCACCGGCCCTTGGCTATTATGCCGCGCTGTCGCCGATCACCTCAAAGCGCGGGGCAACGGCCGCGTGATTAATATCAGTTCGACCGCCGCTGTCAGCAGTTTCCCCGGTTTAACGCCCTATGCCAGCAGCAAAGCCGGGCTGGTGCAGATGAGCCGCACGCTGGCCCTCGAGTGGGGCGCTGACGGTATCACAGTTAATTGTATCTTGCCCGGCCCCTTTGCCACCGACATGAACCAGGCCGCCCGCCAAGACCCACAGATCAATCAGCAGTTCCTGGCCGGCATCCCGATCAAACGCTGGGGCGATCCGGACGAGATCGGCGCTTTAGCCGTCTTTTTAGCTAGTGACGCCGGCAGCTTTATCACCGGCGCGACCATTGTGATCGATGGTGGCCGGACAGTGTAGTAAGGTTTAACCCTCAGCCGGCCTGGCTCGCATTTTGGCGGCTTCCTGCTCCATTACGGCGGCGGCGCGCTGCATAAAATCGAGGATGAGCGCTAACTCGTCGTCACTGTAGTGATCCGTCGCTTCGGAAAACGCCTCTATCATCGAATCAAACAGTGGGGTAATCTTTTCCTCCCAACCCGGCACCGGTTCGATGATCACGCGCCGCCGGTCGTTGGGATCCGGCTGGCGGCGGGCGATACCGGCCTTTTCCAGTCGATCAATCAGGCCCGTCACCGCGCCGGTGGTCAGGCCGGTCAATTCAGCCAGTTGCCCGGCGGTTAACGGCCCTTTCCGGTGAATAATATCGCCACATTTCCAATCGGTTGGGCTGAGGCCAAAGTACCCGGCGATGGCCGAGTGAAACATGATCGTCGCGGTGCTATGGGCGCGTCCGGCGCTTTGCAAGGCTAGCATCAATTCATCTCTGTTCAAAAGGCCCTCTTGACAAGTCAGCTATTCTCGCTTACAATTCGGTTTACCTTAGTGGCTAAGATAAACTTTGTCTAAGATAAATATTGACTAAGTTACTTGCCAACTTAAACGAAAATATTATAGACCAAATAAGGGATGATGACAAAATGACAGAAGTGGTGAACACCTCTGGGTTTGAAAGGAGGATAAATCATGCAACGCTGCGTTGAACCATTAAGCGAACGCGAACTGGAGGTGCTGCATTGGCTGGCCTCCGGCGCGTCGAATCGGGAGATTAGCCGGCAGTTAACTATCCAAGAAAACACCGTCAAGCGGCACGTTTACAACATCTTCGGTAAGCTAAATGTTCGCAATCGCACCCAGGCGGCGTTGAAGGCTCATAGCTTGGGGGTAACACCTCAGTCAAAACTCCTTTGAGAGCAACGTTGAATGAATAAAGCGATCAGCTTTCAGCCATCAGCTTTATGGCTTGCATATCCCAACCAAGACAAAAGCTGAACGCTGACAGCTAAGGGCTGATAGCTATCATACAAAGACCCACGATGAAAATGTCATGGCGAGGCGGAACGACGAAGCCATCTCCGCGTTCGGAGGAGGAGATGGCTTCGCTTCGCTTTGCTTCGCTTCGCTCGCCACGACCGGCCGGCTAAAAACCACCTCTTTTTTTCAAAAAATGCCTCCTACGCCCGCACATGCCGTTTTTGCATTTAAAAAGACGGCCGCAAACGTTTTGACCTCCTTTTTTGCGGCAAAAAAAGGACTTTTTTTCGTGAGACCTCCTTTTTTGCGACAAAAAAGGGACTTTTTTTCGTGAGACCTCCTTTTTTGCGACAAAAAAAGGACTTTTTTTCGTGAGACCTCCCTTGAAAATAACGGTCTGGAGCGTCAAAGTTTACTTTGACCCCATCGTGGATGACAAAGCAAGCTTTGTCGCTCCGATACATTTTCATTCCCGGTGTCGTCCTGTAAGGACTGTCGGACTCCTTTGAAACTACCGCTCTGGAGCGTCAACGTAATGAAGGTAAGAAAATAAACAGGGTACCTGGGCCAACCAACGCCAGGCTAACCCTTCGACGGTGTTCAGGACAAGCGCCATCGCGTTGAAAGAGCGAAGGACGCTAAAGCGCCCTCAGATGGCGCCAACTGCGTAAGTCATAACCTGGACAAGCCAGAACCAAAAAAATTTAACGCTAAAGCCGCAAACGGCGCAAGGGACGCCAAAGTAAATCTAAAAAGCCAGGCTCGATATGGATTCCAACGAGGTCATAGCAATGGCGGCAATGGTTAGGCCCCAATGTCTTTATCGGGCCGCCAACAGGTCTTAGGGCGCTAGATTCCCGCTAAAAGCAGGCGGGAATGACCTCGGCCCGCGTTCTGCCTTGAAACACATATCGAGCCAAAAGCCATTTGCGACTTTAGCGTCATTTGCGCCCCTTGCGTTTAATTTTCTGGCTCAACTTCTTTAGGAATTACGCAGTTCAAAAGGTGACAGTCACTTACAAACACTACATCGACCTTTTTGGCGCAAATGAACGCTCATTTTTATCAAAAAGTGACTGCCACCCTATTTAATCCGACTAACTGCGTAAATTCTATGAAGCATTTTTACGCTTGCTCCATAATCACATTTGCCATCCCCATAAACTGCCCAAAACGTTCTGCTTCAATGCGAACGGCTGCTTCCTCCGCCTCACTCAAGGTAACGAAGCGCCTCAACGTAATGATGACCGTATTTTTCTGAAAATCCCGCCGCCAGGCGCCGACCATACGGCCGTCGATGACTAAAAAATGGCTAAAGATCGGATTCTGGTGTTCGATCAGATGGGTGTGGGCCGGATCGAGGACCGGGCGGGAGTTGCGATAACTGACCAGATATTCATCGTAATTGGGCAGCAAATGGGCTGTGGGTGACGGTTCTTTAACCAAAGGTAAATCCCGGAGCCAGCCAGTAAATCTGATCGCCCACCGTTGCCTGGACAGGTTTCCGGCCAGATGTGGGTTTGATAAGCGCTGCGGCACGATGTCCAGACTGTTCATTGATCTCCTCTTACGCCAGTAATGCTCGCTTTAAAGGTGACGGTCACTTTTGCAGGGGCAGAGCCATTGATTTGGTCGATCAGATGGGTGTTTTTGACCAAGTGACCGTCACCTTATGGTTATACTGAGAGTTGCTGCTCTTACGCTTTCTTGCTTGCGTTCAGCATGTCTAAGTAGTGCGCGTTGTACATCACCCCGAGAATATTCCCAAAGGGATCGACCACAGAAGCCGTGACGAAGCCCGGCCCCCGGTTGGTAAGCGGTTCATATGCTGTCGCCCCCATTGCCGTCAGCGTTTCAAGCGTGGCGGCGATGTCGTCAACGTGCCAGTAGACTATCGCCCCGCCCGGACCGGCGGTGGCTCCTTTCGGCGCGTAGCTGCGGTTGATAAGGCCGAGTTCGTGCTGATAATCGCCGAGACGAAATTCTATATAGGCCAGCCGGTCGTCGGGGCCGCGCTGCTCGAAGTAGGGCGCGAGGCCCAATAGCTCAGTGTACCACTGTTTCGCGGTTTCCATATCGGCGTCAGCCACCCAGAAACTGAGGGTAGCCATGCCGCGCAATAGCGTTGTATTCGTCATTTTTTATGCCTTTGATGGGTTCTGATTTGGATGTCTATTACTAACGGGTTATTAGTTACCCCGCAAATCTCGGTAGAACGCCCGGATATCATCAACCAGCAGATCAGGCGCTAGATGCGCGGCGTAATGCCCGCCCCGGTCGTACTCGGTCCAACGGACGATATTTTTGTGGTCGCGCTCGGCAAACCGCCGGATCGACTGGAAATCGCCGGCGAACATGGCCAGGCCGGTGGGGGTGGTAGTGGGTTCGGGGGGATGCTTGGCGTGAGCGGCCTCGTAGTAGAATCGCGCGGCGGAGGCGGCCGTGCCGGTGAGCCAGTAGAGCATGACGTTGGTCAGAATGAAATCATCGTCAAGGTTTCTGAATAACTGGACATTCCAGGCCAACTGGCCGACGGGCGAGTCGAGTAAGGCGAAGGCCAACGTTTGAGGTTGGGTGGACTGAAGCTTGTTGTAGGCTGACATCGTGTCCCAGAACCACTGTAGACGCGCCATAGCCGCTTGTTCCTGCGTTGATAAATTCTCTAGGTCGGCCGGATCGCCGGAGGGGAAGGAGAAGAGTTGGGTCACGTGAACGCCGGCGACATGCGCCGGATCGCACCGGCCGACCTCCGGGGAGATCATCGATCCGCCGTCGTTGCCGGCTGCGCCGTAGTGGTCGTAGCCCAGGCGGCGCATCAGCTCAGCCCAAGCTCGGGCGATCCGGGAGCTGTTCCACCCGGTTTCGTGCGTGGGGCCGGAGAAGGTGAAGCCGGGAATTGAAGGAATGACCAGGTGGAACGCCTCGGCCGGGTTGCCGCCGTGAGCGCGGGGGTCGGTGAGCGGGCCGATGACGTCCACATACTCCACAAACGAACCGGGCCAGCCGTGGGTTACGATGAGCGGCAAAGCCTCGGGTTCGGGCGAGCGAACGTGCAAGAAGTGAATATTCTGACCATCGATGTCGGTGGTGAACTGGGGATATTCGTTCAACCCGGCCTCGACCTTGCGCCAATCGTACCCCGAACGCCAATACGCTACCAGCTTCTTGATGACATCGAGCGGTACGCCATAATCCCACCCCACGCCGGGCAGTTCATCAGGCCAGCGGGTACGTTCGAGCCGTGCTTGCAAATCGTCCAGATCGGCTTGTGGGATTTCAATGGTAAATGGTTGGATAGTCATTGGAAAAACTCCTTTACTTAAAATCAAATTAGAGATACCCGGACAGCGTTTAATCCCTATGCCTCAGACGCTCGACCCGCTAGCGCCATCAATTTATAGAAATACGAGGCCTCGCCGGTCTTGAACAGCCCATACCAGGCTTCGAGCGTTTCAGCCGAGTAAAGGTCGAGCTTTTTGAAGATATGATAGGCAAAATCAAGCGGGGCCGTGGCTCCGGCCGTGATCAGCGGGCCATCGGTTACCGCCGGCTCGTTTTGGTAGAGCGCCGCGCCTTGGTAATCTGTGGTCTGCAAGTACTCGAGCGCATTGCTGGTGTGGCGTTTATCATCGAGGATACCGGCGCGAGCTAAACCGGCGGTCGCCCCGCAGATGGCCGCCACCGGGACCCCGGCCGCCAAAAACTCCTTCGCCTTTTGAGCCGCCTCGGTATTTTGTCCTTCGTCCCAGCTATCGGCGCCGGGTAAGATCAACATCGCG
This sequence comes from Anaerolineales bacterium, assembly GCA_020634935.1. Classification (GTDB taxonomy): domain Bacteria; phylum Chloroflexota; class Anaerolineae; order 4572-78; family J111; genus JAGRBY01. The sequence continues at coordinate 116,961 of JACKAT010000007.1, forward strand.
CTCTGGGCCGGCTCCAATTCATCGAGCGTCATATCGGGCAAAATGGTCACCCCGCCGATGGTCTTGACCGGCGTTGGGGTGAGGCCGACGGTTTTGACGCTGTAGCGCCCCGGCTGCGTTTGAAAGGCCGGTTTGTTGATGCCCGCCACGGCAAAACCCGGCTCCCAATCGGCCAGCGTGTCAGGCACAAAGAGATGAACGGTTTGTATTTTCATGGGATAACTTCTTAGCCTTATCTAAATCAATATATATTTGGTGTGGGGAGATTAGAGATTAGGAGATGGGGAGATTAGACTGAACAACCTCCTAATCTCCAGTCTCCAATCTCAAATCTCCAGTCCCCCCATCATACCGCCTCACAATCGCTCTGGCGCGTTCGATCACTAAATCGCGCAGTTCTTGTGGCTCCAAAACTTCGGCCATAGCGACATGGCCCAAAATGATACTGGCTGCCCTCTCTAAATCGGGGGTGGTAAAGGTGACGATAACTGATCCATCCGGCTGCTCTGCCAGCTTGTCCCAGTGAGCCCGATTGTCCAAGGCTATCAGCGCCGCGTCCGGGGCAAAGAACAGCCGTACCTGTACATACGTTTGAAAGTAAGGCTGGCCGGCCAGATAGGCCTCAATATCGAAGTCGGCCGGAGCCTCAAATGTCTCGTCCAGTAAGGCCAGCTCTAAAATGCGGTCCACCCGAAAAAAACGCATATCCTGGCGCAAGTGACAGTAGCCGAGGCAGTATTGCCAGCCCCAATTGTGAATCAGTAGGTACGGATCGAACTCGCGCTGCAAAGGCTCCGGCTGGTTGCGGCCTCGATAGAGCAGCCGGGTCCGCCGGCGTTTATGCAGGGCTTCGTACAGTTTCTCCAGATGAGGCGCGGCCAGGCCGGGATCGATTTGGTGCAAGCCGCTCACCAACAGGCTGCGACGGGCCCAAATGGCTTCCTGCCGCTGCTCATCGGGCAAAACATTATCGAGTTTGGCCAGCGCCCCGCGCGCACTGGTTCGATAGAGCGGCCCCCAAACCGTTTCAATGACGCTAGCGCCCAGGTAAAGCGCCACGGCTTCGGCCGGGGTAAAAACCAGCGGCGGCATTTTGTAACCGCGCACCAGGGCATAGCCGCCATACGGGCCGTGCTCGGCGTAGATGGGAATACCCATTTCATCGAGCATGTTGATATAGCGCTGCACCGTCCGCACCGATACATTCAGTTCTTGGGCCAGTTGGGTGGCGTTCTGATTGGGTTGGCGCTGTAGCAGCATGATTAAAGTGATTAATCGAGTGGCGGTGTTCGTCATGTGATTTCTCCTTTATGGTTGGGTAGTGGGACGGTTGGAAGGATGGTTGGTTGGTTTCATGATCGAGACTGGTTAATCGATGTGCTGATTAGAACTGTTACCGTCATTTTACAGTAAGTATACGACAATTTCTGTCGTAATTAAGCGGCGACTTTTCGAGGATTTTGATAATGGGTTGCTGAGGTGCTACGTGAGGAACCGGAACTGGAGCGTCAAAACTGGAGCGTCAAAGCTCTGCTTTGACCGGAACAAAACTTGCTTTGTCCCGGAGCACCTTTCCGGAGCAACAAAGCTTGCTTTGTCGCTCCAGAACTTTGTTGCTCCGGAAAGGTGTTACTTGAGATATTTGTCAAACCAGCGCAAGATGTGATTCAGCCGGGCAATCCGCCGATCCGTGCGCCCGCCGCGCGAGAGGCCGTGCGACTCATCCGGGAAGCGCACGAATTCCGTATCGACGCCCAGGGTTTTGAGCGCGATGAAAACTTGCTCACCTTGTTCGATGCTACAGCGCAGATCGTCTTCACTGTGTATGACAAGCGTTGGGGTTTTGACCTGGCCGATATATTTGAGGGGCGACTGCCGCCAATAAGTTTCGTGGTCGTCCCAAAAGTGAGTGGTGGGGCCGAAGAGGGCCGACCAGATGCTGGCCAAATCGCCGGAGCCGAACATGCTGACGCTGTTGCTGACGCTGCGCTGCGTGACCGCCGCCTGGAAGCGGTTGGTATGGCCGATGATCCAGGTGGTCATAAAGCCGCCGTAGCTGCCGCCGGTTACGCCCATCCGCTCCCGGTCAATGTAGGGCTTCTGCTCGACCACATCAACCCAGGCCATCAGATCGGCGTAATCTTTATTGCCCCAATCATTGTAGATGGCTTTGGTATGCGCTTCGCCGTAACCGAGACCGCCGCGCGGGTTGCAAAAGTAGACCACGTAGCCGTGCGCCGCCAGAAAGTAGAATTCGTGCATCATAAAGTGGCCGTATTGCGTCATCGGGCCGCCGTGAATTTCGAGGATTGACGGATATGTCTGATTCGGATCGAAACCCGGCGGGGTCAAAATCCAGCCCTGTAAATCGTTGCCGTCCGGGCCTTTGAACCACACCTCTTCCACAGCGCCCAAATCTCTGGCCCGCAGCAGCGCTTGATGATGGCGCGTTAGCTGCCGTGCCGCACCCGCAGCCGGGTCGATGACCATGATTTCACCCGGCGAGGTCATCGTGGCAAAGAGATAGGCCAGTTTTCCGCTGTCTCGACTCAGATGAAACTCATCGACCACGCCTGTTTCGGCCACAACATCCTGCAAATCGGTCCCGTCAACCGCAATTGATTTAAGTTGCGTATCGCCGTGGTGGGTAACTTGGAAATAGAGGGTGCGGCTGTCGGCGGACCAGGCCGGGGCAATGGTTTGCATGCTGCCGATGTCGTTGAGGGTTTCGTGGCCGACCTGTAGATCGAACGCGCCGGTCAGGTTGACGGCCGGGCTGTTGCCGTGGGTCGGCACGACCCAGAGGTTGATATTCTGCCACAGATTGGTTCTACCCCCTTCCTGATAAAACGCAATCCACCAGCCGTCGGGCGAAAAGCGGGCGTGCGATTTGGGGCCGGGCGCGGTTTCGATTTGGTAGAGTTCGTTGTTGGCTACGGAGATTACGTACAGATCAGCCTGATCCCAATCGCGGTCAGGATCGGCGGCGCGGTTGGAGTGAAACAGAATCTTGCCGCCGTCAGGGGACCAGTGCGGGTCGAACTCATCGTAAGTGTCGCCTTTAGTGAGCTGTTTGGCGCGACCGGTGCTGGTGTTGGCCATCCAGATGTGCCACCGCTCTTGCGGCAGAAAGCCTTCGCCGTCCTGTTTGTAGAACAGCCGGGTGATGTGGCGGTCAACTACGCCTAACTTCTCTTTCGCCGAGTCGGCTTCACGGTCCAGAACCGCTTGATCCGTTTTGCGGAAGTTGAAGACCAACTGCTTCCCATCCGGCGACCACTCGAAGCCGCCGAAGTCCCCCTTGAGATCGGTCAGCGGCCGAGCCTCGCCGCCGTCGAAGGGGATGATGTAGATTTGCGATTGTTTTTCATCGGCCCGGTTGGAGATAAACGCAATCGCCCGGCCGTCGGGCGACCAGCGGGGTTGGGCGTCAACCTGATCGCCATAAGTGAATTGGCGCGGCCGGCCGCCGGAAGCGGGAACCACCCATAAATTGTAATATTTGCGCTGGCTGGTCTGGTCAATGCGCTGCCGGCAGTAAACCACCTGTTCGCCATCGGGCGAAATTTGTACTCCGGAATTAAGGCTGAAGCGGTAAAGATCATCGGCGCTGATGAGTTTTTTTTGTCTTGGCATGGGACTCTTCGCGGAAAAGATTTATTTTAATAGATGATGAGACGGCGTCTCCGGGATATCGACCGGCTCGCCTTGCAACTGCTTCAATTCCAGCCACAGCCGGAATAATTCCTGTTCGGCTTGCCGCTGTTCGATTTCCAGATCGTGGTTGAGCGAACTGATCCGGCTGTTGACCCCCTGGATTTGCTTCGCCAGGGTTTTGCTCTGATAATTTGCCAGCCACACCATAACCAGGGCGACCAGGCTCAATAAAATGGCGATACCTAAAACAATGGTTTCCAGCATTTTTTCTCCAATCGAGGTTCGAGTATATTTTATGACAAAATAGCTGTCAAATTCTAACCAATTTCTTCGTAATATTTTTGGTAAATGAGGTATAATGAAGATCGTGCGGGGAGGCATGCCCAGATGCTGCCTCGCTTTTTTTTGCGAAAGATAGGTAGTGTCCTTAGGCATAACTAACGCCTTGGTTCGTAGTCATGGCTTTAGCCGTTTTTGGGTAGTACCGCTAAAGCGGTTACTACGAACAAACTACCAACTATCCAACCACCATTAAGGAGATGTAGATGACCACCACTGCCGCAACGCTCACCGATTTAGCTCACCAGCGTATTCTCATTATCGACAGCGCGATGGGGACGATGATTCAACGCTACAAACTAACAGAAGCCGATTACCGGGGCGAGCGTTTTCAAGATTTTTCGGCTAACTTGCAAGGCAACAACGACCTGCTGTCGATCACGCAGCCGGAGATTATCGCCGAAATTCACCGGGCCAACCTGGCAGCCGGGGCTGATATCATCGAGACCAATACCTTCAACGCCAACGCCATCTCCCAGGCCGATTATCAACTGGAGCATCTAGCCTACGAGTTGAACTTAGCCTCGGCCCGCTTAGCTCGAACCGTGGCCGATGAAATGACCGCCCAAACGCCCGACAAACCGCGCTTTGTGGCCGGCGCGTTGGGGCCGACCAACAAAACCGCCTCCCTCTCGCCCGATGTCAACGATCCCGGCGCGCGAACGGTGACGTTCGATGAATTGGTCGCAGCCTATCACGAGCAGGCGCGGGGGTTGGTCGATGGCAGGGTCGATCTGCTGCTGATCGAAACCATCTTCGATACGCTCAACAGCAAAGCGGCCTTCTTTGCCGTTGACCGGCTGTTTGCCGAAATCGGCCGCGGCCTGCCGGTGATGATTTCCGGTACCATCACCGATGCCAGCGGGCGCACCCTGTCCGGCCAGACCACCGAAGCGTTCTGGCACTCGCTGGCGCACGCGCAGCCGTTTAGCATTGGGCTTAACTGCGCTTTGGGGGCGAAAGAGATGCGGCCGTATATCGAAACCCTGGCCAAGAGCGCCGCCGGCGCGTTTGTCTCCTGCTATCCCAACGCCGGTCTGCCCAACGAGTTCGGCGAGTATGATCAGACTCCGGCCGAGATTGCCGGCTTTCTTCACGAGTTCGCCCAAAGCGGCTTCGTCAACATTGTGGGCGGCTGCTGCGGCACCACGCCCGATCACATCCGAGCCATCGCCCAGGCGGTCGAGGGGCTACCCCCCCGCGCTGTCCCGCCCGTCGAACCGATCATGCGGCTGAGCGGGTTGGAGCCGCTGCGGATCGGCCCCGGCAGCCTGTTCGTCAACATCGGCGAGCGAACTAACGTGGCCGGTTCGATCAAATTCAAGCGCCTTATAAAGGAAGAGAACTACGAAGAAGCGCTGCGCATCGCCGCCGAGCAGGTCGAAAACGGGGCGCAGATGATCGACGTCAACTTTGACGACGGCATGCTCGATGGCCAAGCCTGCATGACCCGCTTCCTTAACCTGATCGCCGCCGAACCGGATATCGCCCGGGTGCCGGTGGTCATCGACTCATCCAAATGGTCGGTCATTGAGGCCGGGTTGAAGTGCGTGCAAGGTAAGGCCGTGGTCAACTCGATCAGCCTCAAAGAGGGCGAAGTCGAGTTCAAACGCCAGGCCGAACTGGTCAAAAAATATGGAGCGGCGGTCATCGTCATGGCTTTTGATGAGCAGGGCCAGGCCGACACTATCGAGCGCAAAGTTGAGATTTGCACCCGGGCCTACCACATTCTCACCCAACAGGTCGGCTTTCCGCCAGCGGATATCATCTTCGATCCCAACATTCTGACCGTGGCCACCGGCATCGAGGAGCACAACACCTACGCCATCAACTTCATCGAGGCGACCCGCCTGATCAAGCAAACGCTGCCCCACGCCAAGGTCAGCGGCGGCGTCAGCAATATCTCGTTCTCCTTCCGGGGCAACAACCTGGTGCGCGAGGCCATGCACTCGGCCTTTTTGTACCACGCCATTAAGGCCGGGCTGGATATGGCCATCGTCAACGCCGGCCAGTTGGCCGTGTATGACGACATTCCCCCGGAACTGCTGGAACTGGTCGAAAACGTGCTGTTCAACCGCCGCCCCGACGCCACCGAGCGGCTGGTCAGCTACGCCGAAACGGTCAAAGGCGACGGCCCGAAAAAGGTAGAGGATCAGGCCTGGCGCGGCTGGCCGGTTGAAAAACGACTGGCGCATGCCCTCGTCAAAGGTATTATGGATTACATCGTCGAGGATACCGAGGAAGCCCGCCAAAGTCGAGAACTGGCCCTGCACGTCATCGAGGGACCGCTGATGGACGGGATGAACATCGTCGGCGATCTGTTTGGCGAGGGCAAAATGTTTTTGCCGCAGGTGGTCAAGAGCGCCCGGGTGATGAAAAAAGCCGTGGCCCACCTGACCCCCTTCATCGAGGCCGAAAAGCAGTTGAACGGCGACGGCGCGAGTGAACCGCTAGCCAAAATTCTGCTGGCGACGGTCAAAGGCGATGTCCACGACATCGGCAAAAATATTGTGGGCGTGGTGCTGGGCTGCAACAACTATGAGATTATCGATCTGGGGGTGATGGTTCCCGCCGAGAAGATTTTGGCGACGGCGCGCCGGGAAAAGGTCGATGTTATTGGCCTGAGCGGGCTGATTACGCCCTCGCTGGATGAGATGGTCCACGTGGCCGGCGAGATGGAGCGGCTGGGCTTCACCACGCCGCTGCTCATCGGCGGCGCGACCACCTCGCGCATTCACACCGCAGTCAAGATTGCGCCGGCCTACAGCGGCGCGACCACCCACGTACTCGACGCCTCGCGCAGTGTGGGGGTGATGGAGCAACTGCTCAACCCCAACAGCCGCGACGCCTTCACCCAGGCCACTCGCGACGAGTACGCCCAACTGCGCGAGCACCATCTCAATAATCGATCCAATCGCCCCCTGCTCGATTTGGCGACGGCCCGGTCGCGCCGCTTCCAGCCGGATTGGCAGCAGGCCGACATCGTCAAGCCGAGCTTCTTGGGCGTCAAAGTTTTCAACGATATCAGCCTGGGCAGTCTGGCCGAACGGATCGACTGGTCGCCCTTTTTCCACGCCTGGGAGATGCGCGGTGTCTATCCTCAAATTCTCAACGATCCGATCAAGGGCAAAGAGGCGACCAAGCTGTTCAACGACGCCCAAACTATGCTGCGCGACATCATCTCCCACAGCCGCCTGACCGCCCGTGCCGTCCTGGGATTTTTCCCGGCTCAAAGTATCGATGATGATATCATGCTCTACACCAACAAGCAGTGCAGCGAGGTGTTGACCGTCTTCCACACCCTGCGCCAGCAAAGCGACAAGGGCGCCAGCCGCCCCTGTTACGCCCTGGCCGATTTCATCGCCCCGCTGGAGTCGGGTGTGTGCGATTACCTGGGCTGCTTCGCCGTTACCGCCGGCCTCGGCGTCGACGCGCTGGTGGCTGGCTACGAGGCCGAGCACGATGACTACAGCGCTATCATGGTCAAAGCCCTGGCCGACCGCCTGGCCGAAGCCCTGGCCGAATTCATGCACGAGCAGGTGCGCAAGGTCTACTGGGGCTACGCGCCCGATGAGGATTTAGACAATGAGGCGCTGATCAAAGAGAAGTATCGCGGCATTCGGCCCGCCCCCGGCTACCCCGCCTGCCCCGACCATACGGAGAAGGGCATTCTGTTTGAACTGCTAAACGTGCCGAAGCGGATCGATCTGCACCTGACCGAGAATTTCGCTATGACTCCCACCGCCGCCGTCAGCGGTTTCTACTTCGCCCACCCCGAAGCGACCTATTTCACCGTCGGCAAGATTCTAGCCGATCAGGTCGAGGATTACGCGGCCCGAAAGGACAAGACAGTTGCGGAGGTCGAGCGGTGGCTGCGACCGAATTTGGGGTATTGAGGGATACATTGATAGGAACTGTTGTAACTCATACCTCAGATATGCTAGAATAGCTATACCTAGATAAGCTATAAGCTATGTTGGAGCAAAGTATATGACTAAGCCGGTAATAACCCAAGAAAAACATATTCATCTTTCGCAAGACCAGGCTGATCGTTTAAGAAATCTGGCGGAGGTACGCCAGATAAGTGAAGATCAGATTATCGAGAAAGCTCTGGACATCATGTTTAGTCTGGGGGAAATTATCACCGAGGATGTTTTTTGGGACAAACTTGATAAAGGTGAGATCGTACCTTACTCATCTCGAGCCGGGTTAGAGGCTAATTTGCTTAACGAACGTCAGGCAGAGTATCGGTTCAAGCAAGATTTGGTTAAACTGGGGTTGCTTGAAGAAATCCGAAATATTGATACTAGCTCTCCCGCAGATGATGTTGCGCCGGTACCGCTGGACGGTAAGCCGCTTTCCAAAATGATTATTGAGGAACGCCGTTAAGTGGCTGTGTTTTATCTGGATACAAGTGCGCTTGTTAAACGGTATGCTTTAGAAACAGGCTCTAATTGGGTCATCGCTTTAACTTCTGCCGCTTCTGGTCACGATATTTTTGTGAATCGTCTTGCTGGCCCGGAAATGATTGCCGCTATTTTTCGAAAGGTTAAAGTCAAAGAAGTTTCTCGATCGAAGGCAGCGCAAATCGCTCAAACCTTTCGCTCTGACTGGCAAGCCAAATATCAGATCTTGAGCGTGACATCTACCACCGCCGATCAAGCGATGCAGCTTGCCGAGATTTATGGGCTGCGTGGCTATGATGCTGTTCATTTGGCAACAGCTTTGGCGCTTCAAAGAATACGCTTATCGGCAGGCTTCTCGAAATTTACTTTTGTGACCGCTGATAACGACCAACTCAGTGCTGCTCAGGCAGAAGGTCTGCCGGTTGAAAACCCCAACAATTATTCGTAAAGATTTACTAACTACCCCCTAACTCACCAACTCGATTCCCTCCCGCGCCAGCCGCGCTTGAATGAGAGCCAGCAATTTGGGACGCAGGTGAACCGCCTGGCCGAAATGGGCACGGACGGCTAAGGTGATTTCGACGTGCTCGGCCAGAAGGCCGGACTCGCTGATGACCTGCCAGGGATCGTGCATTTCTTTGAAGACGGCAGGAGCCTCCTGCCCTAAGGTCTCCAGTAGCGGTACGGTTCGCTGGAGATCGGCGGCGGCAATTTTGAGGGTGATGTTGGCCGCAGAGTAGATGCCCCGGCTGTAGTTGCAAATCCAGCGCATTTCGCCGTTGGCAATCACATAGACCTCGCCGGTGAGCGATCGGAGCCAGGTGGCATTGAGACTGACCTGCTCCACCGTGCCTTCGATAATATCAAGCTGAGCCTTGACCTTGATTTTTTCCCCCACGTAAAATTGATCCTGAAATAGAATCCCAAAACCGGCCAGATAATCGGCGATCACGGTGCGACCGGCGAAGGCCAGGGCCGAAATGAGCAGCCCGGTCACGGTCACGATGGTGCTCATGGGGGCAAATTGGCCCAGGATGGCCAGACCCGCCAGCACAAAGGCAATGACGGAGATAGCGCTAGAGATGATCTCTTGCAGGGTTTGCCGCCGCTGCTCGTGGGGTGGAGGAATGTCGATGATCTCGCCGGGCAGCCAATCGATCAGCCGCGCGATGAGTTTTGAGACCCCTTCTTCGCCGGTATGGTGCTGTAAATGAGCTGGCAAATGTGACGGCGAAAATTCATAAAAGCGCAAGAACAGCCCGGCCAGCCGCCACGACAGCCGATAGATGAGCCACGCTAGAAAAATAATCAGCCCAACATTGATGAGTCGAATGATCAGCGGTAAGTCCCCGGCAGCGGCAGTTTCCATAATGTGTCTTTTCCTTAGTTAGCAAAAGCGATTTTCTCCATAGCAAAATGATGCTGGAGAAAGACCATGAGCTTGGGGCGCAACCGGGCCGCCTGGCCGAAGTCGATTTTTAGGGCCAAGGTTAATTCAGTAGTGTGATCCATTGTCCCTGCCTCGCTGAATACCAGCCACGGTTCGTTGAGTTCGGGGAAGACGCGCGGCGCTTCGGGGGCTAATCTGTTTAATAAGGCCAAAGCCGGCAGGAGATCCGCTGCCGCGATTTTGATTCGCAGGGATGTGGCGGAGTAAGGCCCGCGGCTGAAGTTACAGATATAGCGCAGCTCACCGTTATTGACGATATACATTTCTCCGGTGCGGGCGCGCAGCTGGGTTGACTTGAGATTGATCCGTTCAACAATGCCTTCGATTGGAATGAATTGGGAATTGATCCGAATTTTCTCACCGACGACCAACTTATCTTGAAAAATAATGCTGACCCCCGACAGAAGATCGCCGACAACAGGGCCGGCGGCAAACGAGATACCGGCCGTGAAAAAGCCGATCGTCCAAACTAGCGTGTCGGTGTCGGCGAAGAGCGCCAGGCTGATGATGGCTGCCGTAATGAAGGCTGTCACACTAATCAAGCTGGATAGTAACTCTCTCAGGGTACGCTGCCGTTCCAGCCGGAGCGGTTCAATCGTAATTAGTTCGTCCGGCAGCCAGTCTTCGAGCACCAGGTGTCGTTTCGGCTTAGTTTCGGCCTGCTCAGGGGTATGATTGCGATGTCCAAACCGCAGGATTAACCCGGCCAGGTGCTCCGCCAGGCGGTGAAGCAAGGTCGCGGCCGAGAAAATCAGCACAACCATACCCAGTTTGATGAGAGCGTTAAGTAGGATAAATGATTCTAAGTTGGCCATTAACCGGAACCTGAGTTAGGGTAAAAATGTAAATGAGGTGGTGGTCGTCTCCCACAACTGTTCGACTTCATCGGCGAGCTGAGGGAAGGCGTTGTCAACCGGCATCAGAATAAAATGAAAAATCGTATCATTATAAACGGCAAATACCTGGCGCGAGCCAAACCGACCCGGCAGCCCTTCCACCAGCACCGCTTCGACGCCGCTTAACGTCGTCGATCGCCGGGTAATCGGCAGCGCGCTGTATTGGCTGACCACCTGATCGACTACCTGAGCTACCGTCTGCCCGTTGGCCGGACCATCGATTTGAATGAGCAAGCTGGCCACGATAGGGTCAGGCCCTTCGCTTTGGGGCAGACCGGAGATATTCACCAGTCCATTCTCCTCAACGGGTTGGGGATAATAAACCGGATACAGCAAGCAGTATCGCCGTCCAGCATCGACAAACAAGGCTCGGGCAACATTGGGCGTGCAGCTTTCCGGCAGCCCTTGGAAAGCGGGATTGGCGTTGAGTTCCACCGAAGTAATCATGGTTTCGTAGGCGTCTTTGACCGCATCCAACTCTTGGTAGGTCGATCCGCTGGCATAAAAATCGTAGACCACCGTTCGATTAAGCGGGGCAATCAGATGCTCTTCGATGGTAACCAACTGCCCATCGGTGTCTTTGATTTCCAATTGAAATCGGATACCTTCGCCCCAAGCCAGCTCAACCGGTTCGCGAGAGACCAACTCCGCGCCTTCCGGCAGCATGGACGTCGGCGTCCACTCCAAATCGAGTTCGGTCCAAGCCACGCCGATTAAGGGCATTCCTTCCCTGTTGGGCGACCATTGAAAATCGGTGCGCGTCCATTCCGCCGGAACCGTGATCGCCGCGCCGGTAGCGGGAATGAAAATCGGCTCGTAAGTGGTATCGTCAGTCGGCAGCACCCCTTGGCCCGAGTTGCCCTCGTTGGGTAAACCATTATCGGCCGCAAGCTCGAACGTACCGAACGGCTGCTCATTGACCATCACTTGGTATTCACCGGCTTTTAGCCCGCGCACATCCAAGGCCACAATTTCTTCAAAGGGAACAATTTGCTGGGTACACATCGCTTCAGCCGGTCGAGCGGTGATCAGATTAACGAAAAAGGTATGATCTTGCTGGCGTTGACTGACCTGATCGACAGTGGTACAGCCATCGGGAAAATTGCCTTGCACGATCAGGTTAACCTGCACCGGAAACGACTCGAGGATGGCCACCTTGGCTGCGGTTATCTGGGCTTCGGCATAGATCAATTCACCGTCGCCGGCTTGAGGCGTTGCTCCTTGCTCATCTACCGGAGCTTGAATCGCCGCGGCAGCAACGGACGATTCCTGGGGGGTGGAAGCTGTATCAGCGACGGGTAGGCTTGTGGCTGGCGTATCGGGGACGATTGGCCCTGACCGCGACGGCGCTTCTACATCTTGGATGGACGCACAGGCTGCCAGTAAGATAACCACAACGACTATCAGGAAAAAAGGATGTAACAATTTTAGTCTCATTTTCTCCTCCCCGGCGAGTAAATGCTTGATGGCGATCTATGGCTATTATACAGATTTAGCAGCCAGGAGAAAATTTGGTTAAATTTTTGCGTAAGTCCTGATGATAGGATGGTTAAGAGATTACAATTTGGTCACGGTTTTGGAATGAAAAAACCCTCTGAACAACGTCAGAGGGCCTTTTTCTAATGACTGACTTGAAAAGTTAATCGTTTTTAATCGTCATCATCGCTATTATTGTTGTTATTGTTGTTATTGTTATTATTGTTGTTATTGTTGTTGTTGTTGTTGCCATTATTATTTCGATACGGGCTGCAGCTGCCGGGATCCCAGACGCATTGGCCCCATTGGCCGTCGCTGCCGCACTGACTGACATATTCAGCGGTGCAGCTCGCGCCGCCGCAGCCGCTCCATTGGCCAGGGTTGCAAACAAAGACCGGTTGGGGTATTGGGGTCGGGGTTAGGGTAGCGGTCGGTAGGGGAATAGGGGTGGGGGGCGGCGCTGCATAAGGGACGTCGGCTACATTTTGGGCATCGATGTACAAGCCAGACACCCAACCGGCATCACCCCGAGCATGCAAATAGTCGATCCGCCACCAGCCGCCGGCCTGGCCGTTGATCGTAACCTCCTGGTCTCGCCGCAGCAGCCCAATCGCCCCATATTCTGTGCCTGGTCCGCTGCGCACATTTAGGGCGTCGGTGGTAACAATACCTTGCGGCGAGGTGGATACAGGGGTGGCCGCCGGCTCCGGCACGGCATCGCTGACGGTGTAGAAGGCCCGGGCGCTCTCATCATCGGTGATCGTCCGGGCGATGATTGGCACCAGCGGCTGATCGGTCAGGAATATCGGCAGGAAGATACTGACGGTAAACGTCCCGTCTTCGGTGACCAGGGTGCTGGCGACGGCAAACTCCTGACCCTGGTATGGCAGATAGATGATCACGCGGCTGTCCGGGGTCCAGCGCTGGCCGGTAATGGTAATGGGGCTGGCTGATGGTCCGCTAAAGGGATTGAGCAGGATTAGCGCACCGGTTGAAGGTGTTATCTCGGCGACCGGCGTTTGAGTTAGCAGAGCCGAGACCGTGGGGGTTTGGTTTTGCCGCCGGATATCATCGCCCAGGCTCTGAGTCGATTGCACGGCCAAACTTGAAGATGGCGTTACGGTTAAAAACGGCAGAGCGCTAATAATGATGGCGACCACGACCACAATCAAATGGGTTAATCTACTTTTTGTTCTCTTTCGACTCATAATCGGTTCCCTTGTGGGTTACTTAAATGCCTGGCCGGGTTCGCCGGGCCTCTGCAAGAAGGCGCGGTTTTCTTCAGGGACAACCCAGACTATCGTCACGGTGCCGGGGGTGGGGGTAATGGTTCCCCCTCGCGCCAAGACGGTGCCATCGGCCGCTGGCGGCGAACTCCAAGTGACGGTGTACTCAACCGGATCGAGCGCCACAATCAATTCTTGACCGGGATTGATCGTAAACTCCTGCCCGCCGCCAAATTGCCCACCGGTTAATGTTAGCGTGGAAGGCAGGTTAGCAAAGCTGCGGTTACCCGCCACTAACAACTCTTTACCTTCCGGGGCGTAGTAAGGTGTCTCTTTATTAGTCACCGAAGGCGGGGTAAATTGGCCTAATGTCTCGGTTTGGGCCTCATCGTCTACCAGACCGCTGCGCTGGACTTCGGTCATGACGTAACTCTCTTCCGGCACAAACCAGTTGATAGCCACCATGCCCGGTTGAGCCATGAAGTCCCGGCTAAAGGTCACGCCTTCCGGCGAACTCCAAAAGGCTTTGTACTCGCCCGGTTCAATCTCCAGTCGAATCTCTTGCCCGGCGTCGATAGTGAATTCCTGCCCTTGACCGAACTTCCCGCCGCTCAGTTTTAAGGTGGTCGGAATGTTGGCAAAGCTGCGGTTGCCAACAATGGCCAGCAGCTTATCTTCGGGATTAACCGGGGCCGGCGGCGGCCCGGAAATTTCACCGTTGAGCATGGCTTGGGCTGTTTCGCCGGGTGGAATACACAACGTCTGCGAAACTTCGATCAGGCTGGGATCGGTGATGGGCGTGTAAGTGTCATTCTCCTGAGCAGCCGCGTTGGTCGCGTTGACAATAACCGTATAAGCCAGGACATCGCCGTAATATTTTTCGGCGATAGTGCTCAGCCAGTCGCCGGCCTGAACGGTATAATCTTCTGCACACGGGATAGTTTGAAAGGGCGGGGCTGCCAGCACAGCCGAAACAGGGGAAAATAGTAGTATCAATACCATACCAAATGGTATAGCCATCCATAACTTTTGCGGCATAGAGTCCTCCCTTTTTACGCCTCAGTTATTATACGCAATTTTCCTTAAGTCCTTCAGCCCAGCATTTTAAATGCAGACGGAACGGTTGACAAATTGAGTTGAGAGTGGTGGGTAATGGGATGATTAGTTTGTTTTTTGGTTTGGTGGCTAGGCGCGGGTCGATATTTTTATGGTCGCTATCGAACTGGCGGGTAAATAGCCGCGTGTTAGTTGAGCCGCAGTAAAGCCGCCTCTATCTTTTTTAAATGATCTTTGATCGCATCAATGTCACGGTTTTCAGGCGCTAAAAAGATATAGCGCTGCAAGTCGGTAACGGCTTCACTGAGGCGATTTAAACGATAGTAGATCAAACCTCTGTCTCTCAAGTTGCCAATTTCTGGGGGGCGCAGGATCATCATTAAATCGATGGTTTTAAGGGCATCCGGCCACTTTTGCTGGTCGAGATAGATATGTTTGAGATTGAGCAGCAGCCGGTAGAGCATGGCTTTTTTAGAAACCGGTCTCAGAAATTGGCGCTTGAACGTGTCGTGTCTTTGGGAGGGCGTATTGCTCAGGGCCAGACAGTCGTCTTCCGTTATGCGCTGGCCTCGGTGAAAGACATCAATATAAATCGGGTCGGCTTCAGCCCCGTAACCTACAATAAAGTGACCGGGCAGCCCAATGCCCCACAGCGGTAAACGGAGGCGCCAGCCTATCTCCAAATAAATCATGCTTAACGTCAACGGGATGCCTGTGCGCCCATCCATAACCCGATTAAGGAAGGAGTTGTCAGGGTTGTAATAATCGTTGGTGTTGCCGGTATAATTCACCTGGCCGAACAGGTAAAAGTTCAAGGCGTCGATGATGTCAGTGGCGGATTGGGCCGGCGTAAGTTGAGACCGGATGGCGGCGGCCATTTTGTCCAGACGATTGAGATAGAGTTGTTTATCAAAGGGGTGAGTCAAATATTCGGCGATAAGCAGGGCCGTACCGGCCAAATCAATCAAGCCTTCATCTTTGGCCAGCATAGTAGTGACAGATTGGTCTAGGCCGTCTGACATGGTTGATGCTCTACTTTAATTGCTCTGAAACCCAATCTTTTAAGGCCTTGATGGCTGGCACCGTCATTTTGTGGCCGGTGCGATATTCCCCGTAGGTGATTTTTGCCCCCAACGCCTGGTAGTGATCCCGCGTTTTTTGAGCTTGGCTCACCGGGATGGTGTCATCCTCCAGGCCATGCGCCATAAAAACGGGTAGACCATCTAGCTCCGGCGCTGGCATAAGATCAAAGGGTTGAACCATCGCCCCGGCCAGCGAAGCCACCCCCAGCACCCGGTTGGGATAATTCAGCGCAAAGGCGTTACTGATGGCTGCCCCTTGACTAAAACCCATCAGCAGCAGCCGGTCGGGGTTGATCGGGTAGAGGTAGCGTAACCCATCGATAAAATGGGTCAGTTTCAACAAACCGGTCTGTAACCCTTCGGCCGTGGGCTGCAATGTGCCGTTGGCGCTATCAAACCACACAAATCCGCCGCCATTGGGGCTGACCAGCGGTGCTCTGGGCGAGACAATCGCCACCCCGGCAGGGATAGTTTGTTTGAAAATCCACATGGCGCTTTCGTCGCCGTATTTGCCGTGAACCATCACCACTACCGGCGCCGAGTCATCTAAACTGGCTTCTCGGGGAATATGGGCGTAATGAATTAACCCGGTTTCTTCATAACCGGGATGATCGGGGCCAATCCATTCAACGGGGCTGACTTTGGTTGGAAGTTTGGGTTGATCCATGACCAGTCCTGAGGCGATCTGCTCGATGATTTCGGGTATAACGGTATTGTAGCATGGGGAGTCAAATTATGTCTAAAACTAACCGTTACTGAAGTTTTTGGTGAAGAAGACCAATCAACACTTCGGGCGGCGCGTCCAGATCAACCAGGTTGAATTGACCCTGTTGAACCACCGCTTTGAGCCGGTCTGAAACCGGCTCATTCAACTTTTGGATAGCTTGGGTGATCTCATCAGCCAGCCGGCCGCTGCCGACCAGCACAATAATTTCGCGACCTTGCTCAACATTCAACTCGACCTCGCGCAGGGCAATTTCGCCGCCGTTGACCAGCAACGCCACCGACGGCGCTTGTTGCGAAAGATAAGCCGCCAGGCGATACATCTGCTCAACTTCGCTGCCCCACTCATCGCCTTCCACCAGAACAAAATTAGAGTGGTGAGGTTCCAGGATATCTTCAGCGGTCGTCCCATCCTCGCCTACTGTCACGTGAGCCGGCAGCACCCCAATGTGGGGCGATTTAGTTCGACCGGCCCGGCCTAAAGCTTCGCCCATCAGCTTCATCACGCCCGCTTTGGTGCCGCCGTCAATGACAGTGACGCCGTCTTGGACAATAAGCTGGCCAATTGCCGCAAACAACACGGTCAGTCGGCTCATTTTATCGGCCGACATATTATTCGCCCCGCCCGACAGCATCAACAGCCGCCGGCATCTGGGCAAACTCAGGGCATCGATGACCTCAGCCGCGTCGGTTTCCGGACTGACCCTGACCGACAGGGCTCGGCGACCATTAGGAAAGCTTTTTATTAAGGTTGTCGGTTGGGCCATAGCTGCCACTCAATTTGATTAGGGCAAAGAAGGTGACAGTCACTTAAGCCCGCTACATTGATCGATTTGCACGACTCAGCAGTTTGTAAGTGACTGTCACCGGGTTTTTGCGTAAGTCCAGTTGATTAGATAGATGACGACGATTGTAAAAGACCGGATTAAACGGGTCAAGCGGCCTCATTATACCCACATTTAAGCGGCTATCCAATTTTATAAGGTGATGTTGTTAGGACTTACACAGTTGGGTGTAACGAACCCGGTGACAGTCACTTTTGGCCGAAAAGGAACGTCCGTTTAGCCCAAACAAATCGATTTATCGCGTCTAAGTGACTGTCACCTTTTGAACTGCGTAACGCCTAGTACACGGAGGCATAAATAGCTCCCCAGTTCGTAGTAATGGCTTTAGCCGTTTCTTTCGACAGCACCGCTAAAGCGGTTACTACGAACTATCCAGTTACTTACGCCGTGATGTCCTAGTTGCATCAATTCAGCTCACGGGGCGCCGGTTCCTTTGAAAATACGCTTTTGTAGGGCAAACTTATGGTTATGTTAGCTCAATCCAAAATTTAAGGTTGCGCTTCACCTATTTAACTTCATATTGTATAATGAAAGTGAAATGTTAAGGAGAATAGTATGGCAAAAATCAACGCCGAGTTAGAACAACAAATTAAATCGATGCCTGATCAGTTATTTGATCTTATTGTTCGCACTTATGGCGATGCCACCCCGCATTTAACGTGGTGTGGCGAGGCGGGCATCGAAATTAAACAGCAGTTTCGGTTATCCCCCGCTCTGGCTGTAACCTGTTCCGGGGCGGCTGCCGTGAATTTGCTTGACCAAGCGTGGGTTAAATCAATCGAGTTGGATCAGACCATCAGAACCATGTAATTCACCCACCCACCAACCAACTATTAAACTAACCAACTAACCATAGAAAGGAAGCATCATGGCTAAAATTCCCTCGGGGCTGCATAGCCAAATGAATGCCATGTCCAATGACGAGCCGATCCCGGTCATCGTCAGGCGCAAACAGGGCTTTTTTAGAGCGCAGGCCTTGCCGATGGTGACTGATGTGGAACACTCATTCCAATTATTCCCCGGCGAGGCTGTCAAAGTTACAGCCGCGGAGATCGATGAATTGAGCCGCCAGGAAGGGGTCGATCAAATCTGGCCCGATTTGCCGGTTCACACCTGGCTGGATACCTCGGCGCCGATTATTGCCGCGCCCAAAGTGTGGGCATTGGGGATAAAAGGCGCAGGTGTTAAAGTCGCCATAGTTGACACCGGCATCGACTCGGCTCACCCGGATTTTGCCGGGCGAATTATGGCCACCAAGAGTTTCGTCAGCAGTTCCGCCCAAGATGACAACGGGCATGGCACGCACGTCGCCAGCATTGTGGCCGGCAGCGGCGCCAAATCGAACGGTAAATATGTCGGCGTTGCCCCGGAGGCCAGCCTCTATGTGGCCAAAGTGCTGCGGGCCGACGGCGGCGGTTCGATGAGTGGGGTAATGGCCGGTATCGAGTGGGCTGTGCTGGAGCAGAACGTCCAGGTGATTAACCTGTCGCTGGGCGGCTCCGGTTCGTGCGACGGCACCGATGCCCTATCGGTGATGTGCGATGAAGCAGTGACCCAGATGGGCGTGGTCATCTGTGTGGCGGCGGGCAATACCGGCCCGGGAGAGCGCACCGTTGGCTCGCCGGGCTGTGCCCACCTGGTGATCACCGTGGGCGCGATGGACGACAGCAGCCGCATCGCCAGCTTTTCTTCGCGTGGCCCCACCGCCGATGGCCGGGTCAAGCCGGACATTGTCTTTCCGGGCGTGAATATTGTGGCGGCGCAAGCGGCCGGAACCCAGATGGGACAGGTCGTAGCGCCAGGCTATGTGGCCGCCAACGGCACCAGTATGGCCACCCCCCACGCGTCCGGCGTCGCCGCGCTGATGCTGCAAGCCAATCCGAACCTAACCACCGACCAGGTCAAAGCCAAAATGCTGGCCGGCGCTGTTAACTTGGGCGCGCCGGCCAATGATCAGGGCGTCGGTCGGGGCGACGCCCTTAAGGCGTATGAGCAAGCCACAGCTACACCCATTCCAACGCCAACGCCGCCCACACCAACCCCACCCACACCGACTCCTCTACCGCCGACGCCAACACCGCCGACCCCGCCTCCGCCCGATACCAAACCCGCCGAGCCGCAGGGGTGTTTGGCCGCGCTGTTCTCTGCTGCGAGAAAGCGCGGTTAGGCGTCGCCATTTAGGATTTTGTTAACGGGCACATACTCGATATGAGTTATGACTTACGCAATTGGGAGCAAAACCTTCCTGGAAGCTGGATTTATCATCATTCAAGGAAGCTTGGCCTGTTTGTTAGCCTCCCGTAAAGCTTCCAGGAAGGTGAAGTGCGTAAGTCCTAATGAGTTACGCACTTCAAAAGGTGACAGTCACTTATATGTGATAAATCGACTTATTTGGGCTAACCGGACGTTTTTTCTTGGCAAAAAGTGACTGTCACCTAGTTCGATACCCCTTAATCCATCCCACCCCGCTCGATTCGGATCTCATAATGCTGCGAGCGGGCATCGAACCGGGCCAGGACTTCTCTGGCTTTGGCCGGGACGTAGGCTACTTCGTAATCCTCTCCGGCAAACTCGGCCACCGCCGCCAGCGAGTTAAACCGCATAATCGTGATGAATTCCACCTCATCGCCGGCATCGCGACGGAGCAGTTGGATACCCCTAAAGCCGGGAATATGCCGGTTCTCAATCCCCACAAAGATTTCCTCTTTCAGCAACGTTTCATACCTATCGGCGTTGTCCGGCGTTGTCCACCCATGCCAGATGCGATTAATCATTGTACGTCTTTCTCCTTTGAGATTGCCTGATTTGGAGCGTCAAAGTTTACTTTGACCTTCCGGTTAATGACAAAGCCAGCTTTGTCGCTCCCCTTTTTGAGAATACCCGGATTGGAGCGTCAAAGTTTACTTTGACCTTCCGGTTAATGACAAAGCCAGCTTTGTCGCTCCGCTATATTTCCGAATTATCAACGATCGGTTACTATTATCCCCCGAAACAGGGCCGCTATCGCAATCTTATGCTTCGGGAGGACGTATGGAACAGCATCATCAAGAATCGATTGATAAATTTCTGGCGAGATATACAAAAGACCCCACTATTTTAGCCATCCTGTTAGGCGGGTCAATCGCGCATGGGTTTGCCAGCGCTGATGCGGACATCGATGTTTGTCTTATTGTGGATGCCGCCGAATTTCAACGGCGAAAGGCGGCTAACACCTTGGCCTTTAGTTTATGGGATATCTGTACCTATGACCACGGCTATATTGATTGTAAAGTGGCGGACCTGGACTTATTAACCCGGCTAGCCCAACACGGCAGCGACCCGGCCCGCTACGCCTTTCAGGATTGTCAGGTGCTTTTTTCCCGGCTCGATCGGCTACAGGCATTATTGGCCCAGATAGTGGTTTATCCCAAAGATAAAATCGATGAACGCAGAAAGCGATTTGCGTCTCAACTGCTGGCCTGGAAATGGTATTATAGTGAAGCCCTTAAGAAACAAAACACCTATTTGGTTTTTCTGTCGTTACAGAAGCTGGTCCTATTCTCCAGCCGGATCATTCTTAATGAGAACGAACTATTGTATCCGTATCACAAATGGCTGTTGAAAGTGGTGGAGAGAGCCGCTAAAAAACCGGCTGGATTTCTTGAAAAGATTAATGACCTATTGGAAAACCATACCCTTGAGCGCGTCAACCGCTTTTGCCTGGATGTTTTGGCCTTCATCACCTTCACCGAACAAACCGTCGATTGGCCCAATTACTTCTTAAAAGACAGCGAGCAAAATTGGCTGGCGCATGAACCCCCCGTTGATGATTTGTAACTGAGTGACGTTGAATGTTTACGGTTGGTATCAAGGCTTACGCCTGATTCGCGTCGAAGAAATAGCCGATGAATCTTCAATCATTCGCTCACTCTCGCTTTCACTATGTTGGCACTTTTTTAAAGACCCGGTTTTTGAGGCCTAATTGATAATCGTTCGAGGCAAAAAGAGCCCTTTTTAACGCTAAAAAACCGGATTTCTGGCCATAATACTTTAAAGTGCAAAGGTAGTCATAGCCATAAGAAGAAAACAACTCACGTGGTAACATACGACTGGACACATTCGTATTTTACTTTAAAATAACAACCAAATAGGCCATAAATCGCACAGTAACATGTCGTAGGGTCGCACATATAAATTCGGGTGACGGGCAACCCTGTTACCTGGCCACCTTGTGGCCTGCAACCTTGTGACCGTTAGCAAAACGTAAAATCAACCCCTTGCAAGAAGAAAACGATTAAGGAGATTAATCATGCATGTTGGCTTACAAATTCCATCTTTTAAGTACCCCGGCGGCGCGGCGGCCATCCGCCCCAAACTGAAAGAAATCGTCACCACCGCCGAAGAGGCTGGTTTTTACAGCCTCTGGGTTATGGATCATTACTATCAAATCAAGGGCTTGTTCGGCGAAGCCTATACCGACCCGATGCTGGAAAGCTATACCACGCTCGGCTATTTTGCCGGATTAACGGAAAAAGCTTATCTCGGTGTGCTGATAACCGGCGTGATTTATCGCCATCCCGCCGTTCTACTGAAGATGGTCAACACCCTCGACATTGTCTCCGGGGGTCGAGCTTATCTCGGCATTGGTGCGGCCTGGTATGAAGACGAAGCCAAAGGTTATGGTATCCCCTACCCCTCAACCTCAGAGCGCTTCGAGCAACTGGAGGACACGCTGCAACTGGCCAAGGCGCTCTGGGCCGGTGATGAGGCCGCCTTTGAAGGTAAGCATTTTGCTGCGCCGGCCATCACCAACAACCCCCACCCGCTCTCAAACCCGCATCCCCGTATCATGATCGGCGGTACCGGCCCGAAAAAGACCCTGCGCATGGTGGCTGAATATGCCGATGCCTGCAATATCGGGGCCTGGGTCGGACCGGAAAACATGCAAAAATCGCTCGACATCCTCAAAGACCATTGTGAAACTCTGGGCCGCGATTACGACACCATCGAGAAAACCTGCCTCGATACCGCGCATCTGTCCGGGAAAGATACGGTCGATAGCCTCATCAGTCGCCTCAAGGATCTCTCGGCGATGGGCTTCACTCACGCCATATTCAATATGCCCGATGTTTACGAGATTACACCGCTCGAAACCTTTGCCAAAGAGATCATCCCGGCCATAGCTGAACTCTAAACAGACTTTACACTGCCATCGCTATCATAAAGAATGGGCATAAAATAACTTCCACCGTTGGGTGTATCCAACCCGGTGACAGTCACTTAGACGCGATAAATCGACTTGTTGGGGCTTAAACGGACGTTCATTTTCGGCAAAAGTGACTGTCACCTTTTGAACTGCGTAACGCCTATATGAATCATAGGTCAAGCCGAGATTGATCCAGCTGCCAGGGTCCTCAATAAACCCGGGCCGAAGGATTGGTCTCGGCTTTTAGCGATCACTACCGTTGCACTTTAAAGTATCATAGCCAGAAACCCGGTTTTTTAGCGTTAAAAGAGGCGCTTTTTGCCCCAAAAGGCTATCAATTAAGCCTCAAAAACCGGGTTTCTAAAAAAGTGCCAGCATAGTGTAGCGATTAAGCTGGCTTTTCTTCAAGAGAAATTCTGTTTTGCTAAGGGGAAAAGATGGGCTATAAAAAAACATCTCGGCGGAATTGAAAAGGATTAGTATATTGAGCTTAGAGACTGTTTTAAAAATCTTCTAGGGTCCACAGATAGCCCCAGATTATCACTGATAATATCAAAATTGAGATAAAAATCTGTGATTATCAGGGTAAATCTGTGGGCCAATCTGTAACCTTCCCCTTTTAAAACAGGTTCTTAGACATTTTAACGCTCCGGTTCAGCGGCAGGGGCGTAGTGAGCCGTCCGTGCAACCGGTTGTTATACGCCAATGAATGTATCCTAACCGGCCTTTTGCTGGCCGCAGGACAGGTGCTCTTCTGCGCCTATACGGCAACGCTTTACCCGAGCTCTTGGGCGAGCCCGATGAGCAGTCCTTCGGGGCCGCGAATGTAGCAGAGCCGATACGAGTCCTCATATTGAACCACTTCGCCGACAAGCTGCGCGCCGTGCTTGCCGAGCCGGATGACCATCTCGTCAACGTCGTCCACGGCGAACATGACGCGTAGGTAGCCCAGAGCGTTCACCGGAGCGTTCCGGTGATCGGCAACGACAGGCGGGCTGAGAAATCGCGAGAGCTCAAGTCGGTTGTGACCGTCGGGCGTGACCATCATAGCGATCTCAACGCGCTGGGAGCCCAGTCCGGTGACGCGCCCGGCCCATTCTCCTTCAATCATGGCTCGCCCTTCGAGCTTCAGGCCAAGCTCGGTGAAAAAAGAGATGGCGGTATCGAGAGATTCGACCACGATGCCGACATTGTCCATCCGCTTAAGAGTCATATCATTTCCTCTCATTCTTGACCGGAAACGTCCGGCATTTGCCGTTCACAGGGCAGCTAACGTCGCCAATCAGCCGTGCGAAATTTTGCATCGGTTGCATGGGCTTTGTTGGGCCTGGCTTCCTATGCAATTTAATAGAACTTACGCCGTTGGGGGTATCGAACCCGGTGACAGTCACTTAGACGCGATAAATAGCGTTGGTTGGGCTTAAGCGGGCGTTCGTTTTCGGCCCAAAGTGACTGTCACCTTTTGAACTGCGTAACGCCTATTTAAAACAAAAATATCGCAATTTCTATTGCGATACGCGCAGTATTATTTTCCCTTGAACCTTCTTATTGTCAAGTTGGCGATGTGCTTCTGCGGCTTTGCTGAAAGGAACAACCTCAACCGGTCCTTCAGTGATCTGGCCTTTGGCAATCATATCCAGAACATTCTTGCCAGATGCTACAACCCGCTCAGGATTCTGAGCACACATCGCCCCGACGTTAAGCACTTTCGTCGGTCGGCTGGACAAGCCCATGCGGAGCCAAAACAACAGGTGAAATCTATTGATAAAAGACGCGTAGCAAGATGTTTGGCTTCATTTTACCCCGGTGCGCTGCCAAGTACGTCCATAGAACGCAAATTTGTTCCTGAAAATTGAAATATGTCGCGTAAAGTTGGAAGACTTCGCGTAAAATTGGAAGACTTCGAGTAAAGTTGGAAGACTTCGCGTAAAATTGGAAGACTTTGAGTAAAGTTGGAAGACTTCGAGTAAAGTTGGAAGACTTCGCGTAAAATTGGAAGACTTTGAGTAAAGTTGGAAGACTTCGAATAAAATTGAAATATGTCGCGTAAAATTGGAAGACTTCGAATAAAGTTGGAAGACTTTGAGTAAAATTGGAAGATTTAAAATAAAATTGAAATATGTCGCGTAAAATTGGAAGACTTTGAGTAAAGTTGGAAGACTTCGAGTAAAATTGGAAGACTTAAAATTTTTCCGGGTTCTATAAAAATTAGGAGTTACGCAGTTCAAAAGGTGACAGTCACTTAGACGCGATAAATAGCGTTGTTTGAGCTTAAGCGGACGTTCATTTTCGGCCAAAAGTGACTGTCACCGGGTTCGATACACCCAACGGCGTAAGTCCTAAAAATATCTCTGCTGATGGTTTTGCCAGGCGGTATACCGCATCGTTATTTATTCCCAGGCCAAAATGATCCACACAGGACACGAAGGGACACAAAGAAAAAGGTAAACTCGAAGTTGTAATTAATAAATGGCAATCTCCAATTACCATGTCCCAATTACCAATTACCAACCAACCAACCAACCAACCAATCAATCATCCATCCATCCCCGTTTGGCTATGCCTCCCGCCTCGACTACAATGAACAGCGGAGGTCTAACGTGTCGGCTGCGGCATCCCTACTAACCACCAAACTCTATTTTCCGGCGGTGCGCCGCGATCTCGTGGCGCGGCCTCGATTGCTGGCGCGGTTGAGCCAGGGACTCGCCGGCCCGTTGACGCTAATTTCCGCGCCGGCCGGGTTCGGCAAAACCACCCTGGTCGGCGAGTGGCGAGCGTCGGCGGCCGGCCAAACGCTGCCGCTGGCCTGGTTGGCCCTCGACGATGACGACAACGATCCGGCCCGCTTTCTGACCTACGTCATCGCCGCGCTCGATACCATCGCGCCGGGTTTTGGGCAGCCGCTGCTGGCGCTGCTACAGTCGCCCCAGCCGGCGCTGCCCCAACTCATCCTCACCCGCTTCATCAATGAGGTCAGCGCCATTACCGCGCCTTTTGCCCTGGTGCTGGACGATTATCACCTCATCGCCACCCCGGCCATTCACGACGCCCTGACCTTTCTGCTGGATCACATGCCGCCCGCGATGCACCTGGTGCTGACCACCCGCATCGATCCGCCCGTGCCGCTGGCCCGCCTCCGCGCCCGGCATCACCTGGTTGAAATTCGCGAAAACGACCTGCGCTTCACCACCGGCGAAACAGCGGCGTTTCTCAACCGGGTGATGGGCTTAAAGCTGGCCCCGCCCGATATCGCCGCCCTGGAAACCCACACCGAAGGCTGGGCGGCCGGGTTGCAAATGGCCGCCCTCTCGATGCAGGGCCGCAGCGACCTGACCGCCTTTCTCAACAGTTTCACCGGCAGCCATCGCTATATCCTTGATTATCTGATGGACGAAGTTTTTCAGCAGCAGTCCGACGAGGTTCGCCGCTTTTTGCTGCAAACCTCGCTGCTCAACCGGCTGTCCGGCCCCTTATGCGATGCCGTCACCGAGCAGTCCGGCAGCCAGGCCATGCTGGAACGCCTGGAGCAGGCCAATCTGTTTGTGCTGCCCCTGGATAACGAGCGCTGCTGGTATCGCTACCACCATCTCTTCGCCGAGGCCCTGCGCCATCGCCTGCAAGCGCTCCATCCGGAGCAAATCGCTCCACTGCACCGTCGCAGCAGCCGCTGGCACGCCCAGCACGGGCTGATGACGGAGGCCATCCCCCACGCCCTGAGCGGGTCGGATTTCGAGCACGCCGCGCAACTGATCGAGCAGGTTGGCCAGGCGATGCTCATGCGCAGCGAAATCAGCACCCTGCTCAAATGGCTCAACGCGCTGCCTGAAACCATGGTCGAGACCCGGCCTCGACTATGTATTTTTCACGCTTGGGCCTTTATCCTCAACGGTCAGGCCGAAGAAGCGGAGCAGCGTTTGAGTCAGGCCGACACGCCCGAGGCGGCTCCAGCCATTTTAGGGCAGGTCGCCGCGATGCGGGCCTTTATGGCCATGTTTCGGGGCGATATTCCGCGCGTTAATGCCCTCACCCGGCAGGCGCTGGCTCTGCTGCCGGCTGATGATCTGTTCCTGCGGGGCATCACCGCTTTGACCCAAGGTATTCCGTATTTCCTCAATGGCGATGTCGAAACCGCCCAGCGCATCTTCGCCGAAGTGGGCGAGCTGAGCCAAAAGAGCGGCAATTTGCTGGTGGCCATCGTGGTCCGCTGCCAAATGGCCGAGGGCCAGATCTGGCAAGGGCAGCTCCATCAAGCGCTGGCCACCTATCGCCAGGCGCTGGCGCTGGCCACAACACCGGAAGGTCGCCTGCTGCCGGGCGCCGGCCAAATCTATATCGGACTGGCCGCGCTGTGGTACGAGTGGCACGATCTGGAAGCCGCCGCCGGGCATATCGCCCAAGGTCTCGACCTCAGCCGGCAAATGGGCGAAATCGGATCGTTTGACGCTCACATTATCGAGATCAATCTGAAGCAAGCCCAGAGCGATACCGCCGGCGCGTTTGCCGCGATAACCCAGGCCGAGCAGCTCATTCAAAAATTTAGCCTGCCGGTTCATCGCAATTTGGCGGTGTATCGCGTTCGCCTGTGGCTCAAACAAGGCAACCTGATTGCCGCCGGCCGTTGGGCCGCCGAAAACCTGAACGCCAACGCCGGCTCCCCGGCTGACTTGGAAGAGATGTACCATTTCTACGAATTCAAACAGCTTACGCTGGCCCGCATCCTCATCGCTCAGGCTTCAACCCCCGAATTAATCCCGACCGAACTTTTGCTCGCTGCCTCGACGCCGGATGAGGCCGATGCTCGGCCCGCTCAACAGGCCCTCCGACTGCTGGCGGCGCTTAATCCTCGCGCGGTCGAACAGGGGCGCGGTCGCAGCGTCATCGAGATTTTGCTGCTGCAAGCCCTGGCCTACCAGGCCGAGAACGATTTGCCTCAGGCCGCCGCCACCCTCGCCCAGGCGCTGGCTCTGGCCGAACCGGAAGGCTTCGTCCGGCTCTTTGTCGATGAAGGTCCACCCGTCGCCGAACTGCTGAATCGGGTCAACGCGTCTCCGGAAGGCCGCCGTCGAACTACATACATCCGCAAACTTCTGGCCGCTTTTCCCCACCATCCCGCTGAAGCTGTCGCTTCCCCTTCAGTCTCCACCCCTCAACCGTTGATCGAGCCGCTCAGCGAGCGTGAACTCGAGGTGTTGCAGCTCATCGCTACTGGCAAATCGAACAAAGAGATCGCCCGGCTGCTCGTTATCGCGCCGGGGACGGTCAAAAAACACCTCAACAACATCTACGGCAAGCTCGGCGTCAACAGCCGAACCCAGGCCCTGCTCCGGGCCAACGCGCTTAAGTTACTGGCGTAAAAAATCGCCCTATCGTTCGTACATAGTAACGGCTTTAGTTGTGCTACAAGAAACCGCTAAAGCGGTTACTACGAACGTAAATACCCCCCCCATACGCCTTTTGGTACCCGACAATACCCCTCGCCTATGGTTATACTGGTAATAACCTGAGTTCGATAATTAAAGTCGAGTAGGTCATTTCGGAGCCGCAGGCGGAGAAATCTCTGTGGCAATACAATAAAAAGGGGTTTGGTTGGGAAAGTATGAAGCCACAACCCCCCTTTTTCTCCGGCGAAGGCTTCATTTATGAGAATGTTTGAGGGATTTCTCCGCTGGCGCTCCGAAATGACATGAAGGTCATCTATTTCCGAACTCAGGTTAATATATGACCAGTTGCGATGGCTTTCGTCAATCGTCAATCCAAAATGGAGCACCCCCATGGGCGTCATTCGTTACAAAATCTGGAATGATGTGTGGCAGCACAAAGGCCGCACTTTACAAATCGTGTTCATTATCGCCATCGGCGCGTTCGCTATCGGCATGATCATCGGCGGGCGCAATATGTTCCAGGCCCGCGCCGGCGGAAGCTGGCGCGCCTCGTCGCCGGCGATGATCACCCTGGCCGTCGATCCGGCGGTGGATGACGCCATGCTGACCTCGCTGAAGGGTATTCGCGGCGTCGAGCAGGTCGAGGGTTATATTCAAACCACACTCGAATGGCGGCTCGCCCCGACCGATCCCTGGCAGACCGGCGGCTTGATTGCCCGCGACGACTACACCGACCAGCACTACAACCAATCGCAGTTGTTAAGCGGCCAGTGGCCCACCCGCAAGGTCTTTGCCTTTGAAAAGGGGAATGATACCGCCTTCGGTCTTCAAGAGGGCGGCGTGGTCTATATTCGGCTGAATGATCGAGACTATACCGTGCCGCTGGGCGGGGTCGTGACGAACCTGACCAATTTACCGCCTGGCTTTGGCGGCACCGCTCAATTCTATACCACCCGCGCCCGGCTGGGAGAACTGACCGGCAGCACCGACTTCAACCGCATTCTGGCCGGCGCGCCGGTCTACGATGAAACGACGGTGACGGCCATCGCCGATCGGATGCAGGACCGCCTGGAGAAGCAGGACATCGAAGTGACCGGCGCGGCTCCCCCGCCGGATCAACCCCGCCGCGTAGCCGACCCGGCCGTCTACTATTTGCAAACCAGCCTGGACAGTATCTTTGTGATTATGGGGCTGATGGCGGGCCTGGCGCTGCTGTTGGGGCTGCTGCTGGTCTACAATACCATCAACGGCGTAGTCAGCCGGCAGGTTAATCAGATTGGCATGATGAAAGCGGTCGGCGCTGACAGCGGCCAAATCTTGCTGATTTATCTGGCCAACATCTTGATTTATGGCCTGCTGGCCTTTATCGTGTCGGCGCCGTTAGGCGTGCTGGGCGCGTATGGCCTGTACACCTTCTTTATCAACGTCTTTAACATCATGCCCGGTCCTTTTAGCATTTCGCCGCCGGCCCTTTTGGCTCAGTTCGCCATCACGATGCTCGCGCCCATCCTGGCTTCCTTAGGCCCGTTGTGGACGGCGGTACGCATCAGCGTGCGTGAGGCCATCAGCACTTACGGCCTCACCGTACCGGCCGGCTTCTTAGAGCGGCTGCTGGCCGGGGCGCAGCGCGCGCCGCGCCTGCTGCTGTTGACGGTGAGCAATACCTTTCGCAACAAATGGCGCGTGCTGCTGACGCAAGCCACCTTGGTGAGCAGCGGCGTGATTTTTATGATGGTGGTCAGTACGCAGCAGTCGGTTAAGCATACATTTGGCGATGTCTTGTTTTCGATTCTGCGGTTCGATGTGGCCTTTCAGTTTGAACAGCCGGAACGCATCGAGCCGATCGAGGCGCTGACGCTGGCTCAGCCGGGCGTCGCAGCGGTGGAGATGTGGGGCTTGTCGTCGCCCAAGATGTGGCCGGCCGACCGCCCCCAATCGAATAAAGATCAGTCCGTGCAGTTGTTCGGCGTCCCGCTGCCGACGCGCTTGTACGGCCCGCACCTCAAAGCCGGGCGCTGGCTACAACCTGGCGATACCTACGCGGTGGTTCTCAATGAAAGGCTGGCCCATAAAACCGGCATTAGCGTGGGCGACCGGGTTATCTTTGATCAAGGTCCCCACGGTAAATCGGCGTGGCAAGTGGTGGGGCTGTTCCTCGATCCGGTGCTGGTGCGCTCGGCGTACGCGCCGCGGGATACGTTGCTGCGGGAGATCGGCAGCTTGAACCGGGCCAGTACGATTTGGATTCAAACCACCCGCACGGACGCCGCCGGGGAAGCGGCGATGGCCCAAACCCTGCGCCAGTTCTACGAGCAGCGCCATTTCAAGATCGACGCCCACGGTCTCTTTTTTGGGCGAGACACGGCCGGCCAAATCATCGAGTTGATTCTGAATAACTTCGGGGTGATTATCGTGCTGCTGGGGGGGATGGCGCTGCTGATTGGGCTGGTGGGCGGTGTGGCGCTGAGCGGCATTCTGTCGCTCAACGTGCTCGAACGGCAGCGTGAAATCGGGGTGATGCGGGCCATCGGCGCGTCGTCGGTCTCGATTGCCGGGATGTTCATCGGCGAGGGGCTGCTGTTGGGCTGGCTGAGTTGGGGCATCGCGGCGATCTTGAGCCTGCCCGCCGGGTACGGTTTCACCCAAATCTTGTCCGAAGCCGCCGACAACGACATCCTCTTCAAATACAGTCCAACCGGGGCGCTCTACTGGCTGGTGATTGTGACCGTCATCGCCATCGTTGCCAGTGGGTTCCCGGCCCACCGGGCGACGCAGATGAGCGTCCGCGAGAGCCTGGCCTATCAATAACGTGAATTGCCGGAGTAGACAGAATTAACAAGATTTGAAAGATAAAAATAAGAAGAAATCTTTTTAATCCTGTAAATTCTGTCTACTGTTCCCAGGCTCGACCGACGAATGTCTCTGAAGCAGCGGTTGCTTACTCGCCTTGGATCGTGACCGTAATTCGCCGGCCCGAAGCGTGGTTGCGGTGTTCGCATAGATAGATGCCCTGCCATGTCCCCAAATTCAACCGCCCATTGGTAATCGGAATCATTACTGAGTTGCCCAACAGCGAGGCTTTGATATGGGCCGGCATATCGTCGGAGCCTTCATAGTTGTGTTTGTAATAGGGCGCGTTTTCAGGCACCATTTTGTTGAAGTGGCTCTCGAAATCGATGCGCACGGTTGGGTCGGCGTTTTCGTTGAGCGTTAAGCCGGCCGAGGTGTGGTGAATGAAAATGTGCGCCAGGCCAATATTAACCTGGCTAATCTCCGGCACGTTCGACGCCACCTGATCGGTCACCAGATGAAAGCCGCGCCGAAAGGCCGGTAAGCGAAAGGTACGTTGGAACCAAGCCATGAATGTGTATCCTCCTTGCAGGGCTGTACCGCTGCGCAGTCTGAAATTGAACTGCTGAAAGATACCATAAATTATGGTTATCGTTAAATTGCTCGTAAATCTACAACGGGATTGTTTTCCGGGATCGATGCGCTAGGGCAATGGCGCCAAGAGAACACCACAATGTGGTCGGTGGAATCAATCGCGTTCTGTTGTCTCAAGCCTAGAACGCAAGTAAGGTGGGATTGGGCCGACGCGTCAGCGCGAGGGGAGGCCGAAGTCACCCATATCGACATCTTCAAGCAGCTCTTCCATTTGCTGCCGTAGGTGAGGCGTTAGCCAGGCTTCGTTATCATCTTCGATAGGTTTCTCGATAACGTGAGATTGGGCTTGAACCGAAGTTGATCGGCTACAGTTGCTGGTATGTCGCGCCTTGGGATTACCAGGGCTTATGATTTTTAGATAGGGCGCACTATCCCCATTGGGGACAAAATAATGCGCTCGATAACCACAGGTAGGACAAACAAATTCCCATGCATCCTGATCGCTGCTCTGAAGCCGGTTGGTAATGGTGTGATGGAGCGGGGGAGGTTGGGTAGACATAGAAAACAGATCCTTTCATAAAGTTGATATGGCTATAAATAAAAAATCCTCCGGCACGGAAAAATAATTTCGTGCTAGAGGACTTCCTCGTCAAAAAAAGACAGGGCAATTTATGGGCGTCTTTTTCGTTTATTTGAAAATTTTATCACATAATCAAACTCTATACAACTTAGCTGGTTTACGTTTTTAAGAGAACTTACATAGTTGGGTGTAACGGACAAGGTAACAGTCACTTTTTGCCAAAAATGAATATCCTATAGCCCAAATAAGTCGGTTTATCACCCTCAAGTGATTGTCACCTTTTGAACTGCGTTACCCATATTTTTAGCCCCTAATATTAAAGCAATCAGAATTATAGCTGTTAGGTGTTTTGGGCTATAATTACTAATCAGGAATGTCTAATTTTTCACAAAGGAGAGGGTTATCGTGAAAAAGACTATTCTTTTCCTGATGTCCGACACTGGCGGCGGGCACCGAGCCTCAGCCCAAGCCATTGAAGAAGCAGTACATCATCTTTACCCCAATCAATACACCATCATCATCGAAGATATGTGGAAGAAGCACACCCCCTGGCCGTTTAATCGCTTGCCCGATCTTTACGGCTGGATCACCGGCCCCGGCCTGCCGCTGTGGCGGTTGTTGTGGAGCATCTCCGCTTATGCGGCGATGCAGAGTCTGCTTTTTATGATGATTTTTCCGTTTATTAAACATCGGGGAGCGGCTTACTTAAAAATGGTCAAGCCCGATTTAATCGTATCGGTTCACCCGATGATGAATCAAGTCGGGATGGGCTGGCTCAACGCTGCCGGGTTGCAGGTACCGCTGATTACGGTGGTGACCGATATGGTCACTTTTCATCCGTCCTGGATTTGCCCGGAGGTGACGCGCTGCATTGTGCCGACGGAGCAAGCGCGGGAGCGGGCGCTGAAATTTGGGATGCCGGCTGAGAAGTTGGTGGTCTACGGCCAGCCGGTCGGCTTGAAATTTGCCACGTCAAACCGAGACAAAGCTACGGTGCGCCGGCAGTTAGGTCTAATGGCCGAGCGGTATACCATTATGGTCATGGGTGGCGGCGAAGGTTTTGGCAAAATTTATAAGGTGGCTCGCTACATTGCCCAGCAAGCGCCGCAGGCTCAACTGATTATTGTGGCCGGACGTAATCGGGCGCTGAAACATAAATTGGAAGCGGTGACTTGGGAAATTCCTACTCACATTTACGGCTTTGTCGATAATATGCCCGATTTGATGCGCGCCTCGGATGTGCTGGTCACCAAGGCCGGCCCTGGCACGATCAGCGAGGCGTTTATCACCGGGCTGCCACCCGTTTTGTTAGGCTACATTCCGGGTCAGGAAACCGGCAACGTAGCCTATGTCCAAGAAAATGAGGCCGGCGTCTACGTTCGACGGCCGCTGGACGTGGCCCAGTTGATCTGCGATTGGATGACGCCCGGCAACGACACGCTCCAGCACATGTCGCAGAACGCGGCCCGACTGGCCCGGCCTCAGGCCTCGCTGCAAATTGCCGACGAGTTGTGTCAGTTTGTGTGACAATTTAGAATAGGAGCGTCAAAGTTTACTTTGACCCGAACAAAGCCAGCTTTGTCGCTCCGATAATCTTTATTCTCGATGATGAGCCGCAGGGATAGTCCGGCTGCCTTGATAATAGGACTTTCCCCAGCCAAATTTTTGAGCGAGCGCGATGATCAGGCTAACGCTACAGACCGTAAACAATGTCCAGATGAAGATCGACCAACCAAATCGCTCGTAAATCAGCCCCGGCAAATACGATCCCAACACGCCGCCGCTGTAGTAAAAAGCGATGTATAGACCGTTGACCACACCTTTGTTCTCGCGGGCCAGCCGGTTGACCAGCCCCACCGCCACTGAATGCACCAAGAACATCGAGCCGCAAAAGATCAGCAGTGTACCGAACAACAGCCACGTGCTGGCGGTCATTGTGACCAATAACGTGATGGCTAAGCCGATGATCCCGGCAATGATGGCGTTTATGGCGCTGCCAAATGCCGTGACGAGGCGCGGCGAAATTAACGAAATCGTCACCCCGACCAGATAACCGGAGTACATAAACCCAATCATCGACTCCGATGGGTGGCCCCACAGTGCGGTTAAACGGAAGGGGAGGTAATTCAAAAAGCTGGAGAAAACGAAAAAGACGCAGAAGATGACGCCGTAGATTTTGAGGTAATCGCCGCCGCGCAGCGTATCCAAAATAATGCGCGGGTTGGGCCGGCCGGTTTTGACCGTCATTTCTTTTTTGAGCCAACCTAGCGCCACAAAGTTGCCGATTAACAGTACCGTTAAGCCAAAGTAGTAATATCGCCAGCCCACGTATTCGGCGGTCAAGCCGGTTAGCAGCCGCCCCGCATAGCCGCCCACAATCGTCGCCGCCACATAGATCGACATAGCCCGCTGCAATCGCTGACCCTCGCTAGCTCCCGATAGATACGTCATCAGGGAGGTCATCGCGGCGGGTAGCAGCAAACCCTGGCCAAACCGAATAACAATGAGCAGGGCAAACGAGTTGGTTAGCATCTCGGCCATTACAAAGAGAAGCTGTGTTACGGCCAGCCCTAGGATCGACCATTTCAGCAGCTTCACGGCTGATATCGACTCTAGAATGTAACCGTATGACAGCGGGGCAATTCCCAGCGGAATCATCGTGATCGCTGTTAGCAGCGCCGCCTGCGACTCGGTCACGGCATAACGTTCGGCAAAAAAGGGCAGCAGTACCTGGGGTGGGTAAATTGTACAGAATACTAATATCGTTGTGGTAACCGTAATTAGAAGTTGCATTGGTCCTTCTTATTTTCAGGCAGATATTAGCACGCATTCGCTCTCTAAACAACTTGATACCTTCCGAACTCTACAATTTCTTTAATCTTCCTCAACGCCTGTTTACGATCTATGGCCCTAAAAATTGCTCATCATCAGCCAAAACAATAGCCAACCACGTGGTGCCGGCCACACTGGCCCACTCCTGAAAAACCTCGTCAGTGCCGGTGATGGTGGCTTTGGGCCTGGCGTAAGCTACTCCGCCCTCTTCATCTTGTAGCTTGATAATTTCTCCCAAGATGGCTTGGCTTTTTGTGATGTTCCCCAGGCGACGGTGGGCCAGGGCCACTTGAAGCGAACCCTGGCTCCAGACGGTACTGCGATCCGCATAGGGAGCGTAACCATCTATCGGGCCTGGCCCTAGAACCGGCTGGTAAGTTTGTTCGACAAAATCTAAGCTGAGTTGGGCTTTAGTCGGATGCCCGGTAGCTTCCAAAAATAGCGCTCCTAGCGAGTTGCTTTCAATCAAGCCGGCAGCAGTGTCATCCGACCCAACAACAAAATGGCCTTGCTTCTCATCCCAATACTGTTCAAGGAGCGCCGTTTTGATGAGGTCTGCGGCCGTCTGATAGAGGTCATTGCTGGTCAAACGGGCTAGGTCTCGTAGAAAAAAGTAAGTAATAATATTTTGACTCGTCGTAAAGGATGAGACGGCGGGATCGTCCTGGATGGCTCCATAACTGGGGCTGTCCGGGGTTTGATTTTGCAGCGAGAGCAAGTAAGCTGCAATCTGTTCCGCTACCGCTTGAGATTGGGCATCACCCGTTTTTTGCTGGTAAAAAACAAGGGCATAGCCTACCCAAGCGATAGCGCCGGAGCGATAGTATTCATGAAACCAGTCGTTATCCGTATTATAAGAAAAGCCTAGTTTGCCGTCGGCTTGCACTTGTCCTTTTAAGGCATTCAAAATGGCTTGCGCCTCACCAAAATTGGCGTTAGCGGTGAAGGCTATCCCGGCCAAAGCATCATCAAAAATCCAGGATCGGGCAAAGAGGTAGGGATAGGCTTCATCCGTTTGGGGCAAGGCATAGCCGATAATGAGTCCGGCTCTATCGGTTAGGGGCTGTGGGACGGTTTCGTTAGGGGTGATTTGCCGAATTAGCCAGGCGATAGCCAATCGCCGGTTTTTGGGCCAAAGAAGGGCCGGATCAGGATTCCCCGTGGGATTGGCTGCACTCCAGAGAGCCCAGGCCAAAACATGGGTTCCATCGATAGCCAGAGGGGGCAGATCGATGTTACTGGTTTTGGGGATAGTATTAGGCTGGCGGTAATCATCACTTACCAAAAAGGCAGCATACATCTGTCCTTCATGCACCTGGTCAATTTGCCAGGAACAATCGACACCCAACGATTGCTCCATCTTCACGCCCTCAATGCTCTCCTGGGTACTGTTGTACCATAAATCGGTTTTAGCATAGAGCGCCACTTTTGCGCCTTCAGCTCGATACCGGCTGGCTCCCTCGCCCATCAGTTGCCCTGATACACGTGACATGGAATCGCCGTCAACCACAATCGACAATCGTAATGGACCTTCATTATTGCAAGCATTGAACTGAGGCCAGGTCAGGACGGGAATTAAGAGGATGATCAGTAAGGCGACCGGCAGCGCGATTTGCCATTTTGGCCTGGTGAGATTGGGTAGCATCGTACACCTCTTATGGATAAATATGGTTGATGCTTTGAGGAGAAATTCTTTTCGTTACCGGTGTACGCAGGAGAAGAATCAATAGGGGACAGCCAGGGTCACATCATCCGCATATCGTTGAGCATTGTTGGACTTTGATTCGGTGAAAGCAAAAGGTTCTCAAACCATCAGAAATACCTATGCATACTTAATAATACCTTATCCAAATAATAAAATTTTGTGAAAAGCTTATGAAAATCCTCTGATTTGTCAAGCAAAAGCGGTTGCATTATTATTTTTGTGAGCGAATCCTATAGAGAGGGGCAGCTATGCGGATTGTCCGGCAAAAAGTACGTCACATTGTGGTCAACCCCCTGATCCTTAGCAGTTTTACCGCCGCTGTTTTACTGGTGTT
The DNA here is from genome assembly GCA_020634935.1 of Anaerolineales bacterium. Taxonomy (GTDB): domain Bacteria; phylum Chloroflexota; class Anaerolineae; order 4572-78; family J111; genus JAGRBY01. The sequence goes on from JACKAT010000007.1 coordinate 153,518, forward strand.
AGGTGGCTGGTTTTGGCTGGCCGATATTTCATACGAATATCCGGGGCCGGCCTTGGCAGTGGGGCTCTTAGGGGTGGCAGTTTTTCTGATAGGTTTGGCCTTCAGCGATCTTCGAGGTGGAAAAAGCCCGGAAACCTCGGATCAACGCAATGCCGATTCTCCACATTTACCTCGGGTGGTAGGGCTGGCTCGCCTGGTGGACCGCTGGCAAATGTTTAATCCCTCGGAGGAGGATCGCCAGATTTTGGATGAGCAAATCCAGATCGTGCTCTCAACCGCTCAGCGCCATTATAATACCTATGATGAAATCCGTTTGCTGGAATATTTTCGCGGCGCCAAACTCAAGGGCGGCGCGTTTCTTTTGACCATTAGCCCTAACATTACCCCTTTGGTCTGGAAATTCGATAGCCTGACGAATATCAACCGTGAAATAAGAAATTACCGGCATTGTGTTCGAGAGTTTTTAGGAAATACGCCTGGCGAAGCCTGGGAACCGCGCCAGCGTTACGGAACTATGGGGACTGAAGATTGGGGGCTGATAGCCTACAACTTTGTGGGGCGAGGAACCGATCCGGCGGCGCTCAAGCAGTTACAAACCTTTGGCGATTACTATTTGAGTCACGTTGAGTCGCAAAATGCCGGTATTATCCGGCAGATTTTTAAGGCTCTGGAACCGTGGTGGCTTATGCGGCGCGGTTGGCCCGAAGATTGCCGGCGGGGTGGCTTGCGCAGTTTGTATGATGAGTATAATCGTTTGTCACGATACCGAGCCATAATGCGACAAGAACTACAGAGCGTTGGTCGGCAGCAGCAGATAGCCGTTTTAGAAAACCTTGATTTTTCAACAACGTATCTGGACCTTGGCGTGGGTGAACAATTGAGAAACCCGTTCAATTGGCTGGCGCACGTATTCGAGACCAAAAAGCTCGATGTCTGGAGCGTCCAACATCGTCAAGATTCAATTGTGCATGGCGATTTTCATTCCGGAAATATCTTGATCGAGGATGGGGACCCGCCAAAAATACGCTTGATCGATTTTCCTCATGTTCACGTTGGCCCCACTGTACAGGATATTGCTCGACTGGAGGCTGATCTTAAATTTAGCCTTCTGGCGGATGAGTCACTGCAACGCTTGGGGCTGAGAGGACTTTGGGAAAGGGAAACAGCGCTGCTGCCTATAAAACCGGTTGAGTCAGATCTGCCAGCCATTCTAACAGCCGCCCCAGAACGCAAGACTTGGTGTACGGTGCAATTACTGCGCAGCGAAGCCCAACGTTACAATATCATTGGTTCAGATGCCCGGCCTTACTATTTGGCGCTGCTGCATGCCACTCTGCCGATTCTTTACTATGGGGATCGCAGCCCGTGGCAAAAGCTGTATGCTTTTGTGGCGGCTAGTCTCCTATGCAAACAGCTAGAAGCCCGCATGTAACCCTTATCGTATTTACTCAGCAGCCGCCGCAGATCGCGAAAATTTCTAGCGGGGATGAGGCGATTTGAGGATTTTTCCAAAAAATTTATCCCCTAATCCCCAAATCCCCGCCAAAAAAACGGTCGGTTGCTGGTCTGCTGAGTAGTTACCCTTATCCCTGAAACTCATAGCCCTGCCCGTGCCGATTTTTAATGTACCGCTTATCGCCCAATCTTCGCCGTACCTGGCTAACCAGGTTGAAAATAGCCGTCTCAACGTTGTCAATCTCTTCATCTTCACAATAGAGATAAGCCGCGATTTCGTCTTTTGTGTAAACGCGTTGTTCCTGCTGGAGACACGCAATCAATCTGAGCTCCAGAGCGGAAACGTGAACCTTTTGCTTATCTTTGTAGACCGTTCCCGCGACAACCACCTGTTGTCCTTTACAATGCTTGGTGACTATTTTTTTAATCTCAATGGGCGGTAGCGCCGCCTCGTGCTTACTTTTCAAGGTGCCGATAAACTGCTGAAATAGTGAGGAAAAAAGATGATACCGCCCCTCTTTTTCTTGCACCAAACCTACCGTCTGAAGCCAAATTAGCATTTCCGGCTCGATCGACATCGACTTTCCTGCGATCAAAGCGTGTAGGGCTGTCTGTTGCTTGGAATCTAAACAACGCCACACCTTCCGGCAGCGGTGCTGTACCTCACCCCGCGCCAGCAGCCGCCGTTCTATATCTACCTCTGTCTGGCCCAAATCCAGCCCTTCAAAAACCACCGCCGAACTGACCGCCCGCAGCAAACCGGGGTGCCCCCCGGTCAGGCCGGCCAGATGGTGCTGGGCGTCGGCGTCGAAAGTTACCTCCAGCCGTTGGGCCTCTTCTGCAACGGCTCCGGCAAAATCTTGGGCGTTAAACGGCCCTACAATCTGTTCTCGACCGGCAAACAGCGGATTATCCGGTCCGGCCAGGTATTGCATCTCCAAACCGGCCGCAAAAATATAGCAAACCCCCTTATTCAGATCGGTTAGTGCTTTTAATTGTAAGAAAAAGGATGGGTCAGCCTGCCTGAGCAGGTCATCGGCCTTATTCACGACAATGACAATTCGATCGAATAAGCCTCGTTCGATACTTGTCAAAAGCGATCTAAGACAGTCGTACCCTGGCCTATCGGAGGGGGGAGTTTGCCCCAACCCTTGCGCGGCCAGTTGTCGAGTGATTTCATTAAAAAATTCAGTTCGATCCAGACAACTGCCCAGCGACCCACAATGTAAATAGGCAAACGTCACCGAGCGCCCGCCCCAATCGGTGCGAGTTGCCAGAAACCGCAGCAGATTAGACAGACCCACACCGGGCAAGCCCAGCACCAACCGGTTTTCCTTGGCCCGGATGGCCTGTTGAAGGGCCTGGATTTCGGTCTGACGGTAATGCTCCGGGTGTTGTCTATCGCTAAAGCGGTGATAGGGTTGGGGATCAGAGATGGGTGACAGGCTCACAATAACCTTACCTAATATTTCAGGAAATTCACAAACTATTCTTGAACTTTTCTTAGGATTTTTGGTCGAGGCTGTAGTATGGTGATTGTGCCACCAATTTCTAAAAAGGACAATTACTGTGACGGCTAGTTATCCAAATCACCCTTTTATTTTGGAAACGCCTTTGGAGCAGATTATCGCCGCCGACCCGGCCTGGCAAGCAGGCATCGAGTGGGGGTACCCTCGCCCCGGCCATCCTGAAGGCAAAGTAAAGTACCATATTCAAGAGGTGCTGGTCAATATCGACCGCTTCTGCGCCAACTCGCCCGACCGTTTACGACTGCGACTTATCGCCCTGTTACATGACACGTTCAAATACCAAGCCAAAAGCAAAGGCGCTAACTCGTCACACGGCTATTGGGCCAGACAATTTGCCGAACAGTATCTGGCCGACGAAGGCATACTCATCGTACTGGAACTACACGACGAGGCTTACAAAAGCTGGCAACTACTGGCCCGGCCCGCCGGTCACGCCGAGGCCGAGCCAGGGGCGGCAGTGTTGATTGACCGGTTGGGGCGTCATCTCGATCTGTTTATGCAGTTCTACCTGTGCGATAGCCATACCGGGGATAAATCAACAGCCCATTATGTATGGTTTAAGAAAATGATAGATAAAAAAGAAGTTTAACAAATCACTGTAAAAATCTGGGTTAAGTTTGGTAATTCGGAATTTAAGAAAGGGAGAATGCCATGCCTGAAGATATTGTCAAATCGGGCGATTATGAAGCAATAATCCGAGAGGCGAAAGTTTCGGAGATTCGAGGTATATTTGGCGACCAAGTCGAAATTATCTATGAATTACAAGAAACGGGAAAAATATTTCTGGAATGGTACTATTTGAAAACAAGCCACTTTAAAGATACAGTCGAAGCCATTCTTGGACATACCCTTCAAGGAGAAGCAATTAATCTTGATGATTTGGTAGGCAAAAAATGTCTACTCACCATAGGCAATGAAATAGAGAATGAAAAAACTAAGAATAAAATTATTGACATACAACCTATAAAGTCAGGCCAGAAAGAAAGTGAGCTAAGCAGCAATAAGGAGTATTCTCACAAGAGTTCTCTACAAACGACGGAATTAATAAATGAGTGGATAAAGAGCCACGTAGATGATTTGGCTGCGTTTGCTTGGGACAGTTATCAAAGTCAGGGGCGTGGTATGATTGTAGTTCGAGCTCTACAGGCAAAACCTAATGAACCGTGGTATACTGGAGCTCAGTTCGGTTATCTCGATTTGGCGAAGCTAGAGCAACAATGGTCTAATCAAGACGATATTGCGAAAACACAGGAGTATGATCCCTATACAGAATTCCGAGTTGTTGTCTTAGGACCCCATGCAACAGGGACTATACACACCGTGCAACCCGCATTGCCGCCCCCACAAGCTTATGAACACAATAAAGATAGTTATAAAGAGCGCCTAATTTCTCAGAGTGGGCCAATATCCTCTGGTATTCCTAAAGATTCCAGTTCTCCTAAAATTTCATCTCCACCTGCGGCGAAAACAGCGACCGGTAAAAGAATTTCTCTATTTGTACTATTAGGATTGCTGGCCCTTGTCATGCTTATTTGTATTGCTGGTTGGCTTAATCTTTTTTTTGAATACAAACCGCCCGTAATTAAAGTCAGTGAGGCAGGAGATTTATGGAAGAGAGTTTGTACAGGAAACGTTAATAACTCATCTATCGGATATAAAGAAGGGACTGGGTACCACTCAGTTGTATTGGTTGCAGAAAGAAAGGATGATGACTCTTGGGCCTGGCTAGCTACGAATAAGGAAATGCCAGTTGAATGGCAACCTTCAGATGCCAATTCTGTTGAGTTAGTAGCCTGTCTTGAGCCAGATTCTATAGTACTTGAAGAGTGTCCGTATTTTATAACCGGTATTCCTGGAGTTAGCATCTTAGAAAGACGTCAGCACACACTACGGATGAAGTTAAGAGATGCAAAAACAGGTAAAATAATTGCCTCTAAGTCAATGGTAAAAGGCCCTATTCCTTCGGAATGCCCGGATGAAACCAAATTCGAGCAGGGTTCCAATCGCAAGCGTATATTTGGTGGTTCTGTACCAGATGGCCAAATATTTGATTGGCTAAGACCATTCGTAGAGATGTCTTCAACCGTCCCCTCTACGCCTACCGCTTTGATCGCCACACATACCCTTACCTCGCCCACCGCTACTCCAACATCTATTCCACCAACTGATACACCTATATCTATGCCTGAACCCAAATCTGGACATTGGAAAGGTAAAAATGTGTCTTTCGTTGTGACAACAGCAGGAACCATTACCGAGTTTGAAATTACAGTTAATAATTGTCTTATCACGATAGATGACGAAATCTCCATTGTCTCAAATGATCTGTTTGGCTCGTTTTCCATAAATCCAGAAGGAACACTTCAAGGGGATGTTGCAACAGGTGCTGACTTCACAACAAAAGCAAATTTTGAAAGTGAAACCACCTTGAGCGGCACCTATTCTGTTCAAATCTGTGGTGGCTCTATACTTTTCGGCTCAACCGATGTTGAATGGGCGGCAGAGTGGCAAGAGGCATCTACCGTATCAACTACACCGACAACCATAGCACCGGTAGTCAACAAAATCTATTGGACAGATACTTCCACCGGCAAAATTCAACGATCCAACCTTGATGGTTCCGCTATTGAAGATGTCGTTACAGGAATAAGGGAACCAGAACAGATTAGAATTGACACAATAGGCGGCAAGATATATTGGGTAGATAGCAGCACAGGCAAAGTTCAGCGAGCCAATTTGGATAGTTCCGGCCTGGAAGATTTGGTAACGGGTTTATCCAGCCCCAGAGGAATTACGCTAGATATAACCGGCGGCAAGATGTATTGGACCGATCTGGAAACAGACAAAATTCAACGGGCCAATTTAGATGGCACTAACATACAAGATTTGGTGACTACGGGGTTAGACATCCCCATCGGTATTGATTTGGATTTGGCGAATGGCAAAATATATTGGGTCGATAATGGAACTGATAAGATTCAACGGGCCAATTTAGATGGTTCGGGAGTGGAAGATGTCATTACTGGATTATCGAGCCCATACGATCTTACAATAGACTCAATCAATAATAAAATCTATTGGACAGATCGATCAACGGACAAAATTCAACGAGCTAATTTGGATGGAAGCGAGATGGAAGATTTGATAGTTGAAAACGTATTAGTGGAGCCAAAAGGCATCGCCTTAGATGTGACGGCGGGTAAGATGTATTGGGTGGATGAAGAAACAGGTAAAGTCTATCGAGCGAACCTGAATGGTTCCGTAATTGAAGAATTGGTTACAGGATTGAGCGAGCCGCCAGGGATTGCTTTGTTAATTGAGTAAGATAATTCCATTCATGCTGTTTAGAGTAACATTAAATGAAGGGGAGTGAACAATGAATGTTCTCTTATCTAAATTAGCTGGAACTGTAATTCTGTCAGTGGGGTTGCTGATCGGTCTTCCCCTATCACTGGGGGCGATTGCTGCGGCCCCATCGGATGATTTACCGGAGCGTACTCTCGCCCCTTCTGTGCCGTTGCTCCAAAATGATTTACCGGATGGATTTCCGATTGTCACTGACACGGTTGGTCTTACCTGGGATGGTATCTCCGGCGATTGCGCCGTGTTTAGAGATGAAACCGGCGCTGTCTATTTGCATCGTCTACCTACTCAAGAAACGGTGACGATCACGACCAAACCGGAACCCGCCGGCCCCCGTAAGGTGGTTATTTGGCAAGGTGTTGTCGTGTGGCGCAGCGATCGAGCCGGCGAGACCGGATTGTGGGGCTATTACGACCCCGCTTGCAGCGACACGAACCGCTTTGGCGCTCAACCCATCGGCCCTTTTTACATTATCAGCCGCGCCAATGCCCATACCCCGGCCCTGTCCGGCGAAATGTTGACCTTTGATACCTGGTCGCCCAAAGGTTGGTGGTATGTGGCCTTGGTTGAATTGGATGCTAACGACAATAATCTCCCGGATGCTATCGAGGCCGGTTATGACCCCACCGATAGTACGTTACTTACCCCGTTATCTACACCTTTCTGGCAAGGCGAGCGTGGACAGCGATTCTCGGATATTTACTGGGGAGATACTTATAAAATTGCTTGCTGGTTTGATAATGGCGCCGGCGTCGAGACCATTCAGTGCAATAATCTCAACCACTTGGCTAACCCATCGCCTTGGATCTACAGTTTTACGGCTGTCGCCAACACCCACATTCCGTTAGTAGACTGGGGCGGCGTCCTGGCCGTTCATCGCGATCTGCTGGTCTGGACCGATGCCCGCGACGAGCAACTCAGTGGTTATGATATTCACATCATCGACCTCGATCTGGACGACGACGGGATTCTCAACCCCGATGACAACGATTTTGGTGAGGAGCAAACTGAGTTTATAGTGGTTAATCGTCCTTGGCATCAGGATCATCCCGATGTCTGGTGGCCTTTTGTGGTCTGGAGTGACTATCGTAATGGCAACCAGCCTGATATTTACGCCTATGATCTAAGCCTGGACTCGGATGGTGATGGTCTGCCCAACTGGAAAGACCCCAACCGCTTTTGTATTGATCCCGCTGAGTTTCCGGTGGCGCTCCATACCTCGGCTGAGACGACCCCTGAAATATGGGATGGGCAGGTTGTGTGGGTCGATGACCGGTATGAGAACAGCCTATATGGGGCTGTGCTAACTCCTCTAACCCCCCAGCCTCGGCCATATCTGACCGGCTCGCCCCAAACCAGGGCAACCACCTGGGTGGATCAGGCTACCGCTACCTTTCCTCGTCTCGAAGATTTACCGGGGTATGTTCAAGCCACCGGGCTTATCACGCGCTACAAATCATTCGACCAAGATGATAACTTAATCATTCACCGTGCCTGGTACCCACCAATCACTGGCTCGTATGTGACCGGGTTTGACTATTGCTACTTTGGCACACCGAATCAGAAACGCTATCTGGGGCGCTTCGGGCGCGGTTTTATTTACGATCAAGGTCTGGCTATGATCGCTCGGTCAATGCTGGCCCAATCCTCGCAGGCTGAAGATATTGGCCGTTTTATGTCCGGCTTGCAAAATAGCGACCAGTTGACAGTCACGCCGCCCGGCAGTTTTGGCTTTTCTTTTAATGGACAGGGCTACTGGGGTGAGAAGGACAACTTCTACGACATGGATTATTTACGCGGCGGGGCCAACGGTTGGCTGGGCTACGGCTATCTCTTTTATGACCGGCGCTTCGGCGATACCCAGTTTACGGCAGTGGCAACCGGTATTGGCGACTATATCTTGCCAGAGCAGATTCTCGTAGAAGACGATCCCCGCTACGGGCTGTTCAAGGGTGGCTATGGCGGTTGGCATGATACTGGGGAGACAGTTGAGTGGTACGATGGTCCTATCGAATGGGTCTCGACCGAACACAACATCGATGTCTATTTTTTCCTGCGCGACTTGGGACGCCTTAGTGGAGACAGCCGCTACACTGAAGCCGCCATGTTACTCAAAGATAATATGCCAAAATTATGGGATGAGACTAAAGGGCGGTTGCATCAAGGTATGGGGCCCGATGGCACGCTTGATACGGCCGATGCCCTCGATGCTGCCTCCTGGGGGGCAATGTATTGGCTGGCTGTGGACGATTTGGAAAAAGCAAAGCGATCCCTGGTCTATGCCGACCAAGCTTATCTCAATGAAGTTACCGTTACTAATACGGTTACCCTCAGTCCGGTGATAACAATTCGAGGCTATAAACCCTACAATGGCGTTGTCGAGAATGTTGATTGGTCGAACCAAGAACTGGTTTGGTCAGAGGGTTCGCTAGGGGTAGCTATGGCTAATCTCAAGTTAGGCTATGCGCTGGCAAATCAGTGTGATGCTGAAGGACAGATGTATATTCAAAAAGCCAGAAATATTGTGGCGCAGATGGAAGAAATGCAACGGTTAGACCCGGCCGGCGGTCTATTCTACACCGCCTATCCCGGTGCTGAAATTGGTGATTTTCCTCGCGCCCCCAGTGCCGCCGGAACGCTGTGGTTACTGATGGTTCAACAAGCCCTTGAGGATCAACAGTGGGGTGATGCTTTCTGGGGATCAGACCCGGCTCCTGTGGCAGCACCTGGCGGGGGCGCTTATGATCTGTTTCTACCATTGATCATGACAAGTTGCTTTTGAGGCAGTGCGTCTCTCATTTACAGATTAGAATAGAACGACCCACAAAAAGGCTAGAGAACCATTTTTCTTCTGGCCTTTTTGAGATTAAGGCGGTTAGCTGGTAGCCAAAGATTTTTATTCTCATTGCTGTGTCGCAGGTTCCGTCGTACTCCCCTAAATCTATAAACTCCCCAACCCTAATTGTCCCATCGCCCATTTTGTGCTAATCTCTGAGTTTGCTGCGAGCTGATTTACGTCAGGCGCTTTGGGAACTTCATCTGATGAAGAGAGTAGAAAGAGGGAAGCAATGCCGTTTGCTCAACGAAGACCCCTGCCCCAGCCTGAACCGGGGCAATCCGTTTTTGCCGGTCGCGAAAAAGAAATTGGTCTGTACCGGCTTCATTTTCATCGCCCTAAAGATCACCCGCAAGTCCGCTTAATCACCGCCGTCTCC
>JACKAT010000070.1 GCA_020634935.1 Anaerolineales bacterium
GCCGCCGATTACCCGGATATCGCCTTTGTCTTTGGTTCCGGCGGCGGGCCGGCTGAACCCAACTTCTCCGTATTCGACAACTGGATTCACGAACCGGCATACCTGAGCGGTATGCTGGCCGGCGGTCTAACCAAAAGTAACGTGATCGGCGTGGTCGGCGGCCTGCCCGTACCGGAAGTGAACCGCATTGTTAACGCCTTCATCGCCGGGGCCGCGTCGGTCAACCCGGATGTGGATGTCAAAACCACGTTCATCAACAGTTGGTTCGATCCGGCGGCAGCGAAAGAAGCCGCCCTGGCTCAAATCGACGCCGGCGCGGACGTGCTCTTTGCCGAGCGCTTCGGGGTGATCGAAGCGGCGGCGGAGAATGGCCTCTACGCCTTCGGCAACATGAGCGATCAAACCGAATTGGCCCCTGAGTACGTCGTCAGCGGACCGGTCTGGAACATGAATCCGACCGTTGAATACATCATCAACCAAGTCGGCGGCGGAACCTATACCGCTCAGGATTTGAAAGATTTCAGCATGGTCGCTAAAGGCGGCGCTACGTTGGCGGACATCAATACCGCTGTCGAAGGCGGCATCCCGGATGACCTGCTGGAGCAGGTGCAGACCAAACAGCAAGAAATCGTCAGCGGCCTCTTCCGCGTCGATATTGACGAAGCCCAGCCGCCCACCTCATCAGCAGCAGAATAAAATAAAGTTTAGGAGTTTGTGGAGTTGGAGAGTTTGTAGAGTTCGAGAGTTTGTAGAGTTCGAGAGTTGATGGAGTCGAAGCGTTTGGGAGTTAAAGAGCATATTGCCAAAAACCCTTACGCAAGAACTCTATTAACTCCACGAACTCCATTAACTCCACAAACTTCCCACATTTTGGAGAAGAGATGGATCGGCCTAACGCCATCGAAATGCGCCATATCTATAAACGCTTTGGTTCACTGGTCGCCAGCGATCATGTGAACTTCATGCTGTGTCAGGGCGAAATCCATGCGCTGTTGGGCGAAAATGGCGCGGGCAAAACCACACTGATGCGTATTCTCTACGGCCTCTACCACGCCGATAGTGGCGAAATAGTGGTCAACGGGCAGGCGGCGGAGATCAAATCGCCCAAAGATGCCATTGCCGTGGGTATCGGCATGGTAACGCAGCACTTTGCGCTGGTGCCGCCCCTGACCGTCACCGAAAATATCATTCTCGGCTATACTGACGGTTTTCAAATCAACCTCAACGAGGCCCATCGACGAGTGGCCGAGGCGTCGGAGAAATTTGGCATCCCGGTCGAGCCGAAAGCGCTGGTCAAGGATTTATCGGTGGGACAGCGCCAGCGGGTCGAGATTTTGAAGGCGCTTTATCGCAACGCCAACGTGTTAATTATGGACGAGCCGACCGCCGTGCTGGTTCCGCAGGAGGTCGAGCAGTTGTTTGAAAGTTTGGAGCGACTGCGGCGACAAGGGCTGTCGGTCATCTTCATCAGCCACAAACTCAACGAGGTCATGACCATTACCGATCGGGTGACGGTGCTACGTTTGGGGGAGAATGCCGGTACGGTCGAGACCCAATCGACCAGCCCGCCGGAGTTGGCCCGCATGATGGTTGGACGAGAGACGTTTGGGGTGACCAAAACAGCCGGTAAGCCCTCGCAGGGCAAGATTGTGCTGGAACTGGCGCAGGTGGCCGCGCTCGATAACAAAGGTCTGCCGGCGCTGAAAAACATCACACTTCAAGTTAGAGCCGGTGAAATTCTGGGGCTGGCGGGGGTATCGGGCAACGGGCAGACGGAGTTAGCCCAAGTGCTTGACGGCACGCGCCTGGTCACGGCCGGGCAGATTAAAGTGTTGAACCACGACATCACCAACGTCGGGCCGGAGAAAGTGATGGCCGCCGGTGTGGGCCGTATCCCGGAGGATCGGCACGAGAGCGTGGTCGCCGAGCTGTCGGTGGCCCAGAATATGGCCTTGGAGCATCTCGATGAATTTACCCGGCAGGGGGTGCTCAACAAAAAAACGCTCCTGGAGCACGCCAAAAAACTCATCGCCGAGTACCAGATCAAAGCCTCGCCCGGCGATAAAATTAGAACCCTGTCCGGCGGCAATATGCAGAAAGTGATTCTAGCCCGCGTGTTGGAGCGAAATCCCCAGGTCATCATCGTGGCCCAGCCGACTCGCGGCCTGGATGTCGGCGCAACGGAATATGTGCGTGGCAAACTGCTGGAACAGCGGCGGAAAGGGGCGGCTATCTTGTTGATTTCAGAGGATTTGGACGAAATTTTGGAACTGGCCGATACCATTGCGGTGATCTACGAAGGCGAAATTATGGATATCTTGCCGGCCGCCGCCGCCGAAACCGAGCGTCTGGGCTTGCTAATGTCCGGCGTCAAAGCAGACAAGGTGGGCGCATGAGCTTTAAGATCGAACGCATTCCGGCCCCGCTGTGGGCGCGACCCCTTATTCCGCTTATGGCTATCGTGCTGACCTTTGTGTTGACGGCCACCCTGATTTTGCTGGCCAACGCTAATCCGCTGGATGCCTACTACTATTTTCTGATCGATCCCCTGTCCAGCCGGGTCAGCGCCATCGAAGTCCTGGTCAAAGCGACGCCGCTGCTGCTGACCGGCGCGGCGGTGACATTTGCGTTTGTCGGCGGCTACTGGAACATCGGCGTCGAGGGACAGCTCTACGCCGGAGCGACGGCGGCCACGGCGATCGGCATCCACATGCAGAATGTTTCAGCGTGGATAGCTATTCCGTTGATGCTGATCGGCGGTTTCGTGGCCGGGATGTTGTGGGCTTTGGTTCCAGCCCTGATGAAAGTCAAGCTGGCCATCGATGAGGTGGTGACCACATTGCTGCTGAACTCGGTGGCGCTGTTTATGGTCAGCGCCCTACTTAACGGGCCGTGGCGCAACCCCATCTCCCAATGGCCTCAATCGCCCGACATTGCCGCGACGGCCATCTTTCCTAAATTAATTCCCCGCTCGCGGCTGCATTTAGGCTTTATATTAGCCCTGGTGATCATCGTTATCCTCTGGTTTGTCTTGACCAAAACCGCCTTTGGCCTCAAAATGCGAGCGGTGGGATTAAGCCCGCACGCGGCGCAGTTTGCCGGGATCAATGTCCAGCAAACGATGCTCATTTCAGCGCTGGTCAGCGGCGGCATCGGCGGGATAGCCGGCGTGAGCGAGATCGCCGGTATCCACTACCACCTCATCGATGCTATATCGCCGGGGTACGGCTACACCGGCATCATTATCGCTACACTCGGCACGCTGAACGCCTGGGGGGTGGCGCTGGCGGCGCTCTTTATCGGCCTGATCGATACCGGAGCGCAGACGGTTAGCCGGGCCTTAGGCGTACCGACCTACCTGGGCGATGTCATCCAGGCGGCGCTGCTGCTGGTGACGCTGGGCATGCTGCTGCTGCAACGCTATCGAATTACCCGCACCCGGAGCGAATCATGATCGAAGCCGCTTTTGTCACTTTTTTGGTCGGTCTATTGGGGGCGACGCTGCGGGTGGCGACGCCGCTGCTGTTCGCCACGATCGGCGAACTGTACACAGAACGCTCAGGCGTACTCAACCTGGGCATCGAAGGGATCATGTTTTTGGGCGCGTTTGTGGGCTTCGCCATCGCCGCTAAAAGCGCCGAGGCCGAGCTGGCCGGCTACCTGTGGTTAGGATTGGGCGGCGCGATTGTGGTCGGACTGATAATGGGCCTATTGATGGCTTTTTTCAGCGTGACGTTAGGCGTCAATCAGCACGTGGCGGGCTTGGGTATCACCTTGCTAAGTACCGGTCTGGCGCTGTTTGGCTTTCGGATGATTTTTGGGCAGAGTTCGGTGCTGCCGTCAATCGAGCCATTTGCCCAACTCTCGATTTTCGGCGACTTGCCGATTTTAGGGCCTATTTTCGAGCAGTACCTGCTGACCTACGTGGCCTTCATTGTGTTGCTGCCGCTGGCCTGGTGGCTGCTGTACCGGACCAACTACGGGTTGGAACTCCGCTCGGTGGGCGAGAATCCGGAAGCCGCCGACGCGGCCGGGGTCAACGTCTTTCGGGTGCGCTATATCACGCTGGCCCTCGGCGCGGCCTTGATGGCCATTGGCGGCGCGTTTTTATCGTTGGCCCAGTTAGGGGCGTTCTCGCCGGGGATCATCGCCGGGCGAGGCTGGGTCTGCATCGCGCTGGTTATATTCGCCAAATGGGATCCCATCCGGGCGATGTGGGGCGCGCTGCTGTTCGGCGGCGTGTTTGCCTTGCAGTTGCGACTGCAACTGCTCGATTTAGTCGATATTCCCTTTGAGTTTTTCCTGGCGCTGCCCTATCTGGTAACCATCGCCGCGCTGGCGCTGGCCGGTCGCAACGTGGCTTATCCGGGCGCGTATTTGAAGGCGTATCGACGAGAATAAATAGAATTTACGTAGAACAACTTGCTAAGTTGTTCGCTATCTTTGCATCGGAATACTACAAACTAATACGGAGAAAAATGACAATGGACGAATTTATGCGAGCGGCCATCGACGAAGCCAAGAAAGGACTGGCCGATGGCGGCATTCCGATTGGGTCGGTGCTGGTTATCGACGGCAAAATTGTGGGGCGCGGGCATAACCAGCGCGTACAAAAAGGCAGCGCCGTCCTCCACGCCGAGATGGACTGCCTGGAGAATGCCGGCCGCTTGAAAGCCAGCGACTACCAACGCGCCGTACTCTACTCCACCCTCTCGCCGTGCGATATGTGCAGCGGGACGGTGCTGCTGTACAAGATTCCTAAAGTCGTCATCGGCGAAAACAAGACGTTTCAAGGCCCGGAGGAATACGTTCGCTCGCGCGGCGTCGAGTTGGAGATTTTGAACGACGCCGAATGCATCAAACTCATGGAAGATTTCATCGCTGCCCGACCTGAGTTGTGGAATGAGGATATCGGCGAGTAAGGTGTCGTTCGATAAAACGTAACGTGGCCAAACCACAATCAGAAATGGAACACGGATTAGACGGATCATACAGATCAACACGGATAAAAAATTTAGATCAGTGAAAATCCTCGTAATCCGTACAATCCGTGTTCTATAATTTTCGCAGGTGACGCAAATTTGCCGCACCAACAACGTAAAGCCTCGTTTTCCATCAATAATAACGCTTATGTTTTACTGCTTTTCTACAGTTTGCAATTACCCCCATTACCCACCGCCTCAATGTGTCCGTATCATCCGCGTGTATTTCAGTTTCACTGCCATTAAGTTAGTAGCATCCCGAGTAGCCGGAGTTGCATCCTGAGCTTGATGAAGGGCATCAAACTTGCCCCCAAAGTAAAACGCCCACATCATCCCCGGCGATGACTCCCACGCAAAATCGTGGTACAATCGCTGTTAAGTTTGTTAAACGCAGTTGATCTTGCCTGGCTTCAGAACCGGTTATCACTAGATAAGGACTTCATATGTGGGGACGTCTAATCTTCTAATTATGCTGTCGATGTTAGGCAGCCTCCTGTATTTGCTCCTCATCATCTCTATTTTGCAGCGGCGCGGTCTGCGAGCGGTCGGCCGGGCTGTTAATTGACTTTGTCCTCTGCTCCTGGCCGTGGACCCTGGGTCACTTGATGCTGTGGCTCGATGGCCTCCCCGTTCTACCTCGACCACTTATCGTCCGGCTTTTGCTTTACGATACCCTGCTACTGTCCGTGATCTTTTTTCATTTAACGCGAGCCTTTCTACGGCGCGACGGACACTCGCGGCGCTGGTGGATAGCCGGCCTGGTTTGGCTGCTGGCCGCCATTTTGTTAGGCGAACACCTACTGCCGCTGCCTAATCCTATCTGGCCGGGAGGCGGCGCTGATACGCTCGCGTTTTGGATGGTGACCGTTGGCTGGGCGGCGTTTACGGGCAGCGCAGTGTGGCTGTCGGTGCAGACCTACACTCAAATTCAGCAGCCGCTCCATCGCAACCGCATCACCTATTGGTTCACGGTGATCGGTTTCATCACGGCCGACGCCCTCCTCTTTCTAACCGGCTCGGCGACGCCCGGCGGTGGTCTGCAATTGATCGGCGTGATGATCGCCACCTATGTTATTCTCACCCACAGCTTACCCGATGTGCGTCACACCGCCCGCCGGGTCATCAGCTATCTCATTATTACCGGTTTAACGGTAGCGCTCTATACCGCCGGCATTTTGGCGACCCAGTACGCGTTTCAATCGGTACCGGGCTACTCATCCTGGCTGGCCGTCGCAGCGATTGCCTTAGTCCTGGCGATCGTTTTCGATCCCCTGTCGAAAATGGTGCAGCGGCTGGTCAATCGGCTCATCTCCAGCACCCACTACGATCTCAGACGCACGGTGCAGCAATACAGCGCCAACATCAGCAACGTGCTCGATCTGGAACAGTTAGCCACAATGGCCATCACCTTCATTTGTAATGAGCTGCAGATACGACGAGGCGCAGTGTACGTCATTCATCATATGCGCCGGCCCGACCAGGAGTGGCCCGATGGCTATTTTAAGCTGCGCGGCATTGTGGGTACAGGGAATGGCTTACCGCCGGGTAACGAACTGCCGGAAGGCGCGCTCCAGCCACAGAGTCCCCTGGTGGAAAATCTTCGAGATTTACCCTCACTCAGCCAGTATGACATCGATCTGCTGCCGCAATTTCAAGAGACGTTGCCTGAAGAAAAAGCCTGGCTGGCTAATCTCAACATGGACATTTACGTGCCGATTTACGCCAGCGGCGAGTGGATTGGTTTGCTGACCTTCGGCCCCAAACGCTCCGGAGATCGCTACTTTGACCACGATCTTGATCTACTCAAAACGCTGGCCGATCAAACCGCCGTAGCTCTGAAAAATGCCCGGCTGTTTGACGACCTAAAATATCGCAACGAAAAGATCGAGCAGCTCAATTATGAGTTATCGGTCGCCAATGAAAAGCTGGCCCGACTCGACCAGGCCAAATCGGATTTTATCGGCGTGGCTTCCCACGAGCTGCGCACGCCGATGACCCAAATTCGCGGATACAGCGATATGATGCTGGACATGCTGGAAAGCGACGGCCTCAGTCCTGAGAGCGGGGCCATGATGATTCGCGGGATGAGCAAGGGGGTCAACCGGCTAGAGGAGATTGTCAACAAAATGTTTGAGATCTCCAAAATCGACACGGAGACCTTGGATTTGAACGTCGAACAGGTCTCGCTCAAAGAGGTTATCGACGGAGTCGTCAAAGATTTTGACTCCGCCTTACAAGAGCGCCATCAGACACTCGCCGTTGAAAATTTGGCCGACCTGCCGACGATTATCGCCGATGACGACCGGCTCAAGCAAGTTTTTATGCATTTGATCCAGAACGCCATCAAATACACCCCGGACGGCGGCCGGATTTCGATCACCGGGCGCGACTTGAGTGAGACGGCCCTGCGGCCGGAAGATGCCTTTGTCGAAATAATTGTCGCCGATACCGGCATCGGCCTGGCGAGCGAAGAGTTAGAGCATATTTTTGAGAAGTTCTATCGGGTGGAAGATGCTCGGCACCACAGTACGGGCCAAACAAAGTTCAAAGGGGCCGGGCCAGGGCTGGGCTTGACCATTGCCCGAGGAATTGTAACCGCGCACGGCGGTCGAATTTGGGGTGAGAGTTGCGGCTACGATGAAACAAACCTGCCCGGCAGCGAGTTCCATGTGGTGCTGCCGGTTGAGTCGAGCCAGATGGAGTTGATCAGATCGGAAGAGTTTGAAGCGTCGTTATAATATTTATTCGCTAACTGACAATTCGTAATCATCAAGCTGCCGGGCCACCATTTTGATGGTGGTGAGGTTACTGGTGGCAACGAAAGCTTCGCAGATCAAGGTAAAATCCAAACTAGATTTCGGCTTGAAGGCGATGATTTCACCATCCAGGGTTTCATAGATGCCGTATCGACCGGCGAACTTGCTGGTGAAACTATCGCCGTCGCTACAGGACTGGAGGGTGTCAGCCATCAATTCTTCATGCATTAAGTCTTGCGCCATTGCGAGGACTTTGGTATTCAACTGGGATACTTTGTTGCCTTGGGGTGGTTGCCCACCAACTAATTCGGGTGTCATTGTAAAATCCTCTTGATTAATTCTTTTCCCAAAATGGGTTTATTACTGTATCATACCACTACTTATCGACGATTATGGTTACAATTTTATTACATTGCCGTTAATTTATCGTTACGAGAACATTAAACAAATTTAACAAACCTTAAAAATTTGCTTTTTTACGGCTTAAACGACTATTTTATTAGGTTTGTACTAGCGTAGGACTCAATCGGCATTGAAAAGAGGGCAAAAATAACTAAGCCCCAAGAGAGGGGTAACTATATTGTATGTCAATTAACACAAAGCTGCAAAAAATTGGTTTAACTTTGCTGAAAGGAATGTATATTTAATGAAGAAAACAGCACAACAACTTGTGGCCGAAGCCGAAGCCGAAATCGAGACGATCTCGGTTGAAGAGGCGTTCAAGCTACACGGCGATCCGGATGTGGTCATCGTCGATGTGCGGGATGTGCGCGAGTTGAAGCGCGAGGGTTTTATTCCCGGCGCATTCCACGCGCCGCGAGGCATGATGGAATTTTGGATCGATCCGGACAGCCCCTACTATCATGACATTTTTTCGTCAGGTAAGCGATTCGTCTTTTACTGTAATTTGGGCTGGCGCTCGGCGCTAGTGGTCAAAGTGATGCAGGATATGGGGTTGCCCCGCGTCTGCCACATCGACGGCGGTTTCGATGCCTGGTGTAAGGCCGGCGGGCCGATTGCGCAGAAAGAAACGAAGGCGAAATAAGTGTTTGACGCTATCGTCATCGGCCAGGGCTTAATGGGGTCAGCGGCCACCCGCTATCTGAGCGAGCACAGCCCCAACGTCGCGGTCATCGGGCCGACTGAGCCGGACGATTGGGCCACGCATCGGGGCGTTTTCGCCAGCCATTACGATCAGGGCCGCATCACCCGGATTCTCGATGCCGATCCGGTCTGGGCCTTGCTGGCTAAGCGATCCATCGAGCAGTACCGCCATATCGAGGCGGGCAGCGGCATTTCGTTTTATCACCCCTGTGGCGGCTTGCAGGTCGCGGCCAACGCCGACCACATCGACCAACTGGCGCGTGTAGGGCAGCAGTTAGAGGCTGATTTACAAACTTATCGCGGCTCGGCGCTGGTCGAGGCTTGTCCTTACTTTTCATTTCCTGAAGACACTGCTGGCGTGTTGGAAGGGGGCGGCGCGGGCTACATCAATCCGCGCTCATTGGCGGCGGCCCAACTCAAAATCGCCCAGCAGCAAGGCGCGTCGATCATCCGCGAGACGGTGATTTCGGTTAAATCGAATAAAGCTGGGGTCATCGTCACCACCGCCGAGGCGCACACCTATCAGGCCCACAAAGTTTTGATCGCCGCTGGAGCCTACACCAACATGCTGGTCGATCCGCCGCTCGACCTGGCCCTGAAACCACGCACCATTCTACTGGCCGAGCTACCGCCGTCCGAAACCGCTCGATTGGCCCCTATGCTTACTCTGATCTATAAGTTGAAAGACAACTCCGACCTTTCCTCGATCTACATGCTGCCCCCTATTGAATATCCGGACAAAAAAACGTATTTAAAAATCGGGGGCGACCTGCGTGATGAACCGGCGGCGCGATCCTTTGACGAACTGCGAGCCTGGTTCAACAGCGGCGGGAGTCGCGCTGAGGCTGAAGCATTAAAAACGGTTTTACTCGATCTGATCCCGGACCTAACGGCCACGACGTTTCTGCACAAACCGTGTGTCACCACCTACACCCCACACCGCCATCCTTTCATTGATACGCTCGAAACCGGGCGCATCTTTGTCGCGGCAGGCGGCTGTGGGTCGTCGGCCAAATCATCGAACGAGATTACGGCTGGCGGCCGTTTTGCTGCTCCAGAATAGTTGGGGGATGAAGCGTTGGCGGCGGATGACTTTAAAAGTTAAGTCGTTCTGACAACCTCGCACAACTTACCGCCGACACAATCGGCGCGGCGATGTACAGCGGCGCGAAAAAGAAGCCCAAACAACCGAACGAGAAGAAGGTTAGCGCGGCCCCAACCGCCAGCAACGCCGCATAACCGATCAATATCATCAACCCCTTACTCACATCGCCGGCGACAATCCAGCCCAGTCCTAAAAAGCCGCAGTAGCCGCCAATTAATTCCAACAGGATTAAAAAAGTCGGTGTATAACTTTGATTCATTTACTATCCTCGCTGTCTTATCCGTTAGATATGTCCAAAGTAATAATTCATCAATGCGCATATTGCGTAGGGCGTGGTGCGTAGCTAATAATCATACGGAATACGCACTACGCCCTACGTTTGGGTTAATCTAATTCTTGGCTTGGCCTAAAACCCGTCTCTGTGCTTCAATAAATAGCCTACCATACCTTACGACCGGCGTCTCAACTAGACGACAAATTATCGACCAACGATGGACGTTGAAGCCCAAACCAACCCATTCCATTCAATCTCACAACTTTTGAAGCCAATTGGCGTAGGGACTATAATACGAGGTCGCTGAATGCTTTCTTACGAAAGAGCTTATAGGTTTCCAACCCTAACTTTGGCGTACCTGCTGTTCCAACCGGAAAGCGGTGTTATCGCAAATGACATTCGGAAACCTATAAGGTCTGCCCTGAGTAGCGATAAACACCCAAAAGGACAAAAAAACGATGGTGGAAAAGGTTGGTAGATACGAGATACTGGAAGAGCTTGGCCAAGGCGGCTTTGCCGTCGTCCATCGAGGCCGCGACACGATCCTGGATCGCCCGGTCGCCTTGAAAGAACTCAAGCCGGTTCTGCTCGGCGACGCCGAATGGGTGCAGCGCTTTCATCGCGAAGCCAAAACCATCGCTCGCCTGGATCACCCTCGCATTGTGCCTATCTACGATATTTATGAGCTAGAGCAGCGTCTGTTCATTGTGATGCGGCTGGTTGAAGGCTCCAGCCTGGAAGAGTTGATTGCATCCAAAAAACAGTTAGCTTGGTCGGAAGCCTTCGAAATTTTTTCCGGCATCGCCGATGGCCTGGCTTACGCCCATGCCCAAAACATTCTGCATCGCGACCTCAAACCGGCCAACATCCTGATCGACGCCAAACAGGGCGCGATGCTGTCTGACTTTGGCCTGGCCAAGCTAACCAGCGAGAGCAGCATGAGTCTGAGCGCCAGCGGCACCATCGTCGGTACGCCGCATTATATCGCGCCGGAAATTTGGGAAGGCAAGAAAAACACGGTTCAATCCGACATCTATGCCCTGGGCTGCATTCTGTACGAAGCCCTAACCGGCGAGAAAATTTTCAAGGGCGACACCCCGCCGGCGGTCATGATGGCCCATTTCACGCCGTTGTCGCTGCCGCAAACCTGGCCCGACAATGTCCCGTCCGGCATCACCGAGGTCCTGGCCCAAGCACTGGCCCGCAACCCGGACGACCGCTATCGCAGCGCTACCGAATTTGCCGCCGCGCTGGCCGTCCTGCCGGTTGACCACGCAGCTACCGGTCACCTTCTCGTCGCGACGCCGGCGGCGATTGAAGCGCCGCCCGAACCCATCACCACCGGCGCTCCGACCGAATCGATTGAGCTTGAGCCGCAACCCTCACTACCGGCAGCCGCCCCGGCGGACTCTATCTTGACCAACGAGGCGCAGGCAGCGCAGTCGCCGGAGAACAGCCAACTGACACCAACGCCACTGCCAGAAGTGGTGACTGCACCGGGGCCGATGTCACCGCCGGATAAAGTGACCCCCTCACGACAAATGACCATTGAGGCTTCCGGTGAGCCAACACCGGCGGCTCGAGGACCGGTTCGGGGTCGTCGAGGCTGCTTGTGGCTTGGTCTGGGTCTGGGGTTGGTCATGTTTCTGGGTATCGTTTTCCTGGGTAATTTTTGTTCCCTGCTTAACCGGCTCGATGCCATCAATAACCCCACAGCGGCGTTGATCGCCCTCCAGACCGAGTCGATCAACGTACCCCTCCCCACCGACGACTCCGATCCGGCCGAGATCGAGATCAACTTCGGAGCAGGCGAACTCAACATCGCGCCCGGCGCTGACGGCGCGCTCGTTTCCGGAACGGCCACATACAACGTGGCCCAACTCAAGCCGTCGGTTTCTAACGATAACGGCCAGGTGGTCATCGAACCTGAATTTGAGGTTGATCTGTCGGCTTTACCGGATGGCGACACCCAGAACCACTGGGACCTAACCTTAGGCAGCTTCCCGATGGAGTTGAACGTCACCACCGGGGCCGTCAAGAGCCAGTTGGAACTGGGCGGCTTATTACTGGAAGAGGTGCGGTTGGTTACCGGCGCCGCCGACTACAAGGCCGCCTTTTCTGAGCCGAACCGCACCCCTATGCAAAGCCTGCGCTTTACCGGCGGCGGTTCGCAGACTCAGTTAATAGGGCTGGCCAACGCCTACACCGAAGATATCATCTTTAAAGGCGGCGCCGGCGACTACACCTTGGACTTTAGCGGGCAACTCCGCGAGGATCTCGATGTTGAGATTGACGCCGGGTTAGGCCAGGTTACCCTGCGGGTTCCTGAAACGACGCGGGCCGCCGTCTCGGTCAGCAATCTCCTGGCCAACGTCGAACCGACCGGCGCTTGGCAGCAATCGCCGGAGGATGACGGTCAATATGTCGTAGCCGGCGATGCCTATCAGGAATATGAGATCAAAATCACCGTCCGAATTGGAGCCGGCAATCTCAAACTGGAGACAATGTAGGTTGGGTTGGGCCGAAAATTGGGTCTTTTGACAGGCCAATGTTGGGTTTCATTCTCTGTTTCATCACCTAAATCTCTGGCGAAACCCAACAATTGGGGCAATAGCCTCTCGAATTGCTCCAATCAACGCAACCTACGCCTGCCAATCCGTGTTCTAAACAATGGCGAAAAGCTCCTGCGTGACACGAACCTAATTCTAATCCTGGCTTGCCCAGGTTAATTATCTAGCAATTAAGCGCAGGATGTGATAATATTAATTTACCGAGTTGCTTACCTACCGACCTGATTAATAGTCAAAAAAGCCATTCCTTGCCGGATACGACGGAAGCAGGAAGTAAGAAGTAAGGCGCATGGAGTAAATATCTTTCCTCCAATTCGTACTTCATACTTCATAATTCAAGATTCCTGCTTCCGTTCCCATCACGGATATTATGAGTCAGCCGCATCAAAGCCTAAATCAGCGCTTGCTGGCGGTCATGGCCGCTCATGCCGACCAGCCGTGCTTTCAAATAAAAAAACGAGACCGCTACCAGAATATCTCTTACCAACGTTTTCAAGCCCGCCTAATTCGCCTGATGAACTTCTTTCGTAGCCAGGGACTTGACGCCGGCGAACGCGTAGCCCTCGTTGCCGACAACTCTGTCGATTGGATGGTCACTTATGTCGCCTGCCTGCTGTCCGGATTGGTCGCTGTGCCGGTGCGTACCTCGCTGCCGGTGGAGACCATCCATAATATTCTACAGGAGACCGGCGCGCGCCTGGCCTTGATCCAGGATGAAGAGCCGGTTCGCTTTATTGCCGGCGCCCAAACCCTGCCGGACCTGAAGACTATTTTGGTGACCAACAGCGTGCTGGCCTCACCCCCCTGGCTGGTGCCTATCGATGCTGTGTTTGCCGACACCCTACCCCCGGCTGACGAAATCGAAACCCTGCTGGCTCAGGCCAAGCGCATACCACCCGATGCCCTGGCCGCGATCAAATACGTACCCACCGAGACCGGCCGGCTGCAAGGGGCCATGTTCGATCATGGCCAACTGTCCGCCACCCTGCGCTATATGGCCCACTGGTTCGAATTCGAAGAGGATGACTTAGCCTTCACCATCATGCAATGGACCGAACTACCCAATCTTTTGGCCGGGCTGCACTATTTCCTGATGGGGATTCCCAATGCGCTGATTGAAAATTTGGAGAGCCTGGCCGACAACATGCGGGAAACCAGCCCCACCATTATGCTTGATATTCCCTACACCTACGAAAAGTTTTTTGAAGGCTTCACCACCTGGTTGAGCGACCAGCCCGAGGTTTATCAAAAAGTGGTGCGCTGGGCGTTAGCCAAGGGCAAAGAGTACCGAGCCGCCGGCCCAAACGCCTCACCGGAACTGCGCCAGGAATATCTCCGGGCCGACTTGACCTTTTTTAGCCGCTTCAAAGGCCAGTTGGGCGGCCGCATTCGGGCGTTCTACTCAACCGGTGGTTCACTGTCGCGTGAGGTCACCGAGTTTTATGAAGCCCTGGGTATTCCGCTGATCAATGTCTACAGCTTGACCGAAGCCGGCGGCTTTCCGGCCGGCGGCCGGCCGGCGACGAATCATCCCGGCTCGGTTGGCCAAATTTCGCCCGGTTTTGAGATCCGCCTGGCCCAAGACGGCGAAATTCTGATCCACGGCAAAACCGTTATGCGCGGCTTTTGGCCAACGCCCCAACAATCCGGTCGAATTTTCAATGAAGAAGGCTGGCTACGCAGCGGCGATATCGGGCGCATAGACGCCGACGCCTATCTTCACGTCACCGACCGCAAGCGGCACATTATGGTTCTGTCTACCGGCCGAAAAATTATCCCCACGGCCATTGAGAGTGCGTTGGTCGCCAGCGAGTTCATCGACCAAGCCGCCGTAATTGCTGAAGGCAAACCCTATGTCTCGGCCATGATTGTGCCTAATTTGAAGCGGCTGACCAACCATTTTCAAAACGACGACGGCGAGCGCGTGACCACCACCGGCCACCCTCGCGTTAAGGCGTTGCTGGAACAAATCATCGGCCAGGTGAACCGCAAGCTGGACCGCTGGGAGCAGATTAGCGAGTACAGCCTGCTGGAGCAGCCGCTCAGCCAGGACACGGGCGAACTGACGCCGTCGATGAAAATCAGCCGCCACGTGGTGGCCAAACGCTACGCTTCACAAATTGAGGCCATGTATCCGGCCCGGCTGCAAATTGAGGCCGAAAACATCTCGCAGGTCCAGGTTGAACCGGAGCGACTGCGCGAACTACTGGAAAAGGAGCGCATTCTGGATGCCTGGATGGCCGATGCCGGCATCGGCTTTCTATTTCAGATTGCCCAAGCGCGCCAGATCGACGCACCCTCGATGGTTCACATCTGCGACGCCGCCGCCAGCATTGCCCAAATGGAAAATGAAGCCAAGCCGCTCTCCACGGCCCTCATCGTGGGCGACCCCGCCCGGATTGCCCGTATCCTGCCGGACAGCCAGATTCAACTGTTATCGCACGACCATATTCGCCGCATGCGCAAAACGTTGGTCACGATGGCTCGCATGGTTGACGGCAATGTGCTGGGCTACGTGGTGGACAAACACGGCTGGGTGCGCGGCATCAACAAGCTTAACGTTTCCCTGGTCGAGCCGGGCAACTTTTTGCTTGGTCCGCAGTTCCGCCATCACGCCGCCATCTCGCGGCAGTGCGACGCCGTGGTCTTTTTTGTACCGGCCGGCGGCCGTCAGGTGCGGGTCTTTGCCGGCGGCCACCTGGTGGGTCGTTACTCCGACGGCGACTGGTCGCCTGAAAATTTACTCCACGTCGATGAAGTTATCGATCAACTGGCCCAAGACAAAAAGTACGAACTGTCGCTAATCCGGCGAGTGTTACGCTGCGCGTTCCGCATGTCGGAAAACAACCTGGGGGCCATCTTCATTATCGGTAATGCGGATGACATTATGGAGCATTCCGACGCCTCGGAGATCAGCCATTTCGCATTGATTGTCAGCACGCAGATGGTCGATCTGTCGGACGAAGAGTTGATCAATTTCGCCAAGCAAGACGGGGCAACGGTCATTGACGTGCAGGGTAAATTTAGAGGTTGTATGGTTCTGCTGCGGCCCAACGCCGAAACCCAGGCGGAAATTGGCCCGGGCAAAGGCGCTCGCCACAGCAGCGCCGCCAAAATGAGCGCCGAGGCCAACTGCCTGGCGATCACCGTCTCTCACGACGGCCCGATTACCGTTTATGATGCTGGACAACGAATACTATCACTATAACTATGGAAAACCAACATCCATCTGATAGGCCTGACCTCATTAAGACGATGGCCGGCTACGTCCCCTGGCTGATCACGCGCCGCATTGCCGTTGATCCCACGCCGATCGACCAACCCCGAACCGAACGGCTGCCGGCCGCGGTGCTATTTGCCGACATCTCCGGCTTCACCGCCTTAACCGAGCGGCTGGCCCAACAAGGCCCCGCCGGAGCCGAAGCGCTAACGCGCATTCTCAACGATTACTTCGGCCATCTAATCGATCTGATCGCCACGCACGGCGGTGATGTGGTCAAATTTGCCGGCGACGCCCTGATCGCCCTCTTTCCGGCCCTGGATGAGGCCGGCCAACCCCAGCCGGCGCGACTGGCGCAGGTGACTCGGCTGGCCGCACAATGCAGTGTGACCGCCCAGCAGCATCTCAACAACTACCAGGCCACCGAAGGCATCCGGCTGTCGCTTAAACTGGCCATTGGCGCGGGCGAGGTCATCACCATGCATCTGGGCGGGGTCCTTGATCGCTGGGAATTTCTGGTCACCGGCGATCCACTGACGCAGGTAGGCCAGGCCGAGGGCTGCGCCCAGCCCGGCGACATTGTCATCTCGCCGGAAGCCTGGCCGCTGATGGCCGATGTGGCCGCCGGCCGAGCCGTAACCGCCGCCGCTTCAGGCCGAGTCATGCGTTTGACCGGTTTGCGCCAATTGATCAGCCCGGTATCCCTGGCCGACGTGACTCTGTCCGCCGGGACGGCGGCGGCGCTGCGCTGTTACATTCCGGGGGCCATCCGGGCCAGGCTGGGGGCCAACCAGAGCGGCTGGATTGCCGAACTGCGCCGGGTGACGGTGCTGTTTGTCAACCTGCCCGATTTGAATTACGCCATCGATCTGGCCCAGGCTCAACAAGTGATCCGCGACCTACAAGACGACCTCTACCGTTACGAAGGCAGCCTGAACAAGTTGAGCGTTGACGACAAAGGCGTCACCCTGGTGGCGGCCATGGGGTTGCCCCCGTTTGCCCACGAGGACGACGCCGATCGGGCCATCAAGGCCGCCCTGGCTATGCAGCGCACCCTCAGAACACGCGGGCTGCGCGGCGGCATCGGGATCACAACCGGCCGGGCCTTTTGCGGCTCGGTCGGCAACGACCGGCGGCGCGAGTACACGATGATCGGCGACGTGGTCAATCTGTCGGCCCGGTTGATGCAGGCCGTGCTGAAGCAGGGCATCGACGATGATATTTTGTGCGACTCGGTCACCTATCGCGCCACGCGAGCTTCGGCGGCGTTGGAGTTGATGTTGGGCGTCGATCTGGATGACTCCGGCGGCGTTGGCGATGTCAATGATTTTGAGGAACTGCCGCCGATTACGGTCAAAGGTAAAAGCCAGCCCATCCCCATCTACCGCCCCATCGACCGGCAAACCACCGTCGTCGATATCGAAGCCTTCCACGCCGAAATGGTGGGCCGGGCCGCCGAACGGCAGTTGTTGGTGGAAAAGCTGAAGGCCGTTCTGCACGATGACGAGGGCAGTCTCATTATCATCGAAGGCGAAGCCGGCATCGGTAAATCGCGGCTGGTGGAGTTTGTGGTCAAGCAAACTCAGACGTTGGCCCTCAACTATTTGATTGGCGCCGGCAACGCGATAGAACGGACCACGCCTTACCACGCCTGGCGGCCCATCTTCAAGCAGCTTTTCAAGCTGGATACCGACCTGGAGCCGGCGGCCAAACGCCGCCAGGTGCTGGCCCGGCTCGAAGCCGATTTCGATTCGGTGCGCGACCAGCTCCAACAACATATTAAAGCCGCCGACGCGGATGAGCTGTTGGGCGAAGGCAAAAACCTGACCGAAGCGCCGTCATGGCCGCAGTTGGCGCCGCTGCTTGACCCGGTGCTGCCGCTCGACTGGCCGGAAAGCGAGCTAACGGAGCAGATGACCGGTAAAGTGCGGGCCGACAACACCTTTGAACTGCTGAGCTTGCTGCTGCAACAGGTGGCCCACCAGGCCAATGCCATCGAAGCGCCCTATGTTTTTGTGCTGGAAGATTGTCACTGGCTCGACTCGACTTCATGGCAGTTGGCTATGTTGGTGGCGCAGCGGGTGGAGCCGGTGGTGCTGGTGCTGGCCACGCGCCCGCTATCCCAATCCGCGCCGTCTGAATACCGGACCATCAACCAACTGCCAAGCACCATTCGCCTGGTGCTCGATAATTTATCGCCGCAGGATGTCATCGCCCTTATTTGTCAACGGCTGGCCGTGGATTTGCTGCCGCCGGAACTGACCGAGTTGATTGTGGACAAGGCCCACGGCAATCCGTTTTTTAGCGAGGAACTGGTCTACGCGCTGCGGGATGCGGGCGTCATTCAGAGCCGCAACGGAACTTGCCACATTGCCGGCGACCTGGCCCAGGCCCAACTGCCCGATACGGTTCAGGGGGTTGTCACCAGCCGGATCGACCGGCTGACGCCCGCCCAACAGCTAACCTTGAAGGTGGCCAGCGTCATCGGGCGTATTTTCGAGTTCCAATTGCTGCATGATGTGCATCCCATCGAAGCCGACCGCGATGACCTGCCCGATCATCTGGACCGGCTGGAAGCTTTGGACATTATGCTGATGGAAACGCCGGAGCCGGGTCTGGCCTACATCTTCAAACATATCATCACCCAGGAAGTGGCCTACGATCTAATGCTCTACGCCCAGCGGCAGGCGCTGCACCGGGCCGTGGCCCAATGGTGCGAAACCGTCTACGCCGGCGACCTCTCGCCGTACTATGGCCTGTTGGCCCACCACTGGCATCGCGCCGATCAGGCCGACCGCGCCATCGACTACCTGGAGAAGGCCGGCGAGGCGGCCCTGCACGATTACGCTAACGAAGAAGCCATCAAATTTTTTAGCCGGGCCATTGCCCTGGCCGACCAAGCTCAGACGGCGTCCGAGGGACAAAACGGCCGGCCCTCGGCTTTTCCCGCCACACGGCGGGGTCATTGGGAAATAAAATTGGGAGAAGCGTACGTCAATGCGGTTAGATTCAAGGAGGGGCAAATCCACCTTGAGCAGGGATTGGCCCTGCTGGGCTATCCGGCGCCCACGGGCAACTTTCAGCTTGGCCGGGGATTGATCGCCCAGCTCTGGCGACGACTCCGCTACAGCCTGCGCCTGCCCCAACGCCGGCTTAAGTCCGACCACCCCCGAACGGTCAATGGCATAAAGTTAAGCCCCCCCGCCCCCCCAGAGGGGGGAGAAAAAAGCCAAATCCCCCCCTCTGGGGGGCTAGGGGGGCCAGAGTCCGCCACTAACTTATCGCCATTGCCCCGGACCGTCTTGCTGGAAGCCGCGCGGGCTTATGAAGGCTTAACGGCCGTTTATTACTTTGCCAACAAACCGGTGACGATTCTGTTTGCGGCGCTGCTATCGCTCAACCTGGCCGAGACGGCCGGGCCATCGCCGGAGTTAGCGCGCGGCTACGCTTTGGTGGGGGTCATCATCGGCTTTGTGCCGATCCACCGGCTGGCCGAAGCCTACTGCCGCAAGGCCCTCAAGATGGCCAGGGCGCTCGATAACCTGTCGGCTCGGGCCTGGGTCTTTCTGCTGACCGGCATCTATCACGCCGGGGTGGGGCATTGGAGCCGCGCCCAAAACCTGCTGGAGCAAGTCATCGACATAGCCGAACGGCTGGGCGACCGCAGCCGCTGGGATGACGGCGTCGGCAACTTGGCCATGATTCATTTCTTCCGGGGTGATTTTGAGCGGTGCGACCGGCTGCATGCCGATGTCCTGGCTTCGGCGGAGCGCCGCCGCGACACCCACAACCAGGCCTGGGCTATGCGTGGGAAAGTTTACGTTCACCTGCGGCGCGGCGAGTTCGACCCGGCGCTGGCGGCGCTGGATACCCTGCAATCGCTACTCCGGCAAGACCAGCAACTGGTCGATGAAGCCCTGACGATTGATCTACACGGCATGCTGGCCGTGGTTCATCTCCGCCGCGCGGAGATCGAGCCGGCGTTGGCCGCGGCTAAAACCGGCGCGGCCCTCATCGCCAAAGCCTCGCCCTCGTCGTTTCTATCGCTGCCGGGCTACGCCGGTATCGCCGAAACGTACTTGTCCTTATGGGAGCGCGAGATGGTGGATCGACTGGGGTTTGAGATGCAGACGATTAATCTGTCTCAAATTCAAAAAGGGCGGATCAGAGGGTATAAATCGCCCTATAAAAACGCGGCCCGGCGAGCCTGCCGGGCGCTGCGGAAATACGCCAAAGTTTTCCCTATCGGCCAACCCCGGGCCAACCTGTGGCAGGGCCGGTTCGAGTGGCTGTCCGGTCGCCTACTGCTGGCGGGCGAGTTGTGGCGTCGAAGCCTGGCCCTGGCCGAGCAGTACCAAATGCCCTACGATCAAGGATTGGCCCATTACGAAATCGGCCGCCACCTCCCGCTGGACGATCCCATCCGCACCCAGCACCTCCTCCAAGCCGAGCGTCTTTTCCTCGACTTAGGCGCGACGTATGATTTTGAAAGAGTGAGAGAGGCGTTGGAGGAGAGTCAGGGGTAGGGGGACAAGACCAAACCATATCTCCTCAACTTCATCGTTCATCATTCCCCTTCATCCCTCATTATTCGTAACGTGACAGCGCCGACCAAAAATAGCACACGGATTCGACGGATCATACGGATTAGCACGGATAAATTTTTAGAAGAAAAAAATCCGTGTAAATCCGTTCTATCTGTGCGATCCGTGTTCCGTCTTATAGCACACGGATTCGGCGGATCACACGGATTAACACGGATAAATTTCATAAAAAATAAAGAAAAAAATCCGCGTAAATCTGTTCTATCTGTGTTGTCCGTGTTCCAGCTAATATCACACGGATTAACACGGATAAATTTTTAGAAGAAAAAAAATCTGTGTAGATCTGTGCTATCCGTCAAATCCGTGTGCCATATCACAGCACGCAGTTTTAACGGATCGCAGGATGTGTAGGGGTGTTGATGCCAATGTTACACAAAGACCTGACTGAGAAAATTCTTCAAGCCTTCTACGTTGTGTACAATTCACTGGGTTATGGTTTTCTGGAAAAGGTTTACGAGAACGCCTTACAACTCGAATTGCAGGAGATGGGCCTGCAGGCCGTAACCCAACAGAAGGTTATCGTTCGCTATCGAGGCCAGCCAGTGGGCGACTATATTGCCGATATAATCGTCAATGATACGGTGGTCATTGAGTTGAAAGCGGCCGTGTCTCTGCAAGAGGAACACCGCGCTCAATTGCTTAACTACCTCAAGGCCACCGATAAAGAAATTGGCTTGCTGTTGAACTTTGGTAAAAAACCTGAATTCAAACGCCTCATTTACACTAATGACCGGAAAGAGTAGTCCACAGCGGTGTTCCGCCAACAATAGCCCACGGATGCGACGGATTATACGGTTCAACGCGGATAAAGATTAAGATAAAAAAAATTTCGTGTAAATCCGTTTTATCTGTGCCATCCGTGTGCCATATCATAGCACACGGATTCGACGGATCATACGGATCAACACGGATAAATTTTTAGAAGAAAAAATCTGTGTAAATCCGTTCTATCTGTGTCATCCGTGTGCCATCTTATAGCACACGGATTCGACGGATCATACGGATCAACACGGATAAAATAAATTTAGATCGGTGAAAATCCGTTTGATCCGTTTGATCCGTGTCCTATAATTTTCGCGGGTGACGCAAATTTGCCGCACCAACGACATACCTAGCTGCTTGACCCGTTACCATCAACCGCCGCATCGGCGGCGCCGTTGGTCGAGGCGGTGTCGGCGGGGGAGTCGGGGGCAGCTTCTTCGTCCGTGTCTTTAGCGGTGGATGATTTGCGCTTCAGAGTCACATCGTAGCCCCAGTTTTGCAGTTGGGTGGTGGGCTTGAAATAGTAGTCAACGCCCAACAGATGGATACCCGCTCCCTGGAGACACTCGCATAATTCGAAGGTCAACGCTTTGATGGCCTCGAAACTGTTTTCTTTCTGCGTTTGCCCGGTTTGATAGGCCAGGGTATTAGCGGTGAGCATATCTCGCAGTTCGATGGCTTGAGCCAACTTGGGCACGCGAAAGCGCTCCTTTTCCGGCTGGCTCTCTTCTTTGGCAATGTAAGCGTTCAGTAGGGCCAATCGCTCTGGCGCGTCTTGCGGTCGCAGGACGTTGCGCGTTTTGGCTTTCATTTTGAAACCCCAATGCGTCGCTTCCGAGGGGTCATCTTCATACTTGGCGGTGACCGATTTCCACATTTTGTTGATCATGGTCACGGCTTTTTTATTGAGCTGTTTGAGTTTGTCGGAGGCAATGACGCGCTGGCGTTCGGCTTCGGTATTTTCGCTGTAGGCCGCGTTGAGCCGGTCCAGCAGACTGGCCATGCGAGGGGTAAGCGGGGTTTGCTGCTTGGGCGGCCGCGTTTGCTCATAGGCCAAAAAGGTTTTGGTCTGGGCAAATATCTCCGGCCGCTGATCCGGTTTGAGAAAGTTGATTTGATAGGGACTACGTGGATCGGAATGCCTGATAGTCATCGGAATTTACCTCGTTTCAAGAATGGTGATTGATGTTGAGCGTTAAGGTTATTAACTTTAAGATCAAGTGTAACCACTTTTGACGAATATGTCTAGTTGAGCGAAAAAAATTTGAAAAAGTTAGGGTGACGATGCAGCACCCACCAGGTGACTGGCACTTTTACTCAAAGAGAGAACGCTGCGGGGAATAAACCAGAGCAATTACAGCGATAAAGTGCCGGTCACCGGCATAAATGGGTGGTAATAATTGGAAAAATTAAGACCACCTTTCGCTTCCAACAATCCGGTCCAATTTTTCCAACGAAAGTTATAACAAACGGCCAACTTTTCAAATTATTTCCAATAAATGGATATCGAATCATAATTTTTTCAAATTATTTCCGAAAAAGATATACCTAAACGCGAGTCCCCTCGCAACGATCCGTCTTTCGATATACCAAAACGCGATCCGGTGCAATTTTTCCAACGAAAGCTATAACGTCAGCCAATTCTTTCAAATTATTTCCAATAAACATGTATCGAATCGCCATCCCGTCCAATTTTTCCAACGAAAGTTATAACAAACGGCCAACTTTTCAAATTATTTTTAAAAAAGATGTATCGAATCGGGAGTCGCTCCGCAGAGATCCGAAAAAAGGTATACCAAAATTGGAATCTGTGGAAAATTTTTGGAAAAAGTTATATCTGAAAGGGGATCGCTCGAAAAAAGTTCGGCAAAAGTTATATCGAAAGCGGAATCTTTTTGAAGGGGATGGGCAAAAGCTATATCAAAAAGGGACTCGCTCCGCAGAGATCCGAAAAAAGATGTATCGAAAAGGGAGTCGGTCGGAAAAAGTTCGCAAAAAGTTGTATCGAAAGCCGAATCTTGGGGAAAGGTTCGGCAAAAGTTGCATCTGAAGCGGCGTACTGGAGCGATAAAGCTGGCTTTGTCATTCACGGTCGGGTCAAAGTAAACTTTGACACTCCAGACTGCTATTTTCAAGGGAGTCCGACAGACCTTACAGGACGACAGCGAGAATGAAAATGCTGTAGGACAAACTTAAGTTTGTCCTACAGGTCTTATTTTCAGAGGAGGCGCTCACAAGTTTTTCGGCTTAGGCTGTATTGAACAGAGCAAGCTAAAAACTTTACTGGTTACATAGAGCCGTATCGATAACAATTCTAACCAGTTTCATATATTCTATATCTCTGATTTTAATTCTGTTTAGCTACAATAAGGTGGTAGATACAGGTAGGTTTACGATGAAGCGATCTGCCGCCTTAAAAAAAGCCATTGCTGCCATAAAAGCAGGAGATAAAGAAACCGCCCGTGATTTTCTACTGGCGCTGCTGAACGAACAGCCAGAAAATGAAGCGGCCTGGTTGTGGCTGACGAACGCCGTAGATGGCTATGAACAGAAAGTCAAATGTCTTGAGCAAGTCCTGGCCATTAATCCGGCCAACGAGAAGGCAAAACAAGGACTGATTTTTCTTCAGAAAAAGCACGATAAAGCCGCCCGAAACACCCCTGCCACGAAACCCTTAAATAACCGTTCTAAATTTCCCCTTATTGCTATATCAATTATTGCGATCATCTGTTTTATCTGTTGTTCAGTGGGGGTAATTGGAAATATTGTTTCTCAAACAGTTTCTCAGCCCCACACTTTAGCCATCAGCACCACAGCTATAGCTACATCCATACCGACTCCCAGCCTGGCGCTCCCCCAAGAAATACGAAGCATAGACGCCTTACAAGCAACGTCTTTACCATTACCCACGCCTCATTTAGAGGCAGCTACGCCTACTCCCACCCGCGTTGTTGCAGATACACCCACTGTAACCTCGACGCCTCTGCCAATTTCTACACCTGATATTTTTCAATATGCTTCCGTCGTTAGAGTGATTGATGGGGATACGATTGAGGTTATGATCGATAGTGTGGAATATACGGTGCGATATATTTTGATTGACACGCCCGAAACGCATGGCGAAGTTGAACCGTTCGGAGCCGCAGCCGCCGAAGCCAATAGGCAGCTAACTGAGGGCAAGACGGTTCTGCTTGAAAAAGATGTGTCTGAAACGGATCGATACGGACGATTACTCCGTTACGTCTATGTGGATGATATGATGGTCAACGAATTGCTGGTCCAGATAGGATTGGCCCAAGTGGCCACCTATCCACCCGATGTGAAATATTTGGACCGAATTTTAGCTGCGCAGAATCACGCGCAAGACAAGGAGCTTGGAATGTGGGGCACCCGGCCTATCAGAGAACCAACGGCTACATTTACCCCCATCCCGCCCGCTGCGCCACTACGAACAGAAACCAACCCGGTCTGTAATTGTGGCAGCAATACCTATAATTGTAGTGATTTTAGTTCCCATCAATCCGCCCAACAATGTTACGAGTACTGTAAATCGGTCGGGGCGGGAGATGTTCATGATTTGGACCGAGATCATGACGGTGACGCTTGTGAAGCGCTACATTGATGTAAAGGGGTAGTCGAAAAGGAGAGAGCCATGTTACGCAGGATTAAATTCGCACTTTTACTGGTAGTACTTATTTTTGGAATGAGTAGTCCTGTTCTATCGGAAGAAGAACCACCCAGCAGCCCGGAAACTTACTCAGTTTATCTTCCCTTTCTTAACCTATCCCCCAATAATTTAAGCATCAGTCAATTGCACTATAGCAGCAGCGATGAAGTGGTCGAAGTAACCAACAACGGACCCGGTACGCAAAGTCTGGATGGTTGGACTATTTACAGCGCTATCGGGTCGCAGACCTATCATTTTAGCGGCGTTAGCCTGGGCGTAGGCCAACGGGTCCGAGTTCATTCCGGGCCGGATGCCTTCGCCAACCCACCCCTCGATTTATTGTGGTCAACAGCATACCTCTGGAATAACAACGGCGATAGAGCGGAGTTGTATGATAACAATAATCAGTTAAGAGACTCGTCTTGTTATAAGAGCGGGTGTTAGTTCTGAGTATTTCCCGGAAAGCGTGGCCGACGGGTGTCCAAACTGAGTTTCGTAACGAGAACCCAAAAAGATGAATCTGAAGTGATGTAGTGGAGCGACAAAGCTAGCTTTGTCATTCACGCTCATGTCGCTCACTCAACAACCCTCAATAGGGGGACAACAACGGATTAAGAAAGAAACGGATTTCATGGGTTTCTATCCGTTCCTTTCCCCATCCGTTGTTGTTTTATGGGCAAGGGAGGGTAGCATTGGGCAAAACGATTCGGCGGCGGTGAAGGAGTTAATGCGGCTGAGCAACGCCCCTGCTTGCTTCGGAACCACTGAGACACTGAATTTTTGTGAACCCACTGAAGGGCGACTGTTTTTCAGTGGGTTCAGGCTAATCAGTGGTTCAGTGCTTCAGAAAACAGAATGCCAGAGTCAGGGTGAGTGGGCGCAACGAATACCGATATTACTGGTGGATATGGTGGGATCGTACCCCATGCGGAAGGCAGTACGCACGCCGTTTTCACCAGAAGACAACCCGCCCCCGCGCACTGTGCGTTTGGTGCTCGGTATTTGGTTGGCTGGGTTTTCCTCCAGTGAGCTTGCGTGGTAATCGCTGAAGTACCAATCGGCCACCCACTCCCCAACGTTGCCGGCCATATTATAGACTCCATAAGGGCTGGCTCCATCGGGATAGCTGACTGCCGGCTTCGTATCACCCTCCTTGCTCAAGAAATTCAACAATTTATCATTAGGTGTTTGTTTCCCCCAAGGATAAGTGCGCCCATCCGTTCCCCGCGCGGCCTTTTCCCATTCCGCTTCGGTGGGTAACCGCGCGCCCCGCCAATCACAGTAGGTCTTTGCTTTTTCCCAATCAACGTAAATCACCGGATAGTCATCGAAGTCCCTATTATTGTAGTAACGAGGTCTGGTTTTTGAAGCAGTGTTACCGGGCGGTTTACACCCACCATCATCAACACAGGCCTCGTATTGAGCATTGGTTACCTCATGTTGATCAATATAAAACGTATCTAACGTGACGGTATGCTGCGGTTCTTCATTTTCAGACCAACTGCGTTGGCACTCATCCTCGCTGCCAATACGGAGTTCTTGGCACTCGGCTAGGGCTACATCGGCGTCGCTGCCCATCTTGAAAGGGCCGGCGGGGATCAAGACCATCGGCGAGTCTTTGGAGTTGGTTATGGTTTCAGGCAGTGAGGACGTATCCAGCGTACCCGAAGCAGTCATGTTAATAATTGTCCTAGTGATAACCAGTAACAAACAACTAACCATTACGACAGCCCCACTGATCAGCAGCGGATTAAAAGTGCGGCGCTTCGAGGCTCGCCCGGAGACAGCCGGTCGGGACGGCGAAACGGGTGTGGGCTGGGGAGAGGGCTGCGGTATCGGCTCAGCCTTTTTCTCCGGCTCTGCTTTGGCCGGTTTGCCAACCTCAATTTTCTTTGCCCTTGTTGCCACAGCCGACACATCGTTTTTCGGGGTCTCAGCCGGGGCCGTTTTCTCTTTGCCCACCAAAATCTCGGCCGCGGCGCGGGACACGGTGCGGCTGTCATCATTTTCTAAGCGTTCTAGGGCTGTTTTGGCCGCCAGAGCCAAGCCTTTTTCGCTGCCCCGCAGCAGGTCGCCCAATTCTCGAACGGCGCCTAATCGCACATGCTTAAGGGGGTTTTCCAGCGCCTGCTGCAACGCCGGCGGCAATGTCGGCGGCCGCCAATGGGGATTGCGGGCAACGACAATTTCGCCCTGCTCGTTAAATGACCATTTGTGGGGCGTCTGCTTGGGCGTCTGACTGATGACCTGAGCGTAGGCATAATCGTACCACTCGTCCAGCGTTACCCGCCCATCCTGGTCGGTATCGGCCTTGCCGCTGTGCAAGCCGTGGATGAGGTGGCGGGTGAAGATGGAGTTCAGGCCCTCGCCCGTCACCTGGTCGCCCTCCCAAGCGTATTGGGTCGAGTCGGTGGCGGTCAGCACCACCCGACCGTAACCCGTACCTGCAAAGTTGGGCGCGGTGCCAACGCTGCTGCCCGGCGCGCCTTTCGCGCCCCGGGCAAACGCTCCGCTGTGGCAGCAATCGAGGATGAGGACCTGTCGTTTGGAGCGACTGCCGTCCATCTCGTCGGTGATGAAGTTGGCGGAGAGGGCTGTACCGCGCAGCACTTCGTGCTCGGTGTCTTTGAGGGCCAGGAAAAGCCGCCCTCGGTCATCGAGTACACCGTGGCCGGAGAAATAGAGTAGCAGCAAATCGTCCGGCTTGCGGCGGGCAAAGAAGTGGGCAATCGCCCGGCGGACTTTGGTCAGCGGTTGGTTGAGCAGCGTCTCGACTGCCTCAAAACCGCCGATTTGCGGGTCGCGCAACACAGCGGCTAGATCGGCGGCATCCCCACCGGGGGTGACCAAGCGGGCCAGGGCTGGATCGTCGTATTCGCTGTTGCCAATGATGAGGGCCAGGCG
>JACKAT010000071.1 GCA_020634935.1 Anaerolineales bacterium
CGGCACAGGCATTACGGTTAACTTTTGTTCAAGCTCGGTCCGAACCGGGCGCTGTAACAGGTTCGACTCTTGGGCCGACCCGGCGTGGACGGCAAACCCGGCGACCAGGGTATCGCTGCTGTCGTAAATCCGGTAGAGGCCGGGTTCTTGGGTGTGGGTGAAGACAGTTTCGGTGAGCTTTTGATCGGTGCTCGGGAAAAGGCGGCGGCCGTCCGGCAGCTCGACGCTGAAGCCGCGGGCGAGAGTCACCGGCTCACCGATCTGAACGGCGGGCGGGGGGGCCGGGGCCAGCAGAGTGGTCAACGTGTTGGCCGTCAGCAGCGGCAGGGCCAGCCGGGCCGGGAGATTGCTGACGGCCAGGTCAAAGGTCCAGACAACGACCCGGGTGCTGCCGATTGTCCCATGAAAAATGAGCGGCGCCGGCGTCTCGACTTCGGTGGTGGCGGCCATCAAATCAGGGCTGGCCCACTCCGGTACGGCCAGCCGGGCTACCCGGCCAAAATAAACGCCCGATAGGTCGATCCCATCGAGCAGGGGCGAGGCCGTGTCCAGATCGGGCCGCAAATTGAGCACGGAAGTCTCGACCGGCAACAGCGGCTGGTTGGCAGGCGGATCGATGACCCAGACGTTGCCGCTGGGCCAGGCGGTCAGTTCAGCCGGAACGCTGTCTAACACGACCAGGTCAAAGTCAGCCAAGTCGAAACCGGCCAGCGCGGCAGGGGCAGCCACCACCAGATCAACCCCCGGCTGAACCTCGAGGGCCTTGGACAAAGTTTCCGGGGCATTGGAAACTAACAGAACCCGGCGGCGGGTGGTAGTGAGCAGCAGCAAATCAGCGCGATTATCCAGCGGCAGGGCGTCAGACTCGGCCAGTTCAACTGTGACCGACTCGGCTCTGGCCGGGACAGTCCACAATTGGACGGCATCGGCCTGGGCGTCGATATGCACTGTTTCTTCCGGCGAAGCCTGCCCATCGACCAGCAGCCGCAGCGTCCGGGCGACAGGCGCATTGTCATAATTGATGACGCGAGCAAAGATACGCTGCCGGCCATCGGGCAACTGCCGGGCGGAGACATCGAATAGGGCTTGATTGCCGGGAGGCGCCGCGTCGGGGATGAACTGCCAGTCAACCGGCGCGGGCAGCGTGGGCAGCGGGCCAGAGTCAGGGTCAAAGTTGCCGTCAGTCAGGACAACGATCCGATTTTCCAGGTCAGGGTTGACTAAGCCGCCGGCCAGCGACAGGGCGGCCGTCAAATCAGCGCCGGACGCGCCAGGCACGAGATTATCCAGCGCCGAGAGGGCGGCCGCTTTTTGCTCGCCGCTGCCGGTTAGTAAAACCTCCGGCCGGGGATCAAGGCTGACGACAGCGACCTGATCCGCAGCGGCCATCGTTTCGATATGGTCTTGGATGGTTTGCCGGGCCACGTCGAAGCGAGTCTGGTTACCGCCGGCTACATCAGTCGCGGTCATGCTGGTGGTGGCGTCGAGCACAAAAATGGTCTGCTCCGGCAGCGCCAGCAAAAACGAGAGCGTTGGTCGGGCCAAACCACACGTTAGCACCGTCGCCGCCAACAGTTGTAAAAACAGCATCAATGACAGCGGAATCTTACGCGGCGAACCGCCCTCTTTTTCCTGTTGGAGGCCGCGCCAAAAAAGCAAGCTGGGAATAGCCAGCCGATCACGGCGGCTGCGCAGTAAGTGCAGTATCAAGATCAGCGGCAGCGTCAATAACCCGGCCAGGGCAAAGGGCCACAACAAGTTCATTTAAAGAACGCCTCGCTGGCGGAGATAGGGCACCACCATCCGCTCAAACGGCCATTCGGCCACAATCCGGCTGTAGATGGCATTGCGGCCGGCGCAGGCTTGCTGGAGTTCGCCGCACCAGCGCCTAACGCGCAGCCGGTATTGGGTCACGGTGTGATGGTCAAGGCGGAAAGGCAGGCGGTCGCCGGTTTCCATATCTTGCAGGTCTACGTCGCCGGCCAGGGCCGGGTCGAGTTCCTGTTCGGTGAGGATATGCATGACCATCACCTGCCAGCGCGGGCCGGGCAGATGACGCAGCCCCTCCGACAACCACCTGGCGCCTTGGCCCACATCGCCCGAGGCGGCGGCATTGAGCAAATCGGAAATGATGACCAGCAGCCCACCGCGAGGATGGGCGTCGGCATACGCTTTCAGACTTTGCGACAAGCCCAGCGCGCCCTCTTTCACGACAGGAGCGGTGCTCAATTTGGACAGAAAATTGAAAGCCGGCACAACCTGACGCTTGCCCTGGGTAGGGCCAAAGCTTTGATCGAGATGATGGGCAAAAGGGGTGATGATCAGCCGTTCGCCGCCGGCCAAACCCAGGTATCCCAATGCTCCGGCCAGGCGGCGGGCGCTGTCCCACTTGACCGATTGGGCGACATCTTTTTCGGCCAGCTCCTGGCTCTGAACGGGATCCCAGGCCATCGAGCGGCTGCGATCGAGCATAAGGTGAACTGTGACGCTTTGGGTGGCTTCACCCAGTTTGACGAATAATTCCTCATGGCGCGAGTAGGCGTTCCAATCGACGTGGCGGAGATCGTCGCCGTGGGTGTAGGGGCGATGGTCACTGAAATCAAGCGCCGGGCGGAGGTTGCGGCTGCGGCGCTCGCCTGGCATCGCGCCGCGCAAGGTCGGCGCGGTCCGAAAGCTCAATTTTTCAAGCCGGCGTACGAAGGTTTCATCAAAAAGGGGCAGCGGCGTCGGTTTAGGTGAGCGTTTAAAGATATTTTGAAACATGGATATAAATCCAGTTAACCGCTAACCGTCGATCGTTGACGGCCGAAGCCGTCAGCGATCGACGATCGATTAGCTACTTGAACAGGCGGGTGATAATTGAGAGCAAAACGCTGAGCGCGATACTGACAATGATCATGGTCGTGATGGGGAAGTAAAAGCGAAAGTTGGGGCGCTCGATGACGATATCGCCGGGCAGGCGGCCTAGCCAGCCCAACCGGCCGCCGAAGAGCCAGAAACAAAGACCAACCACCACTAAAATAAGGCCAACACCCACAATGAGTTTTCCAATATTTTCCATGAGCGTGCGCTTAATGTTATACTTTTTTGCTCTTTAATATGATCCCAGTTGATGAGAATACTGGATTGAGATTAAATGTAAATGAACGGTAAGCGTTCGGCCCTTAGCTGAACACTTACCCACACCATCAATTTTAATTCAAAATTCGTTTGGAGGAAATGTCAATGCATAGTGCAACTGACACCATAGAGATCGAGGCGACGCCGGAGCAAACCTGGCGGGTGTTGTCGAATTTACGGCGACTCCCGGAATGGTATGTGCCGGCGCAGCATATTAAAATTTTAACGGACGGCCCGGTGCGAGAGGAATGGCAGTTCGTGTTGGCGGTCAAAACATTGTCTGGTCTGGTGCTGGATGCATTAGGGACGGTCAAAGAGTTCAACCCTCAAGCTCATGCGATTACCTGGCGCGGGCAAGCGATGGGGATTGCCGGCGACAGTCGCTGGCAAGTTGTTCCGGCTGGGAATGGCGGCGCTCGAATTAATCACACCTTTCAAGGCCAGGGTTGGTTGATGTTTCTGTCGCAAAAGCTGGGGCGGAATCGACTGACGGTTCGCAAGCGGTTGGAGAATCTCAAGCGACTGGTTGAACAAGAAAAGTCAGTTCAATAGCGTTAAGTTTGGTTCGTCGTAATGGCTTTAGCACTTACCTGGAGGGCACCGCTAAAGCGGTTACTACGAACTAAGTCGATCCCTACCCCGTGACGGACTAGGGCGTGAAGTACTGGCGGATGATATCGCGCTTATCCCACGGATAGCTGAGCGGGTCGGGGCCAAGATCGTCGCTGGAGGCATTGAGTGGCTGGCGGGCGAACGGCGAGTCGGATGTTCGCCGATCGTCGTCGGTTTGAGCATCCAATTCCGAAGGTTGGAGCACGCGATCCTTTAGGTCAAGGTCGCTGTCCAACTCCAGGGGATCGCCATCGATGGGCAGACGCTTTTCCTCTTCGCCCAACGGTTGATCGCCTTCGCCGCCCTGATCACCTTCCCCGGCTCCGTCGCCGCCGCCTTGCTGATCGCCCTGGCCACTGTCGCCCGGCTCCGAACCGCTGTCGGCCGGCTGCTCCGATTGACTCTC
Organism: Anaerolineales bacterium; assembly: GCA_020634935.1. Classification (GTDB taxonomy): domain Bacteria; phylum Chloroflexota; class Anaerolineae; order 4572-78; family J111; genus JAGRBY01. The sequence continues at coordinate 4,139 of JACKAT010000071.1, forward strand.
AGACTCAGACTGCGCTTCATCGGGTGAATGGGACTCTTCAATGGTATCGAGCAGGTCGGCCAAGTCTTCCAGGGCTTGGGTGGCTCCCGGCAAATTACCGGTTTGGAGCGCCTCATTGCCGCTTTGCAACGGGTCGGTAAAGGGCGGCGCTTCACCGCCGATGTTTTCGGCGGCCTCTTGCAGGGATTGGCCTAACTCTTGTTGAGCCTGGCCGGACAGCTCGCCCAACCGATCGGCCAGCCGGCGCATCTCTTCGGCAGCACCGCCTAAATCGCCCCGATCAATGGCTTCCGAGATGGCCCGTGAAGCGGCCTGATCGCGCAAGGCATCGGCCAGGGCTTGCAGAGCCGCCTGGATTTGCTGCTGGCTTAAGCTTTGAAGCTGGTCGGGCAGCGGCGGATTTAGCACCGGGTCAGGCGGAATGACTTCCTCAGCGTCAGGTTCGATACCGATGGGCGGCAGGTCAAGGAGTGAAGCGGCAGGTAATCTGGGAGACAGCAAATCGAGCACGAGCAGCGCTCCCAAGACAAAGGCGATACCGATCAGCATGTTAAATTCCAACCAAAACCCCCGGCCCAGGAATTTAATTTTTTGTCTAAGATTAACCGTGGCGCTAACCGCATCTTGAACCAGTTGTTCGGAGACGGGATTCTCAGTATAAGCCGGAGCGTTGGTACTCGAGCTAACTTCCAGAGCGGTAACCAACTGCGAGCGCATGCCCATCAGCCGGTCGAGGCGGTGCGTCATTCGCTGCAAGTTGATCGGGCGCGCCGACCACAGCATCGACACGAAGCCGACCAGCAGCATCAGCGGCAACCAAACCTGCCAGGGAACCCGCCAGCCCCACCACAAATAGCCAATCATGACAATGGTGGGGATGAGCAAAGCCAGCCATACGGCTCGTACAGACCAATGCAAAATTCGGCGCTGCCAGAAGGTATAACGCAGCCGGTCAAGCGCGCGAACCAGGGGAGCTTGGGTCGAAGCGGTGGTCACGCCGTATACTCCATTTCCAGGGGGTTCGTTTTGTACCGGAAAGCCAGCCGGCGAATGACATTAAAGATAACCAATATCGCGCCCATACCAAGCAAACCGTAGGCCAGCCAGCTTTGCCGCCGCGACGAGGCCGCCAGCAGCGCCTGTCCATGTTCGGCCTGCGAATTATTGCCTAATGATTGTAAGATCACCGTCGCCTCGTAAATTTGTTGGTCGGCTTCAAAAAAGCGAAAACGGCTGAGAAGGTGCTCGCCCTGGTCAAGCTGAACGAGCGCTTCCCGGCCGGCTTGGGCCCGCTGCATATAAACTTGAACTTCCTGAATGCGGTCGTGGTAATTAAGCCCTTGGTAGCTGTTGATAGCGGCGCTGCCTTTATCGATGGTCTGGGTATAATCGTTGGCTAATAGCGCTTGCCGGGTTTCGTCAGCCAGCACACCGGCCGCCGCTCCCTGCTGAGCCTGGGCCATCAAGTGGTCGGCTTCAGCCAGTTTATCGACCTGATCAGTTGTGCGCAGGAGTTCGATGATATCGGTCAGTTCGGTTTGAGCATCACTGAAGGCGCCGTTATTAACCAGTTGGGTCACGCGGGTTAAGTCATAGGCGTAAAGAGCGTTGATTTGCCAACGACCGGCAAAGTAGTCGGGCAGGTAGGCCAGCCACTCGGCTTCCAGTTCATCGGCCGGCTGGCCATAGGTGGTTTCCAGAGCGCTGCGGTAGCCAGGTTCGGTAGCATTAGCTTTGATGAAATCGATAAATTTAGCAAACCCGTAACGGTCGATCAAAAAACTGGCGATCGACAGCGCTTCCGGGTAGGCTACCTGCGGATCGCGGAAGACCTCGGCGGAACTATCGAGCTGGCTCCAGGAGAGCAGGCGGTGCTGATCAAAGGCCTGTTGCAGCATTGCCGGATCATAGCTGGTCCGGTCGGTCGGTTTTTCGACGTATTGGGCGATCCCTTCCTGGAAGCCGGCCGTTAGGTTGCCGTCGGACAACAGCGAGGCAAAGAAGTGGGTCAATTCGTGGCGCATGTTGTTGATGATATCTTCTTCAGACAGAGCCTGGGTACGGGTCAGCGCGATAGCGATTTCCTCGCGGTTGTTGAGGGCGTGGGCTACCACACCGGGAATTTGTTGAGCGATGGGGTTGACTTCGTAGTAGCTTTGCTCGGTGGGAAAGAGGCGCAGATTGATCGGCGTATCGAGTTGGGTTCCAAAAATAGCGACCAATTCATTGTAGGCATCATCGATAAAACCGGCATAGAATTGGGCCTCATCGATGCCGCAAATGCACTCCGGCACACCGGCTACACTATCGGCGTAGACGATGATGAAGTTGTCCGTTTTAAGCTCTTTCCAGTCGATCGTGAACAGATCGTTAGAAGGAGGGGTTTGGGCATAGCTGGGGTTAACAAGCAGCAGCGAAATAACAAACGTTGTAATAAATAAGAGTATTGTTCTTTTGCGCAAAATAAACAATCCCATAGCCTAAATTTATATGGAGTATTATACACAACGGATATTAAATATAAAATGAGAATGTATTTTGTAAGCGTTCAGCCGGTAGCTATCAGCTTTCTTACTATAGTGGTAAAGCTGACGGCTGAAAGCTGAACGTTTCATTTACAACGGCGCTGTTTCGCCAGTTTGAGAACCCTGACGGTAGCCGGGGCACTGAATGACCGGCAGAGGTGGATATTTACGGAAGCGAGGATCAGATTTAGCCAGGCCGCAGAGAATAAAGGTGCTGCCTCTGGCGCTTTTGATGACTTTAGTGTGCTGACAGGTTGCACACAGCCCAATCCGTGCAGGAACAGTGGTCATTGGAAATTGGGGCTGCCCAGCCGCACGACCTTGTGCTGCGATTCGGCTAAAAGATTACGGGTTGCGTTGACCGTATCGATTACCATCGGACTGTGGTGAACCACCCAATCATAATCGATGGTCTGATGCCGGGTGACAATAACGACCCCATCCAGGCCGGCCAGATATTCGGCGGTGAGGGAGACGCTATCAAAAGTAACAAATTCACGGCAGATAACATCGCCGCCGACCCGAAAATGAGGTACGAAGGGATCGTGATAGCTGACATCGGCCTGGTCTTTGAGCAGCAGTTCGATCACCCGTTCGGCGGGCGAGTTGCGGGCGTCGTCGATGTTAGGTTTGAAGGCCACCCCTAAGACTAACACTTTGGCATTGCGCAGGTTTTTGCCGTGACGGTTTAAAGCCTGCCGGATCAGATCGACGGTATGGTAGGGCATATCACCGTTGACCTCAGCGGCCAGCTCGATGAAACGGGTGTAAAAATCGTACTCGCGCGCTTTCCAGGAGAGATAATAAGGATCGACCGGGATACAGTGACCGCCAACCCCCGCGCTGGGATAAAACGGCATAAAGCCAAATGGTTTAGTTTTGGCTGCTTCGATCACCTCCCAAAAATCGATACCCATGCGCTCGGAGAGAACAGCTAACTCGTTGACCAGGGCGATATTGACACTGCGGAAGATATTTTCCAGCAGCTTGGTCATCTCCGCCGCACGCGGAGAGGAGACCAGGTAAATTTCCGGAGTCAGGTGGCCCAGTAAAGCGCCGGCCAGTTGAGCCGACTCAGCCGTAATCCCGCCCACCACTTTAGGGGTATTCTCAACGGTATAGTCGGTGCGGCCGGGGTCGATCCGCTCCGGCGAAAAAGCCAAAAAGAAATCCTGCCCGGCCTGTAACCCCGACTGTTCCAGAATAGGTTTGACCACCTCTTCGGTAGTGCCGGGATAAGTGGTACTTTGCAGCACCACCAACTGTCCGAGGCAAAGATAGGGCGTGATGCCTTCGGCCGCCTGCCGGACATACTTCAAATCAGGCGATTTCATCGAGTCGAAGGGGGTCGGAACACAGATAAAAATGACGTCGACGTCTTTAAGTGTGTCATAGCGGGTGGTTGCCCGGAGCAGGTTACGGGCGACTAAAGAATTTAGCTCCTCGGTCGCCACATCCGGGATGTAGCTGACGCCTCGGTTCAAGCTATCGACTTTTTCAGGGCTGGCGTCGATGCCGATAACGGGATAGCCGCATTTGGCCATACCCACAGCCAGCGGCAGGCCCACATACCCCAAACCGATAACGCCGACGGTGGCCATTTTTTCTTGGATTTTGGAAAGAATCTGTTGGTGCATGGTGATCAGGATTCCTTGGAGTTAGCTACTTTCAGCAATTTTACTTTCAAGATCGGCGATGAATTGTTCCCAACTCGGCTGCTCTCCCTCCGGCGCAACGGCCTGAGCCTGCTGGGCTGCCTCAAAAGCCTGTTGTAAATCGCCCTTTTGTTGGTAGAGAATAGCCAGATTTTTAAGACTATCATAATCGTCCGGCCGTTGTTCGAGTACTAACCGGTTGTGCTCAATTGCCTGGTCCAGCTGCCCTTGTTGGGCATAGATAAAGGCCAGCGCACTGTGAGACTCAACATCGGCCGGGTTGAGGGTGAGCAGTTGTTCGTAAAGCGGCACTGCCTGGTCAAACGCGTTTTGGCCCAGATAAAGGTTAGCCGCCTCTCTGAGGGTGGTATCCGAGTTATCACCCAGGGCCAGCGCTCGTTCAAAATACTCCTTGGCCTTATCGGGGTTGTCATTCCGGTTGTAAGCATGCCCGATAGCCCAGTAGACTCTTGGATCGTTTAATCGGGCCAGGGCCACTTCCTGAAGGGCCGCGATGATATCACTACCCCGACCGGCCGAGACGTAAAAGTTGAGCCGCTGGTCAAAAAATTGGTCGGCAAAACCGGCGAAGCCATCGCCGCTGCCGCGCGAGTTGTATTTAAGCGCCTCGCGATGGGCATTGAGCGCTTGATCGACATCCCCCATGGCCGCGTAGGTATCGCCGAGCAACAGCCAGGTGGGCGCGTATTCGGGATCGATAGACACTGAAGTTTGCAAGCGGTCGATGGCGGCGTCATACTTTTGGAGGATATAATCGGTTTGGGCCCACAAGTTATGATAAATAACATTCGACGGAGCCAGAACGGTGGCTTTCTCAAAATACGCGAGGGCATCTTGGAAGCGCTCGGGGCTAAAAATTTGGCCAAGGGTGAAATAGTAACGCCCCATATTACCGGTATTATCCGGGTTATAGGGGTTGATCTCGCGCGCTTTGAGCGCGATATCTTCCCCACGCTGCCAGGCTGTCTGGCGTTGACTGGCATCCAACCGGTTATCCTGAGCCATTAGCTGATAATCAAGAGCCAGCATGAGATAGTAGAAATCTTCGTCGCTATCTAAAGATACGGCTTTTTCGTGCAGCGCAATGGCCTCATTCCATTGGCGATTGTTGCGGTAGCGCTCGCCTTCCTTTAGATAAATATCGGCCCGCACGACATCGATATTTTTAAACCAAATCACGGTCAAAATAGCCAAGACCAGCGGCGGATAGAGCCACCAATTTTCACTTCGCCAGGAAGGTAGGCTTCGAGTTTGCCCCCAAATGAGCGTAATGGCAATAATCGCCATCAGCAAAAACAGAAAAATGTAAAAGATGACCAGGCCGTTGGTCAAAATGCTGGAGGCGTTGATCACATCATCAATGGAATTAACCGCCACCCTCTGCCCAAACTGCCAGCGATGGACCATTGTATAAAACAAAAAATAGGTTAAAGAAGTAACGGCATATAGCGCCACGGCCCGACCCCAGTGTAAGGGCGATCGCCACTCCTCTTGCTTAACGGCCAGCCCGCCCATCACAATGGCAAAACCAACCAGCCAGGTAATAATGACCATCCACAATAGGCTGGCGCTTTTCTCATTACTGAAGGTAAATTCAAATTGGGGAGTGATAAAGTCGAAGGCCAGAATAATCAAGATGATGGCCATAGCCAAGCCCTGACTGCCGGCCCACATTTCCCAACTCTCGCGCCGAGCGAATAGGACAACGCCAGAAGGGCTAACGACAACCTCTTCAGCCTTTTTACGCCGACTGCGTCCCTTTCTAGAGCGCCGGGTTTTGCTCACGGGCTCTGAAACCACCTCGACCGGCTCGATCTCTTCGGCCGGAATTGAACTTGTATCCGTAGCAGGCTGGGTTGTATCGATACGCACGATGGCCAGCAACAGTCCGGCGTAGGCCCAAAAGTAGATGTAGGTGGCGGCAATTGAAAACACAAAGTGGACTTCGATGAAGTGGCCGATGATCGCGCCGAGCAAACCGATGACCAGCAAGGTGTAAGTCGGCAGTTGGCTAACTTCAGGAGAAATTTTCGGGCCGATAAATCCTTGCCAAACTAAGTAAAGGACCAAACCGCTCATAACGCCAAAAGGCAAGCCGAGCGGCATAAAGGTAAATTCACCTTGAGCCAGGTAGGGGATAATCGCTCCGATGATACCACCGCAGATCAGAAAAGCGATGAGCCTGTAGCGAGCGGCTTTATCGGGAACCCAGCCTAACCAGCGAACCGCGTAATAAAAAAGACTAATCATCACAAAATAGAAGGCCAAAAAACCGAAAAGCCCAGTAATAACCAGGCTATCCATCGTTTCATTATGCGAGCGGTCAGCCGAACTCCCCCGTAGTTCCACATGAGCCAGATCGGGCGGATAGACGAAGGCAAAGGCGTTAAACATCGACTCCGGGCCGTAGCCGATTAACGGCCTGATCGTGTTAAACGAATCCTTTTTGGCAAATGGATCGCCATCGATACCAAGGGGTTGGTGAGGTTTGACTAGCTCCAGAGCCGCATCCCAAATCAAGACGCGCACCCGTCCTGTGGCTGAGGTTTCGGTGACTTGAGCCAATCGACTAAAGTAGGGCAGTTCCCGAATAGGATCGAGAAACGGATCGAGCGTAGTCCCGCGAATATTCAAAGCCAGCACAAAGCCAATCCCTAATACGCCTACGGCCAACCAGTTCAACCACAGCCAGCGCCACCCTCTGTGAGTAGACAACATGTAGGTATACAAGCCAAAGAAGCCTAGTAGCCCGCCTAAGGCCGCGCCGACAAAAGCAACACCATCGATTTGGTAGTTCAAAGACGTTAACAGCCGTTCTAAGCCCAGGCCGATGGCATAGCCCAGGCCAGCCGTTACCCCACCCGTTACTCCGAGGGGAATAATAAACCCAATGGCCGAGCCTATCTCTTTAATGGCTAACCGGCCCGGCTCGACCGCCTGCCGGCGAGGGATTAGCAGCAGCAGTAAACCCATTATGAACGCAGCCCCCATTATCCCCAGCATTGGGCCGCGGCTTTGACTAAACAGCACCGTAATCACCTGGATGGCCAGCGCAAAAATATAGATCGCAGCCAAGACCGTATGCCCCCATGAAGCGGTTTCATCCTTAATAATCTCGGCCATTGACCGGATCAGGCGCGTGATCGTCAGCGGCACGGTCATGATTAAATAAGAAGCCACAAAAATGGCGTTACCCATATTGGCCGCTACCCGCTGAGTCACATCGCCGGCCCAAGGCAGTGGATCGAGACCATAGCGTTGAATAATGCCGTAGAGGCCAATCGGGATGCTGGTAATAATCACTAAATTAACCAGCCGATCGACCTGCTCCTGAGTGCGCAGTTGCCCGGCCATCAGCGCGAATACGACGATGTACGATAAGGCGGAGTAACTGCCTTGCAATCGTTGATACGATCCCCACAAACTCACCTGAGGCGAGATCGATAAAGCTGTGCTGATGATATAAATAATAACCAACAGCGAAGTAGGCAAGACTAACGGCCTTCTCAGCCAGGCCCGCAGTCGATCGAAAAAGGTGGCCGGCTTATCCTCTGTGGAGCCAAAGCCTTGTTCAACCACCAACACCAGCCAGGCTAAAATCATGAGGCTGACAATAGCTCGCAGCAGCGTAATCTTATCAGGTTCAAAGGTGCGAGCAGAATAGATATTAAAGAAGAGTGGCACGGTCACTATCGCGGCCAACCAGCCCGCCTCGATAATTTTGCTGCAGAAGAGTGAAAGTTTTGTTTGCATAAGATTTACTCTAGGTCAAACTTGGTCATTTTTCAAACACGATTATTTAATCTTACCGTGTTGGCGCGGCAAAGGCAAGAGTCACTTAGTGGCTGTCACCGTATAGATACCCCCCAGGTGTCTGATACCCGGCAGCTTATTAAGAAGGTGATCAAGTGGCCGGCATACATTAGAGATATGGCCGTAAAAGGCAACTGGCGGCATAAAGATACTCAGTTGAGACTCAACTGACCTGAAGCCGATTTGCTTTAATATTCTGGCTAACTGGCTCACACTAAATAATCGCTCCTGGGCATAAGCGATGACTTCCCCACTGGCGAGCGTTTTTTGGGCGTGCTCGGCCACGCCTTGCCGGCGCATCCGGTAAATTCGCCAGGCCATGGCCGGATTGAGGATGTGGCTGTCTGAAATGACCAAATAGCCATGCGGATCAAAATTCTCAAATACTTGCCGCATAAAATCCTCAGCCGGATCAACATGGGAGATAGCTTCCATTGTCCAAACCAGATCGAACGTTTCAGCCTCTAACATCTTAAAAATATTAGCTTCGACAAAGCGAATATTTAGCGTTTGGCCCAGTCGTTGTTGGTAGCGGCGGTGTCGCGCTCTGGCTGTTTTCAATCGATCGGGGGCAACATCGACGCCCACAACTTCCAAGTCGGTCCGCAGGGTACTCCAAAAAATCGACTCAGTCCCGACGCCACAACCGGCGTCAAGAATACGCCAGGGTGTACCGCGGCGGGGTAAACTTAAGATTAGCCGCTGCATCGGCCCGGTGCGACGCATCCAATTGTAGCTATAAAATGGTCTTAATTCGGGATGTTTGAGCCATTTAGAGTAGTAATGTTTTAGACAGGCATAATGAGCCGAGTCCAGTTCCGTCTGGCCTTCTAAAACCTCGGTCTCGAGTTGCTCGTAAAAATTGCAGGCAAGCTGATTCATTCGTCTTGACTCATTTGATCGGGGTTAAGGGGTGAGCTCACCGGCTTTAACCCCTTCTGACGCAACAATCGTTCATATAGATCGGCTAACTGCTCGACCATTCTCTGGGCTCCAAATTCACCCACCATGTCTTGGCCGGCCCGGCCCATTGATGCCATCAAGCCGGGCTGGCGCAAAAGTTCAATCACCGTCCGGGCTAGCTGCTCAGGCTCACCCGGCGGAACGAGGCGACCGTTAACCCTATCCCTCACCGCCTCAGCATTGCCGTCGACAGCCGTAGCCACAATCGGTAAGCCCGTGGCCATGGCCTGCGGCAAAACGCGGGGCAACCCCTCCCAGAGTGAGGATAAGACGAAGAGATCAAAGGTGGCCATCAATTCAGGCACATCCCGGCGCAGTCCAGTCAGAACCAATCGATCATTCAGATTTAATTCTTTGGCCAGCGTTTCAACCTCAGAACGCAGCGGGCCATCGCCCACGATCACAAACCAAGCTTCCGGCATCTGCTGTGCAATCTGGCCGGCCGCTTGCACAAAATCCAGCGGCGCTTTCTGAGCCGACAGGCGGGTGACGGTGCCGATCACCGTAGCTTCGGCGGGAATGCCCAGGGCTGTTCGCATTTCCAACGGCGGCGTCTGGGGCTGGCCAAAGCGATCAAGTTCAATCCCACTGCGAATCACGACATAGTTTTCGGGCCGGCCGATCCCATCGGTTAGCCCTTTTTCGATATTTCGCGGCGAAACGACGATCAGCTGCGCGGTAATCGGCAGTGTTACTTTTTCAAGCCAAATGTAAATACCTCGCACCAGTGGATGCTGCTGCTGGTGATGCGCCCAACCGTGAACCGTATGGACAATGAGCGGCGTTCCGGCCAGCCAGGCCGCCCAACGACCCAGAATACCCGCCTTCGAACTGTGTGTATGAACAATGGCGTAATTGCCCCGCTTAATATACCGGGTTAGTCGAATCAGCGCCACGATATCCTTGAGCGGATTGACCTCACGCACCAGGCTAGGTTCGATAGTTAGCGGCACACCCCGCCGGCGCACTTCTTCGATCAAACTGCCTTCCGAATCGGTTTGCGGCCCGGAGATCACATCGACATGCCAGGCTGTCTCATCCATGTAATCGGCGATGAGCATGACGGTTTCCTGAGCTCCGCCAATAATCAAGCGGGTGATAATTTGCAACACCCGAACCGGCCGATGGTCGCCAACACCAGCCAGGTGATGGGGGGTTGGCCAGAGACTAGCAAAGGTATCGATGATCAACGTTTTGAACGTTTGCCACGGCCCTATCAAACTCTGAGATTTAATCATGATGTTCTTGATACCAGGCGACGGTTTTGGCTAAGCCGCCTTTGAAATCGACTTTGACTTGATAGCCTAGTTGATCTTGCGCCAAACGAATATCGGCCAGCGAATGTTTGACATCGGCCGAGCGGGCCGTATCGAACGTTGGCTCGACAGCGGCGCCCATGATGTCGTTAAGCGCATTCACCAAATCAAGCAAGGAAAACCGATGACCACAGGCGATATTGAAAACCTGACCTGAAACATTTGGCGCGGTGGTGGCCAGCAAATTCGCCTCGACATTGTTGCTGACAAAGGTAAAGTCACGCGACTGGCGGCCATCGCCATAGATCATTGGTGACCGACCGGCTAACATGGATTTAATGAAAAGAGGGATGACCGCCGAATAGGGCGACGCCGGGTCCTGGCGCGGGCCGAAGACATTGAAATAGCGCAAACTGACCGTTTCCAGACCATACACCTCGGCAAAAATTCGGGTGTAATATTCGCCCGACAGCTTCGCCACCGCATAAGGGGATTTTGGTCGTAAAGCCATCGTCTCCTGTTTCGGCAGTTGGGGCGAGTCGCCATACACCGACGAGGAGGAGGCGTAGATAAACCGCTTTACGCCGGCATCGCGGCTGGCAATCAACATGTTCAGGGTTCCTTTGACCGCCACATCATTAGTGGTCAAAGGGTCATCGATGCTGCGTGGGACTGAAGGAATAGCCGCCTGGTGCAGCACGTAGTCCACGCCCGCAACCGCCCGGCGGCAGGTATCGAGATCGCGCAGGTCGCCTTCAACTAACTCGATGTCCGCCAGCACCGCTGCCAAATTAATCTGACGGCCGGTACTAAAATTATCGAGCACGCGGATCGTTTCGTTTCGGTGCAGCAGTTCCGCCACAATATTAGACCCGATGAAGCCGGCCCCACCGGTTACGAGGTATGTCGCCATTCATTTACTCCAGATTTTGGTGAGATAAGTTGATGGTACAGCGTTTCATAGCGATGCGCCATTTGCTCGACCGTAAACTGCTGCCGGACACGGTCGAAGCCGGCCTGGCCCATTTGCCTACTCAACTCTGTATTACCCTTCAGCAAGTTGATGGCGCTGGCCAGAGCCGCCGCGTCTTGGGCGGGAACTAACAGCCCCGTTCGGCCGTGTTCGACGAGTTCCGGGGTGCCGCCGACCGCCGTGGCCACAACCGGCAGCCGGGCGGCCATAGCTTCCAAGACCGTATTGGGTAAGCCCTCATGCAAGGAAGGCTGTACCAAGATATCGAAGGCCGGGAGCAGGGCGGTCACATCCGCCCGATAACCAGCCCAGTGAACACGCGCTGTTAAGCCCAAATCGCTTGTCAATTTTTGTAAGATGTCCCACTCCGGCCCATCCCCGATAATAACTAACTGACCGTCTGCGATCGAAACCATTGCTCGAAGCAAAACGTTGATGCCTTTGACCGGGTCTAACCGGCTAACCGCACCGATGACACACACCTCAGCCGGCAGATCGAGTTCGCGCCGGGCGCTCTGGCGCGAGCCAACCGGTTCGGACGAAATGTCCAGGCCGTTGTAGATGACCATCACTTTTTCGGCCGGTAGACCGATATGAGAGACGGTAAAATCCCGTACATTGGCTGAAACCGCCACAACCTGGTCAACCAGGCCGATAGTCCAGCGGTTGAGCCGATAGCGCCACTCACTTTCCATGGCCATCGTTCGTTCCGAACAGATGATGGTCGGGACCCCGGCCAATCGGCCCACCAGGCGGCCGGGTAGGTTAGCATGAAACAGCCAGGTATGGAGAATGACCGGCTGAATCTGGCGCAGTAATCTATACAGCCGCCAAAACGCCCCCCAATGTAATTTAGTTTTCATCCCCAGATCGAGCACAGGAATTTCCAATCCGCGAATGAGTTGGGCCACAGCCGCGTCACCGTTGTACAAGCAGGCAACAACCGGCGAAAATTGACGGCGGTCTATCCGTTGGAGCAAGCGAAACAGGGCCATTTGCGCTCCCCCGGCTGAGAGTTCGGTAATGAGATGGACGATGGGAATAGGCATAAGCTGCTTTTGCTCAGAGCCGGACATTATATTGCTCGATCAACCGTAAAAACAGTTCCTCATACTGCGTCACAATTTTATCCACCGCAAAGTCCTTAGCCCGGCTAGGGCCAGCCAGACGAAACCGTTCTCGTCTGGCCGGGTCATCAAGCAATGACCGAATAGCCGCGGCCATTTCATTAGCGTCTCCGGGCGGAACCAAAACGCCATACACTCCTCCGGCTAAAATTTCTTGGGGTCCATAGGGACAATCGGTGGCAATAACCGGTGTACCAACTGCCAGGGCTTCGATAATGACATTGCCGAACCCTTCATAATCGGACGATAGCACAAAAATATCGGCTTGTTTAATGTAATGCCACGGGTTGTCTTGAAACCCCAAGAATGAGACCGTTTGGTCTAAATTTAAAGTGTGAACCAGATCGAGTAACGGAGCCTTCTCGGGGCCTTCGCCTAAAATCCACAATTTCAAGGGGTATTCCGGCCCAACTTTCGCCACAGCGTTGAGCAGCATCGGATAATTTTTGGGTTTCGCCAGCCGTCCGGCCGCCACCAGTAGCGGGACTTTGTCGGGCCGAGTACCGTTCACATTTATTGGCTCCTGAAGCTGAGACAGAACAAGCGGATTATGAATAACCGACAATTTACTTCGATTTATACCCTCACCAGAGAGTTCAGCCGCGATGCCTTCTGAAATGACGATGACATGATCGGCCTGCTGATAGAGCCAGCGGGTCAGAGGCCAGGCCTGGCTGCGACGGCTATCAATCGTCCGACTCGATGCCGGAGCCGTTTGCTCGTTGATGACAACCGGGCAATTGAAGCTATAAAATTTTTGGGCTAAAAGCAGGACACTATTAACCTGCCACAGAATGCCCATGATCAAAGCGGGTCGAATAGTTCGGTACAATTGGTTTATGGCTCGTAATCGCCGCCAGTTGCGGTGTAGAACACCATAATCCGTTGGCTGAAGTTCGTAGACCGGGACATCGTCGGCTAACTCTTCCAGAAATACACCTTCTTTTTGAAATAGAGCCAGATGGGGTTCAAAGCGGGTTCGATCCAGATGGTTGATAATGTTAACTAAGGCTCGTTCGGCTCCACCGCCCCCTAGATTAGGGGCTATGAAAAGAAGGCGTTTATTTGATGGCATAAACGTTGAATCCGGATGTGTGTTTGTCGTCATGCTCATCAAATTTCTGAATGAGGGTGCCAAAATATTTTATAAATTTTGAACGTTTGCTGAACCGTGGGACAAAATTTAGAATGGTCTCTAAATGGCCTCGCACGGGGCATAACTCCAGGTGCGAAAAATCGCGCAACATATAACGCAAACCGTCTCGGGAGTACCGATAAAAATCATCATATTCATTATTCCCGTGGTAGCGATACATCCAAGGCACATAGATAAATAACTTGCCGCCCGGTTTTAAAATCCGATGGAGTTCTGCTGCAGCCCCGAACGGATTATAAACGTGTTCTAAAATGGCCGCACAAATGACGCCATCGATACTGTCAGTTTCTAGAGGCAGGTCACAAATATCGGCGGTGATGTTCGGGCGGAATACCGGGTTAATATCTAGCGACAGATGTAATTTGCCGGCTAACTCGTCTTCAAATAGAACGGCTAAGCTGCGCGAAGAGTTACCGAAATCAATAATTTTAGGACAGGTGGTAAATATTTCACGGATTTTGTTGAGACGAAACTGATCCCATGGGGGTAAATCATCAGAATTATCGACTATTCTGGTAAAGCCATAATCAGCGTCTAGCGCTAATTTCATGAGAAGCCTCCAACAGGATACACTTTTTAAAACTCACAGGCACTTAGTCAAATCGAGGACATTTAACCTTTTAATGTACCCGGAGTTTTATTTTGTGGCTTCAAAGTAAATCCCTAAACAAAACTTTTTACCACGATCCTTAAAATCTTGATCATCGATCAAACTATCTTCCAGCAATTTCCATTGCTTAAGAAATTTGTTTTGATGCTGAACATTGATTATTTTGTTATGAATTTCTTTGAGCGAGTCAATGGCGCCAAATCTTATCTCTTGAACGGCGAAATGCGTTTCTTGAAGCGCTCTTACTAATTCGTGTTCATCATAGCGATGAACATAATATCTTTCATCAAAGAAACTCCGGATTTGGCGTTTGAGTTGGTTATTGGGCCTGTACTTGGTCCACCCTATTGTAAAAAGAAAGTACCCGCCCGGCTTGAGCACGCTATTGATTTCAAATAACGCTTTGGGCAGATGCTTCAGAAACATCAAGGTTTGCGTAGAAACAACGATATCAAACTCATTTTCTGCGAAATGTTGAGTTAGGTTATAAATATTAAGCGTGATGGCTTTGTCCGGCCCGAATTTTTCCTTGGCTTGTTTAATGGCCTCGTCATCAAGATCGATGCCCCAAATTTCAATATTGGGGTGATTGAGAAGAGGCAACCACAACTGCCCCGATTTACAACCAGCATCGAGTATTTTTATCTTTTTTTCGGCTGCAAGCTGTAGAACTCGCTCCAATAGATGAACCCGCAGGGGGTCGCCTACCAGAGGTTGGTCACTATCATAAAGATTTAACATCTTGAATCATCCAAAACCTGATACGATAACTCACCCCGGCTAACAATATCGGCCAGTTCATCCGTGGTCAGGAATTTACAGCCTCGCCTATAATACCAACTCAAAGCTACCCGGAGCGCTATTCTAAACTTGGGATTGAGTAGATCATAGTCATGCAAATAAATCAGCGCATACGGTTCACTATGGGGGACATCAACATAAATTTTGGCTCCAGAAAAAGGGTAAAGACTCTTCATGAATGTGGCGACCGAAGTTGAGGTCGGTAATTCCAATAAAGCGTAGTCCTGGAAATTGAACAGACATGGCTGCTGTATCTGCAAGGCCTGGTCTCTATCTTTTAAATAATCTAAAGAAAAAGTTCGGGCTGAACAATCGTATCGATAGTTGTACCTGGCTAAAAATCGAACGATATCTAAATTTATGGTCCAACCACCCCCTACAAAACCGGTGGGCGTAAACTTTTGGCGCTGTAGCCATTCATAATCTTCGGTCAACCGTTTTTCAACATTCATGAGGGTGAAATCGCCGGTTTTTGTGCCATCGGGCGCATAGAAGTGGGTGTGTTGTTGAATTGAATGCCCCTGTTGAGCGAGCTGGTTAATCCGGTTAATCCACTTTGTTTCCGAGAAATAAGGTTGGTTACGATAGTAAGCATGAGTGGGCGCGGTACAAAAAAAACTCGCTGGAATGTGACGTTTCTGTAGAAAACTGAGCATCCCTTCAACTTGATACCACACGTTATCTGCATCTAATTTTTCAGTATGAAGCGTTAAAGCGATTTTTAACATTGTACCCTTATTTTTACGAAAGCCCATTACAAATGACGAATCGCTCGCCAACGATACAAACCAATAGCCCAACGAGAGATAATATAACTGATAACAATGCCGCCAATACCTAATCGAGGAACCAAGATGATTAAACTGGAAATTTGTAATACGCCATATAATAAATTGGCGCGAAATATCACATCGGCTCTCTTCTGAGCTTGCAAAACAGCCAGCGAAACGGCATCGACGCCACTGAGGCCCATCGATAAAAACATCCCCTGCGCATAAATAGCCGATTGAGAATAAGCTTGACCATATAAAAGCAGAATGATGTAAGGAATTAGGACGATGGCCATTGCCACAACGGTGATATTTAAGCCCAACAACAGAAACATTCTGTTGCGATTGTTATGCCCATAAAACTTCCGATCAGTTGTCTCAGCCAGTTTGGGCATCAAGAGGGAGGTCATAATTTTGAAGAAAACCTTCGAATTCTCCGGCAAAACAGCCGCAATACGATATAAAGCCACCGCATTAAAACTTGAGAAAAATCCCAGCATGACACTATCCAGATAAAAAGCCATCGTTCCAATCGCGTTGGCTACGGATAACGACCAGCTATAAGAAAACAAGTCAGGATCGACAGGTGAACTGCGGGCCTGAGTGATAACTGAGCGATAGAGCACGAGCGGCACTAAGAGGGAGGCAAGGCTGTTAATCACTAATAACCAGACAAAATCGAGATGAGCCCACAGCCCTATCGCTAAACCGGCCGTAGTTAGAATGATAGCACCACTGTTCAGCCAACTAACCAGATCAAACCGCTTAACGCCTTGATAATAAGCGGTAATTAAATCTGTACAACTGGTAAAAGGCACAAACAGCGCTACAGCTGTAAAAGCCCACAGAAACTTTATATCCGTTTGATAATAGGCATATCCTAGGCCAAACAATATGACTACTATGCTGCCCAAGCTACCCCAAACGGCTCTAATTTTTACCGCATCAAAGAAACTGCCATACTTACCCTGAGCTACCGCTTGGGTTAGCGCCGTACTGACACCGGACAGCGTCACCACTGAAAGCATCCCGACCGCCGCCAGTACAAACGAATACTGGCCGTAAACTTCCGAGGGAGCCAGCCGGGCAAATGCCACCGAACGCAGTAGCCCCATTGCGTATCCAATCCCAACCGCGAAGGCCAGCCAGCCACTGCCAACGACAAAGTATCTAAAATCAATGTGCAGCGCCTCGCCTAACCTTGACCGCAAGTTATTCATAGGATTAGCGCAATCTTGCCACGGCGACGAGATGCCGGCCAGTATGTGAAGAGGCCATATAACTACATTTCCGATGCAGCCGCCACACTATTCTACGCCAGGAAGATGGCTGGACAATGCCCACGGTCGGCTGTAATAACCAACGGAACAACTCGTAAAACGAACCATTTTTAGTGAGATACCAATAATTTTCAATCTGAAATGACGCGTTAAGCTGCTCCTGTAACAATGATAAATCGTAATGTCTATAATGTTTTTTGTTGAGGGGGAGGTTAGTGGTGGGTACAGATACCACCAATTTACCATTGGGAGTAAGCTTATTCGCCACTTTGTTAATGAATTCAGGATAAGCCGGGTCAGGGATGTGTTCCATTACCTCCACCAGAGTGGCCAGTTCAAATTGACCGGGAACTTGAGATACATCACATAAATAAATGCGGAGAGATGGATTAAACGCCTTAGCAAACAAGACAGCTTGTTTGACTAAATCAACGCCCACTAATTGAGGGACCTGGTCTTGCAGCATGTTTAACAAGCGTCCGTCCCCACAGCCAATATCCAACAGAGATTGCGGTCTCAGCGTGTTTTTAATTAAATGGGCAATGAAATGCATATAGGTTATATAATCCAATCCCCAACTAAGATTCTTGTAGGTAGATACCGCCCCGGTATGATCTAAATCGGGTAGGTAATGATAGGGAAACTGATATTGATCCGCTTGTATGGTAAATTTACCATCGACGTCGGAATTCATTATGCCTCGGCTTTGACAAAGTATCCAGAGGTGATGAAATCTATAGTATCGCTGCCAATAAACTTTGCACAGAAAGCTAACAACAGGCCCAACGGTACCCAAACCAGCCAACTCATCACGCGAAAAGTATAATTCTGCTCTCTGAACGTTCGAACAAAAAGGACGGCAATCGTCTCCAACCAGTTATGTTGCTCTGAAACAGAAATGGCCTGGAAATCAGCCTGCTGGAGCAAATGGGACAACCCATATTTGGTAAATCGAAAATAATCAAATGGACGGTCGTGTAAGGGGTAAATAAAGCGTGTACTTAACAAGAGTACGCCTGCGGGTTTAAGTACTCGTTTAATTTGGTCAATACAGATCGAAGGTTGATGAATATGCTCTAAAACTTCCGCACACACCACACAATCAAATGTATTATCAGGCAGTGGCAAGAAAACTGCATCCGAATTTATATCAGGCCGCCGATTAGCCGCGATATCTAATGAAAACAAAACGGTTTGCGGGCGCCTCGACAACCCCTCTTTGACCATCTCAGCTATGGGCCCCCCGGACCCAATATTTAACACGTAAAGCGGCTCACGATGTCGAAGCGAGGTGAGATTGTCGAGGTAAAAATCCTCTAACCCTTTACGGGTGATCGTTTTACTTAAAGACAGCAGCCATGTTTGAATAATGACCATAACGGATCGTAAAAACGTTTTCATGCGATCCCCAGCCCTGAGGCGAACTCGATGATGCGCTTGGCCCTATTCTGCCAGGTGTACATCTCCACATCGATCCGCCCTTGCTGAGCCAATGCATCGGTCTCTACCGGATGATCCCCTAACCACTGAATTTTCTGAGCCAAATCACGTGGCTGATCCGGTCTAAAAAAAACAGCGTTAGTATCGTTTAGAATTTCTCGGACTGCGGGTAGATCGGACGCGACAATCGGACGCCGGGCGGCCATATATTCAAACAACTTCAGGGGTGACGTATAATAGCGATTGATCTCCTGTTTCCCGGAATTTGGCAACACTAAAATATCTGCTGCGGCTAAATAAGTAGGGATATCAGCCGGGGGAACATAACCAACTACCCTGACTTTCTTGGTTAACTTTTGCTCGTTAACCAAACGGCGCATATCGGCCACATCCTCGGTTGTACCACCCACTAAGCAAATTAAGTAACGGTCATCTAAGAAATGAGCCGCCGCTACCAGGGTAGCCACCCCCTTCCAGGCATAGAGATGGCCGGTATAACCGATAATTTTCCTCTGAACAGGCAAGTTTAAGCTCTGGCGAGCCGCCAGTTTATCAGCCACATGCTCAAAACGGTGCAAATCGACCCCATCTGGAGCAACTAAAATTTTGTCGGCGGGGACTGCTGCTTGACAAAATAACTGCTTCATATAATTTGTGAGAGTCACTACTCCCCCCATTTTTGCCAAATGCGGCAGCCATTTGATTTCCCAGTTCAAACTGGGAAATTTGTGAGCCTCAAAAATAATATAGGGGACTAAATCGGGTAGTTTTCGCATCAGGTAAATGACTAAGCTCAGATCGCGCAGGTATAGTATTCCAGCGAACCGATCTTTCAAGTAAGACCTCACCGATCGGAAATAGGAGATTTGCATCAGCGGGAAAAATAGACGCTCTTGCAATAATTTGAGGATCAATGGCACACGAGCTAACCGGCGTTGTGCCGGCCAGAGAAAATCGATTGAAGGCAAACTGACTAGAGGAAAGTGATTGGCCGTGCCATAATACGTGTATATATCTTTAATGTGGGCCATTGCCGGTGTGTTTATGCGTTGTGGATATAATAAAACCAACCTGTGACCAATTGATACGAAGGCATCACACATTTGTATCACTTGAAATGTATTGGCTTGCTCACTGGGAATGCGCGACATAGAGATATAGGTTATGTTCATTATATTCGTCAGCCTGCCCTAATCGTCCGGTCAATCATCAATCTGTTGTGAGGTCAGACTTCTTGGCGGCCACAAAATAGCCCAGCACAAATTTCTCATTAAGATGGGGCAGTAATCGCCTCAACACGCCATCAAGACAAAAAGCGATTAAAACATAAATCGTTTTGAGTAACCGAGTTGGGACCAGCGGCATGCTAAACTGCGTGATCACATAGAATAGGCTCGCATGTGCGATAATTTCGTAGGCCTTAAATCCGGCCTCAGCTAACAGCTTCTCCAAAGCAGACGCACTGTAGCGAAAATAATCATGCGGGTCGGCGTGAATATTGATGAGAAATGGAACATACAAGAAGAGTTCGCCGCCGGGTTTTAAGATTCGATGAATTTCAGCCAGAAGTTGTTGGTGATGATAGATATGCTCGAGAACGTTGAACAAAAAAACTTGGCTGCCAATATTGTCACTCATAGGAAGTCGATGTTCTAGCGAAGCGAGCAACGCCGGCCGATTTATCGAGACAATATCAACTCGAATAACATTTTTCGGAAGTAATGAATAGCCCAAAAATCGATAGTAACTGGGTGACTGCCCCCCGCCCAAGTCGAGCACAAGGTCATTTGTATCCAGCTTGACCCCATATTCCACCTGACGATTAAACAAAGTTCGGGTAATACTTTTCCCACGCCAGGTTTCGATGAGTAAATCTTTTAGTAAATGCGCCATAAACAGGACTTATCCACCACCAGATAGATGCCGAAAAGGAACGTCAGTTTTGACAAAGACCAAATCGACCTGATGTAGATACTTTGTTTTAGGGTGGTTCGTTCCGGCCCAGATATCGAACACGGAAAATCCTTGCCTATCCATAAAGTGAACTAATTCGGCAAAAGTTGTGCCACCCTCGAATTTTGGCAAAATCGAGGCTTCCGCAATGACTACCTCCGTTTTTGCTAAAGTGTTAATAGCCCCCTCCAAAACGCTTTTCTCGGCTCCTTCGACATCGATCTTTAATAAATAGGTAGGCTTTAACCGATGTTTTTCAACCAGATGGTCTAAGGTATCAACAGGAACAGTCACCACACGCTCCAACCCTAACGCTCTGGTAACTGGAAATACAGACGATTTTCTGGGGTCCTCATAAACTCTAAGCGAAGTCTCGCCGACCTGACCGCCGCAAAAAACGTATTCAACAACCGCATTAAGTGTTTCACCTATTTTGTCTAATTGATCTCTAAAAGCAGGGTTTGCTTCGATGAGTAAATAGGGATGATCAGGAAAACATCGGTACAATTCCGGTGTTCCATCGGCTACGCCGACATCGATAATCGTTGACGGTGAAACTACTTTTTTTAAAACCTCAAGCCCGCTGCTAAATGGCCGCGTTGGATCATCAACGCTCCGGATTTGTTTATTAAACCGCCTCAGCAGTTGATGAAGCATCTGTTTCACGCGGCCGGTCCTATCGCCGCAAAGAGGGACACAATCTGGGTCACTAACCCCTGGATATCGTGCTTTTGTTGCACAATGTATCTCATGACAAGGCCTAATTGTTTTCTCTGGGCGGATGACATGGGAATGATGGCCTTGAGACGATGGCTCAATTGGCCGGATTGAGCGGGTTCATACATTAACAAAGCGCGGTACTGAGCCAGAGTCGGTGCGAACTCAGGCAGCGATACGACAGGGACCATTCCGCACGCCATCGCTTCCAGAACAGCCTTATCCAACCCGGACTCTGAAGCGCTAACGAAAATATCGGATTGCTGGTAGATTGTCGCCACTGCTTTGTGCGGAACAGCTCCCGTAAACAGAACATACTGGCCCAAATTCAGATCGGCCACGAGACGCTGCAGATATTGAAGGTAGAACCGACCATGCTCATCGGGGATATCGCCGACAAATCTCAAACGAAAATCCGTGATACCATGCTGGTTAACCAGTTCATTCACAGCGTTAATAATAATATGGCCGTTCTTTGACGGCGATATACGCCCCACAGACACAATTTCAATTTTGTCGCTATGCCGGTCACGACTGGAACACTTTGGGGCAAAGTGAGCGGTATCAAGGCCGTGACCCACGACGTGAACTTTCGGACTATCCAGGCGACAACTGCCCGGCGAAGCGGTCACGATAGCATCGACAAGTTTTTCCGCTAGCCGCAATTGCCAGCTCACATGGGTATGAGTATACCACATCACCAGAGGGATACGCTTCAATTTAGCATAGGGAACGGCCATCAAGGCAAATTTAGGAAACATATGAGTAAAGATGCCATCAACACGCTCGTGCTGAGTTAGCTGCCATATAACCTGATGAAAATTTTGGAGAGCGTGAGTCACATTTTCTTGTTTGGCGTAATCGCGCCCCACTTGAAAAACCGTAACGTTGGCGGGTAACTCCGTCTCAGCGTTAAAGCGAGGGGTAATCACCCATAACCGCTCAAGCTGGTGAGCGAAATGCGTCACCCAAGTCGGAATAAAACCCAGAATTGGGTGACTTTGATCAACCCAGGGAGTCACCATAACCAATCGCATGGCTATTGCCTCCCTACTTCAGCCAAATGCTGCCACCGCCCGACCATTCGACCAACCAACACATTGGGATCGAACTGCTGCTGAACGTAATTTCTACCACACGCGCCCATCTCTTTGGCCTCTGTTGGATGCTCCAACAACCAAATAACACGCTCAGCAAACTCATCCATGGCCTCGATATCGGTTAGATAACCGGTTTCACCCGATTTAATGATATCTTCAGGGCCACCGCAGCGAGTGGCCACCGCCGGGGTCTCGAATAGATAACCTTCCAGCACCGTCCGTCCAAAGCCTTCATAGAGAGAGGGTTGGACTAAAACTTGGGTCTGGCGATAAAGCAGCGGCAGTTCATTATAAGGGACTGTGCCCAGGACGAAAACTCGTTTTTTTTCAGCGTTTAACGGCTTGGCCTGGGCTTCCACACCACTCCGCTCGACGCCGTCCCCTACAATTACAAAATGACTCTCCGGCATCCGAGCCAAAACAGTGTTGATCACTCGGAACAAACCGGGAATGTTTTTCGGATACACCAACCGGCCCACAAATAATACGGTTACGGTCGGCAGTTTAACGGCTCCGGCTGACCAAGTCGGCTGATGCTGATAAAAAACAGGCACGGGAATGACTTCAATCCGTTCCCGCGGAATAGCCCAGTCGCGCTGCAGACGGTGGGCTACCGTGTTTGAAACACTGCGAACACCCTCAGCCTGCTTGATAATGTACCGGGCCAATTTAAGTCTGACCGAGTTGATAAACTGCCGTTCAGCCAGCCAGTAGGGCGAAAACAGATTAAAATGAATTTGAACTTCCAAAGGCGCTTTAAAATAGCGTTTTAACCATAACCCCAACAATCCTGTCTCTACAGGTGTTTGAACGGTGATGACATCCGGGCGCGAAAGCAAAGACGCCAAGCGACGTACCACCCTCATGCCGTAGAGCGGAAGAAGCTGTATTTTTGGCGCCGGAATAGGGATAAGTCGCAGGTTGGGGAAAGGCTGCTGGATAGCTTGAGATTTGCGCGTAAAAACCAATACATCCAAACGGCTACCTGAGTCAATCTGCTTCATTGTTGTGAGGTATCTATGCAGCCGGGTCAATGTATTTGATGAAGCCGGTTTAGTAGAAAACAGATCCTCACTCTGGCTAACCATCAGCAATTTCATTTAATTGCGTCCGATAAGACCTGCTCAGTTTCATCAACCATGCGATCAACCGAAAAGTTAACAAGGCTTTTATGGGCTGCTTCAGCCAATTTCTTTCCCAAGTCAGGGTTACGTTGTAGACGCAGCAAGGCCAGCAATATCTCAGAGGGGCGTTCCGGCCGGACCAGCAGTCCACTTTTTTCGTGT
>JACKAT010000072.1 GCA_020634935.1 Anaerolineales bacterium
TCTACCTCAGGAGAAATGTAGGCGCGGACCATTATGAGGGCTGAAGCGGTGGTTTCAACCCACGCTGTACGGCTATTTGCAAAGCGTGGGCTTTCCGCACCAGATCGCGTCGGTAGAGCTGCATCAATTCCTCAAGACGCTGCTGCTCTGAAGGAGACAGTTGATTTTCCCGGTTAAGGGCAAGGAGACGACTCATTTCCTCTTGTTGATCAGCCGCCATCTGCAACTCACAGAGCGACAGAATCTGGCTATCAGAGAGAGATTCTAGCGGAGTTTCAGCCGCAGCTCGATCAAGCCATTCGAGCAATACATCTTCGAGTCGCCGCTGAGTGCGCGTGGCAACATCTTTGGCCTGTATGACCAAGGCTTCAGGAAGTTCAAGCGTAATCGTTTCCGCCATGTTATCTCCTTTCATTATGATAAGTTGTGACTCGTGGTTCAGGCATAGATGAGTTCAAGACAACTCATTGACCAAGGCTGAAACTAACAATACAGTGATTATACCCCGTTGTCGAGTGACCATCAAAAACCATTCTGCTTGAAAAAGATTGAGTTGTTGGGCCATGTGTAACGCAGCCGTAGGTTCGGTTGAGTACGAAACCCGACCTACTATTCTATCTTTGTCGCTTAAGCGCTTTATATTCAAGGGGGTGTGACAGAAGCAGTGATACAGCAACGGGAATGAAAATTTACCGGAGCGACAAAGCTGGCTTTGTCATCCACGTTGGGGTCAAAGTAAACTTTGACGCTCCGGATCGCTATTTTCAGAGGAGGGAGTCCAACAGTCTCGGTTGAGACGACAGCGAGAATGAAAATTTACCGGAGCGACAAAGCTGGCTTTGTCATCCGCGTTGGGGTCAAAGTTTACTTTGACGCTCCATGCCGTTGTTTTCAAGCGAGTTAGGTTTGAGGTGAGTCCTTCTCTCTGGCCGGGCGCTTGGGTACCTCAAAGCCCCACTTTTCCATCCCCGTGGTAATGGTATGATCGAAATGTTTGATGATGATCATGCTGCCGGCCACCCGCAAACATTCATACAACTTCTTCAAAGCGACGGCGCGGTTCGAGTAACTGGCTTTGCGGCGGCCATAACTGCTGCGCCGAACGGCCAGATTGGCCTTTAACTCATTCCGCAAGCGAGTGACCTCGGCCAGATCGGGCGCAGTAAAACGCTCCTCCGGCGGGCGGCTTTCTTCCTTGGCGATATAGGCGTTGAGCAGCGCCAACCGCCCCGGCAGCCTTTTGGGCAGCAGGATGTTGCGGGTGCTTTGCTTAACCTGAAAGCCCCACTGTTCGGCGGCTTCCGGCGTTTCAATAAATTCAAGATGGAGCTTGTGGTGAATTTTGCGGACAACGGTCTTGGCCTGCTCATCCAGCCGTTTGACCGTCTCCGAAGCGATGGTCCGCTGCGCTTCGCTGGTTTGGAACTCCTTCTGCGAGGGAATGCACTGCTGCAACAACTGCCGGATATCCGGCAACAGGGGCGACTGCTGCGCCGGCGGGAGGGTTTCATCATAAGCCACAAATATTTCGCCCGCAGTGATGAGACCCGCGCTATCCTCCGTTGAGGGCAGTTGGGGCTGGTAGGGACTGAGATGGTCTAAGATGGTTTTGTACATGATGATGGTCTACTTTTCGATATGATGATGGTGGTATTGGATATCAGATCGTATTAAGTTGTATAAGGTTAAGATCAGTATATCGAATTTTTTTAACCTTGTCCAGCGGACTACTAATTTTTCGTTCATCCCCTATCTTCGGAATGGTGGGAAGATAGGTGTCCTGTCGGAACGCGTTGTTCGGAATGATGGGAAGATAGGTGTCCTGTCGGAACAGTATGTTCGGAATGGTGGGAAGGTAGGTGTCACGTCGGAACACGTTGTTCGGAATGGTGGGAAGATAGGTGTCCTGTCGGAATAGTATGTTCGGAATGGTGGGAAGGTAGGTGTCACGTCGGAACGCGTTGTTCGGAATGGTGGGAAGATAGGTGTCACGTCGGAACGCGCTGTTCGGAATGGTGGGAAGATAGGTGTCACGTCGGAACGCGTTGTTCGGAATGGTGGGAAGATAGGTGTCCTGTCGGAACGCGTTGTTCGGAATGGTGGGAAGATAGGTGTCCTGTCGGAACACGTTGTTCGGAATGATGGGAAGATAGGTGTCCTGTCGGAACGCGTTGTTCGGAATGGTGGGAAGATAGGTGTCCTGCCGGGATCGTGTGTTCGGAATGATGGGAAGATAGGTGTCCTGCCGGAACACGTTGTTCGGAATGATGGGAAGATATGATTCCCGTCATGACTAGAACATCACGGTTATTCGCATAGGATCGCCGGCTTGAATTGTTCGGTAAGGGGAGCCAACCATACGATTTTTTGTTCGTCAGTGGATTGATCGGAGCGGAATTAGGTAACGGGGGGTCTCAAAATTCAACCCCGACTCAGAAAAAATACGATAGTATGCTATACTCAATACACCGCAATATACCTTATATGACTTTGCCTACTCAGGCTGCGGCGATCCTGAGGCTTATTTTAACTCAACTAGGGTGCATATATGACAGGCTTGGAAGCGTTAGAAACCGTTCAATACGTAACAGTCAAAGGAAAAAGATTGGCCGTTGTGGACCTAGATAATTGGGAAGCGCTCATTGAATGGCTGGAAACCTTTGAAGATATAAAAATTGCTCAACAAGCTTTTGATGAATTGAAAGCCGTTGGGGGTGACCGAAAGAAAGCCGGCTGGCTGAAATGGGATGAGGTTAAAGAGGAACTGGGGTGAGCCGCTATACGATCTATGTCACTCCTCAAACCTTAGACGCCATCAAAACCCTTCCCGGTAATGTTCGGCAGCGAGTTAAACGAGCCATTGACCAATTAGCCGATGAACCGCGCCCTTCCAAAAGCAAGACCCTGACTGTACCCGACGCTGAGTATGAACTGCGCCGGCTGCGTTTAGATCGATGGCGGATTATCTATGCCATAACCGAGACGGAGAAAATCGTTGATGTCTTGACCGTGCGTAAACGTCCGCCCTATGATTACGGCGATTTGGAAGAACTGCTTCAAGAAATATAGGCCGAAAGATCCTCTGACAATCTGTACATCTCCAATATCCGTCGGGTTGAGGCACGAAACCCGACCTACGCTGGCTGGCGGCTGAATTTTCTTTCAGCGAAGTCAGGCAAAATTCAACCTCGCCTCAGAGAAACTTCGATGGTATGCGCTACTTATTAAAGACGTGGGTAAAAATTAGATTTGAAAACCGCTAAACCTATGATAAAATAGGTATACCTGAAAATAAGGATGGATTATGTCGGACTTAGTATTCGCTTTGCCCGTCAGTGTTGAACAAATAGCGGCAGTTATCAAACAAATGGACGAGGCTGATCAGGAGCGGCTTCTTGATCTAGTACCCAGTTTGCGTCAAATAGCAGCCCAACCACGTGTTAGAACCGCAGAGCAGACTCAGGCCAATATTGCTCGTTTGCAGGCAGAGGTTTTAGCGGCTTTAGATAACCAACCTTTGTCTCCAGATGACCCCTTTCTAGGCGATTTAACGCTGGGTCAATACCACGCTTTACCCGATGAGAAAAAAGCCGCGCTCTGGGATGAGTGGGCAGATGTAGACTTAATGGCGCTTGAGGAACAAGAGACTAATCCGAATGCGTTGTCTACTGGATAAAGTGACTGCTCGGTATACCGTCCAAGGCTTCCTAAAGCTTGCCGAAACACGAAGTCTGACTCCGGAAGAGATATCCGCGCTTGACCTTTTCTCACTTGCTGCTCCCCCAACGATACGTTTATTTATTGTGCCGCCAACGGCCAGCGTTTTACAAAAGCTAGCCCACCTACCACGGTATTCGATTATCATTCAGTTGGTCCTAAATCGCGTCGAGGTTGTTACACCGACCCGTTATTTCAAACGATGGGCGCGCCGGTTACGTGATTATGGCTTTGCCCGAGAAGATGCTGCTATCCTTGCCTTAGCAACGTTTGGCACGGATAAAGAAGGCGCTATCCTGGGGATGGATTACGTGGCAACCTTTGACCAGCCCATGATCAACCACTGGCTGGTTCAGCAGCAGGCTATCCAAGACCACTTAACCGCAATGAAGTCCAACCTATCGGCGCCCTATCATAAGGCCAATTTACCCCAAGTACTCCGTCCTGAACAGATAGATGTTTAATAGTCGTAGGTTGAGCCTCAACCCGACCTACGCTCTCCATTCTTCATTCTCTATTCGCCTGCTCCGTTTTCTTCCCGCAAATGCTGCGCCACCAGTCTGGCAGCGGCATTTTGCCAGTTGTACAGCGTGCGCTCCGGGACGTAGGTTCTAAACCAATCGAGCGCTTCGGCGGCGGCCGGGTCGAGGTCGTCATCATCGTACTCGGCGCGGCGGCTGTAGGGACGTATGCCGGCCACGTAGGGGAAATAGAGGGCGTTGTAGTGCCGCCACTCCTCCGTTGTGCCAAACGAGTCGGCGGTGGGCGGCTTGAGTTGGGCGATGCTTTCGGCCAGCAGCCGCTTGAGTTCGGCCGCTCGTTCGAGGGTGTTGTCGGGCGCGTCTCGCTCGGCCAGACGGCTGTCGATGACGGGCAGGCGCGTGAGCGGGCTGGTCGCCAGGCGCGGCAGGTTGCCTAGATGGCTCAAAGTGCGGCGGGTCAGGCGAATAAACTCGTCTTCATCCAGGTTGGTCAGGTCGAGGGCCTCGTTGAGGCGGGGTAGGGCGCTGGCGGTGGTGCGTAAATCGGCGCGGGCGCGGCGCAGACCGGGAAAGGCGGCGAAGGCCACCCGGTCGAGCGAGCTTTGCAGCGGATCGGCAAAGATTTGCACGGCGACCGCTGCCGTGATGTTGATCAACAGCAGGGCCAGCAGCGGCAAGGTTGGACCGGTGGCCAGCAGCATCGTGACGACGACCGGCCCGGCGAAGATCAGCACAAACAGCAGCGCCCCATCCAGCGAGCGAAAAAAGTCGGGCAGCAAGGTCTCACCCTCGGCAAAGGCATCGAGTACGGCGATGACCACGCCCAATATCGCCAGATCGAGGCTCATCCCCAACACCAGCCACCCGCGCGGCAGCCCATCGAGCGGCGCCAGCATCAGCCCCAGCGACAACCCCAAAAAGATCATCGCCGCCAGCAGCAAGCCCAGCGGCAGTTTGATCGAGGTCGCCCGGTAGGCCCGCACAATGAGCGCCACCGACGCGCCCAAACATAAACCCAACCCCACCACGAAGATCGGGTAAGCCGGGCCGGGTCGAGCCGCGTCCGGCGTAACCTCGAAGATCAACGACGTGGCTAAACCCAGCACGATCAGTCCTATCGCCAGCGCCGGCCCGCCGATATCCCACCACCGGCTCAGACGATCCCGCTCCGGGGCCTGGTCCGGCAGCAGGTAGATCATCGCGCCCAACCAGAAAATGGCCGGCATAAACAGCAGCGACCAGTGCAGCCGGGTCAACCAGGCCGCCGCCAGCGTCGAAGGTGACGCCGTCGCCAGGGTTGTTGCGGCCAGGCTAACGGCATACGCGGTCAAGCCCAACCCGGCATAACGCAGCGGCGGCTTGGCCGGGTCGCGGCCAATCAGATATAAGCCCAGCCACAGCGCCAAGGTGTAGGTGATGATTTCCAAAACAAGCATAGTTATAATTCAGGCGATTATTAAGGGATTGGGAGATGAACGGATTGAAATATTGTAGTAGAAATCCTAGAAACAACAAGGTTATTGTGGTAGGTGACAAAATACAATCCCGTGAATTTGAGGAAATATAGAAGCTGGTCTTTCATTAAAAAACTAGACGTGCTGGCGATTACAAATTACAATATAATAACAACTCATAAATTGGCGGATGCAGCCCTGAACCAAAAGGAATGTGTCATGACAACCGTAGAAAAAATCCAATCGGCGATAGACGCGCTTTCCCCGGAAGAATACAATTTGCTAAGGCAATGGTTTTTTGAACGAGATTGGGAGCAGTGGGATAAGCAGATTAAACAAGATGTAAAATTGGGTAAACTAGATTTTTTGATCGAAGAAGCCTTAGCTGAAAAAGAACAAGATAAACTCAAAGAACTCTAAATGCACAAGGCCACAAGTCGTTTCTGGGAAGGCTTCGAAAACCTTCCAGAGCCTATCCAAAGATTAGCCAAAAAGAATTTTGAGCTACTCAAAGTTGACACTCAACACCCGTCTCTACACTTTAAAAAAATAGGTCAATTCTGGTCTGTACGTATTGGTCTCAACTACAGGGCGCTTGCGGTCAAACAGGACGATGACTACATCTGGGTGTGGATTGGTACGCACGACGCATATGATCGTCTAATCAACTAAAGCTCATTACGAATATCAACCACGTAATGGATATTTGATGGGTTTTTTTTATGAACGATGGACTATGGAAGCTGGCGATATTTTTCATACGGTATTATACCCTCTTCCTCTCCTGATCGCCCCCAGAAATTTGAGTCTCGCGCAAATTGCGGCATAATAGGCCCATATGTAGTTTGCCTCTATATCCACTTTTAGATCATAGGCCAGGTAAACCTTGACCGCAATAACCCTCAAATCCCTACTCAACGGATACAGCGCTGAATCCGGCACCTACGATGAATTGTGGCTCGATACTGATCAGATAAGGCCGCACTGGCAGCCTTTAATTCAAACTCTGGAAAAGATGGGACCCGATGAACTGGAGCGCTGCCGCCAGGAGGCCCACCGCCAACTGCGCGAAAACGGCGTCACTTATAATGTTCACAGTGACAGCGATAACCAGCCGCGAGTCTGGCCGCTCGATATCGTGCCGCTCATTATCGACCCCCAGGATTGGCAGGTTATCGAGGCCGGTTTGAAACAACGGGCCGAACTGCTCAACCTGGTGCTGACCGATATCTACGGCCCCCGCACCCTGATCAAATCCGGCTTGCTGCCGATGGAGCTGATCTACAGCCACGAAGGCTTTCTGCGCGAGTGCGACGGCGTCCAACTGCCCGGCAAACACCAACTGATTGTCTACGCCGCCGACCTGGCCCGCGGCCCCGACCGCCGCATGTGGGTTTTAGGCGACCGCACTCAGGCCCCGTCCGGAGCGGGCTACGCCCTGGAAAACCGCACCGTGATGAACCGGGTGCTGAGCGGGCTGTTCAAAGACAACAAAATCTTCCGGCTGTCGCACTTTTTTCAGGAACTGCAAGCCGCCCTGGCCGATTTGGCCGCCGCGCGGACGTCGTCGCCGCGAGTCGTGGTTTTAACGCCCGGCCCCTACAGCGAAACTTATTTCGAGCATACCTACCTGGCCTCCTATTTGGGCTATCCCCTGGTGCAGGGCGATGACCTAACCGTGCGCGACGGCAATGTTGCCCTGAAGTCGCTGGATGGCTTGCAGCCGGTCGATGTTATCCTGCGCCGGGTGGATGATCTGTTCTGCGATCCGCTGGAACTGCGCGAGGACTCGCAGCTAGGCGTGGCCGGCCTGCTGGAAGCGACCCGCCGCCGCAACGTGGCCATCGCCAATCCGCTGGGCAGCAGCGTTTTGGAAAATCCGGGGCTAATGCCCTTTTTGCCGGGGCTGGCCCGCATCTTGCTGGGGGAAGATTTAATTTTGCCCTCGGCCGCGACCTGGTGGTGCGGCCAGCCCATCGAGCGCGATTACGTCATCACCCATCTCGATGAACTGGTCATTAAGCGGCTGTCGCGCCTGCCTTACACCCGCACCCTGTTTGGGGCGCAGTTGAGCCGCAAAGAAAAGGAAGCGCTGATCAATCAGATTAAAGCTCAGCCTTATTTATACGTAGGCCAGGAGCAGGTTAGTTTTTCGACCACACCCTCGCTGGTCAACAACCACCTTGAGGCGCGGCACGCCGTGGTGCGCTGTTTTCTGGTGGCCCGCAAAAACGATTACACCGTCATGCCCGGCGGCTTGACCCGCAGCGCCCCCCGGCGCGGCGACTTTATCGTCTCGAACCAGGCCGGCGGCATTAGCAAGGATACCTGGGTGCTGACCTCCGAGCCGCAGAAGCACACCAGTTTGTGGATCCAGCCCCAGCGCGTCGAGCGCGCCTTTAAAGCCAGCTATCACTTGCCCAGCCGGGCCGCCGAAAACCTATATTGGGTGGGCCGTTATGCCGAGCGAGCCGAGGCCACCGCCCGCCTGCTGCGGGTTATCCTGACCTACGTTAACGACGGTGAACCCTTTGGCGAAGCCGATGAAGTTGAAGCCGCCACCTTGCCCTTCCTGCTCCGCGCCCTCACCCAGGTAACGATGACCTATCCCGGCTTTGTGGGCAAGGGCAGCAAAGCCCGGCTGGCTAATCCCATCGATGAACTGCGCTCGGTGACGCTCGACGGCCAGCGCACCGGCAGCTTGCTGTCCAACGTCAAGGCCATGCTGCAAGCGGCCTACACCGTGCGCGATTTGTGGTCAACCGACACCTGGCGGGTGATTAACGACATTGAAACGCCCTGGCACAGCGACCCGGACGATAAGAAAATGGGGCTGCCGGCTGTTCAAAACAACCTCAACCGGGTGGTGACCACCTTAATGGCCTTTGCCGGCCTCAACTCCGAGAGCATGACCCACGAAGCCGGCTGGCTGCTGCTGGATACCGGCCGGCGGCTGGAGCGGGCGCTGCTGACCATCTCGTTGATCCGGACCACGTTGGGAGCCAAGTGCCAGGAGCCGGTCAGCAATATGCTGCTCGACGCGGTGCTGCGGACCACCGAGAACGTCATCACCTATCGCCGCCGCTATCGCTCTTATTTGCAAATTCAAACGGTGCTGGACTTGCTGCTGCTCGACCCGACCAACCCGCGCTCGCTGATTTACCAGTTGGATCGCCTCCAAACTCACATCGAGAAGATGCCGCGTGACAAAACCACCTACCGGCTGGGCGACGAGGAGCGGCTAATTCTGGAAGCCTCGACCCGGCTGCGCCTATCGGATACCACCGGTTTGACCCAGACCGACAGCGGCTCCTTTTTGCATAAAAATCTCGACGATTTTATGAGTTATCTGACTAACCTACTCAGCCATCTATCCAACGTTATTACCGAACATTACTTTACCCATACCCGCGTGCCGCACCAGTTACTGTCGGCCATTCCACCGGAACTGCCCATCGAAACTGATGACGACCTGAAACAGATTGCTTAAAACCAGGGGTAAGGGGTAGGTAGTAGGGATTAAGGGAAAAACCCCTACTACCTGCTACTTACCCCCTACCCCTCATCATACGTCCTAATCCGAGCCATTACATGAAATACCGTATCATTCACAAAACAGAATACATTTACGACGAGCCGGCCAGCCTGTGCTACAACGAAGCCCGCTTGCAGCCGCGTTCGCTGTCGCACCCGATGTTTGAGCAAATATGTCTCGACATGCAGCTTACGGTGGAGCCGCCCTACAGCGATTACCGGGAACGGGCCGACTTTTTCGGCAACCATGTGTTGTACTTTACCGTCCCCCAATCTCACGAACAGATGATTATCACCGCCACCAGCGTGGTCCAGGTCGATCCGGTGTGGGATAAAGGCCGGACCGTACCCCGGTCTGACCTGCTGGAAAAAGACGCCCGAAGCAGTCCGGCCTGGGAAATCGTCCGCGACCAACTGCAAATCGACCTGGCCATTGATACGGTCAATGCCCGGCAGTTTGTGATGAATTCGCCGCTGGTGACGGTCTCGCCGGAGGTGGCGGCCTACGTCGCCCCGTCCTTTGGCAAAGGCCGGCCCATTTTAGACGCTACCTATGATTTAATGCAGCGCATCTTCTATGAGTTCGATTTTGTGCCGGGGGTGACGACCATTGCCACGCCGCTGGCCGAGGTGCTGGAGAAGCGGCGCGGGGTCTGCCAGGACTTTGCCCACTTGATGGTCGCCTGCATGCGGGCCAAAGGACTGGCCGCCCGCTATATGAGCGGTTACATCGAGACCCTACCGCCGCCCGGTGAGGAAAAACTGGCCGGGGCCGACGCCTCGCACGCCTGGTGCGCGGTGTTTGTGCCGGGCCAGGGTTGGATCGATTTCGATCCCACCAACAACCTCATCCCCAAAGATCAGCACATCGTTCTGGGCTGGGGCCGCGACTTTTCCGATGTGACTCCGCTCAAAGGCGTCTTTTTCAGCCACGGCCAGCACAAGCTGCAAGTGGAAGTTGATGTGATGCGCATTTAATTGTGGAGCGACAATGCTGGCTCATAACCAGGAGCGACAAAGCAAGCTTTGTCAAAGAAAAGGTCAAAGTAAACTTTGACGCTCCAGATTTTTATCCCTGAGTTCGGAAAATAGATGGACTCCGTGTCATTTCGCAGCGATAGCGGAGAAATCCCTATGGCAATTCAATAGAAAGTGATTCGGCTGGAAAAATTTGAAGCGGCAAGCGCCATTTTTTCCCGGCGAAGGCTTAATTGACGGGAATGCCTGAGGGATTTCTCTGCCTCCGGCTACGAAATGACATGCTTGACTTTAATTATCGAACTCTGACTTTTATCATTACGAGAAGGTAACAAACTTATGATCGAAGCCATTATTTTTGACATGGACGGCCTGTTGGTCGACTCCGAACCCGTGTGGAACCAGGCGCGGGTCGATTTGGCCGCCAGCGTGGGCCAAGATTGGAATAAAGATGATCATAAAGCGGTGATGGGCGTCAGCACCCAAGAGTGGGTCGATTATATGCAGCGCCGGCTCGAACTGGATCTGTCGCCGGATGAGATTCAGCACGAAATCATCAGCCGGATGGCCGCCCTTTATGAAGGGGGCATTCCCTTCTTACCCGGCGCGATTGAGGCCGTGGACTTAGCCGCCCAACACTATCCGGTGGCGCTGGCCTCCGGTTCGCACCGCAGCTTAATCGATATCGTCATCGCCCACCCGGCCCTGCGCGGCAAATTCCAGGTGGTTTTGGCCGCCGATGAAGTGGGGGCCGGCAAACCCGATCCGGCCGTCTATCTGGAGGCGGCCCGGCGGTTGGGCGTCGATCCCACCCGCTGCGTCTGTCTGGAAGACTCCGGCAACGGTATTCTGGCCGGCGTCCGGGCCGGGATGATCGTCATCGCCGCCCCCGACGTCCGCTTTCTCCCCGCCGAGGATATTCTGGCCCAAGTTGATATTGTGCTGGCCTCGTTGACCGATTTTTCGCTTGACCTCATTGAGATGGAGTAGCCGGAGTAGGTTGGAGTCGAGGGACGAGACCCAACACGCCCGCCCGCAACTGTCGGGTTTCGTCCCTCAATCCGACCTATGTTTACTGGCGATGGCGTTGATGAAAGAAAATAACTGTGTTAGATTAATCTCTAATTTCCCAATCTCTAAGCTCCATTTCTCATCCTCCAATAATAGAAGAGGTAACTATGTCTCACTTTAATCGTTTACTCGAATTCTATCAAAGCGGCTCAGTACCCTGGGACCAACCCGATCCGCCGCCGGAGGTGATGGCCTTTGTGCCGACGCTGCCGGTGGGCCGGGCGCTCGATTTAGGTACGGGCCTGGGGCGGGCGGCGTTATATATGGCCGGTCTGGGCTGGCAGGTTGACGCTATCGACTTTATCCCCCAAGCCATTATCGAAGCCACCGCCCGCGCCGAGCGGGTCGGGCTGGCCGATCAGATTCGTTTTCACTTGAGTCCGGTCAGCCAACTCGATTTTTTAACCGAGGCCTACGACTTTGCCCTCGATGTCGGCTGCGCCCACAGTTTCGGCCTGGATGAGTTGCGGACGTATCACCACGAGCTGCGGCGTTTGCTCAAACCGGGCGCGTATTACCTGCTCTTTGCCCATCTAAATGAAATCGAACCCGACCCGGACGCCCGCCGTTGGTTGGACGAAGCCGATCTGCGCCAGGTGTTCAGCGACGGCTTCGCGCTGGAGCGGGTCGAGTACGGCCAGACGCAGGTCGGCGATCAGTCGCCCTGGCGATCGGCCTGGTTTTGGTTCAGGCGAGACCCAGATCAATAATTAAGTCAGGACTTACGCAAAAACCCAGGTGACAGTCACTTATTGTCAATAAATTAGCCTCGGAGTGGTCCAAACAGGTCGATTTAGCGGGTTTAAGTGACTGTCACCTTTGGAACGGTGTAAGTCCTGTAAGTTACCGATGCCAGCGGTTAGCTAAATAAAAAATGGTAAGCATTCAGCCCTTAGCTGGCAGCTATCAGCTTTTGGCTTATTTTGGCAAATATTTGGTTACATAGTCGGTCATGAAAGCCCAGATGTTATCTTTAGCGTTAAAGCTGACGGCTGATAGCTGAACGCTTACAAAAAATGTCCAGATGCGTATGGTCTGGACATTTTTTATTTGACTTAAACTGAGATTTACCTGGCAGGCGTTTACTCGTGGTATCCGTCAAATGAATACTTCTACGTGACCTGAAAGGAAAATTTACGATGCGTATGGCAATTGAAACATTCAATTTAACCCGCCGTTATGAAGATAACGTGGCCGTTGATAACCTGACGCTGAGGGTGCCGCAAGGCGAGATATTCGGTTTTTTGGGACATAACGGGGCGGGAAAAACCACCACCATTAGTATGTTGACCACCCTGCTGCTGCCCACCTCCGGCACCGCCGCCATATTTGGCCACGATATTCGCCAAGAAAATTTGCAAGTGCGGCAGCATATTGGCTATGTGCCGGAGAATGTGCGGCTGTACAACGATTTAACCGTGGCCGAGAATCTCCAATTTTTTGCCGCTTTATCCGGTGTATCCGCTGCCCCCCAACGCATTATCGAAGTTTTGGAGCTGTTAGGCCATCCTGAGTGGCGCGGCTTACGGGTGGGTGAACTTTCAAAAGGGATGCGCCAGCGGATAGGCCTTGCCCAGGCCCTCCTGCACCGGCCCTCGATCTTATTTTTGGACGAGCCGGCGTCCGGTCTCGATCCGGAAGGCACCCGCGCTATTAGCGATTTGATTGTGTGGCTGAATGAGGAGTTTGGCATCACCGTTTTTATGAATACCCACCAACTGGCCGAAGTTACCAAGCTGTGTACCAGTATCGGCATTATGAACCACGGCCGGCTGGTGATGGCCGATACGCTTAAAAATGTGCTGGCTCGCTTTCCTGACCACCACTCGCTGGAAGAAATTTATCTGGAGGTTGAGCGGCAAGAAAGGAGCCGGGCATGAACGCCATCGCCCTCATCGCCCGCAAAGAGTTTCAAGCCGCCTTTCGGAACCGACTTTTTATCACCATCACGGTGCTGTTTCTGGCGATGTCTATCCTCTCGGTTTACATTGGCAGCGTGACCAAACGAACCGAACTGCGCGTTTACAACCAGACGGTTGCCTCGCTCACGGCTCAGGGGGTAACGGCGCTGCCGCCGCAGCCGGAAATCCACACGTTGACCATCCTCTCCAACCTGACCGAATACGTTAGCATTGTCGGCGCGATCCTGGCGGTGGTGCTGGGTTACAACGCCCTGATCGAAGAGAAGGAATCGGGGGGACTGAAGCTCATTCTTTCCCGGCCGGTCTATCGCGATCAACTCCTGACCGGCAAGCTGTTGGGCAACGCGGCGGTCATCGCGGTGCTGTTAGGGCTGGTGTTTGTGTTCAACCTGGCCTTGCTGGTTCTAATCGGCGGCATCTGGCCGACGCTGGGTGAAGTTGGGCGGCTACTGAGCTTTGTGGGGCTAGCCTTTGCCTATATGTTGATTTTTCTGAGCCTGGCCATGCTGCTGAGTATTCGGATGCAGAACAGCGCTGCGGTCTTTTTGGTCTCGCTGGTGGCCTGGATGCTGCTTAGCTTTGTCATTCCCCAAATGGCTGAAACGATGATGGCCAACAGCACCGTGATCAACAGTATCAGCGGGGCCACCAACCAAATTCCGCAAGACACGGCCGCCTCGCAAGCCCTCAATTTTCTGTCGCCCACGTGGCACCTACGCTCTATGGGTGAACAATTGCTGGAAGCCGCTCCCGGCAGCGTGATTCTGAAGACGGGGACACTCATCGGGCATTGGCTGCTCACCTTGTTCGCCTTGCTGATTCCTTCCATTGTGTTTATGGCCGCCGGATATATCACCTTTCTGCGCGACGAAACTCTAACGCTGGAGTAGGAGGCCAACGATGAAACGGATGATCGTTTTACTGTGGTTGAGTGTCGCCCTATTCAGCATTTGCACGGCACGGGTTAGGGCTGATGAGATTACGCTGACCCAAACGGTACAGGCCGGACTGATGGCCCAGTATCCGCTAGAAATTCACAACGACAGCAGTGTCGATCACCATTATCAACTGGCTATCGACGGGTTGCCGCGATTACTGACGGCTACATTTGTCCAGAGTGGACCGGTGCTGGACAGCGTCACGGTTCCGGCTAACAGTTACGAACCGGTTAAACTGCGAGTAGAGGTGCCGGCCGAAACGCCGGTAGGCCATTACACGGCTCAATTCACGGCTACCCGTGATGACGGCCTCTCTCTGGTTTACCCGGTCACCTTGAATGTAGAGAATACCTATGCCGTCCAAATCATCAGTCAAAACGTTAACGTCAACACCTTTAGCGGCCAAGAATTTACTTTTGAGGCTACCGTGGCTAACACCGGAGCGGCTCCGGTTACAAACTTATCGCTTAAAGTGGGTACGCCGGCCAAGTGGGTGACGCAAATTGAGCCGGCGGTTGTGGACCAACTGGCAGCGAATGCCAACATCACCTACCAGGTGCGGGTGTTAGTGCCGGCGTCGCAAATCACCATTGACCAGCCCGTGCCGCTCACCGTTACCGGCGACCAGGTCAGCAGCCCCGAAAGCACGATCATGGTGCGGGTGCAGAAAAGCCCCAACTACTTGATTGCGGCCGGAGCGGTTATGGGCCTGGCTGTGGCTGGGATGCTTATCTATTTTAGAATGAAAGGCCGTCGCTAGGCCGGCTAAATTGTTGTCATCATAACCACGGGTTTCCACCCGGCCGCGGTTTTCACGTGAGGCTAAATTTATAGCCTTCGAACCGCAGTCGCGTTTATCAAATTAAAGGGATTTTATGAGGTCGTCAATGAATACTAAAAATATGTTAAATAAGGTTCCCCAAGTAACTATTTTCTTCTGGATTATCAAAGTCTTATGCACGACGATTGGAGAGACAGCATCTGATTTTCTCAATGTTAATTTAAATTTTGGTCTATATGGCACATCCGTTGTTATGGGAGTAATTCTGGCAGTAGTTCTCTTTTTCCAATTTAGAGCCAAGAAATATATCCCCGGTCTTTATTGGTTGTCCGTTGTGTTAATCAGTGTGTTTGGGACATTAATAACCGATATTTTGACAGATAACTTGGATTTTCCTCTGGAAGCAAGCACCATCCTTTTTAGCGCGGCTTTGGCCGCCACCTTTGCCATTTGGTATTCACAAGAAGGCACCATTTCCATTCATTCGATTTACACAACGCGCCGAGAGGCTTTTTACTGGCTGGCTATTCTTTTCACCTTTGCTTTAGGGACAGCGGCGGGTGACTTGATGGCCGAGGGGTTGAGTTTGGGTTATTTGGTAACAGGGCTGATAGTTTTGGCGATGATCGTCACCGTGATCGTGGCCTGGCGTCTCGGTTTGGATGAAAATCTATCGTTCTGGATCGCCTATATTTTGACCCGCCCTTTGGGGGCGTCCATTGGGGATTACCTCTCTCAAGACCCCTCAAATGGGGGTTTGGGGTTGGGTGCGGCC
Source organism: Anaerolineales bacterium (assembly GCA_020634935.1). Lineage (GTDB taxonomy): Bacteria > Chloroflexota > Anaerolineae > 4572-78 > J111 > JAGRBY01. The sequence goes on from JACKAT010000072.1 coordinate 15,653, forward strand.
CTCACCAGCGCCATCTTTCTCGTCGCCATCCTGGCGGTTGTGACCTACTTGACCGTTACAAAGTATGATTTTGATGCAACGTCTGAACCCGTTATGGTTGAAGCCAAAAGCGGGCAGGCTCCTTTGATTTGGAGGCAAGTGGTTGGCGTGGTTATGGTCCTGTTGGTTCTATCTGTCGGGGGCTATTACTGGCGTTCAACCCAGCTTTCGATGATAGAAACAGCTCATGCTTCATCGGTTACGCCTTTAGGTGATCTGTCGAATTTCCGGCAGATCACGACAGACACGCAAAATTTTGTTCAGGCCAATGACCTGGCGGGTGCCAGAACACGCATCACCGACTTGGAAACCGCCTGGGATAACGCCCAACCCACCTTGAAGCCCATGAATCCGGCTAAATGGTCTACAATGGATGGCGATATTGACGGTGCGTTAAAGTGTCTGCGCGCCAGTCAACCTCACCTCACAGAATGTGCTACGCCGTTGCAAACGCTACTTAATGAAATCGATTCCCTTGACCCTCAAAATGGCTAATAGGAGCGACTGAATGACAACCGCCGAATTATCAACAATTCCCCAACTCACCGTTCAAAAACCTGGTTGGGGCCATATCCTGAGCGTTATCGCCCGTAAAGAAATGACCGATGCCTTTCGCAACCGTTTGTTTGTGGTTGCGCTGATGATGCTGGTCGGCTTAACCTTGATCGCCATCAGTCTGGGAGCCGTCACCGTTCACCAGCGGGTAGCCGAATACCAACAATCGGTGCAAGTATTGCAGAATTTGGGCCGCACCAATATCCCGCCGATGCCGCCGCTCAATCCCATCGCCGTATCCAAAAACTTTATCAACTACCTGGCCATGGTGGGCGCGCTGCTGGCGATGATTTTAGGCTTCACGAGCATCAACAAAGAGCGCCAGGCCGGCACGCTCAACCTGATCCTCTCCCGTCCGGTCTACCGGGATCAACTGCTTAGCGGCAAAATGCTGGGCAATGCCGTCTTGCTGGCTCTACTCATGGGGGCCGTCGGCTTGGTGACATGGCTGGCACTCATCGTTATTGGCGGGGTTAGCCTAACCAGCGATCAACTCATCAAGCTAGCCCTGACGATGGGCATGTCGTGGCTGTACCTGCTCACCTTCTTCCTGCTGGCGATGTTTTTTAGCCTGTTGGTGCGTCAGGGCAATCAGGCCCTGCTGCTCACCGTGATTGTCTGGCTGGTCTTTGCCTTCATCTTCCCCCAAATCGGCGATACGATGGACCTGGACAACCAAATCCCCGGCGGCTTCTTTGCCTCGCTGGGGCTGGATCGAGCCGGGGAACAGGCGGCGCTGGCCAAGTTCAAATGGTATGAAACCGTGCGCGACGGCGTCGAGGAACTGTCGCCGACCAAGCATTATGAGCGCATCAGCTTTGCCCTGCTAGGCATCAAAAAAGAGTTTGCCGACAACACCTGGCAGGAAGTTCTCAATCTAAAAACCGTTAATTTGGTAGGGTTACTGGTACCGATTGTGTTGTTAACCAGTGCTTCTTATGCGGTCTTTCTGCGCCAGGAATCGTGACCTATAACCGGCGAAGATGGAGATTAAGTAACGGTCACACTTGGAATTGCGTAAGTTCTGCCTAAACATCTGCCAACCAGGAATGGCAGGTTCAATCAGAAAAACATGGACGAGCTAACATGATAGTTAAGAAGTTATTTATTCTCATCAACCTGATTATATTCGCCGGATTGTGGCTGGTTGCTTGTACTTACAATCTAGCCGATCCGATGTCTAGTGGTGCAGCCTTGGCCGAGACGGAAACGTCCACGCCCGTCGTGTCTTCTACGGTAACCTCAACCACGATCTCAGATATGCCGGCAGAAGCAATCCCGGCCACATCGCCAACGACCATCTTTGTGATTGTCATGGAGAACACCAACTGGTCGGAAATCAAGGGCAGCGATGAGGCCCCCTATCTCAACAACGTACTTTTACCTATAGCCGCGCACGCCGAGGAATATTACAATGCACCCGGTGTGCATCCCAGCGAGCCAAATTACCTCTGGCTAGAGGCGGGAACTGATTTCGGTATTGCTAATGACGCCAACCCTGACGCCAACCATCAGAGCAGTTCGATGCATCTTGTGACGTTGCTAGACCAAAAGGGTATCTCGTGGAAGAGCTATCAAGAAGATATCAGCGGCACCGATTGCCCCCTAACGGCTACCGGACTGTACGCCCCCAAGCACAACCCGATGGTCTATTTTGATGATGTAACCGATACCAACAACCCTAAGTCGCCCGTCTGTATTGCGCATGTGCGTCCTCTATCAGAAATGCGTAGGGATCTGCAAAATAACACAGTCGCACAGTACAATTTTATTGTGCCAAACTTATGCAACGATATGCACGGTAACGTACGCTGTCTATTATCAAATCGGATTCAAAACGGCGATGATTGGTTAGCCAATAACATCCCCCCTATTCTTAACTCACCCACATACACCAATGGTGGGGTGTTGTTCATCACCTGGGACGAAGCCCGCGGCGGAAGCGATGGGCCAATCGGGCTGCTGGTACTGTCTCCCAAGGCAAAGGGAGGCGGTTACTCGAACACGATTCACTATACCCATAGCTCTTTACTGCGCACGATTCAAGAACTCTTTGGTGTAACACCACTCTTAGGAGATGCGGCCCAGGCCACCAATCTAAGCGATCTATTCGCTACCTTTCCCTAAACAAATTCATCACAACAATCAATAAATCACCTTACAGGAGCAAAATCATGTCTCAAAAGTTTCTTTTTCTACTCATCTCTGTTGTTTTAAGTTCATGGCTACTGACAGCCTGTGGCGGCGCGGCCCCGGCTCAGTCGGTTCAGGCGGCCAATAATGGCGGCAGCCAGGCCACAGTCGCAGCCAGCGGCCCCGATACCGACGGCGACAGCATTCCCGACAGAGCCGAAGCGACGCTAGGCACCGACCCCAATAACAATGATACCGATGGCGACGGTCAGAACGACCTGGCCGATGCCCAGCCTATGCTGGCCGAAAATCCTATTAAAGAAGCTAGTACAACGGTCGGCTTCACCATAACCAGCATCTTGGTGGAAAACAATGTCAACCCGACCGGCGGTGATGCGCCTGACCATTTGGAATTAACCTTGTCTAGCCAGAGCACTACCGATTTAACCGATTTTGACGTATACTATACTATCAAGGACCTCACCACGAATGACACGCAGGCATACTATCGCCCCTTGCCCGGCTTTAGTCTGAAACCGGGTGAGTCTAAAGCGTTACACTTTGACAATACCGGCCAACCAGACCACTTCAGCGTCAACCCCCATAGCATGTTTTACACCGACCCTAACCAACTACAAGTTGAGGCCACACTGCACGCGAAAGGCTTTGCTCCGCAAACCGCTAGCGTTAAAAAAGACGCCAGCGACGCCGAAACCGGCACCGATTGATGAACCCGATCGGTCGGTGGGGCTGGCCGGCCCCACCACCGATCACTTCCCTACAGGAGATCCTGATGCGCGTTCTTGTTGTTGAAGATGAACCCCGTATGGCGGCGCTAATTCGTCAAGGCTTGGAAGAGGAAGCTTACGCCGTTGATGTGGTAGACAACGGTCTTGAGGTTTTGGCCTGGGTCGATAGCGCCGTCTATAACCTTGTTGTGCTGGATATTATGCTGCCCGGCCTGGATGGACTGGCCGTGTGCCGGGATCTGCGGGCCAGAGGCTACACCGCGCCGATCTTGATGCTGACTGCCCGCGACGCCATCAACGATCGGGTGGTCGGGCTGGATGCCGGAGCCGATGATTACCTGGTTAAGCCCTTTGCCATCGAGGAATTGACGGCCCGTTTGCGGGCGCTGGCCCGGCGTGAAGGCCCCAGCAAAACACCCGAATTGCAAGTGGGTGATTTGGTGCTGGACACCGCCACCAAACGCGCCAGTCGAGGCGGCAAGCCCATCGAAACCTTGACCTCCAAAGAGTACATTCTTTTGGAAACCCTGATGCGCCACCCCGACCAGGTGCTGAGCCGCGATCAGATTATTGACCACGTTTGGAATATGGAGTTTGAATCCGGCTCAAAGCTCATTGAGGTTTACATTTCCTCGCTGCGTAAAAAAATAGATGCGGGCCATGACCATAAGCTCATCCAGACCGTGCGCGGCTTGGGCTATCGGATCAGCGATAATGAATCGCTTTCATAGCCTGCGCGTTCGCCTGGTCTTGTGGACCGTTGCTCTGGAAGCTGTGCTGCTGTTGATATTTGCAGTCGTGTTGATCACCGTTTTGCGTAACAACCAAAATCAGAAAATTGAGGAAACCTTGCGTTTAAGCGCAACCCAGTTAAATGCCGTGGTCGATGTAAGGGGGAGCGACTATTACGCCGATGTCGCTGAAACCGCCGATTTACGAGGGCGGGGGGTGTTAGCCTGGATCCTAACCCCGCAAGGAACCATCGGCCTCATGGTGGGCGAAGCGGAAAATTATCCAATCCCCATCGCCTTGCCGCCCCCGGAGCAGTTAGGAGACGGTGAATTGGTTAATGGCGAGCCGGTGCGCCTGTTGGTCACACCTTTACAAGAAGGCAATCGCATCTTGGGAACCGTGGTGGTAGCCCTATCCTTGCGCGAAAGCCAGACCTTTCTCAATCAAATCTTCCTCAGTCTGGCGATTGCCATCCCCATTGTGTTGCTTCTGTCGGCTGGCGGCGGCCTATTCTTGGCCAACCGCGCTCTGGCTCCGGTGGCGGCGATGACGACCACCGCCCAGCAGATTAGCGCCGACGACCTCAGCCAGCGACTGGCATTTGACCTGCCTAATGATGAAATTGGCCGCCTGGCCCACACCTTCAATGCCATGCTCGATCGGCTCGATCGCGCCTTTCAACGCGAACGCCAATTCACCGCCGATGCCTCGCACGAATTGCGGACTCCGCTCGGATTGCTCAAAACGCAGTTGAGCCTGGCCCGCTCTCGCCCCCGCGACACGGCCACCCTGCTGCAAATGATGACTGATATGGAAGGTGATGTAGATCGCATGACCCATTTAGTTGAACAGATGCTGATCCTGGCCCGAGTTGAACAGGGCGAAGCTGTCAAGTTTGCGCCGGTTGCCCTGGATACATTGCTGAACGAGCTTACTCAGCAGTTGCAGCCCAAAGCCCAAGAGCGACAACTGACCCTGACGCTGGAATATCCGCCCCATATCAACTTGCAGACCACCGGTAATGCCTCGCAGCTACAGCAGGTGTTTTCCAATCTACTGGATAACGCGCTCAAATTTACCCCCGTTGGGGGGCAGGTAGAAGTTAGCCTTAACCGCGACTGGCAGCAGATCATCGCCACCGTGACCGACAACGGTCCCGGCATTCCCCCGGAAAATCTGCCCCACCTATTTAACCGATTCTACCGGGTAGACAGCGCCCGCACTCGGACGGCCGGCGGCTTTGGCCTGGGCCTGGCCATCACCCGTGAAATAGTGCGCCTGCATGGCGGTACAATTGACGTGCAAAGTCAATCGGGCCAGGGAACAACGTTTACCGTAGGTCTGCCCGCTCGGCCAGGACAATGAAAATCATTACTCTTAGGACTTACGCAGTTGGGTGTAGCAAACCCGGTGACAGTCACTTTTTGCTGAAAATGAACGTCCGTTTAGTCCAAACAAGTCAATTTATCACGCCTAAGTGACTGTCACCTTTTGAACTGCGTAACTCATAACTCTATGAATTTTTTCTTCATCTTCGCTTCATGCCATTTTCATGGCGACGCGATAGACTGCGGTTGTACGAGGGAAAAGTTCTCTCGACTACCCATAATTTCTTAAATCAAAAAGGAGCGCAACTATATGAAAATCAACAAGTTTATCTTTATCGTGATCATCCTGTTAGGGTTGTTACTCGGCGGGCTGGGGGCGGGGGTCTTGTTAAGCCAGCCGCCGCAGTCGGCCAACGCCGCGCCGTCGACTCAGGATAATGCCGCCTGCGCCGATGATGATAATGTGGAGCATGAAGCGGAAGGTAACGTCGATGAAGACGATGACGGCGGTGAAGTCGATAAATGTGCCGATAATGAAGCTGACGACGGGAACGAAACCGATGAGGCTAACGAGGTTGATGAAACCGACGAAACCACAGCTTCTCCTGATCAAATGGGCATCACCTCCGAAGAAGCTCAGGCCGCGGCCGAAGCTGCCAATCCCGGAACCAAAACGCTGGCCGTTGAAATTGACCATATGGATGAGAACGGCGGCGCCTTGATTTATGAGGTCGAACTGGACAACGGCATCGACGTTAAAGTGGACGCCAATGACGGCTCTATCCTCGGAACCGATGTGCGGGACGCTAACTAACTAGCTTGTCCATCCCATAATCAAAGTGATCGATAAGGGAAGCTGACTCAGCTTCCCTTATTTTTTATAATAAATGCGGCCGGCCGGTCATTGAATTTGACCAAATGCGGACTTGGGCAATAATGGTGGGATAAGCAAACCCCGCACAAAATAGACAGGAGACCAACCAATCGATATGTCAGAGCAACCCTACAATCATCTTAACCAACCCATCGGCCACCCCCTACCGAACTGGACGCCGCCGCCGCTGCCGCCCTACGAACCATTGACGGGCCGCCACTGCCGGCTGGAACCGTTGACGGCGGCCCGTCACGCAGCGGATCTATTCGCAGCCTACAGCCAAGACACCGAGGGCCGGCTGTGGACTTATCTACCTTACGGCCCTTTCGCCTCAGCCGATGATTATGCGGCTTGGGTGAACAGCGTCATCCCCAGCCGCGATCCCCTCTTTTACGCCATCATTGATCTCAAAACCGGCCAAGCGGCCGGCATCGCCAGTTATCTGCGCATCAGCCCGGCTATCGGCTCGATTGAAGTGGGGCATATCAACTACGCCCCCGCTTTGCAGCGCACACCCGCCGCCACCGAAGCGATGTATTTAATGATGGACCACGTTTTCGCCCTGGGCTACCGCCGCTATGAGTGGAAATGCGATGCCCTGAACGCGCCCTCGCGGAGGGCGGCCCAACGGCTTGGGTTTTCGTTTGAGAGTATCTTCCGCCAAGCTACCATTTACAAGGCCCGCAATCGCGATACGGCCTGGTTCGCCGTCATCGATCAGGAGTGGCCGGCGCTGAAAGCCGCGTTTGAACAGTGGCTCGATCCGGCCAACTTCGACGCCGAGGGCGGCCAGCGACAGCGGTTAAGCGATTTGACCGGCCCGCTGCTGTATCAGTCCGACTCCCTCACTTAGAAAAAGAACGGCGGGCTGGTGATGATATAATTCTCAAACTTGCCATACGGCTTATCGCTCATAAAGACCGCCGCAAACGCGTCGAGCCGAAAGCCGCGCGCGAGCAAATATTCCACCGCAGCGAGGTTAATCATCGGCACTTCCAGCCCGAACTCACGGTCACGGCGAGCGGCTTCGCTTTCGGCGTGGGCCAGCACAGCCGGAAAGTCCGCCGGATCGAGCAGGGCAAACGGGCCGTTGTTCGAGCCGAGGTAGCCGTAACCGACCGGCCGGCCGTCGCGATAGTAAAGATAGCCCTCCCGCTGATCGAGCAGCCAGGCGTGATCTTCATCGCGACGATGCTCGATAATGGCGCGATCAATGGCGGCCAGGCGGTCGAGGGTTTCCGGTTCAGCCGCAACTCGCTCAAAAACCAGATCGGTTTCAACCGAGGTTACTTCCGGCTCGCGCCCAAAGTAGTAAATGAGAAAGCGCGGGACCACGCCGTGACGCATATAAAGCTTCTGCGCCCGCATATCGGTGGTGGCGATGATGTTCTTGCGGGTTGTTCCTTCCACCGGAAAGGTCCGCTCCATCAACCCCCGGCCGGCCCCCAACGACTGAGCGCCGGGCTTCACAAAGAAATCGGTTAGCTCGCACAGCCCATCTCGCAAGATAGATCGAGCATAGCCGACCGGCTCGCCGTTATGCTCGGCAATCCAGAATTGAGCGGCGGTGCGGGCCATGTGTTCAAACAGCGGCCGGCGCTCCTGCCATATTTTCTCCAAGGCCGCCGGATCATGCCAACTGGTCGTTGCCGACGAGCCGAAGCGTTTGATCAAATCGGCCAGTGTTTCCTCAAAGATACAGTAAATCGCGTACAAGTCTTCCAATTGGCCGGGCCGAAACGTGAGCGCCTCAGTCTTTAGGCCATTATTCGTCATCGTAGCGGTGGTCATCGTCAGATCTCCTTATGGGTGAACTCTATTTAATCAGAATTTACACAACGTGTCATTTCGAGCGAAGAATGAGCGAGAAATCCCTGAAATACTCTTTTGCAACCGACCACTGTAGGGATTTCTCCGCCTTCGGCTCCGAAATGACCTGAATCTGCGTAAGTCTTGTTGCCTATAAAACTCATCAAACCCTACAAACTCATTAACTCCATAAACTCTACAAACTCTACGAACTCAATGTGTCTCGAAAGACATTAATCTGAGCGCAGTGTTCGCGTTTGTGGCCGTAGAAGGTGTACAGAATGAAATCGTCCAAATCATACTGCTCGCCATACCAGGCCAGCGTCCCATTTTGGCGGCACAGCTCCGGGCTGATCTCAGGCAGCAGCGCGGCAGCCTGCTCATAAGCATCCATATACTCGGCCAGGACCTCATCAGCCGTTTTATGGCGGCGCAGCTCAACCTGCGTGTCGTTGAACTGGGGGTACGTCTCGATAAACGTTTGCAGCATCGGGGTCGAGGTCTCGCCGGTCAGCGAGCGCAGCACATCGACCAGCGCCACCTCAAACGAGGCCAGATGGGCAATGATATCCTTCACCGACCAGAAGCCACACACGCCGGGCGTTAGCCAATCGTCTTTCGGCAACCCGTCAATTGCCGTCAGGACCGTTTCGTGGCCGTATCTTATAACATCGTGGGCATTCATAAGATTCCTCCTTTATAGCGTGATAAAGTTCAGTTTAATATACAAATTATATACGAACATAGTGCGAACGCGGCGCGAAATTTTTTAGATAACCCAAGTTGCTACCCTTCCAGACCTTTAGGGTTTCGACCCTGATTTTGACAAGAATTGGCGTTAAATATCCAAATTTAGGTCGGGATAAGGCCCGTTCGGAAACCCTAAAGGTCTTTTTCCCGCAAGGTGGCAACTTGAGTTAGATATTAGAAACAAGAGTTGTTTTGATGACCTTAGTCTATCAAAACGGGCGATGATGCTGCTCTGCCAAAGGATAGGGTTGGGGTTGGTTTAAGGGTTGGGTCGAGGCATGTTTTTCTCGAAGAGTTATCGATTTGTAAGAATTAGTTCATTGCCGTGTAACCATTCTGTCGCATCATCAATAAAAAATAAATCGTAGGACAAGTCGCCGGACTTGTCCTACACAATCCATTTTCAGAGGAGTGCGATAGACGCTCCGCTACAGCAACGGGAATGGAAATTTACTGGAGCGACAAAGCTGGCTTTGTCATTCACGGTTAGGTCAAAGTAAACTTTGACGCTCCAGCCGGTTATTTTATATAAGGAGTCGCCCAATGACATCGCCGCGAGGAATTAGCTTCAAAATCTACAACAAACAATTATCAAATGGACCGCTAGCCGTATTACGGTTTGTTTTCGCCTCTTATTCCCCGGCGGTCGCCGGACGATTAGGCTCCACCCGATTCTTTCCCCTCAAATGTTAATTCAAATTTAGAGTCATTGATAAAGCTTTAGCTCGATAGCTGAGGCTAAAAACGGTTTGCTCAATTGGGCCGCTGCCTGGACAGCGTAACGGTTCACTTGTTGATGGGTACTCGCCCCGCCGGCGGGCTGCTTCTGCTTGCCGGGCGAGGGGCATTCAGAAATAGGTGACAGTCACTTTGTGCTGCTAATTATAGTACGAAATTGGTCGGTTAAGTGACTGTCACCCCAAATTATTTGTAATGGCTGTTTAAAGCAGATAAGGAGAACATCCATGTTAAAAGAACTACAGTTAGTTGAATACCACCCCGATACCGCCGCCGCGTATCGAGACGTGATCAAAGGCTTGTTGAAACCGGTCAAGGAACTGCCCCCCAAGCTCTTTTACGACGAGCGCGGTTCGCAGTTGTTTGATCAGATCACCCAGCAGCCCGAATACTACCCCACCCGCATCGAGCAGAAGATTATGGACCAGCACATCGACGCCATTGCCGCCCGCATCGGGCCGGACAGCTTGCTGGTCGAGTACGGCAGCGGCAGCAGCCAAAAGACGCGCACCCTGCTCGATCACCTGCCCCGGCTGGCCGGCTACGTGCCAATCGACATCTCCCGCGATCACCTCATGCAATCGGCCGCCCGGCTGGCGCTGGCCTATCCCTATCTCGACATTCTGCCGGTTTGGGCCGACTACGAAACCGATTTTGCCTTGCCGCGGCCCAACCGCCCCGTCCGTCACAAGGTTATCTACTACCCCGGCTCGACCCTGGGCAACTTTCACCCCGAAGACGCGGTCGCCTTTCTGTGGCACATGCGGGCCGTGTGCGGTTACGACTGCGACTTGCTGCTCGGCGTCGATCTGAAGAAAGACACCACCCTGCTCAACCTGGCTTACAACGACTGCGCCGGCGTGACCGCCGACTTCAACCTCAACATGTTGGCCCACCTCAACCGCGAACTGGGCGCCGATTTCAACCTCGATCAATTCAAACATCACGCCTTTTATAATGAAGCAGCCGGGCGCATCGAGATGCATTTGGTCAGCCTGACCCGCCAAACCGTCCGCCTGATCGGCCACACCATTCCCTTTGAAACCGGCGAAACCATCTGGACCGAGTCCTCCTACAAGTACACCCCCACCGAACTGGCCACCCTGGCCGGCCGCGCCGGGTTTGCCGTCGAGAAGGTTTGGACCGATCCCAACCGGCTGTTCAGCGTGCAGTATCTCACGTCGAAAAATGTCTAACCCTAAATATTATCGGAGCAACA
>JACKAT010000073.1 GCA_020634935.1 Anaerolineales bacterium
AGGGTCCAAACTCTGGCTTGGGCGCTTATATTACCAAATTTTGTTCGCTTCGTAAAAGCTCAGGTGGAATAATTTTGGCTTCAGTTAAAAACTGCTTATTGACAACTTGATGATTAGATGATAATCTAATATTGTAGATATATATCTAAATAAACAAATATATATCTAACCAAATTAGGGCGATACGAACTCCATTCGACCCAACTTTGGTCAGCCGAATAAATTGGGAATTCATTGGGTTTTTATGCGGCAAAAATTTTAATGACCCGGAAGGAGTGACGGATGTACCTCTGGGAAAAAATGGTCGATTATTATCAAGAAAAATATCTAACCGAAGCCGAACTGGCTCGCCAGGCCAAACAGTTGGCGGAAAAAAGAGAACGAAGGGTGAGTCGATTAGCGGCTATAATCGGCGATCGCTTAATCGTATGGGGCCTGCGGTTGAAGGGGCATTATCCGCGGGTGGAGAAGGTCTATTCATCGCATCACTAAATCCCCGCCGATAATCCTCTAATCTCAATGAAGCGAGGTCAGGTTTTTGGCGCAATCGAAAAAATCGGTACAATGGGGGTTATGTCGAGTATCGATTCCCCGCCTAAATTATTGTGGGATGTAGGCACCGCCTACGATTTGTTTATGAGCCTGGAAGTGCTGCACCAACCGGAGGAGTTTGGGCTGCGAGGCGCCTGGGCGGCCGGTGTCCGATCGCGCTTGCCGGCCCCGGAGCGAGAGATTTTGCAGCACACCAGCTCTTTTTACAAGGGACTCATGATCTGGGCCTATGCTTTGCCTGCGCCCAAAGACAGCGCGACCGCGTTAAAGCATCTGGCCGAGCTGCCGCCAGAAGAGCGAATGCGCCTCCTGTTGTTGTCTGAGAAGTTGCCAGCCGAGGTGCAGACCGTACTGGAAGTTGTTGCGGTTCGAGGAAGTTGGACCAATGCCGAGCAAAAAGTGCTGCGGTCGGCGTTGCGTGAGCTTAATTATTCGGCCGGTAGAGTAAACGGCCTGCTGGATATTTGGGCTAATCTGGCTAAAGCGGGCGACCTGTATTTGACTGCCTTGCGGACCTATCACGATGTCTTTTTTGCCGAGGAGGAAATTCGGATTCGACCGGCTCTGAAGGCGGCGGTTGAGCGCGCCCGGCAGTTGGCCGAGAAACTGGATACGTTAGAACTCCTTGAGGCTCTGTCGGAGGGGTTTCGATTTGGCGATACACTTCAAGTGTCGGAATTGGTGCTGATCCCCTCGTTTTGGATCACGCCGCTGATTTGTGATTTGAGAGTTTCGGCTAAAAAGATGCTGTTCGTGTTTGGGGGACGGCCGGCCAATGCCTCGCTCGTACCCGGCGAGGTGGTACCCGACGCCCTGTTTCGGGCCTTGAAGGCTCTGGCCGATCCGACTCGCCTGCGGATTTTACGCTATCTGACCGCCGAACCGCTGACCCCGGCCCAATTAGCGCGTCGATTGCGGCTGCGCGCACCCACCGTGGTGCATCACCTGCGTGCTTTGCGGCTGGCCGGGTTGGTTTACCTAACTTTAGAAGCGAGCCATAAAGTCCACTACGCGGCTCGGTCTGAGGCGGTTGAAGCCATGTTTGGCGGCTTAAAGGATTTTTTGGAGCAGGATTTAGTAAATCGTTAATGCCTCTCGAATTGGTTCTAGCGAAATCAGTTGCGGGGCAGCCGGCAGGGTAAAATAGAAGGTACAACCCTGACCAGGAATACCCGAACTTTCGACCCCCACCTCACCGCCTAATTTTTCGATGATTCGATGGACAATCGATAGACCCAGACCATGCCCTTCCGCTTTGGTCCGTTTTATCTGGGTGAAAGGGGCAAAGAGGCGGGCTTGTTCACTGGGGGTAAGGCCGTCGCCGCTGTCACGCACCCAATAGCGAACCATCCCATTGGCCTGCTTTTCCCCGCCAATTTGAATGTGCGGCTGGTTCCCGCCATACTTAAGCGCATTGCTAATGTAATTGGCCCATACTTCTTCAATCCACGGACCATAGCCCATCGCAATTGGCCAACTTGTGGGGAAAATGAATTGGGCTTGCTTTTGATCGATGAGATGGGCCAGCCGCTGCCGAACTTCAGACACCAGGCCCAACATATCGATGATATGGGTTTCGATGTCGGTATCACGGATAGTGGCCAGCAGCAGCAGTTCATTGACAATCTCGTCCATTTTGCGGCTGCTGCGGGCAATGGTCACTAGGGTATCGTTCACCGCTTCTTCGGACATGGTCGAGCGGAATCTGATCAGCAGTTCGGCTAGACCAATAACCGGCCCTATAGGGGTTTTTAGATCGTGGGCCACGGTGTGGGCAAAGGCATCTAACTCTTCGTTGCGAGCCTGGAGTTCGGCCGTTTGGTGGCGGAGGGCTTCAACCAGGCGGGCGTTGTCGATGGCGATGGCGGCTGAGGCGGCCAGGGTTTCAACCAGCGCCCGGTCATGGGCGTTGAATGGCCCTTCGATTTTGTTAATCACTTCCAAAGCCCCGATGACCGTGCCGCGAGCGCTTAGAGGGACGGCCAGCAGCGACTCGGTATGGCATTTGGTTTCCCGATCAATTTCCGGCGCAAAACGGGGATCATCAGCGGCGCGGGTAATCGTGACGCTTTCGCCCTGTCTGGTAACCCAGCCGGCAATGCCCTGACCGGGCCGTAGGTGGAGTTTGGTCGAGATGTTGGACTGAGAGCGATGATAAGCGGCCTGGCAGATAAGCCCTTCTTTCGGCGGGTCGGCTTTGAGCCAAACGGAACTGCCTTCAGCCCCAATGGTTTCGGTTACGGCTTGCAGCAGTGTTGTGGTGATTTTCTGTAAATCCAGCGACGCCGTCAGTTCTTGGCCGACCAAGTTGAGCAGGGCTAGATTGCGGTTGGCCTCTTGGCGTTCGCGGATGAGGCGTTCTTTGACCAGCACCTGCTCGATGACCGCCGGCAGTAGTTCCAGGTAGCGCCCGTCGCCGTCTTTGACGATATAGTCGCTGGCCCCCAATTTCATGGCCTCGATGGCGATCTGTTCGTTGCCGCTGCCGGTAATCATAATGGTCGGCGGCAGCGGCCCCCGCTCGGCCAGCCGGCGAATGACCGCCAGACCATCGTAAATGGGCATGTTTTGATCGACCGCGATTACGTCATAGTGACCGGCATCGAATAGGCTTAGGCCGGTGTCACCGTCGGAAGCGATATCGATGGTATAGCCGGCGCGTTCCAGCTTTTTTTTGAAGAGCCGGGCCAGACCGGCGTCGTCTTCCATATAAAGAATGTGGGCGGCGTTTGAAGTTGGCATGACTAATATCCTCCCCCGGGAATACTCACGACTGATAGAAACAGACCAATCTTGCGAATGGCATCTGAAAAATGTTGGTAGTCAACCGGTTTGGTGATATAAACATTGCAGCCTAAATCGTAGCATTTGGTGATTTCTCTGGCGTCGTCGGTGGTAGTTAACATAATTACCGGAATACGTCGAGTGCTGGGGTCTTCTTTCATCCGTTTGAGCACTTGATACCCATTGAGCACGGGCAAATTGAGATCGAGCAAAACCAGCAGCGGTGGATCATGGGGGCTGCCGGCGTAGCGTCCTTCTTTAAAAAGGTAGTCGATGGCTTGCTGCCCGTCGCCGGCTTGCATGATTTGATTGGTAATATTGGCGCGTCGTAAGTTTTTCTCGATCAGACGGGCGTGACCGGGATCGTCTTCAACTAGAAGAATGGTAACGGCTTGAACATTAGACATCATGTTCAGACTCCTCGGCTAGATTGCAGGCAATGGTAAAGATAAAGGTCGAACCTACCTCCAATTCCGACTCACAGTGGATTTGGCCGCCGTGCCGGCGCACCAGCGTCCGCACGTAGGCCAGCCCCATTCCTTCCCCCGGGACATCCTGTTGGCCGGCCCGGCGAAAAATATCAAATATTTTGGAGAGGTCGTCTTGAGCAATACCACGGCCGTTGTCGGAAATTCGAAAGGTGATGGCTTCGGGGCTAGCCTGGCCGCTGATGGTAATTTGGCCGGGGCGGGAGGGTATGAGATAGTTTAGGGCGTTGGCCAGCAGGTTGCCTAGAATCTGCTCCATCGAGGTGCGGTCGGCCACGACCTCGGGCAGCGGGTCCACCATGACTACCGTCCGGGTCTGTTCGACTTGGTGGGCTAGCGAGGCAAGTGTATCTTGAACCAGCACGGTCATATCGATGGCTTCAAACAGGAGTTCACGGCGGCCCAGACGCGATAGTTTGAGAATGGCGTTAATGAGGCTGTTCATCCGGCTGACAGAGCTGTTGATAAAGTCAAGGGCTTCCGGAATATCTTGACCGATAGCGGTCATAAGGTCGTCCCGGTGGGTGTCATCGAGCTGGGGCAGAATGGGGTTGAGCGCGGCGCGGAGGATATCCACACTGTAATCGAGTTCGCCGGCAAAGCCTTTGATGTTGACTAGCGGCGCGCGCAGGTCGTGAGAAATGATGTAAGCAAAGTTTCGGAGTTCTTCGTTGGCGGCTTGCAGGTCGGCGGTGCGCTCTTTAACACGCTGTTCGAGTTTGTCGTTGGCATCTTGCAGGGCCAATTGGGTGCGGCGGTGGTCGGCCGTTGTGCCCAGAATATTGGCCACCGATTGCAGAAAGTAGATGTCATCCTGGGTAAATTTTCGTTTGTGGGCGGTATGAACACTGAGGACGCCAAATGGCCACTGCTGACCATCGACAATGACGCTAACGCCGCTGACCAGCTTATGGCCATAGAGTTGGCCTGACTCATTAAAACGGGGGTCAGTGCGCAGGTCTTCGATGATGACGGGCTTGCTAGAGAAGAGGGTGTAGCCTAAATGGGTGTTAGGGTCGGCGTTGATGGTCGCCTGGCCGATCAATTCAGCCGGCCAGCCTGATCCGGCCCGTAGACGCAAGAGGTCGCGATCCGGGTGAAGTTCCAAAATCTGGCAGTAGTCAACCTTGAGCGTGAGGGTGACGAGGACGGTAATTTCGTCGAGCAGGGGATCAAGGTCGCCGCCGGCCAGGGCTCGCTGGCCCAACTTGGCGATCATGGCCTGCTGGTAAGCGCGGCCCCTAAGTTCGGCCTCTACACGCCGTCGCACTGCTTCGGATGCCTCCAATTCAGCCACCCGTTGGCGCAACGCGGCCAACTCTTCCGTAAGATACACTGATGTAAGTTCCACTTTTTCCTCTCCAATTGGCCAGTGAAATCTTGGATGTTAAATTGTCAGCACTTACGCAAAAATCAGGTGACAGTCACTTATTGTCAATCGATCAGCACCGGGTTAGCTCAAAGAGATTGGTTTGACGTGTCCAAGTGACTGTCACCTTTAGAACTGCGTAAGTCCTGATTGTTTTTAGGAATAAGCTGTGGCTGGCAGCTTAAAACTTAAAGGCACAGAGGTAGAGCAGCATCTCTGTGCCTTTATTTTGTTTTCCTAACAAAACATGTATCAATTGATTGATAAGGTGCGGAGTGATAAATTCGGTCTGCTGGATGATCGGTGGTTCAAATATGCGGAGACAGGGTTTTGTCATTAAAACCAAGCCGCAATTAGAGTAACACACATTACTCAGAATTTGATTTAAACTTAATTAGAAAATAATTAGAGATTTTTTATTGATTTTTCATTGCTCAATCAGGGGCGATGGAGTATACTATACGTTAATCTACTCAGTTTTACGTTCACCTGCCACAATCCAAAGCGGAATTGCCCCCGCCAAGAGGACGGAGAAGTCGTATATGGTTGCTGTTAAGTCTGAAATAACAACCGAAGACGCCATACGGTTTGAAGGATGGCTGCAATCTATTTCTGCCGGACGCTCAAATTCGGAGATAGAATTCATTCGCCGAGCCTGTGAGGTGGCGCAACAAGCTCATCACGGCCAAACCCGAGCCTCAGGGGAACCCTATTTTCAACACTCGCTGTCGGTCGCCAACATTTTGGCTGACTTGCGGCTGGATTATGAAACCATTGCCGCGGCGCTGCTGCACGATGTTTTAGAGGATACGCCGGTCACATTTCAGGAACTGGAAGGGCAATTTGGTAAGTCTGTCGCGCAATTAGTCGACGGCGTCACCAAAATGAGCCAGATTCAGGAGTATCGCGGGCAGTCAAAAAAGAGCAAAAAAGAACAGGCCCAAGCCGAGAGCCTGCGCAAAATGTTTCTGGCGATGGTTGATGATGTCCGGGTCGTTTTGATCAAGCTGGCTGACCGCACTCACAATATGCGGACGCTGCACCATCTGCCGGAACAGAAGCGTAAACGTATTGCCAGAGAAACTTTGGAAATTTTTGCTCCATTGGCTAACCGGTTAGGTATTTGGCAAATTAAATGGGAATTGGAAGATCTGTCTTTTCGGTATATGGAGCCGGAGTTGTATAAACAAATTGCCCACTTGGTTGACGAACGGCGGATCAACCGCGAGAGTTATATCAATAATGTGGCCGAAACGCTCAAAAAGGAACTGCTCAATCGGGGTATCGACGCCGAAGTATCTGGCCGGCCTAAACATATTTACAGCATCTGGCGCAAAATGCGGCGTAAGGGCGTCGATTTTGATCAAATCTATGATGTCCGGGCGGTGCGGGTGCTGGTGCTGGAACTGGCTGACTGCTATGCCAGCTTAGGGATTGTGCATACGTTGTGGCGGCCGATACCGGGCGAGTTTGACGACTATATTGCCGCGCCCAAAGATAACCTTTACCGCTCGCTGCACACCGCAGTCATTGGGCCGGGTGGCAAAAACCTTGAGGTTCAAATTAGAACGTTTGAAATGCACCAAGAAGCGGAATTGGGGGTGGCGGCTCACTGGCGGTATAAAGAAGGGGCCAAATCTGACCCCAATTTTGATCGCAAAATTAATTGGCTGCGCTCCTTGATGGAGTGGAAAGAAGATGTGGCCGACGCTGGCGAGTTCATTGACCAGGTCAAAGCCGAAGTGTTCCAAGATCGGGTTCACGTTCTCACTCCGGACGGGGACGTGGTTGATCTCCCGTTTGGGGCAACCCCCATTGACTTTGCCTATCACATCCATACGGAGGTTGGCCACCGCTGCCGGGGCGCCAAAGTCAACGGCCGGATTGTGCCGCTTAACTACCAGCTCAAAAATGGCGACCAGGTTGAGATTTTAATCGCCAAACGCGGCGGCCCCAGCCGAGATTGGATTAACCCTCATCTTAACTATATCAAAACCTCCAGAGCCCGATCGAAAGTTCGCTATTGGTTTAAGTATCAAAATTTCGAGAAAAACTTATCGGACGGCCGGTTTATTTTGGAGCGAGAAATTCGCCGGTTAGGGATTCCGGGCGTTAGCTTCGAAAAGCTGGCCCATGCCTTTAAATATGATCGGGTCGATGATTTTTTGGCGGCGATTGGTCGCAACGATATTAGCACGCCTCAAATGGTCAACGTGATTAACACGATTATTGTCGCGGCTGAACCCCATGCCGCTGAGGAATGGCGCAATCTCATCTCGCTGCCGGCGCCATCCCAGAAAATGTCGACCGGGATCCACGTTCAGGGGGTGGGTAACTTACTAACCAACCTGGCCCAGTGCTGCCGGCCTGTTCCGGGCGATACGGAAATTTTGGGCTATATTACTCGGGGGCGCGGCGTAACCATTCATCGCGGCGACTGTCCTAACATTCTGCGTCTGCGTGAAAAAGCCCCGGAGCGGTTGATCAAGGTCGATTGGGGTACCGAGGAAGGGACGACCTATCCGGTCGATATTCAGGTTGAAGCCTTTGACCGGCCCGGCCTGCTGCACGACATTACGTCTGTGGTGGCCAATGAAAAGATCAATCTGGCTACAGTCAATGTGGTTACCAAAAAACAAGAATCAAAAGCCAATATTTTCGCTACATTGGATATTGCTAATATCGATCAACTTAGCCGCGTCTTGGCGATTATCGAACAACTGCCGAACGTCATCGAAGTGAGGCGTCGCACCTGAGAGTCGTGGGCTTGATAGTAAATTGGTACTAATTGGTCACCTTATCACCCTCATCAAACCCTAATTATTCTTCTATATTAGCATTGTAACCTCTCATAATTTTTACTTTTCTGTTATACTAAAAGATAACTGACAACACCTTAAACAACGTCCGGACTCGAAATTTGTTTACCTTGTTAAAATCTTCGATCTCAGTAGCAACGCCTGTTAGTAGAGGAACTTGTAATGTCAGAACACAATAAGCGCAAAGCTCAACTCATCGGCGAATTAGAGCTGCTGCGACAGCGAGTGGTTGAGTTGGAAGGCTTGGTAGAGACCTACTCTGGTGGGGCGCCCGTCCTTCCTGCCGAACTGCGGCCAGGCTCCTCCCTGGCTGAGCCGCAAGGATCAGCTGACTCTCTTCACCAAAAAATAGAACAAATTGAACAAACTCTGGCCCGGCGCGTTGAAGAGATGACGACGCTGTATGAAATTTCCCTCAATATTACCGGCGAGCTTGGCAAAGATGACCTGCTGCAAAATATTGTGGAACAGGCGGCTAAATTGTTAGGCACAAGTATGGGCCAGATCCATCTTTTGCATCCTGACCAGCAGCACCTGGAACTTATTGCCAGTTATAGCAACCATGAAAACAAGTATGATTTTAACCTGTTAGTTGGCGAAGGGGTAACCGGTCAAGTAGTGACAACTGGCCAACCGATTGTGATCGCCAACTATGAGCAATGGCCGGGACGGCTGGAGAATTTGTCCGTAAAAGTGGGCCGGATTATGGGCGTTCCACTTAAGCGAGGTCGTAAAATCATCGGAGTTCTTAAAGTGTTTGACGGCCCGGAGAAACAAGGGGCGTTTGATGCCGAGGATGTAAAGTTATTAAATATGCTGGCCGCGCAAGTGGCTATCGTTCTAGAGAATTCGCAGCTCTACCGTAAAATGGAGGCCAGAGTAAAGGAACTGGCGACTCTGAACAGCGTGAGCCAGGCCATAAATTCCACCCTGGATTTGCAGGAAACGCTAACCCGCATTACCGACCAGATTGCGTTGCAGCTTGATGCAGCGGCTGTTTCAGTGGGGCTGTATGACCCGGATCAACATGAGATATGGTTTGCGGCGGCCTCGGGCCAGGGATCGGATTTTGTCATTAACAAGCGGCTGGTTATGGGACAAGGGATTATGGGCTGGGTAGTTCAACACAGCCAATCAGTTTTAATTCCGGATGCTTCCCAAGACCCGCGTTTCTATGAAGAATTTGATAAGGCGCAAGGCGACTTTATAACCAAGTCCATCTTATGCGTACCTTTGCAAGCGCGTGGTCAAACAATTGGCGTTGTCGCCGCGCTGAACCGAATCCATCGCAGTACGTTCAATGAGGATGATCTCCAGTTACTAAACTTAATTGCCGCCCCCGCGGCTGCCGCCATTGACAACTCGCGCTTGTATGCCCAATCTCAACAAAAAATAAAAGAACTTCAAGCCGCCGAAACAGAATTAGCCCAACGGGCCAGGCAGTTAGAATTGATTAACGATATCGGCCGGCAGATTGCGTCTGAATTGGAATTAGATCTGCTTTTAGAACGAACGGCTCAATTAGTCCAGCAGACATTTGATTATCATCATGTCGCGCTCTTTTTGATTGAAGAAGGCCAGCTCAAACTCAATGCGGTGGCCGGATCTTACCAAGCCTATTTCCCAACTGGCCATACCCAGTCCTTAGGAACTGGTATCATTGGTTGGGTGGCCCGCAATGGTCAAAGGTTAGTGGCCAATGATGTCACCCAGGAATCGCATTACACCACGGTAATTAAAGAACATACCATGACGCAATCAGAGTTATGTTTGCCGATTAAGGTTACAGGTCAAACTGTTGGCGTTATAGATATTCAAAGTGCGGCTCTCAATGCGTTTACCGACAATGACATTATTGCTATGGAAGCTCTGGCTAACCAAGTGGCCGTAGCCGTTCGAAATGCCCGGTTATACCAGCAGGCCAGGCAAGAAATTACCGAACGAAAACAGGTTGAACAGAACCTGCGTGAAAGCGAAGAGCGCTTCCGGCAAGTTATTACCTCGATTAGCGACCATATTTATGTGAGCGAAGTCAGCCCGTCTGGAGAACGAGTCAACTATTACCACTCGCCCAATATCGAAATCTTGACCGGCTACCCCCCCACCAGATTTGCTTCCGACTGGCATTTCTGGCCTTCCACCTTAATTCATCCGGATGACCGCTTCAGAGCCGCTGCTCAAGCGTCGAAGTTAGGCAAGGGGCAAAGCAGCGAAGTGGAATATCGGCTGATGCGAGCCGATGGCGCTATTATTTGGGTCCGCGATAGCGCTCGCGTTGAGGTTAAAGGGCAGCGAAAAACCATTTATGGGGTTGTCGCCGATATTACCGAACGCAAGCAGCGCGAACACGAATTGGAGATCATTGTTGCTATCGCCGATGCGCTCCGGACCGCCGCCAGCCGAACCGAAATTGTGATGGTTGCTTTGGATAAATTGCTGGATTTGCTCCAAATGGAGGGGACCGCTCTGGCTATTTATGATCCCGACTCTAAACAAACCGTTATCGAGTATGGCCGGGGGGTATGGGCCGGCTTAACTGAGAAACAAATTTTGTCGCGTCATCAGGAACAAGGTTATTTATTTGCCGATGGCCACCTTTACGTGAACAATGACATCCAGAATGATCCAGAGCTAACCTGGCCGGCCGAATTTAAGCTTATCAATGCGGTTGCCAGCATCACATTGTCAATCCAAAACGAGCGGATTGGCTCATTGTTAGTGGGGCATCGTCACCAAATAACCGCTGAGGTAGCTTCGCTACTGGCAACAATTGGTAATATGGTGGCTAATGCCTTTCGGAGAGCTAGCCTTTTTGAAGCCTTACAGCAATCTAATGAAGAACTGGCCCAAGAAAGAGCCCTGCTGGCTCAACGGGTTGAAGAGCGAACGGCTGAACTACGGGCAGCCAACGCTGAATTGGCCCGAGCTGCCCGGCTCAAAGACGAGTTTATGGCCAATATGAGCCATGAACTACGTACCCCCCTCAATGCCATTTTAGGCATGTCCGAAATTTTACGCAGCAACGTTTACGGCGAATTAAACAGCGAACAGATTAGCGCTGTTTATCACATCGAAGAAGGGGGTACGCACCTGTTGTCGCTGATTAACGATATCTTAGACCTATCTAAGATTGAGGCGGGAAAGCTGGATCTGCTGTTAAGCCCGGTATCTGTGCCGGCGGTTTGCCAAACCTCTTTACAATTTGTTAAGCAATTGATCCATAAAAAGGATATGAAGGTCGTTTACAGCTATGACAACAGCGTCGAGGTCATCACGGCCGACGAACGGCGGCTAAAGCAAATTCTGGTCAATTTATTGACTAACGCGGTTAAGTTTACCCCCGAAGGTGGCCGCCTTGGCCTGGAAGTAGAAGGCGATATGGCCTTGGGTGTGGTCCATTTTACTATATGGGACACGGGCATCGGCATTTCCGGCGAAGATATGGGCCGTTTATTCAAACCTTTTGTCCAAATTGACAGTGGTCTTACCCGCCAGCAGGATGGGACCGGTTTGGGCTTGTCTTTGGTTTACCGCCTAACCGAGATGCACGGCGGCAGCGTGAAACTGGAGAGCGCCGTCAACCAGGGCAGTCGTTTTACGGTTTCACTGCCCTGGTTGCCAGCATTTACCGATCAAACCAGTGACCCCCTCGCTGATAAGCCGCGAGAGTCCGGGTTGCCGCCTATCACTGTGCTTTTAGCCGAAGATAATGAAAGCACGATAATCACTGCCCAAGCTGGCTTGCAACATTACGGTTATCAGGTCGTTATCGCCAGAGATGGCATTGAAGCCGTTACGCTAGCCGCCGAAATCCAACCAGACCTTATTTTAATGGATATTCAAATGCCCGGCATCAACGGCATTGAAGCAATTCACCAGATTCGGCAAAATTACCGGCATTTGGCCTCAACGCCAATCATTGCCTTAACGGCCCTGGCTATGCCGCATGATCGACAGCGCTGTCTTAATGCCGGAGCCAATGAATATGTGTGTAAACCGGTTAGCCCTTCGAATTTAGCCAGCTTAATAAAAAGCCAGCTCGATGACAAAAACCAGCCTCAAAAATCTCGATGACAAGTTTTGGTCAATGAGCATCTTCAAGAACACTTGGTTTTCTTATCAACGATATCCAAATCTATAAAAGGTTATACCATGCCCAACAATACCATTCTCATTGTCGATGACCAACTTAGCGCCCGTGAAGTATTACGGGGTCTCCTGACCGGACAGGGATACCACCTTGTCTTTGCTACTAATGGTGAAGAAGCTCTAACTATCGCCCGGCAATCAATTCCCGATGTTATATTGCTCGATGTGATGATGCCCGGTATGGACGGCTTTGAGGTTTGCCAGCGGGTGCGAGGGGACCGGCAGTTGGCTGAAATCCCCATCCTGCTGGTCACCGCGCTCGATGACCGCGATTCCCGGCTCAAAGGCATCCAAGCCGGGGCTGATGATTTTATCTCGAAACCCTTTGACCAGCACGAACTGCGAGCCCGTGTTCACACCATTGTCAAGCTCAATCGATATCGGCGATTGCACAACGAACGGGCTAAGTTTGAATGGCTGGTTGAAAAAGCCAACTTTGGTCATTTAATTTTGAATGAGGCCGATCAGATTATTTACGCCAACACTCAGGCGCGTCGGTATCTGGAAATTCCGTTAGACGCCGAACTGCCGCTTTCAGATACCTTTCCCCAATTAGTTAAAAAATATTACAATTGCGAACCTCAAGCGCTGTGGGATCAATGGCCCAACTTAATGGGTGATAAGATCCCGGCTTATCTGGTTCGGCCTGCCTCCGATACCAGCGAAAGCCTCTGGCTGCATGTTGAACAGCTAGCCATGACTTCGGACACCACCGAGAAGTACTTGGTTAACCTCCAGGATGTGACCGAAGACATCAATACTAAACGCCTCATGTGGACCTTTCACGCCCAAATTGGTCATAAACTTAGGACCCCGATTATGCTTATCTCCGGTTCGCTGGATATGCTCCATGCCGATAAAAATATACTATGTAATGATCATCAAGTATTAGTTTCATCGGCCTACAAAAATGCGCTGCGGCTGCAGAGTGAGATTCAAGATGTGCTCCAATACCTGGACATTTCTCACATTGCAACCCCTGGGGATGAAATATGTAACATCAATAAAATTTCGGAAATTGTCGAAACGATTAAGTCCGATTTGAACCTAAAAGCAATTACCCTTGAGTTAGATGAAAATATCACCTCATCTAGCCCGCCGCTTCTCCCACTCTCGCCTCGAGCTGTGGAGATCATTTTGCAGGAACTTCTGGAAAACTCGCAAAAATTTCACCCTCACCAAGCGCCGCTCATCGAGGTAAACATTTCAAAATACCAGGGTCAAATTTGCATCAAGGTGCTCGATGACGGCTTAAATCTACAGCCGGAACAGTTAACCAAAATATGGTCGCCCTACTATCAGATCGAACGCTATTTTACCGGCCAGATAACCGGCATGGGGTTAGGCCTGGCGTCGGTGGCCAGTCTGGTCTGGGATGTAGGCGGCACCTGCCGTGCTTTTAATCGGAGCGACGGGCCCGGTTTGGTGATAGAATTGGTTTTACCCTTAAAAGAACGCTTATGAAAAATACAAGCACCATTCTCATCGTTGACGATCAGGAAAGCTCTCGCCAGGTTTTGCGCGGCCTGCTGCTTAATGAGGGTTACAATTTGGCTTTTGCCGCCAACGGCGAAGAAGCGCTCAGCCAAGCCGCCGAACTTTTACCGGATCTTATCCTGCTCGATATCATGATGCCCGGCATGAATGGCTTTGAAGTATGCCAAAAGCTGCGGCTGGACCCCCAACTGTCAGAGATATTGATTATTATGGTAACCGCTTTAGACGACAAGCGGTCACGTTTGCGCGGCATAGAAGTTGGTGCGGACGACTTTGTAAACAAGCCCGTTGACGCGGCGGAGTTAAAAGCCAGAGTAAAAACCATCACCCGGCTCAACCGCCATCGCCGCCTCCGCTCGCTGGAACTTCAAGCCGAACGAGATCGCACTCGGGCTATCTTAGAGGCGTTAGGGGAAGCCGTCGTCGTAACCGATATCGACGGCTACATTCAATATCTTAATCCGGCCGCCGTCAGCCTAACCGGCTTTTCAGCCAAAGAGGCCCTGGGCCAGAATTGGCGGGTTTGGCAAACGGAAGAAACACAGACCAGGCTCAAAACCCAGATTTTGACGACGCTATTTGCCGGTGAAACCTGGTTCGGCGAAGTGATCAACCAGCGCAAAGACGGCAGTACCTACGATGCCGCGTTGACCATTGCGCCTCTCTTCGCCCCAGTCAACCGCACCGAGCCGGCCATCGTGGGGTTTGTCAGCGTGCAGCGAGACATCACTCCCCTCAAGCAAGCCGAACGCTCGAAGAATGAATTTGTATCGAACGTCTCGCACGAGTTGCGGACGCCGCTGTCGGTTATCACGCTGTTAAGCGATAATTTGGATGGCTTGTATGATCGTCTGGATGATGCCAAACGCCGCAAAATGATCCGTGATATTCAAAAGCACACGGAGTCATTAAATAACCTTATCGGCGACGTTCTGGAAATCTCCCGCATTGACAGCGGCCGCATCGCCATGGATCGCGAGGTCTTAAACTTAACCCATCTGGCCCGAGAACAGGTGGAGGAAATATTACCACTGGTCCACCAAAAAGGTCAATCAATCCGGGTCATCGGCAAAAAACAGTTAAATGTGTTGGGTAATCAGGCTCAACTTCAACAGATCGTCCGCAACCTCTTAAACAATGCGATCAAATACACCCCGGAAGGCGGCCAAATTACCTGCACCTGCGCCTCCTTATCCCTCCCTAACCCGGCTACCAACCCTGAATTTCACCATCAATGGCCGGGCTGTTTCGAGCTAAATCCGGGTAAGTGGGCCACGCTCCGGGTCATCGACAATGGAGCAGGCATTAATACCGATCACGTGCCTTATGTGTTTGATCGGTTCTACCGGGCCAAAGCCCAGCAAAATATTCGGGGTACCGGTTTAGGATTGTCGATTAGCCGTGATCTGGTTAAGCTTCACGGGGGGCATATCGCGGTTGCCTCAGAATTGGGGCAGGGATCGGTTTTCGCCATCTACCTTCCTTTAATTCAAAGGAAGGTAGATGAATTATCCGGCGAGCGTGTTGACTAACGTACTTCCTCTTAACGGGGGATTGCTCCCCCAGGATTACCAACTAGCTGTGAAAAGCCTGCGAAAAAATTACGAAAGCAAAAAGAGCGGCCCGGTCACTGTGACCGGGTCGCTCTTTTTGACGCCATAACTTTCCTGGCGATGATTAACCCATCGTCGCCAGCGCCTGCGCCAGATCGGCTATAATGTCCGAGGCATCCTCAAGGCCGGTGGAGAATCTAACTAAATTAGGCTCAACCCCCGCCGCCCGGAACTGTTCATCCGTCAACGTCCCCGCCCACATCGCCGCTACGTGAGCCGCCAGCGTCTCATACCCGCCCAGACTAACGGCCTGGTTGATCAACTTGAGCTGGCTCATAAACTGCTGGGTCTCCTGGTAGCCGCCCTTGATTTGGAAGCTGAGCACGCCTCCGCAGCCGGCGGGCATTTGTAATCGAGCCAGCTCATGCTGCGGATGGGCGGCCAGCCCCGGATAGTGAACCTTTTCCACCCCCGGCTGGTTAGCCAAAAACGTAGCAACCGCCAGAGCGGTTTGGTTATGCTGCCGGACACGCAGCGGCAAAGTCCGCAGCCCGCGGAGCAGCAGCCAGGCATCGAACGCGCTCAAGACCGATCCCACCAAAATGTGCGTACCCCAGATACGTTCCACCAACGCCTTCGAGCCGGCCACGACCCCGGCCGTCAAATCGTGATGCCCGCCCAGATATTTGGTGGCGCTGTGGACCACCACATCCACCCCGAACTCGAGCGGGCGCTGGTTAATCGGCGTGGCAAAGGTGTTATCAACCACCGTCAGCACCCCGCGCCCTTTGGCCAAATCGGCCACTGCTTTTAGATCGGTCAGGTGCAGCAGCGGGTTGACCGGACTTTCCAACATCAGCAGCCGGGTATTATCTTGGATGGCCTCGGCAAAAGCCGCCGGGTTCGTTTGGTCCACAAATGTAGCCGTCACCCCAAAACGCGGCAGCAGTTCCGACAGCAGTTTGGTGGTGCCCATATAATGGTTTTGTTGGGCCACAATATGATCGCCGCCGGTCACCAGCGCCAGCATGGTCGCCGTAATCGCCCCCATTCCGGAGCCCGTGACCAGCGCGGCTTCCGCCCCTTCCAACCGGGCCAGCGTCTCTTCAACCCGCTGGTGGGTGGGGTTGCCATAGCGGGTGTAGTAGCGCGGATGGCGCGGCTCGGTCGCCATGGCCGCAAAGTCGAGCGCATCGCGGGCCAGGAACGTCGTGGTCGGATGAATGGACGGCGCAATGTTAGACAGATCATCCACGTCGGCATCGGCGTGGGTGACAATGGTTTGGAAGTTACGAGGTTGGGCTGGATTGTCCACTATACTCTCCTTCACGCCAATTCCCAGATGATGCCGGCCGTCCCGGCATTAATCACCACCGAGTTGCCGATCTGGGCCTGCTGGCCGGCGCTCTCGTGAATATGGCCGCAGACCACCAGCGCCGGCTGCTGCTGCTCGATGGCCTCCCGGATGGCGACGCTGCCCAAATTAACGCCACGCGAGGACAAATCAACCACCCCTTTCGGCGGCGAGTGACTGACCAGCACGCCTCCCGCCGGGCAGTCGGCCAACAGTTGGCGCGCTTCAGCCTCGCTAAAGTCATAACTCCACGAACCAAACGGCGTAACCGGGATACCCCCACCGATGCCAAAAAAGTCGATGCCTGCCAAGTTAATGCCGGTTCCGTGCAGCACGTGGGCCGCGGACCAGGCTCGACAGGCGGCCTCAAGCTCCGCCGTCGACTCGGCGTTGCCGGGCACCAGCACCGCCGGTTTATCGATGGACGTTAGCAACCCAATGGCCGTATCGATGCCGCGCCGCAGGTTGCCAAAGTCGCCTGCCCCGACCACAATGTCAACCTCACGGGCCAGCGCCACTAACTGCTGCGCCGCCGCCTGATTTCCATGTAAATCACTAAACAGAAGTAGTTTCATCACCTCTCCTCTGAAAATGGGTTTGTAGGACAAACTTAAGTTTGTCCTAGAGCCTTGTCGGACAAGCCAGCGACTGGTCCTATCGTTGTTCCTCTTGCTCACTAATTTCATCATTAACTTCAAACTGGCGCAGCCGCTCTCTAGCGCCGAGCCAGCGCCAGGCCGGTTGGAGCGCATCGGCCCCAAAATAGTTGATCTCCGCGTCAAAGAAAATCTTCGACAGCGGTCTTGCCTTAATAAATAAGCCGCAACGCTCTACCTCTAACCTGCCCCGCCATCCAGGAAAATCCCGGCCTGTTTCTCCCCGTCCGCCATCAACATCTGGATAAACGAGCGGCTGCGATCCAGCTTGGAGGCGTAATCCAACGTCTCGCTCAACTCCGGGCTCATCGTCAGTGTGCGGACGGTGACGGTTTTGTATTGGTCAGCGGGCAGATACCCCCGCTCGACCCACCCATTGACATCAGCGATGAACTTCGTCTCCTGCCCCAGCGACAGATTGGCCGCCAGTTCATTATCGCGATCCTGGATATCGGCCACGGTCTTCGGCTCGTCTCGCCGGCTGGTGGGGTTGAGCTGGATGACCCAGATCTCGTCCGGCTTGTCGGCGGCCATTTCCGGATCGGCCAGGAAGTTACGGACCGGCGGGTTTTGCGAATAGACCCCATCCCAATAGATTTCCTCACCAATGCGCACCGCCCGGCTGCCAAAGCCCGGAATCGCCCCCGACGCCTGCACCGCGGCGGCCGTAATGTTGTCGTCCGGCGAACTCTCTTGCGAGCTAAACGCCTTGAAGTCGCCCGACAAAACATTCACCGCGCCGATCAGCAGCCACGGCCGGCTGACCGGCTGCAATTCCCGCACCGTATTGAAGTTGATATGCTTTTCCAGCAGCGTCTCATAATCAACAAACTCCGGTCGCGCCCCGGCCAGTCTCAATTGAGCGATTAGCGCCGGGAAAAAGGGCGCGTACGGGCTAAAGCGGACATCGGCGGCCAGCCAGTAGCCTTGCAGCCGCAGCGACGTGACCAGCCAGGCATTAAACGCCTGCTCGGTTGGCGTGACCGCCGCGAAATCGGCCCAGATGGCCTCCAAGGTGTTGATCGCTTCCGCCGGCCCGCCGGTCAGCAGTCCGTACCAGCCGGCCACCGCACACAGCGCCCCCGCCGACGTGCCGCTCAGCCCCGTAAGCTCATACGGTCCCCCATCCAGCCGTTCAAAGATGGTCTTCAGCGCCCCGGCCGTAAAAGCCGCGTGCAGCGCCCCACCCTGACAGGCAATCGCGATTTGGGTCATAGTTGCTCCTCTCTAAAAATAGGTCCTGTAGAACAAATCGCTGATTTGTTCCCCCCGGTTAGGGACAAGTTAGCCACTTGCCCGACTGATTTTCCCCTATTGTATTGCTAGTTAACATTTATGGCTAAATGCCTAACCGGCCGTGGCCCTTTCCATCGACTGGCGCGGCGGTCGGCCGTCAGCCCGGCGGTGACATAATTAGGACTTACGCCGTTGGTGTATCGAACCCGGTGACCGTCACTTAGACGCGATAAATAGCGTTGTTTGGGCTTAAGCGGACGTTCGTTTTCGGCCAAAAGTGACTGTCACCTTTTGAACTGCGTAACGCCTAATAATTTCACATTAAGGTAAAACCTGCTAAAATCCAGGCATTGCCGGTGTTAACCGGCGCGATTTAGTTTGCTGCTGGCCTACGACAATTCGATCTACCGGACCCAGCGCGATGTGGCCCGCTAGGACCTGGCGCTTCATCATAATCTGAATAATCTGAACTGAAGGTAACTATGCTGCTAACCCTAAAACGCCTGCTGCCGCGCCGGCCGGCCAAAACCAGTAAAAATAGTAAGTTTGGCGCTTTCGACGGAGTCTTCCTGCCGACCCTACTAACCATTCTGGGGGCGGTGATGTACCTGCGCACCGGCTGGGTGGTGGGCAACGCCGGCCTGCTGGGCGGCCTGCTGATTATTACCCTGGCCAACATCATCACCTTTTGCACCGGCCTGTCGATCTCGTCGGTAGCCACCAACATCCGCGTCGGCGCGGGCGGCTCGTTCTCCATTATCTCTCAATCGCTGGGACTGGAAGTGGGCGGCAGCGTCAACCTGCCTTTTTATCTGGCCCAGGCCATCTCGGTGGCCTTTTATATCTTCGCCTTTACCGAAGGCTGGCAGAGCATCTTTCCCACCCACCCGGCGGCCCTGGTGCTGTTTACCGCCTACGGCGCCTGCTACCTGGTGGCCTTTGTCAGCGTGGAACTGGCTGCCCGCATTCGCTATCCCATCCTGCTGATCATCAGCTTTTCGGTCTTATCCGCGTTCCTGGGCGCGTCTGGCTTCTTTCGGGCCGAACCGCTGCACTCGCCCCAATTATGGGGCGCTTTTTCCCAGGGGACCTTTTGGCAGATCTTCGCCGTCTTCTTCCCGGCCGTTACCGGCGTCCTGGCCGGCGTCAACCTGTCCGGCACGCTCCAGAAGCCCCGCTACAGCATTCCGCGCGGGACCATGGCCGCGATTGTGGTGAGCTATGCGGTCTACATGCTGCTGGCCTATTGGACCTCGCTGGTGGCCACGCCCGACGAGCTGGTGAGTAACTTTACCGTGATGGTCAGCAAAGCCGCCTTTGGTTGGGCCATTCAGATCGGCATTCTGGCGGCCACCTTCTCGGCGGCCTTGAACTCGCTGGTAGGCGCGCCGCGAGTGCTGCAAGCGATGGCGGCGCACGATATTATGCCGCTGGGCAAATTTCTGGCCAGGGAAACCCCCTCCGGCGAGCCGCGCAGCGCGATGATCGTCACCGGTCTTATCGGCATTGGCACGCTGCTGTTTGGGCTGGGCGGCAACGGCCTGAACGCGATTGCCCCACTGATGACCATGTTTTTCCTGATCACCTACGCCGTCCTCAACTCGGTGGTGCTGCTGGAGCAGTCGCTGGGCTTAACCAGCTTCCGCCCCCTCTTTCGCGTGCCGCGCCTGGTGCCGCTGATCGGCCTGGTGGGGGCGGTCTTTGCCATGTATCTCATCAATCCCACCTTCAGCCTGATTGCCACCATCGTCATTTTGGCCCTGTACGAATACCTGAGCCAGCGCCAGTTGACCGCCCCCTGGAGCGATGTCCGCAGCGGCATGTTTGTTACCGTGGCCGAATGGGCCGCCAAGCGCGTACTGAGTTTGCCGTCGGGCCAGGACCGGGCCTGGAAGCCCAGCTTGCTGGTGCCGGTTCAATCGGCGGCGGCCCTGCGCTACAGCTACCGCTTCTTGGAGGCCATTACCCAGCCCAACGGCTCGCTGCATATCATTGGCGGCTACGAGTCCGGCCAGCGCGAGCAGATGGCCGGGCTGCTGTCTTATGAGCAGGCTTTTGCCAAAGACGGCATCTTTGCCCGGGTGGCCCTGGTGGAGGCCCGCCGCTTCCGCTACACCCTGCAAACCGCAATGGAGGTATCGACCAGCGCCTTCTTCCGGCCCAACACCCTGTTTCTGCCCATCCTGCCCGACAGCGACGAGGAGAAGCTGCAATTTATTGTGGACCGGGCCGGCGAAAACCACCTGGGGGTCATCCTCTATGTCGATAACCCCCACACCGCTCTGGGCCGCGAGCAGGTCATCAACGTGTGGATGCGCGAGCAAAGCCCCGACTGGCAGGTGGGGCTGCGCCTGCCCAACCTCGACCTGTCGCTGCTGCTGGCTTACCAACTGGCCCGCAACTGGCGGGGGCAGATCAACCTGATTACGGTGGTGGAAGACAAAGCCCAGCTTAAAAACGCCCGCCACTACCTGAGCCAGCTAATGGAACTGGGCCGCATGCCGACCACCACCCGGCCCGTTGCGGCCGCCTGCGCCTTTGAGGCCTTTCTGGAGCAAGCTCCCCAGGCCGATATCAATATCTTCGGCTTGCAGCAGCAGGTCAACCTGGCTTTTATGGAGCGTATGATGAGCCAGACCGAAGCCTCTTGCATCTTCGTCCGCGATTCCGGTTATGAGAGCGCCCTGGTATAATTTCACGACCAACCCAAGTTGGGGCGTTTTCTATGAAAGGAACCCTTAGCGATGACCACCCACCCCCATTCCCAACCGTGCTTCGTCTACACCGGCTGTTACACCGAGCAGCTATCCTTTGTCGATGGCCGGGGCCAGGGCATTACCATCCTCACCTTCGACCCCGCTTCCGGGGCGTTGACCCCGGTCGGCGAGGTGACCGGCCTGACCAACCCGTCTTACCTGACGCTCGACCCCCAGCAGCGCTTTCTGTACGCCGTGCGGGAAACGGATGGCCGCCGCCGCGACAAACCGGCGGTCCACGCCTTTGCCGTCGATCCGGCCACGGGCGGGCTGCGTTACCTCAACCACCAGCCGGCCGGCGGCACTTCCCCCTGCCACGTCACCACCGATCTCAGCGGCCGCTGGGTGCTGGTGGCCAATTACGGCACCGGCACCGTTACGGTTTATCCCATTCATAAAAACGGCCGGCTGGGCCGGCCCGCCAACACCGTCCGCCACCAGGGCGCCAGCGTCAACTTGGAGCGGCAGACTGGCCCGCACGCCCACCAGATTGCCCTTGATCCCACCAATCGCTTCGTCTTTGTGGCCGACTTGGGGCTGGACAAGATTATGATCTACCGTCTGGACCCGGACCGGGGCCGGCTGGTCCCGCACGAGCCGCGTTTTGCCCCGCTGCACCCCGGCGCCGGGCCGCGCCACCTGGACTTTCATCCGACCGGCCGGTACGTCTATGTCCTCAACGAACTCGACGCCACCCTGGTGGCTTTTGTCCACAGCGACGGCCGCCTTATCCCCATCCAGGTCGTCTCGACCCTGCCGCCGGGCGCGGACGCCCGCCCCTCGTGCGCGGCCATCCGCGTGGCGCCCTCCGGCCGCTTTGTCTACACCTCCAACCGGGGCCACGACAGCATTGCCCTTTTTGCCGTGGACGACGCCACCGGCCGCTTAACGCCCCTGGGCCACCAGCCGGCCGGCGGCCAGACCCCCCGCGAGATCGCCATCGATCCCAGCGGCGCGTTTCTGCTGGCCGCCAACCAGGACAGCCACACCATCGTCACCTTCCACATCGACCCCGATACCGGCCAGCTTCATCCCGCCGGGCCGGTCCTTCAGCTTCCCAGCCCCGTCTGCCTGGCCTTCGGCGGGCCAGCAACGGCGCGAGGGTGAAATACGGTTTTCATTCCCGCTGTCGTTCCCTGGAACTGTCGCACTCCCTTGAAAATACAGTCTTGGAGCGTCAAAGTTTACTTTGACCCTGCCTGAATGACAAAGCCAGCTTTGTCGCTCCAATAAATTTTCATTCTCAAGGACTATCGTACTCCTCTGAAATTGGGTTTGTAGGACAAACTTAAGTTTGTCCTACGG
>JACKAT010000074.1 GCA_020634935.1 Anaerolineales bacterium
ACAACAACCGCCTGGATACGGTTAAAATTGGCGCCACCGTTTACAACTACACCTATGATGTGAACGGCAATTTGACCGCCGAGACCACCTCCCGCCGCTTCGAGTGGGACCACAGCGACCAGATGAAAGCCTTCCGTACCCAGGCCGGAGACTCTGAGCCTTCAGTCCACGCTCACTACCTGTACGACGCCGGTGGCCAGCGAGTGAAGAAGCTGGTGCGTAAACAGAGTGGCAGTCATGAAGTGACGCTTTACATTGACGGCCTTTTTGAGTATCACCGCTGGCAGCAGAGTGGGACGACCAGGCAAAACAACCGACTGCATGTAATGGACGACGAGAGCCGGATTGCCCTACTGCGGGTGGGGCCGACCTACTCGAACGACAAGGGGCCAGCTGTACAATACCACCTGGGTGACCATCTGGGCAGCAGCAACTTGGTACTGGATAAAAACGGCACCTGGACCAACCGCGAGGAATACACCCCCTACGGCGAGACCAGCTTTGGCAGCTTTGCCCGTAAACGCTACCGTTTCACCGGCAAGGAGCGGGATGAGGAGAGCGGGTTGTACTACCATGGGGTACGGTATTATGCCCCATGGACTGGACAATGGGTGAGTACCGATCCTGCGGGAACAATAGACGGGATTAATTTATTTTCCTACGCACTTGCTAACCCGATTGGACTAAAAGACGATTTTGGAATGGCGACTGATAAACCAGAAACCAACAATGCAAGTAAATTGTCGGACGCTGATATAAAGCGAACAATGGGTATGATAGCTCTTACTGCACAACAATCGTATGAGGATAACATTAAGGTTACAGACGAAGATGTTAAAGAAGACGTGAGGAACAGAGATGAATCACAGCCGTCGACTATGTCAACAGCCAGGGACAAGTCAAAATCCATTAATGGAAAACAAACCACAATAAAAAGAAAAACCGCAACCATTGGGCCGTCGACTCAATGTCCAACCTGTGATTTTATTCGAGAAGGGACGGTTACGACATATATGACATTATTAGGTGCAGCAAGTTGGGTTGTAGGTTATGTTGCAGGTAGAGCGGAGGGGGAAAGCCATAATGAAGCTAAGCGCGAGGGCTTTAAAACTGCGGGCAAAATGTCACCATTTATTCAAGGAAGTATTCAAATGCAGACCGCTGTGGTTAGTGTACGAAATCAAAGGCAATACAATGAAAATCTCTCGTCATCTCCGGCATATCGCACTCCAATGGTAAGAGTTACAACTCCACAACGTGGCGAGTTGAGTTCTATAGCATCAACACTTCATAATCAAGCGGCAGGGACACTCAGAGTGGATCCAGGGCTGGCAAGACGTGCTGGTACTGTTGCAGTCACGCAGCTCGACTTTCCGGGGGGTTGGATTGGTCCTCGTATCGTGACTTATCATGGCCGACCAGATATTGGGGTACAAGTAAGAACATTTGCATTACGGCAAGGATACATATGGGGCGGAACATCGCCTGAGCACGCAGAGCTAATAGCAAAGTCATTTTCCCAACGAACCTATCCTTCTGTGACAAGGGGATGGACAGGCGCCTCAAATCTTGTATGTCCAAATTGCCAGTATGAGTTAATAGGAGAGGGAGCACCTAGCCCGAACCTTCTGCCTGACAATCCTTGGACCCTTCCCAAATAAATACGGTTGGTAGTAGGCAAACACTACAGAATATTGTTCCTCGTTTCGCACTCAATATTAAAAGCGAGCCGGACATCTACTTCAAGGCCTGACGCGGCCGGCACTGCTGGCCAACACAAAAGGCAGCCTCGGCTGGTATGCCGAAGTCAGGGTGGCATCATATTAAGGCTCGGCTTACCCATCGAAGAAGAACCATTAGCAGAGAGGTGTAACTATGACAGACTATACAATCGTCGGTAATGTCATCAACCGCCAGACGGGTGAAGGTGTGGCAGACGTGCGCATCGAGGGTTGGAATCGGGTGCCGACCGCCCGGACGGCGCCGGAAAAGCAAGTGACCTACAGCACTACCGAGGACGACGGCCGCTTTCACCTGGACTTCACCTCTGCCGATTTCAGTGACCACCCGCCGGCTGCCGACAGCCCCGATATCTACTTCAAGGTGTGGCGTGATCAGACGCTGCTGGCGAACACCGAAGGCAGCCTCGGCTGGTATGCCGAACGACCGGACGACGAGGTCATCATCGAGATAGACCTGCCGCCGGAGGATGAGGAGGCGGAGCCGCCCTTTGTCGTTCGGGGGCAGATTAACTATGAGGCTGGCAGCCCGGCGGCCGGCGTCGATGTGCGGGCGTTTGATCGCGATCTGCGGCGAGAGGAACTGCTGGGCCAGACTCGGACGGACCGGGCGGGCCGTTATGAAATCCGCTATGGCCCGAAGAATTTTATCCGGGCCGAGCGGGGACACGCCGACGTTTTTATTCGGGTCGTGTCAGCCGAAAATGTATTGCTGGGCCAGTCGGAGACCATCTTCAACGCCGCCCCGGAACAGCAGCTCGACCTGGTAGTCCGGCCTCAGCCGGCCCGCCAACGGTCCGAGTTTGAAGCCAAGCGGGCTTTGCTAGCGCCTATTCTGCAAGATCAGGTGGCCTCTGAGGCCGATTTGACCGATGAGGATATGGCCTTTCTG
Source organism: Anaerolineales bacterium (assembly GCA_020634935.1). GTDB lineage: Bacteria > Chloroflexota > Anaerolineae > 4572-78 > J111 > JAGRBY01. Next base: position 2,632 of record JACKAT010000074.1, read on the forward strand.
CTGCGGGAATTGGCCGGTGAGCCGCTCATTTACGAAGCGAATTTGCGCCTGCTGGCCGGCAGCGTTCGCCTGGAACAGACCACTGAGTTACCGGCTGCCTTTTTCTACGGCGCCGGCCGGATTCTTTCTTTTGAACTGCCGCTGGGGCTGGACGCTTATCTAAGCCGGCCCGCTGACCAACTGGGCGAGGCGGTCATCGAAGCCATTGGCGCCAATGTTATCCCGGCTCAACTTGAGGAAGCGCTCGACGACATCCTGGCCCGTTTGGAGGCGCTGCGCTTTGAACACGGCCTGCTCGTCCGGCGGCGGGTGCTGGGCCGCCTGCTCGATGAGGCCAGCGGCGAACCGGTCGTTGGCTACCGGGTGCAGGCTTTCGATCTGGCCGATGGCGAGACCGATCTGGGCTTCGACCTCAGTGACGCCCAGGGGCTGTTCGCGCTCTCCTTCGTGACTGCGGCCGATGACGACGCGCCCCGGCATCTGCGCCTGCACGTTGCCGACCCCGAGGGCGAAGAAATTCATCAGACGGACATCGAGGTCCTGCCGGATCAGGTGGAGGTCATCGACATCTCCACCCCGGTCCCCGAACTGCCCGACCCGGCCGCGATTGGCTGGCAGACCTTAGAGGAAGCGGCCGGCTTCACAACGCCGCCGGAACTGCTGACCTTCCTGGCCGACAATAACATCCATACCCTGTTGGACATCCGCAATACCGGGGGCCTGCGCCGGCTGCAAGGGCTGCCGCTGCCGGAGGATGACCCGGCTGTACAAACCCTGGAAGCCCATGCGAACCTAACGCTCATTTCAGTGGATGTAGCCCAAAACCAGATGCTCATCAATCACGAATATCGCACTATCACCGCCATCGCTCGCCAGCCGCGAACGGTTTTTGTCCAAGCGCTGGGCGACACGCTGGGCGACACGTTGGCGATGGAAATCCATGCCAGGGCTGCCGCACAGACGAGGGTTCTCAACAATGTCCTGATGGGCTTACAGGCCGAGGCTGCTAATGGTTTCCCATCACCCATGCCGGATTTTTTCACCAATTCGCCGCTTCCGGAGTACTTTCCAAAGAAATGCTCCTGTGAGGACTGCGAGACCGCGGTTAGCCCGCTGGCCTACCTGGCCGACCTGCTTGACTACGCCCTGCGGCACCTGGCAGATAATGGCATTCCCCTTAAGCATATCGCCTGGCTAACCGAGCATCTTCACCAACCCTTCGGGGAGTTACCGGCTTCGTGCGAGGCTATGGACAGGAAAGTACGGCAGGTGCGGCTCTGCATCGAGGTGTTGCGCAGTAAGCTGTCGACCAGTGCCGAGTACCCAAATTATCTTCTCGAGGCCTATACCACGCTGCTCACCAAAGTCGGCACGTCATATGAAGAAATCCGCCTGGCCCGAACAGCCGCAGATGAGGCCCGCCAGGCATTGGCAAAGCGGCTGGGCATCACCCTGAGTACCGCTGATGAGTTAGGAACACTCTACCACCCGCCGTCCGAACTCAGCGAAGCGATTCTCGAGACCCTCTTCGGTCTGGCCGACACAATCCGCGATGTGCTTTCGGAGGGGGCTAAATTAGGCGACGACCAAAACCAGATTACCCGCTGGCACCTCGACGGGGCGGAGTGGGGTTGGAACACGGACAGCAACGGCTCTGTCTACGCTCGCCTAACCCAAGCCGGAGGCGATTACCAGGTCGATCTGTTTCGCGACAAAGCCATGGCCGCTTCAGAACTGGTCGCTTCCGGGAAGCGCTCTAGTCCCACTGGGCCGGTCGAGCTTATCGAACAGAATGATCGGGATCTGTCGGGCCAGGTCGTTATCGACTACCAAAGTGGCGGTGACCCGATCGAAATCGTGGCTATTCCTCGCTTTACAAGTTGGCGCCTCAAGCATCTCCACGCACTGTGGCAGGAACAGGATCGCCCGACCGATCCCTACAACACGGATAGCGTCGAGGCACAACTGCCGATCGTGGACCCCGATGTGATCGGACCGGACGATTTTCGTACGCCGGCGGCCGGCAATGACGCCTTCGACCTCTGGCTCCACCGGCGCAAATGGGTTGATGCGCGCCTCGAAAAGTTTAAATCACTTAAACCAGATCTGGACGTTATGCTTAATGAGGAGATGAGGAATTCCCTTACCTATCCTTACCACCTCATCTCTGGTGCTACTGCTTCCTACACACCCTGGTTGGGCAACATTGCCCCGGATGATTTTCAGACCCTGTTTGAAGCCTTGACACAAGGGCCGACGCCGGAGGATATCGAGCAGGCCAGGAAGGATATCGAGACAGAATTGAACCTGACAGTGGAGAGCTTTACCCGCCTGGTAGAACTGCGAACCAAGGATCAACTCTGGTTGGCCCATCCCGATGATAATGAACAGCTTACGCCGGAAGAGTGGTATGACCTTTATTCCATTCTCGTTCAGGCCCAGAAACGGCCCTTTTTTGCCGATTGGATCAAGGAAGAGAACCAGGCTAGTCCTCCACTTGAATTTGGCCCCCAGCATTTCTGGCTGTCTCTACGCGAGCCGGAGGAGGGAGTCTGGCCGCCTGATCCTGAGGCAACCTCACCCGAACAAGAAGTCTGGCCAACGGCGGCGATGCTCGCCCAAGACCCACAAGAACAGAAACCGCTGATTGATCCGGATAAGGTTAAGCTTAAGGAACTGCCCGAACCAACGATCGGTGCGGAGGTTATCTATTTGTGGCACGCCCGTCGGCGTGCCCTGGACAAAATCTTAAACGATCTCAAGCAGGCTCAAATTCAAGGTTTTCTGGACGTGCTGATCAAAGCCTTCGGCCAAAAGCCGCCTGATCCCAACGCCGCAGACTGGGACAGCTACCTGGACAACCTCGCTGACAAGCTCGCCGGCCCAAACGAGACCGAGGCGGCGGAGAAACAGATCCAGGCTGAACTGTATATAGATGTGGAGGCGTTCAAGAAACTGCTGGCAGTCAAGGCTAACAAGCAGCCGACCAACGAGGAGTGGGCCGAGCTTTATCCCATACTTGTCCAGGCATACAAGGCTAAAGATCTGTTTGACGCCTGGCTCGCGGCAGAGCAGGGGCTATGGACGCCAGATGGGCCGATTTACAACCGGATCGTCAAGGCCAGACAGCCACGGTGGCGGGCAGCGGCCGAGGTTCGCCAGCGCTGGCGGCAGGCGCTACAACGACGTAGCAACGCCCCCATTCTCGATCCGGATCTGATTGACGGGGAATATCTGCGCAATCTGTTGGCTGCGAATACAAATGCCATCCAAATGTGGGAAAAGCGGCGAAATGAGATTGACGGTTGGTACGGTAAATTGTTCAAGGTGGGCAAAACGCTGAAAGATTTCGACAAAATGCTGACGGCCGAGTTGTATGCTAATGAGTTTTACAAGAATGTGAGAGCAACAATTGAACAGCGGCGTGAATCGAAATCGCATGGGCTGGATTATGTTCTAAAGCTCGTTTTTGGCGACCCGCTACCCGATTTCGATGGGCTACTGGCTGCGCTGACGAACCCCAATGAAAAGGACGAAGCAAGCCAGACGATCACCGATGAGCTGTTTCTAACCGTTGACGATTTTCAGTACATCCTCATGGATCAGATCGCCACCCCGCCGGCCGACTGGACTAAGCTAGACGATCTGTTAACCCAAACCTTTCTATTGCGAAGCGTCCTAATCCTGGATCGGGAGCAGGCGCAGGGTCAAGACATTCGCGACCGCCTGGCGCAATTGAGCCTGACCTCTGCGGCTTTTGCCCGCCTTCTGTCAGTGCGTAAGCTGCTGGCTCGCGACGAAGACTGGGTGCTAGATGAAGAAAGACAGGACATCGCCAACATTCTGACCCAGCTCAAAAAGCGGCGTGTGTCTGCCACGTGGCAGGACAATGAGCAAGTAGAGGACATCCTCCTGGCTCCGGAATTTTTCAAGCTGCCGGAACCGCCGGCGCTCACCTTTCCCCCGCCCGAACCACGCCAGCTTACTGCCTGGCGCGCGACTCGGCGCGATCGGCGTGATTGGGAGGATACGCTCCAATCCCGTATCGATCAGGTCAAGACGATTGTGCAGGCGGTTCAAACGGCCGTAAGCGAAACCGAAGAGGAGACGTTGCCCCTGCTGCGGGGCTGGTTACTCAATCAACTTATGCTACAGGTAACCGATAAAGCGCAGTGGGTCACCGACAATCTGCTGATAGACGCTAAAGCCGACGGCTGCCAACTCACCACGCGCGTGTCGCAGGCCATCGAAACCATCCAGGGTTTGCTATGGGGCGTCCGCACCGGGCAGTTGACCGATACGCATCCGCATTTAAGCCTTGAGGCGCCGGATTTTGAGGAGGAGTGGCAGTGGCTTGGCTCCTATGCCACCTGGCGCTCGGCCATGTTTGTCTTCCTTTATCCCGAAAACATTCTCATGCCCCACCTGCGCAAATATCAAACGCCGACTTTTAAGACGCTGGTTGAAGCGACCGGCAGCGGCCGGCGTTTCAATCCGGAGTTGGCCTGTCAGGCTGCCCAGGAGTACTCGCGGTACTTTAAGGATGTTTGTACTTTGAGAATTGAGGCTACCTGTCAAACCAAAACGCGGCTTCATCAAGGTAACTGCCGTGACCGTGTCGCGATGGGATATTCCTATCCTTTATATATGTTTGGTCGAGGGAACGCGAATCCGCAAACGGTCTACTGGTCGGCTTATGATCCGCAAGCCCCCAATAAGGACTATGCCCAAACCTTTTGGGATGTCGTACCCGGCATGACCAACGTCGAGAAGATAATCGGTGCTGTGCCTTATAAGATTGGTGAAGGCAATCGACACATTTTTTTGTTTGTCATGACGAATGAAAGAAAACTTGTCTTCAGCAAATATGATTTAGAAAAGCAGGTTTGGGAAGAGGAGCCCTCCGGCGATCTTGAGCTTCCACAACAACTGAGGCACATATTCATTCTTCATAGGCCGGCAGACCCAGGTATTATGGATATTACGAAGCCACCAAGGCTTATCTTTCATACAAGCGCAGGTATATTTGTTAGGGCACTAAATCTCGATGCCAGCGATTGGGAGACGCTAGCGAAAAATTCAGATAATGAATCTGAAGAGAACAATGATGACTGGGTGGACTATAAAGACCATGAGATGTCAGCGCTTGCCGCTTCTAGTAAGGAGTTTATTTTGCACTCAGTCGCTGAGCGAAAAGGGTGGAAAATATTTTTCTACAGTGATGAGGAGAAACCGGTTCCATATCAAAAATATTCACTTCTCAAATCCTACAGCCAGCAATCGGTTTATGACCAGGGTTCTTTCAAAGAAGGCAAGATCACCGAGATTTTAAGAGGCCCTTATTTATTTTCTTGGATAGGTATCGCTCCATTTGAGGAGAATTACATTCATGTTTACTACAAATATGGTAGCAAAGAGAACGGCTACAAGTATGCTGAGTCAAGGTACGGACAGACTTTAGTCGTTACGTCAAATACAGATAAGCCAAAACTTCACGGCTCGATGTATGAATTGCCTTTACCACTCGAAACTGCTCTTCCTACTACAGGGGCTTTCAATTCAAAATTGCTTGTGGTCCGAAATAAAGAAGTGTCTCTCCCCGCTACTGACTATATCTGTAAGATTGAAAAGAAAGAAGATGGTAGCTCTTTGCAACTGGTCAAGCCGTTAAATCCATTTGCTATTGCATTTGATATAGTCGAAATCATCAAAAACAAGGCTGACCGATATCTACAAAACTCGACAAGCTATTCCCTCAATAAATCTGGACCAAAATCTAATCTAACCTACCTAGAAGAAGCCTATTACTTTATTCCTGTTCACTTTGCGCTTCAACTTCAGAAAACCGGCCACTATATTGAGGCCCTAAACTGGTTTCGAAATATCTATGATCATAGCGGCACAACGGTAAAAACCGATTTTTATGGAAAAGCAGAATTGGTGAGGAAATATTACGTAGGGCTATATTTGGAGGAATCTCTTGACCAAACCTACCAGCGCAGCAACGCCTGGCTGCTCGATCCCCTCAACCCCCACAGTATCGCCGCCACTCGCAGGAACACCTATACCCGCTTCACCCTCCTGGCCTTGATCCGCTGCTTCCTCGACTACGCCGACGCCGAGTTCAGCCAGGACACGGCCGAGTCTGTGCCCCGCGCCCGGGTACTCTACCAGACGGCGCTGGAACTGCTCGAGCTGCCCGAACTCAATCAGAAGCTGAACGCGTGCGACGAACTTATCGCTACCATTGAGATCGAGGTTGGCGATCCGCAGATGAAGCCCCGTTTGGGAGCGCTGAAAAAAGATCTACACAATATAAATGGAATTCCTGAAATAGAAAATGCGGTCTTGGCGGTTACCGAGATTCTGAGCCGGGCTAACGCCTCCTGGGAGACGCGCATCAATGAGGCCCACGTCTTGATAACACAAATCAAGGCGGGGCAACCGACCCGATCCAGCCTGGGCCAATTAGTAGCAGCCCGGGGTGAGCTCCTGGGGCAAGCGCACACGGCTCTCATCACCGATCCACTGGTCGCTGCCACAACGATTGGGGCCGGCGACCAGGCGACAAGTGCTCTAGCCAATACCTGGGAAGAGCCTGCGATCAACGAGTATCAGCTGCTCTGGGGACTGGATGATCCGCTACCCGCTCCAACCTACTACCTTGTCTCCGGTTCTTCCGAGGGGTATCTTCCCGTTCCCGTCCACCAGTTCTGCGTACCACCTAATCCGGTCATTGAGGCCCTACGGCTGCGGGCTGAACTTAACCTCTACAAGATCCGCACCTGCCGCAATATCGCCGGGATGGAACGCCAGCTCGACCCCTACGCCGCGCCAACCGACACAGTCAGCGGTCTACCTCAGATCGGGCCTGGCGGCCAGCTCGTGCTGCTAGAGGCGGTCACGCTCCAACCGACGCCGTATCGCTATCAGGTGCTCATCGAGCGGGCCAAGCGGTTGGTGGAACTGGCCGCCCAAATGGAATCGGCCATGCTCGCTGCCCTGGAGAAGCGCGACACCGAATATTACAATCTGCTTCGGGCCAGACAGGACGTGCGTCTGACACGCGCTGGTGTGCGCTTGCATGAGCTTCACGTTCTAGAAGCCCAGAGCGGGGTAGAGTTGGCGGAGATTCAGAAAAATCGTGTGCAAGTTCAAGTTGACACCTACCAAGAATGGATAGATGCAGGTCTAAATGAACATGAAATGGCAATGCTTGATGCATTTCAGGCAGGTGCCGAGGCGCAAATCGCGGCTGCATTTTTCCAGTCAGGTCTTGAGATGGCTTCTGCTTCAGGGCCATTAGCACCGGCAGTGGCCATCTTAGCTCAAGGTAAGTTAGTCGCTACAACTTTAGCAGTCACAGCAACGGCAAAAGCTCAGAAAGAAAGCTTTTATGCGAGTTTTGAACGCAGCAAACAGCAGTGGGAGCTACAGAAAGCGGTCGCAGAGATTGATGTCAAAATTGGTAGCCAACAAATAAAAATCGCCGAAGATCACGTTCGTGTGGTTGGACAAGAGCAAAAGATTGCCGAAATGCAGGCTGACCATGCCCAGGAAATTATGGAATTCCTGACCAAGAAGTTCACCAACGTGGACCTGTACGTCTGGATGAGCGGGATTTTAGAGGGTGTATACGGTTACTTCCTGCAACAGGCGGCTTCAATCGCCCAACTAGCGGTCCAGCAGTTGGCCTTCGAACGGCAGGAAGCCCCGCCGCCCTACATCCAGGCCGACTATTGGGAAGCACCCACAGACGGCCTTGGCCTTGGCTCGGACGACGCAGGCGCCGACCGGCGCGGCCTGACGGGGTCAGCCCGGCTTCTGCAAGACATTTACAAGCTCGATCAATACGCCTTCGATACGGACAAACGCAAACTACAACTCACCAAAACCATCTCCCTGGCCCGGCTGATGCCGGTTGAGTTCCAACAATTCCGCGCAACGGGGGTGCTGAATTTCGCCACGACCATGGAGCTATTTGACCGCGACTTCCCCGGCCACTATCTGCGGCTGATTAGGCAGGTGCGAACCTCCGTCATCGCTCTCATCCCCCCCACGGAAGGCATCCGTGCTACCCTGTCGACCGTGGGGATTTCCCGGGTGGTCATCGGCGGCAATGGACTGTTCCAGCAAGCCCCCATTAAACGCTTGCCTGAATCGGTGGCCCTGACCTCTCCCATCAATGCCACCGGCCTGTTCGAGCTGACGCCGCAAACGCCCCAGGAGATGCTGCTGCCGTTTGAGGGCATGGGTGTGGATAGCCGTTGGGAACTGCGCATGCCCAAGCCTTCCAACCCCTTCGACTACAGCACCATCGCCGATGTCCTGCTGACCATCGAATACACGGCCCTCAACGATTTTACCTACCGGCAGCAAGTCATCCAGCAGTTGGATACCGGCTTCAGCGCCGAACGGCCCTTCAGCTTCCGCCACGAATTCGCCGATCCCTGGTACGATCTGCACAACCCCGAACTGACCGCCACCCCAATGGTGGTTCGGTTCCGCACCCGTCGCCAGGACTTCCCGCCGAATGTCGAAGATTTGAAAATCCAGCACCTCGTCCTTTACTTCGCCCGCCAGGATGGAGCGACCTTCGAAATCCCAGTTACCCATTTGCGTTTCACCGAGCAAGGCGGGGTAGGCGCGGTAGGTGGCGGGGCGACCTCCATTGACGGCATCATCAGCACTCGCCGGGGCAATGCCGGCAGTTGGACGGTCATGCTGGGCAAATTACCAATTGGCGAGTGGGAACTGGCCCTGCCCAACACGCCCGAGATGCGGAAACGCTTCAAAGACGATGAGATCGAGGACATCCTGTTGGTCATCACGTATCGGGGCCGGACGCCGGAGTGGCCTTCATAAATCGGTAAGGGATACGAGTTGAACCGTACCTTTGGCAGAATTAGTTATTCCTCAACGCCAAAGCTCTCCGCCATCGCTACCCGCTTACTAATTGAGGGATGGCTGTGCAGCAGAAACTCGACCCAAGCCGGGGGTTCGGCCTCGGCCAGGTTTTGGTTGGCCAGGCGGGTCATGGCGCTGCTGAAGGCGGCCGGGTTGCCCGTGGTTTCCAGGGCGTAGGCGTCGGCCTTGACCTCGCGCCAGCGAGACCAGGCGTTGCCCAGCGGCATCGTCACCAGGCCAAAGATGGTGAAGGCCACGATGAATAGGGGCAGAGTCGCCGGGTCGGCCAGGCCGTAATAGCCGAACGCGGCCACCCCCCAGCGAATGATGACATCGGCCAGCCACAGGCCGGCCAGCGTAATCACCGACTGAACGATGATGCCCAGCGTCAGATCATGATGGACGTGGTGGCCCAATTCGTGAGCCATCACCGTCTCGATTTCATCGATGGTGAATTTTTCAACCAGCGTATCGCCTAACACGATGCATTTTACTAGCTGTTGCCCAGCCGGAATTGGTACAATTATTGACCCAGAGCTTATTTTCTTTGTAAGGTCTGGGTCAATTTTTTGAACGGAGTTTATTTGGCGTATCAAAAACATTCTGGATTTGTCGGCCCAGCCGTATAACCCACGTTGGCGAATGGGTTGCTTCAATCTACTCTGTTGCTACTATTCAACCGTGAGTAGATAGCCGCCAAAATTCCTTGCAGATCGATCTTCAACGACAATGAAGTAACTCCCGCTGTGTGGCGCCTGATAGGTCAGCTTGGCATTCGCGCCAAACAGTCCCCCACCGCTATTATCGTCAACGATGATCTCTTCATCAGTGGCTCCCAGGAAGTCAACCCCAACAACTGGATCGATGAGAATCGAGTCGACGGTGATTTCAACTGTGTCTCCCGCGACCAGGTCAATTACGAAATAGTCAACATCCCACGGGTAATCAACGTCGCCGCTTATCGTCTGACCTATGGTGACGGTGGAGCCATCGTCCATATCATCGTAAGGAACAAGCTGCTGGTTGCTGCTTAATTGGAGATTTCCTGGATACTCCGAATATTGGCCCAAGATCACGAAGTAGGGTCCCGCCACTTCGGTCGTCGCCGATCTGGTCTCTACTCCGCTGACCTTATCTTCGATATCAAGGAGGTTTTGGGCGAACATATCGACCAGACCGATATGAGCCTCATTTTCTTCACTCTCTATCTGAAGGTCAACGTGCGTTCCAACCGGCTCGTTGATCAAATAGACGCGTTGATCCCAAAAGTTATTTAGTTTAAGGTTATGCTCGCGCTGCCCTCCCGCCAGTGGCAAGCGCCGATCCCCAAGACCCGCAACATCTTTACCGGCGATGAGTTGCTGAACGCGGAGCCGAATATCGGCGGCAGAAGCAACCAAACCGAAACCTGCTTCCGTAAAAGAAAAACCGGAGATGCCGATGACCTCACCGTTCCCTGAGACCAGAGCGCCCCCGCTCTGACCCCCGGCAATGGTAGCATCAGTCTGGAAATAAGTAATACCAACGGTGTCCCACTCCCGCAGTCGCGAGATCAAGCCCCTGGTAATGGTTGGCTTGGGAAATTGTTCTTTCTCACCGGGGTAACCAATCAAGAAGACATCATTACCAATGACCAAGTCCTCGCCATTCACCAGTGCTAAAGGTGGATTAGCAGTTTGGACGGGGCCAATAATGGCCAGATCGGTCAGTAGATCCCAATTCAGCACCGGCGCGTCGCGATACTCTGTCCCATCTGGAAACACCACTCGAACTTTTTGAAAAGGCCAGACGACGTGGGCGTTGGTAACCACATATCCGTCAGAGATCAACACGCCGCTTCCCGTTTTGACAGAAGTTTCTATAAAAGCCACTGAGGGAGATACAAGATCGAAGATTTGAGTCGCAGTGGGTGTTGCTGGGGTTGGGATTGGCGTAGAAGTGGGCATCGGCGTGGGTGTTGGGATTAATGTTAGTGGCGGCTCAGGTAGAGCTGTGGCTGTCTCGACAACCACGGTCGAAGGTTCGGGCGTCGTAACCTGGGCCGCTGATGGGTTGGGATTACTCGAGCCGAACAGAACGATCAAAAAGGCGCAGAAGGCGCAAAGAGTCAACAGGCCCGAAAACCCACCGCAACCGAGGGTCAATTTGTTGAACAGTTTAGACCGACGGGCGCCAACCGGATGCTGGGCGGTTTTCTTCTTCGCCTGGGTCGAGATTGGCGGCGGGGTCATTTTTGGCGATTTGGCGGGAAGTGCAGACAGAACAGAATCGACTTCTGCTGCCACCGCGGGCATTTTGGTGTTTTTGGCCTGACCAATGCCTACCTCCGGCGTAGCGCTGCCATCTTCCCAGATAATCAATCCATCTTGTTTCGTCCCGTGGATTCGCATACCATCGGCGCGTAACCTGAGCGGGAGGTTGATCCGACCCAGGCTGGTTTGTTTGAAGCCGGCAGATCTCAGAAAGGCGGCAAAGTTGAGGGAATCGGAACTATCGTCGCCAAATGTCAGTAGGGAGAGGGGATTTTTACCCTCCGCCTGCCGGGCAATCTTCCCCAGATAGGCGTAGGTCTTGGCCTCATTAACTATGGCCGACCAGCGGGGGTCCCCCTGCTCAGCAAAATTGGTCGGCAGCACTGTGCCGTCGGCAAAGACCAGCAGGCTGTGGTTATTCTTTTCTAAAAAGACGACCTCTTGCAAGGGGCCGTGAGCGCGAATGGCGCTGGTGGCTAAATGGATCATCAATAGTTTGTATGACATGGTGAAACCTCCTTTACGGAAACTATGCTTTTTGATTGTAGGATCTTTGCCAAATTGGTTTACAGTCAAGACTCAATCCCAAAGTTTTGGGCCATTGCAAGAGTATGACTATCTAAAGTTTCAAGCTGAAGGAGCCTATTTTCGGCCAACGTAATTCTTCGACTTCAGCATTGCTTGGCGCTTCAAAAGCCATCGTCAACGCAGCTGAGCCTTGGCCTAATAGGTCCAGAGTCCACCGCTTTCTATTCTCCTCAGCTGCTTTAACCCATAAACCAGCTCCAAAGTGACCATTAGACATGACTGTTCCTGTGCCGGTTTCCAGTAAAAAATCTCCGTCTAAGCCCAACCTAATCCCTGTCGGAGTGTAACTTTTTCCTCTCGCGTCAACCATTTCTATTTGCTGTGAACTTATCACCAATTTGTTATCTGCCTCAGTTGTGTTTGTTACTTCAAGCTTGACCAGATATATGATGTGTCCCTCATTAGCATAATAATTGTGACTACCTGGATATGTTCCAAAGCTGCTGCCCGAATACGTACTCAGGCTGTCCACCTGCTCCAGGCCAATCATCTTAATTTCCAATTGTTCAAGCTTTACTGTTTCTCCAAAGGCAGTGATTGAGGGGATAGGAGTAGGTGTCTTCGTCGCTGTGGCGGTTGGCTCAGGTGCAGGTGTCTTCGTCGGCATAGTAGTTGATGTAGGTGTGGCTTTGATCGCCTCAGCCGCGACCCAGGGAAGTATTGGCGTCACGTACCAACCGACGATTAGAGCCAGCATCGTTACCAGACCGAACACGATTAAACCTAAAACCCCAATGATAATATTCTGAAACCATGTCATTTTATTTTCTCCTTAACGTCATCCTGTTTAGCCGAAATTTGATGGACCTTAGACGTTGTCCTTCACCTTCCCGAAAGCTAATCCTTGCCTCATTGAGCCTTCGGAAAGGTTTAGTGACAGCCTTTCTTTTGAGCTACATTTATTAAAAATGCGGGAACGCCTCAGGATTGACATATTCTGTTGCAGTGTTGCCGCCGCTCGCAGGATACAGAGTGACCTCCCAACTACTGTAATTCGTGTAGGTCGTGGTGAAAAGGAACTCGTCCTCAGAGCGCTCGGAACTGGCGATCTCCGTAAAACTACTGGTCTCACCGTTCCACTCATTGCCCGTACTGAAGTAGAGGTAGTATGCCCCATCTGGAATCCCGGTGATGAGCAGCGACTCTCCGGTCCGTACGTAACCAGCCACAACCGGCTGTTTGTTCAATGAAGTCAGAACCACAAAAGCATCTCGGACATCGTCATTCTGGATAGTCATTTGCCCTTCGCCGTTCCAGACCGTCCGCTTGATAATGGTGGTCAGTGGGCGAAAGGTACCGGGAGGGATGGTATCGCATGGAATTTGCAACTGGACGTAGGTGCTGCCGCCCGAGACCCAGCCTTCTCCTTGTCTAGAGGTGATCACTTTCAGCCAGTCGCAATTTGAATATTGACCAACCACCCGCAGTTCGTCTCCGGCATGCACCTGATCGACCTGGGAGTATGGCGTACCCGGCCCAGATCGAACATTAAGGTCAGGAGCAATAACCTTGGCCCCCGGTACCGGCGTGTGGGTGGGGGTGACAGTCGGCATCTGGGTGGGGGTGGAGGTTGGGCTGACCGTCCACGTGGGCGTCGGCGTCGGCGGCACAGGCGTGGCTGTCGACGTTGGCGTGTGGGTGGGGGTGGAGGTCGGTGAGGGTGTTTTGGTGGGGGTAAAGGTGGCCGTTGGCGTCTGGGTGGCGGTGGCCGTAGCGGTCGCTGTGGCCGTGGCCGTGTGGGTTGGGGTGGGTGACGGCGCTACGAGCGACACCACAGGCGTCATGTTTATGACAATGACCAGCGTCATCGTGGCCATGAGGCATAACACCAACAAACTCAATATACCGGTAATAATTTTTTCGAAAGTTTTCATTTTTTTCTCCTATCGTAATCTCCACATTAATGATTGCTACCATTGCCATTGCGTGATCGGGCCGTACTGCCCGTAATTGCCGGACTAAAAATAAGTAAATAGTCCTAACCTAGCCTAAAAATCCTATTGGCAGCGTATCATCCAAATCAATAATTAGTTAAACTGTTAGGAAGCGGTGTTTATTCGTAACTATCTTGTGATAGGCTGCTATCAAGATAACGACCAAACGGCGATAACATTAAATTCCGGGCTGAGGCTGGGTTCAATAGATACCAGCGATGGTCATCGCCCCGAGGGTCGTTTCTTTAACAAGGCAAGTTGGCCGACAGGGTTGTGCGGCTGGCTCTGGACAGGAAGAGGTGGGGATCATGGCTAACTCCGGCATCACCTTAAGTGAGCTTGAAGCTATCTGTCGTCAGACTGCTCCCAAGCAGACGACAGATACAGGCGGATTTCGGCCGACAGCCAAGCAGATTTACTTTTTCAGCCTGGTCTGGCTGCTGAAACGAAAGGTAACCATCGGCCAAGCCACAGACTGTTTGGAGGGGGAGGTGGCAGCTCGTGGGCGTGACCATCCCTACCAGGTGGCCAATCATCTATGTGAGTGGGGCGCCACCGCAACCTTGCTTAAACAAGGGGATGCCATCGAGTGGGAATTGCTCCGCTTGCAGCAGGAGAAAGCCATCAGATATTACGGCTGTTCGGCTGAGATGAAGGCCGAGGCTGTCCAGCAGGCGCTGCTCAAAACCTGGAAATTACTAAAGAAGATGGCGGATGGCAGTAAGATTGAGCAGACCCAGGAATTGGTTGCCCTGATCCTGGCCAACCGCACTATTTGGACCAATATCTACGATTTTAGTACCCCGTTCTACGCTTTTACCAAGCGCATAGCCCGCAACGAGTTAGTTACGGAGCTTAGGAAGCAAAGTGCTGAACCCCTCTACCCAGATTCCTGGGACGAAATAGACGCGATTGTGCCGTCCATTCCTCCCCCCTCCTTACCGGTGGACGAGCCAACAGTTGACCTCCGCCCCCTCCAATTAAAGATTGACCTGGCCAAACTTTTAGAACTCATTCAACGTCAATTGACCCCCAAACCACGCCAAGTGATTATGTACACCCTGGCGGCCCAACCCCAGTTTTGGTTGGCCCTAAAAATCGCCGATCTGTCTCCCTCTGCTGGCTTTCCGGTGCGGGCTGAATTTGCGTCGGATGTCGAGCTGGGCCAGGCCTTGGGGATGAATGAAAATGCGGTGCGGGTTCACCGGGCCAATGCCAAGAAGCTGATCCAAGCGCACGATCCCCTGCTAAGTTTGTTGGTTGAAGCGCTGCTCACCCGGCGAGGCGGGGCGCACAGTCAATATTGAACGGTTGACAAACGGCTAGGACTGGCGCTCAGCGATTAGGGTCAGGGCTGCGTAATTTAATGTCGCTGACTCTGGAGCGTAATAATAGATGAGAGGTTATTTAGATAGGGCAATACTCATGACATCAAATCTGTGGACGACTAAGCATCCGATTGACTGTAATAGGTGTCAGACCACCTTGGCTGATTATGTTCGGCTGGAGTTGAACGGCCGGGAAGTCAATCAGCTTTATCCGGACATCGCTTTTCATCTTGAAACCTGCGAACAATGTGAGGCGGTCTATTACCGGGAATTCCGCAGCCAGGGCCGGCGCAAACCTGTGGCCGAGCTGCAGCAACTGGGCCAGCGAGCGGACGTGGCCGGGGCGATGCAGCAAATTGTGCCGCCCGCGCCCAAGCCCGGCTGGGTTGCGAAAGCGTTGGAGCAAGGACAGGCCTGGTTGGATGAAGAAACGGACCGGTGGCGTCAACTGTGGCTCGCCTTGCCGACGTTGGGCCGGCCGCTGCCGCCGGCGCCGGCTCTGGCCGGCTTGATGACCGAGATACCGGTGCCGCTCTCCTCGCGCCAGGGCGTAATCTGGATCGCCCCGGCCGAAGCGCAGTTTGAATTGCAGTTGGCCGTCAAGCCGGATCCGGCCGAGCAAGACCGCTGCCAGCTTGAGGTGGCCGTGACCTTGAAGGATCGTTTTGGTGATTTTTCGGGGGTGCAATTGACCTTATTGTGGGGCGAGCGTGCGCAGTTGAAGGTCACTGACGCCCAAGGAGAAGTGACCTTTAGCGGCTTGCCGGTTGACCAACTACCGGCTATGCGTTTGTTGGTGACGTTGCCCGACTAAGCGCGTTGATCCTGATCCCCAATTAAGATGTAAGGCGACCAGAAAAAGGGGTGGGCGAAGAGGCGACTCTCGGCCTGGGGTGTTTGGCCGGGGTGGGTCATCTGCCACAGGGCAATCAAATGTTGCTCGACCTCGGCCGCAGATGGCCCGGACCATTGGGCCAACAGCGCGGCGGCTTCGGCATAGGAGAGATCCCGCAGCCAGCTCTGGGTTGCGGCCAGGGCCAAAGCCGCGTCAAGGGGGGCGCTATCTGCCGGCGCCAACGAGAGCTGTTCAACCAGTTTCTCCACCAGCAGACGGGTCGGGATTTCGTGTACCGGCCACAGCGTGACTAACAGCGAAGGGGTGCCGGCGTAGAGCATCGCCCGGCTTAACCCCAGGATTTCATCGCCCCGCAGCACCTGGCTGCGGCCGGTCTCGCAGGCCGAGAGAATGACCAGATCGGCCTGCAAGCGTAGTTCGCGCAATATTTCGCTGGCGTGCAGACTGCCGTCAGCCAGTTTCAAGCGCGACGCCATGGGGTGGCGCTGGTCGAACAGGGCGTGGCCCAGAAAACAAAGCGTTCGGTAGCGCCCCGCCTCAGCCAGGAAGGCCTGGCGCGTAGCCGCCTGACCGGCCAACGCGGCGCTGCCACTCCGGCGAGCCAGGGTCGCGGCTGCGTCCAGCGTAAATTGCAGCCGCTCATCGGCCGGAGCCACCGCCAGCAGGCCTTGCCGCGTCGAGGGCGGACGACGGTGGCAGTAGTTCAACAGGATGGTTGCACTGGGTGCATAAACCACTCGCCGACCGGCAGCCAGTAACGGCGGAGACGCACCGATCTGAGGTATTAAGGCGCCTAGAGGCAGATAGTGCAGGGGACCAAAGGGTACCAGGTAGACGGTCTGAACCTGCTGTAATAAATCCTGTACCGGGGTCAGCAAGGCCTGGTGGAGTTGGGGAAATAAACTTGGCGGCGACAGATGGCCCGTGTGCGGGTCGGGCAGTAGACTGGCGCGCCGGTGACTGTCCAGTTGCCGGGCCAGGTAGCCCCGCAGCCAGCGCACCGAGACATTGTTGATCGGCTCCGCTCGTAACCCGGCAGGCGATAAGAGCAAAATCCAAAGCCGATCATCGGCGTCGCCGGCGTAAGTCAAGAGCGCCGTCCCAGGCGGTAGACGGTCGCCGACTTCCTCCGCGGTTAGCGCCGTGGTGGTTTCAAGCCCGGCGTAGGTTGGATCCAATAACTCGATGTGCCGGTCCAGGCCGGCCAGTTCCTGCTCCAGATCGGCCAGGTTGGTCGCTGGTTTCTCCCCGGCGTAGGCTTGATCGAGCGCTTGGCGCAGAACAGCCCGCTGTTCCAGGAGATGACCTGGGATGTCGACGTGAGGTTGCGCCGCCTGGCCGGCCAGCAGATCGGCCAGAACGCGAGAGCGGGCTCGCTCGGCGGCGTTAAAAGCGCGAACAGCGTCGCCCTGGTGGAGATGCAGCGATAGCGGTGCGGTGTAAATAAACTCGACCGTGGCCCGGTAGTCGGCCTGGGCCGTAGGTGCGGTTAGACGGGCGCGAATCGTCTCGGTTCGGGCCAGGGCCGCGTTGTAGTCGGCCAGCGCCTCGGCCAACCGGTTCTGTGCGGCCAGCAGGCGGCCTCGCCGGGTCAGCGCCTCGGCCAGATGTGAGGCATCGTCACAGCCGTCCAAAATAGCAATCGCTTGGTCAAGGCTGGCCAGCGCCTCAGTCTGCTGATCCTGAGGGTGGTAAACCAGGGCGGCCAGATCCGACAGGCTGATGGCCCGGTCGCAGGGGTCGTCGAGCGCCTGGCACATCGCCACGTGCTCTTGAAACGCGGCTAAAGCAGCCGGATAATCGGTCTGCAAGCTGTAGGCCATGCCCAGCCCGTGCCAGTTGCGAGCTACTTCCCAGGTATCGGCGGCGGCCTGGGCCAGCTCCAGGCCGGCCAGATGGCAGGCGATAGCTTCTTTGAGGCGCTCATGGGGGCTGTCCCCCTGCTCTACCTGGAAGGTGATCGAGATGCCCAGGTTGTTGTAAGTACGAGCTTGACCAGATGGGTCGCCCAGAGCCTGGTAGGCGGTCAGCGCCTCCAGGTAGAACTGCTCGGCCTCAGTCCACTGGCCTTGCTCATCAAGCTGAATAGCCAGCTCCAGCAAAGCTCTGGCTCGTTGGATGGGCGAGAGATCATCGGCCAGGAGGCGGCGCAGAATGAGCTCGGCCTGGTCATACTGCCGGAGTTCGAAATGGAGGATGGCTTCATGGTACCGGCAATCTCGCTGCAAGCGGGGCGAATCAGCGGCGCAGAGGATGTCCAGCAGCGCCCGACATTCGTTCAGCCGGCGGCGCTCCAGCGCCTCAAAAAAGAGACGCCGGAACTGTTGAAAGCCGGCCTCCTCATCCCCGGCTAGGGTTTGGGTTAACTCAGTCATAGTAAAGGATCGTTACACAAGCTTAAACTAAAGAAAGCAAAAACCCATCTGGCGGAGCTAGTTTTAGTACGGCAAAACAATTTACCAGCCTCAGAAGGCCGCAGCATCCTGAGTGCGCAGAGTGCATATCGAAGTATGCCTTGCAGTCTACTGAGTATAACATAAACCTGCCGGCCTGTCATTTCAGCCAGATTTGAGATTTGACTTAGATAGGCGGGTTTCGCGCCGGCACAACTGTCAGAACTGAATAGCGCCGCAAGAGTCATGTACTTTAAGAAGTTAGCTCGGCGGCAACACGGAGAGGGTAAACTATGAACGACGTAACAGGTACGCCACAATCCAACCGAAAGGTGAGTTGGTTTTTTCCATCTAGCGCTGCAATTCGCCTTGTAGCGATAAAACTGCTGACCTTAACCCTGACCCTAGTAGCTGCTCTCTGGGTATGGCTCACCCCCGCCCGTGCCGATGGCCCCACCTTTAATACCGTGCGAACCTTCGGCGGCGTTAATAACACCAATAGCGTAGCCGTAGGCGATCTCAACGGCGATGGCTTCCTTGATATTGTCGAGGGCAACTTCCTTGCCTCTGGGGGACAGCAGAGCTATGTCTACCTGAACGATGGAACGGGGGGCTTCCTCAGCGCCTCTCCCTTCGGTGGTACGAATGGCACCCGAAGTGTGGTTATGGGCGATCTCAACGGTGATGGCTTCCTCGATATTGTCGAGGGC